>JAEUHG010000215.1 GCA_016795425.1 Verrucomicrobiales bacterium
ACAAAAGCGCTGAGAGCTATCGGCCAAATACGGGAGACAGTCGCGAATGCGATTCACGCCCACGTGGGTCGCGAACACCGGTTGAGCTTCTCGGGCGAACATCTGGATCGACGGCGCCCGTCCGGCATAACGGCACCAAGGTCGAAAGGGCTCCGCCAGTAACGGCGAGTCTCGTTTTAGAAGCGCAACCCGCATCTGCCGAGGGGCACCAATGCTGGTACTCCCACCAGGAATTGAACCTGGATCAACGGTTTAGGAAACCGCTGCTCTATCCATTTGAGCTATGGGAGCCCCGCGCGAACAGCGCGCCAGTAAACCGATATCCGACCCTTTTCCGCAAGGATGATGGATTGACCGGCCGAGCACCGTGAGGTGCCGGTCAGGGCATCGCACACAAACAAATCCTCGCCGAAGGTCCCCTCCTGGCGCGGATGGGGCCGGCACTTTCACCCGCTGCGGACACACCCGCTGCCTGCTGACATTCAGCGCGCGCACCCCTATTTTCCGCCGCATGCCCGACGTCACCCAGCTCCTTCATGCGATCGAGGCCGGCGAACCGAAGGCCGCGGACCAGTTGCTGCCGCTCGTCTACGACGAATTGCGCCGTCTGGCGGCGGGAAAAATGCAGCGGGAGAAGCCCGGCCAGACGCTCCAGGCCACCGCGCTCGTTCACGAGGCATGGCTGCGGCTCGCGGGTTCCGACCCGCAGCACTGGGACAGCCGGCGCCACTTCTTCGCCGCCGCCGCCGAATCCATGCGCCGGATCCTGGTCGAGAAGGCCCGGCGTCGACTCCGGATCCGCCACGGCGGCGCACTCGAGCGGGTGGACTTGGATGCCGTGGAAATCCCGGGCGGCGTCCGCGAAGAGCACTTGGTGGCGATGGACGAAGCGCTGGAACGGTTGGCACGGGAGGAACCGAGCAAGGCCGAAGTAGTCAAGCTGCGGTACTTCGTGGGAATGACCAACCGCGAGACAGCCGAAGCGCTGGGCCTCTCGGAGGCCACCGTGGAACGTCACTGGTCGTTCGCCAAAGCCTGGCTGTTCAGCCAGATCCAGTCCTCGCGCTAAACGGTCCGCGGTTTTCTTCACCCGGATGAGGGCATTGGTTCCGAAACGTCGCATGGCAGGGTGAAAGCACCACCGTGTTCGCCCCATGAAAGACACCCCTCCAGCCCTCGAGACGATCTTCAACGCTGCGAAGGCGCTTCCGCCCGCCTCCCGCGCCGACTACCTGAACGTGGCCTGCAAGAACAACGCCGCGCTGCGCGAGGAGGTCCAACGCCTCCTGGCCGCGGCGGACAGCGCGGACGACTTCTTCGAGGCCCGGCCGGTGGGCCTGACTCAACCGGAGAACACGGTTGTGGAGGCCACCGTCCAGGAGGGCCTGGGCACGAGGATCGGGCGCTACAAGCTGCTCCAGCAGATTGGCGAGGGCGGCATGGGCGCGGTCTACATGGCCGAGCAGGAGGAACCCGTCCGCCGCCGTGTGGCGCTCAAGATCATCAAGCTCGGCATGGACACCAAGGCGGTGGTCGCCCGCTTCGAAGCGGAACGCCAGGCCCTGGCGATGATGGATCACCCCAACATCGCCCGCGTGCTCGACGGCGGCACCACGGACTCCGGCCGTCCCTATTTCGTCATGGAACTTGTTCAGGGCGTGCCCCTCATCGAGTTCTGCGACAAGGCCAGGCTCCCGGCCGGGGACCGTCTCGACCTCTTCATCCAGGTCTGCCAGGCCGTCCAGAGCGCGCACCAAAAGGGGATCATCCACCGCGACCTCAAGCCCTCGAACATCCTCGTCACGCAGCACCACGGGAAGCCCATGCCGAAGGTGATCGATTTCGGCATTGCGAAGGCCACGAACCAGAAGCTCACGGAGAAGACCCTCTTCACCCAGCACGCCACCATGATCGGCACCCCGGCCTATATGAGCCCGGAACAGGCCGAGCTGACGAGCATGGACGTGGACACCCGCAGCGACATTTATTCGCTGGGCGTGCTGCTCTACGAACTGCTCACCGGCAGCACCCCCTTCCCGGAGAAACGGCTCCGGAGCCTGGGCTACGGCGAGATGCAACGCGTCATCGCCGAGGAGGAACCGGAGCGCCCCTCGGCGCGCCTGAGCACGCTGGATCACGAGCAGAAGACGGTCCTGGCGAAGAACCGCGGCGAGGAGCTGTCCGCACTCAACACACGGCTCCAGGGCGACCTCGACTGGATCGTGATGAAGTGCCTGGAGAAGGACCGCACCCGGCGCTACGAGACGGCCAACGGCCTGGCGGCGGACCTGAAGCGGCATTTGGACAACGAGCCGGTGACGGCCCGGCCGCCGAGCTTCGGGTATCGCGTGCGGAAGACCCTTCGCCGGCACCGCGGTGCCTTCGCCACGGCCGGGATCGTGGCCGTCGCGGTGCTCACGGGTCTGGGGGTCGCGGTGCACCAGGCGGTCCGGAAGACCCAGGCGCTGGCGGCGATGACCCAGGCCGAGCACGACCAGGCACGTTTGCGCGAGGTGGCCGAGCAGGCGTTGACCCAGGAAGCGGAAGCGCGCCGGCGCGTGGGCGAGTTGCTGGAGCGGGAGAAGGCCGAGCATCAGCAGGCCGAACGGCGGATCTACGCCACCGACATCCACCTGGCCCACCAGGCCGTCGAAAAGGGCAACTTCGAAGGGGCCCGCGAATTCCTCGCACGTCATTTTCCCCGTCCGGGACAGACCCACCGACCCGGCTGGGAGTGGCGCCATCTTTGGCAGCAGATGCAGGACGACGCGTCGTTCGAAGTTCACCGCGTCGCCGCCTCGGCCGATTTCTCCCGCGCCCCCACCGACGCCGGATACTTCGCTCGGGATGGCCGATGGTTCGCGACCCGTCACCATACCGCGGACCGTGCCTGGATTGAATTGGTGGACATCACCGATCTGCGGGCGCCGCGCAGGGCAGTCGAGATCGCGATGCCATCCTCGAACCGGATCCTCGGCATCGCGTTCGCCCCGCGCGGTGGACTGATCGCTCACGCACAGTCGTCGGTCTCCGGCACGCAGATCTCTTTCGAAGCCGGTTCCACGATCCGGATTCAGGAGGTCGCGACCCGGCGATCGGTGGGGACGATCTCCAACGGGCTTTCTGCCGGACTTCGGATGGCCTGGTCCGGCGACGGCCAGACTCTTTTCTGCATGGGGGCTGTCCCGGGTGGAAGCCCAAGCAAGCCGCGAGCCCGCCTCGATGTGTGGCGCGTCTCCGATCTGACCCTCGTGACGACCCTCACCAATGGGATGGCCCGAGATGAACCCTCGACGCTTGCCTCTGATTTCGCGGTTTCGGCGGATGGCGGTACGGTGGCCGTGGCGGGGTACCTGCACCCGCTTACGGTGATCGATGTCGGCACGGGCGCGATTCGGTGGAGCCTCTCCTCGAAGCACCGCGGATTCGTCCAGGCGATCGTCGCCCCGGACGGACACACGCTGTTCGCCCTGGAGGAAGCCGATCCCTGGGTGATCCGGGCCTTCGACCTCCTGACGGGCAGGGAACTGAGCCCGCCCCTCGAAAGCGGTGACGGAGGGACATTGAGCCGAATGGCCGTGGCTCCTGACGGTCGGACGCTCGCGGCCTTCAGTTCCAGGGGATCCCTCCGTGCCTGGGATGTGGGGGACCTGTCCCAAGGTGCCCGGGCCCTGCCGCCGTTGCGATGGCGCCACGGAACGCCGAAGGGCATCACCTTCCTGCCGGACGCCCGGACGGTTCTGACCCTGTCATCGGAAGGCTCGGTGCTTGCCTGGGACCTCGCCCCCGATTCGAAACCCCCACAACCCCTGCGGGCGCCTTTCGGCACAGACGTGCTGGAATGGCAACTGGCTGCGGACAACCGGACGATCCTCACGGCCACCGCAGACGGCGCCGTGAGTCAGCGCCACGGGAGCACATTCCAATCCGAGACCAAGCTCTTCACGCTGGCGCGGAAACTGGTCAGCGGACACTTCTCGAAGGATGGCCGATGGTTTGCCGCCGGTTCGACCCACGGCAGGGTCGAGGTGTGGAACGTCCTGGAGCGCCGCCGGATCCTGGAGTTCGGCAGCCATCCCGGCCGGGTGGATCCCCTTCGCTTCTCGCCGGACGGCGGCACACTGATGGTCCTGGACGCCGAAAACGAGCGGGTCACGGAATGGGATCTCGCCACGGCACGGGAACTCCGCTCGTTTCCAGCCTTCGACCCCGAGGCATTTCTCCGGTGGCGAGGCATCCTCTCGGCGGACGGACGGCAATCGCTGACGGCCTCCAAAGCGGGTGAGATCACTTGGCTGGATACGCATTCCCTGGAGAAGAAGCTCGGCAATCTCGGCCTTCCAAGGGTGACCCAAGTCCGTTTCAGCCCGGATGCCGGCCTGTTCGCGGCCAGCAGCGCGGACGGCTATGCACGTGTTTGTAATGCCCGGACGTTGGAGCCGATGGCCACGCTGGGAGACCGGCGCGGTCAGCTCAACACGGTCCAATTCCTGGAGGAGGGGCATCGATTGATCCTCGGGGGAATGCACCTGTCAGGAGAGAAGAGTTTGGGATTCGTCGCCATCTGGGATGTGGCGACCCGACTGGAACTGGTGCGTCTCGCGGTGAAGGACGGAGTCGCCGATGTGAACTTCTCCGAGGACGGAAATGTCCTGATCGCCACAGGGATCCTCGCCAGATACCAACCACCCGAGCCACTCCATCATGCCCTTTACTTTTGGGCGGCCCCTTCGTGGGAAGAGATCGAACGCGCCGAAGCCGCCCGCCCCAGCATCGTGTCCACCCTGCCGCGGTGAACGCCAACGACTCGACGGTCAGCCCTCCCTGACGCAGGTCCCGACTCTCGGCGCCCGTGGGCCGCGCGGTTT
>JAEUHG010000237.1 GCA_016795425.1 Verrucomicrobiales bacterium
TCGGACGACCGTCTGGCGTTTCGTCGACGGCACCAAGGTCGCGGACCACGTCTTTACGACGGCTACCAGCGGCCTGTCCTGGCATGGGAGCGAACCGGTCGTGGCCATCGGATGCGACGACCAGCAAGCGCGCGTCTGGAACCTCTCGGCCGACGTGGAGATTCTGCTGCCGGGGCACCAGCGGGAAACGGTAGTGACGTGGTATCACCCGAAGACCGAGTTGATGGCCACCACCTGTTGGGACCAAATCCTGCGCTTGTGGTACCCGCCGCTGGCCATGCCTTGGCTGGAAACGAAGGTCGGCCGCCCCCTGGGTTTCAGCCCGGACGGCCAATGGCTGGCCGTTATGAACTCGCGGGGTGTGGGTCGGCTGCGCGTCCATGTGCCGCAGGAGTGCCGCCTGCTTCACGCGCCACCCGGGCAGCCTCAGGGAGGCGAGTTCCCCAGCTTCAGCCCTGACGGACGCTTCGTGGCCGTTGCGAGCCGCGCCTGCTTCTCCATTTGGGAAACCGGGACCGGCCGTCTCGTGGCCCAACAGGCCCTGCCTGAAATGGCGTTCGTCGCCTTCCAAAACAACGGAGAACTGCTCACCACCAGCAAGGAAGGCGCGGTCCTCTGGACCCATGACGGCGCCAGCCCCGCTTCGACCTGGCACCGGGTGCGGATCGCACTGCCACCCGATGCCCGCGCGTTCACGTTTCCGGACTTCAGTGCCAACGGGCGACGTCTCGTCATTTCGCGCCAGGATTCCGTGGCCGAGGTCTACGATTGGCCCGAGGCCCGGCTGCGCTGCCGATTGGAAGGACAAACTCAGATGTCAACCGTGCGCCTCAGCCCCGACGGACATTGGGCCGCGGCGGGCTATTGGGACGCGGCCGGGGCGCGCCGCTCCAAGGTCTGGATCTGGTCGGCCGACGACGGCCGAGCCGCGCGGCAGTTCGCCACCGGCAACAGCGAGCCCTTGTTCAGTCCGGACGGAAGATGGTTTCTTCTTCCTTCCGACAAAGACTACCGGCTCTTCGCCGTCAACGGCCACCCGACGAATTGGACCGAGGTTCGCCGATTCGAACGCCTGGCCAACACCTTTCAATCCGGCTGGGCGGCTTTCTCCGACGACAGCGCCACGATGGCGATTCAAGCCGATGAACGGATCATTCGCCTGCTGAACACGTTTACCGGGGAGGAACTCGCACGCTTGAATCCCGTGCCCCGAGCCTATCGCACCACTCACTTCGCTTTCAGCCGTTCGGGCCGCTGGCTGGCCGCTCATTCCTCCGTCGGGCTGCACCTTTGGGACCTCACCCTTGTCCGACGTCGGTTGGCAGAGATGAACCTCGATTGGGTTTCACCCACGACGAACCGGTGATCGGCAGAAGTGGGTTCGCTCGGACCGCCTTTGGCACAGATAGATAGTGAAGTTCGTCATAACAGAGATCACGTAGCAAAAGTCTGCATTATTTCCGCCATCGCCTTCCCGTTCCTCCGATTCCCTGAGTGAAGACCCAAACCGTAACCAAACGAACTCATGAGAAGCAAAAAAACGCTCATGCGGCCCGCGCCGCTGGCGCTGGCGTGTGTCAGCACACTCGCCGCCGCCATTCTCCCCGCCGCCCAAGCGCTCAGCATTGTAAACATCTCCATGCCCTCCGGCAGCATGGACGGCGGAAGTTGGCCTGGCGACTCAGGCGTTTATTCCGAAGCACCGGGACCTGCCGCTGTGGGCATCGGACGGATCGTGGACCCAACATCCGCCTTCAAATTCAGCATGCACGACCACGGGTATCTCGCGCCGAATGTTCCCGATCCGTTGCAATCGGTGGTCACCTACCAATTCGATTCGCCGGCGGTGGTCACCGGTCTGGAGCTGAATGTCCACGCCAACGGCATCAGCAAGGTCGAGGCCTTGGTCGGTGATTCCCTCGGTTCTCTGTTTTCCTTGGGTACGTTCACGGGCAGCCTCGGCGCACCGACGGGATCGTCCATGTTCTCGGAACATGCCCTCAACGCTTTCAGTTGGGCCAACACCACGCCAGGCCTGTACTTCCAGTTCGTGGTCACGGAAACCACCTTGGACAACGGCTACGCGAACTACACGGCGCTTCCCACCTTCCATCTGCCGACGCCGCAAGGTGTACCCGACTCACTGGGCCTTCCGACGGTTGTCGCGACGTTGATAGGTGTCGCGGCCTTACGGCGAAGGACCGCACATACTGGTTAACCCGGGAGGCCAAAGGCAGTCACGCTCACGGATCGGATCGCCCGCCCCCTGAAGTCCCGGCCAAGGAGCCACGCGGGGCTTCCGGGGGCGGAACGTCGCACTAATACGTCAATTGGGTCGTCCCTTGCACGACATGGCTCCACCCCGCCGCCGGCCATTCCGAATCCTCAACCTTTCGGACCACATGCCGCCCCAATAATGGCTGGCTCTCGTATGCGACGCCGATGGGGACATTTACCAGATTCTCGTAAGAGTCGCAGGCGGAAGCCGAAGACGAGATTAGATGCGTGGCACTAGGCACGATCCATGAATCGTTCGTCATTCGAAGAAATGCTCGGCGCGCTCCCCGGCTCGGTCATCCTCGCCGTACCTCTCGCCATTGTGGCCACTTGGATCACCGCCAAATGCTACTCCACCGCGGTGTTGCGATCCATGTCGCGCACGGTTGGAGCATCCGACAAGCCCTCCCACCTCAAAGCGGATCGCCCCGCCCAACCTCACTCGCCGTGGAGCGAAATACGCTGGGACTGGATTGACGGCGCATCACCCCGGCCCCACTCCGCTGGGACTCTTGCCGATCGCGCGGAAACCGCGCGCCGTCGCCAGGGCGTCACGCAAGGGCTGGCCGGATTGGCACACACCCTGATCGCGACCCTGTTCTTGGTAGGTTTCATGAGCCCGGGTTTTCATGACGTCACACCACGAAACTTCGCGGCGGTCGCCCTCATGCTGTTCGCGCCGACCATCGGGGCGTTCTATATTGCTCGCGAACTGCCGATGAGGCGAACACTGATCGCCACGACCGCCTATTCCCTCGTGGCCCTCATCGTTCTGCTCGTTCTCCAAGCACCATCCTCGGCCGTGGATTCGGAATCCGCCATCCTGGTAGCTCTACTCCTCGCCCCGGCGCTTCTCGCGGCTGTCTTCTTGAATCGCCAATCCCGCACTCTCGGACCCTTTTTTCTACTCATCACCTCCGGACTCGGACTGGCCGTCGTTGTCGGCGTCCTCGCGCGTCGTCCGTTGGGCGTCGGCGACCCAAACTTGTGGATGGTTGCCCTGTCCACGCTGCTCGTCCTCGCGGTCATGGCGATGGCCGTGCGGCTTGGACTTCGCGCGCTGGCTTGGGCGCACGACCGGAAGCGAACCAGCGATCTTCTGCTTCGCCTGGACGTGTACTGGCTCCTCTTTACGTGGATTGAAAGTCTCCTCGGTGCTGCCATTTTGGCCGGAAACGAACTCGGTACGAACTCCGGAGCCGATGTTTCGACCTATCGTCCGACGGTTCTACTCCCCGCTCTCGG
>JAEUHG010000239.1 GCA_016795425.1 Verrucomicrobiales bacterium
TGGTACGGCCGGCAGGGCTCGAACCTGCAACCTTCTGATCCGAAGACGGACCAGAATGGTCAAAAAACCTCGGAATTCCCCATGTTTTTCAACTTCTACAACACGACACACCGCCGTGCAACCTCCAGCTACCGTATCAAAAACCGTATCAAAAAATCAGCGCCAGTTTCATCCATGCCGCGACCTGCCTCGAGCGCTTGGTTCGCGGATCTGAAGAGAGCGACAAACGTTCCCGGGTTTTCCTTCGCATTGCCAGCTGCCGGGGAAATCCGTGGGACTGCCAGCGGTCGCAGATTGAGCTGCGATCAGTGATTCTGACTGGCGGCGTTTTGGCAACGCACACCGTCAGGAGTCGCTTCGTTTTCTCCGCCTTCCCTCAGTGGATCGCCGGTCGCCCTGTCGGGTTGGCGCAGCGGGTCCCGGGCACAAGTAGATCAGGCGGTTGTGCCAATCCTCGTGTCCCCGGGTTTCCCATAGCCAGACCAGTACCCGCATCAGGCCGCCAATGTCGTTCGGAGGGATGGTTTGTTCATCAACGAAGACCACCCCTCCGAGCTCGCGCCCGGATTCCAAGAGGTCTGAGGCGTGTTTCCAAAGCGTGCGCTGGTCGTACGTCACCAGGGTCAATCGTTGCTTCGCGGTTTCTAGCAAAATCTCCGCATCCGGCACCCCGAGAAACGTCCCAGCCTCCCAGTCGTGGATGGACTGGATATCCATGGAGGGGCGTTTGCCCTTCGCCTGCAGGGCGACGGCCTTCGCGATATGCTCGTCGAGCAGAAGCCGGAGCATGCTACTTGCCCTGGATCACATCCGGCGGAACTTCGATCCGCTCTAATGCCGGAACCAGTCGCGACAGCCTGGTAAAATCGTAGGCCTTCCCGTCGTCGATAGCGCTCTGGGTTTCCTCGGGGAAGGCGGCGGCGTAGTTGAGCGCAGCGCGGACCTTGGAAACCGGCCACGTGAGGTGCTTGGCGGTCTTCTGGATGTCCTCGCCGTATCCTCGCACCAAGTTCACGACCTGCCACACGGCCACGCGGGTTCCTTCGACATAAGCCTGGCGTCCGACCGGCGAATCTCGGAACTCAATCAAGGCGAAGTCCTCCCGCCGAAGTCCCTCATCGAGGAGGCGGGCGGCGGTTTCCGCGGTGGACCGATCGAATCGGCGGGCGAGACGCTTTAGGCTCTCGGCGCGATCCGCCGGCAATCGCAGGCTCAAGACGGTGGTGGGTGGCATGGGGAAACTCTTCGGTGCAATACAGATGTAACGAGTGTATACGAGAGAAGTTGGCGGCGTCAAATCGTGCCATTTCGATGAGGTGAGGGAGGATGAACCCTTGAATGAAATCGGACGTTGGATGTTGAAAACTCCAACGCGGCGGAAGTTGTTGATTCTCAACATCCCGGCCGCAGGGTCCTGTGCCATGGTCTGCGTGCTGCTCATGCTTCTATTCTGGGGGTTTGGATTTACCAGCGATGGCGCCGCTCTGAGGTTGGAGAACTTGGGTCTTCGCCATCAGCTGAGAGTGCTCTCGCGAACCGTGCGCCGACCGAGGATCCCCTAGGATGGGATCGCCTTTTCTGGATCGCTCTGGAGGCAACCTGGGCCGGATGGCGGCAAGCGCTGATGATGGTGTGGGTCGACAATAATCCATCGTCAGTTGCATCTGGTGTCCGAAGCGTCTGGAGTGACGGAGGGTTCCCTGGCAATCGACCGAACAGGAACGGGGCAGAGGGTGCTGGCGAAGGGCCGTGGCGTGGCATGAGGTCACCCGTCGTGGGCTTCAGCCTGAAAGCCTCAATCGCCCGTCTCAGGCCGCTGCCTTCCACTCGTACCGATGCTGGAGGCCACCGACCTCTGGAAATGCCACGATCGCGGCGGGTGTGGACGGCTTGAAAGACGGGACGCATCCTTCCGGGGAGTCCTTTCAACTGCCAAGTGGCAGCGCGTCCTACGTCGACCACGGGTCTACCCCTGGCAGATTGCTGGTCCAAAGCAGATATGGTACGGCTGCTCACATGATCTTCCTCCCGCGTGTTGAGGCATTACTGTCGGCCTTGACGTTCATGACGATGGCGATTTCTGTGGTTTCGGCAGACTTGTTTGGCATCTCCACCCAATCTTCCTTCATCGACAGTGCGACCGGAAAAGGAACCCCGATCGAGGGAGTCACGTGGGATCACCAAAACGCGCTCGCCCAAGACGGACAAGGGCGGATTCTCGCGATCAGCGAGGGGCAACTAGTGCAGGTGGACCCGTACCACCTGACGCTCACTCCGCTCGTCGGCCTGACGCGGCCGGTGGGAGCGACGGGACTGGCCGTGTCGCCATCCGGTGAACTCTTCGCCGTTGCTCGGGACGAGCTTCAACCGACGGGAACCGACCCGCTCTACCACATCAACTTGGCCACCGGCCAGAATACGCGTATCGGGGATACCGGACTCCATGGGGTTCAAGACCTTGCCTTCTCACCCGGCGGGGTTCTGTACGGTTGGAGTGTCTCTGCGGGTCTGGTGAGGATCGACCCATCAACCGGTCAGGGAGTCGACGTGAACCCCGCGCTTGGGCGGACCGCAGAAATCCAAGCCTTGGTGTTTACCCCCGATGGAACGCTCTACGGAGCCCGAGATGCCCTCTTCAAGGTCGACACGACCACCGGAGCGACGACGGAGATTGGTTCCGGCGGGTTCGCGGACATTCGAGGGCTGGCGTTTATTCCGGAACCATCGGTCTTGGCAGTCTTCGTCATGGGCGGCATGGCGCTGGCGCTGGGTGGCCGGCGTCAAGTCGTGGGGTCATCCGCATCGAGGTCCTTCACCCAGGCGTGATCTCCAACCGTCCGGCTTGCCCATCCTCGGGGCGCCGTGGCGTCACTCCGCACGAGTCGATCCTTTTCTGCTGAACAGGGCTCCATGTTTTTCTTGGAGGACCCTTGGACACTCTCGCCTTCTCACCGTAGCGAGACTCACGTTCGGAGCATCAACCAAGCACCGACGAAACGAGGATCCCATGAAGAAGACCACCGAAGGCGCCAAGGACCAGAACCCGAAGACCACCACCGAGCCGAAGGCCGCGAAGGCGAAGAAGGCGACCCCGACCCCTGCAACCGAGCAGCCCGCGTCCCAGCCCACCGCCGCCTTTGCGAAGGTCGAGAAGCCTGCGAAAGCAGCCAAGGCGGCGAAGTCCGACACCGACGGCGAAGCGACAGACCGCCCCCGACCACGCTCGATGAACTCAAGGAGACCAAGGGCGGCTTCGTCGCCTTCCACTTCCTGACCGGCAAGGACAAGGATTCCATCGCCAAGGACCTCGCCGCCGCCTTCAAGCTCACCGAACCGCAGGCCGCCAAGATCGTGCGTCGGATCACCGGCCGCGTCCGCCTCTACGCCCGAGTGTTCGAACTGGTGCCAGTCAAGAAGGCCTGACCGTCACGCCCTTACGAAACGCCCCCCGGAGACCCCGAGGGGCATTTTCGTGTCCAGAAGGACCTGCGAAACCGCGGCGAGAACAGCCGAGAACCGGCCGAGGCACTGTTTGAACGGCGCGGCAGGCAGGTCGATAGGCTTTCGCCGCGAACCGGCCACGAGGACAGCCACGCGAAGTCGCCCCGAACCTTGACGTCCAACCGGTGACCAAGCGACGTGGACCAAGCGATTCCATGGTTCCGCCGATGCCAACGGGCCCGCCGGGTGGCCTTGACGCCGACGCGGGCTCATCGGACGTTCACAGGATGCAGATTGGTGTTCGCACCGTCAGCCAGTTGTCGGCGCTGGCCACGAGCCTCCTACTCTCGGCTTCCACCGTGGCGCAAACCACTTGGACCAGCGCGGATGTGGGACGCAGCACCCCAGCGGGGCGAACCGTCGTCGCCGATTCCGGTTTCGACGTGACCTCCGCCACCGGCGACATCTGGGACTACGCCGACAACTGTCGCTTTGTTTACCAATCGGTGAGCGGCAATTTCGACTTTTGGACACGGGTCGAAGGCCTCGCGGGGAGTTCCTTCTGGACCAAGACCGGAGCCATGGTCCGGGGCGGTCTCCGCGCCAATGACGTCAACGGCTTCACCGTGGCAACGCGGGAGGCCGGCTGGGGTCGCTACATGTTCACGGCGCGACTTTCGGACACGTTTTCCAGCGCTGTTTACCTTCAGGGCTCCTTCACCCGGATCAACTACCCCGACGTGTGGGTGCGACTCGTCCGCATCGGCAACACCCTGCACCCAATGAGCAGCACCAATGGCATCGTCTGGGAGCAGATGGGAAGCCAGCTGACGACTCGGCTCGGCAGCCCAGCGTTCGTTGGGATGGCCGTATGTAATCACCCGGACAGCGGCACCGCTCCCGCCACCGCGAAGTTTCGGGACATCACGCTCATTCGCGGAGCGCCAGCGGCTCCGGTCGTCACGAGCCAACCGACCTCGGTCAAAGCCAACATTGGGGAGCCCGTCACTCTGACCGTGACCGCCGCGGGGAAGAGCCCGCTCTCCTACCAGTGGCACCGGGATGGCATTCCGCTCCCGGAAGGCGGGACGCTTTCAACCCTTCGGTTAACCAGTCTTGGTCCTGGAACAGTTGGCAAGTACGTGTGCCGGATCAGCAATTCCGATGGGGTCGTCTGGAGTTGGGCGAGCCAAGTCGAGTTGGTCGCCGAGGCGGAGCCCTCGGATGGCATCCGTTTCGAGCGTTTTGATCGGAGTTACGGCCGATTGGTCCCGTACCTGATCAATGCCACCAACTTCCCTGCTTCGCCCGCGGCGAGTTCGAGCCGCAACCTCTTCGAAATTCCAAGTATCGGCGACGACACCGGCGGTCGTTTGAGCGGGTTCCTCACCCCTCCGGTCACGGGCTCCTACACTTTCTTCATCGCTGCGGATGATGCCGGTCGTCTCCTTCTGAGCACCGACGATAACCCGGCGAACGCCCGCATCATCGCGGAGTGCCCGTACTGGGTGAACCCCCGGCAGTGGGACTATTACAACGATCAGGAATCGCTTCCCATCCGCTTGCAGGCGGGGCGGCGCTACTACATCGAGGCAATCTTCAAGGGGGAGGGCAGCCCCAACCACGGGGCGGTAGGATGGAGCCTGCCGGACGGGAGGTTCGAACGTCCCATACCGGGAATTCGTTTTGTCGCGGGCACGCCGAGCCTTCAACTCGGCATGAACGGAGTGGTTCGCCTCGAAGGTACGCTCAACAGCCCCTACGTGCTGGAATCGAGCGCCGACCTGCTTCAATGGTCACCTATGGAGACCAACCGAGCACCGTTCGAGTACCGCCCCCTCCGCGATCCCATCCCCTCGTCCGAGTTCTATCGCGCCAGGTCAGGTCCGTAGGAATGCGGGTCCTGTGGGCTCGCCAGTTTGGTTGCGGTGGGTAAAAGGTCGTTGCCCGATTGTGAGCGGACCTCGTAGCAAATCGAACCCGAGCGGATTCGAGCTCATTCCTCGGCCAACCTCCAGAAGGCCGCACCATCCGGCTCGCCGACAGGCGACGGTCTCAGGATTTCGGCCGGCAGCCGAGCATCCTCAGGGAGCACGAATCGGAGCCCGTCCTGCCACTGGCCGAGGCGATCAGCTGCACACACCTGAAGTCGATGGACCTTGCCGGCCGCAAGGCTCGTTCCAGTAATCCTCGCGCCCACCGACATGATCAGCGGCTCGACGACGAACGACCCGTCAAGGCTTCCGTCCGCGTTGAGTCTCAGGACTGGCGGCGCGCCGAACATCGGCTCGCCGCCGGAATGGCGGACCACCAGGAGCTTCCCAGTCTTTAGCAGCAAGACTCCTCCGATCCGGAAACCCACAGGCAAATCAGCCCGGAACGTTGGGTCGGGGGTGCCGAAGCGAGTCTGGAGATGCAACCCATTGCGCACGATTCCGCCCTCGGTATCCCAGGTGCTCACCAGGACCGAACCTGCTCCCATCCCGAGAGCGACCATGGGTTCGGCGATTCGCTCGAACGCCTTGAGGACTGGATCGTCCACGAACCGAGCGCCGTTCAGGCCAAGGTACTGCATGCCGCCGAGCCCCCGGTGGTAGTAGATAACCCCCGCCGCACCCATGGGACAAAGAAACGTCGCCTGCGCCGCGTTTGTTCCCACCGAATTGGTGATGGGTTGAAGCGGCTGAAACGTCGGGACCAAACGCCCCTTGCCATTCAGGAGCGCCAGTCGCACGGGTCCGTCCTCGCCCGCGTTCTTGTCACGCAGCCACGCCCACATCGTCCCGGTACCTGCCGCACCCGCGGCCAAGTTCACGCAGTCGGTGTTCGAGGTCCAGTCGCCCGCTGGCGTGGTCGGAAACAGGGGGTCCATACCGACCGTGTGTCCCGGGACCGGGGGATCGGTGAAGACCAGGAACCGGCTGAGCGGACCGACGGAAACCTCGCCGCGCCCAACACCGATGTACAATGAAGCTCCGTCTTGATCCAACACGGGCCCCGACGGGAATGCGGGGCTGAGCGGATCGATTCGACCATCGGAGAACACGCGGATTCGGCGGGTTCCGCGCGGCGAGGTGGCATCCACGAGCAGGCTTCCGTCACCGAATGCGGCCCGGCAGATCCACTGCTCATCGCTTGCGTTACCGCTACTGTCTGGCGGCGCCGCGATACCTGCGCCCCACGGTCCGACCACTTTCTTCCTGAAGATCCGCGATGCCCAAGGTGCCGGCCCCGTAGGCTGCCCTGACGGAGGGACCTGGCCGCTCACGATCACGCTGAAATCCGAATCCACGACGACTCGGACGTCGCTCGCCGCAAACCAAGGTGCTAGTTCGATCGTAAGACGCGGGCCCTGTGCCTGTGCGCCCGTCGCTGCGGCTAGGGCGAGGACGTTGAATAGCGCCAAGCCAATGGTTCGGAAAAGTGATAGCGACTTCATTGCCTGGGTGACACGTCGCACACCGTCAACCGGTCAGCAACTCCATTCAAAGCAGCGGTTTGCAGCGACCCCGTCGCTCCGGCGGCAGCGGGAGGTCAACCCTGGCATACGTCGTTCAATTCACCACCCACTGGCGCTTTCGAACTGGCTGCCGAGCCAAACCACCGTTCCCCATCTTCCGCCCGTACAAGTCTTCGCGGTTGTGTGGCGAAAGGCGATCGACGGGTCCAAGACTCCCCTGAAATGCAGGCCCTGACCAACTATGCTATCATGGTTCAGGTCCCCAGCCGGTAAGCATGCGGGAGTTCGACTCTTGGCCCGGTTGACAACCCGCTATGCGGATGCGACGAATGCACCGCTTCCGCCCGTATGAAACGCCTTGCGCCTCCTCGGAGAGTTCTTCTGACGCTGCTCCTGCTGCACTCCGTGCTGGCGGTCGCTGGCTCAAGCAACGCCGCAGGTGTGTGGGATGGCCGCTTCCATGGAGGTCTCGGCAGCCCGTCATTCCTGCACTCCGCTTCGGACGGCTCGGTGCTGGCCGTGGGCAGCTTCAATTCGTTCGGTCCTGTACCGATGAACAGCAGTGTCCTGCGCTGGCGTCGCGACTCCGGTTGGGAGGCCGCCGCCGGGCCGTTGGGCGGACAGCTTCGTGCCGCGGCCATTTTTCGCGGCGAAGTCCATGTCGCCGGATCGAGTCTCAGTGCCGGCGGCGCTTCGTTGCCGGGGAATGTGGCGCGTTGGCGGACCTCGGAATGGACCGATCTTGCCGGAGGATTGAACGGCACCGTCTTCGCCATGACGGCGCACCAGGACCGGCTGTACGTCGGGGGAAGCCTTCAAGCCGCTGGCGCCTTGGCCCTCCGAAACGTGGCCTGCTGGGATGGCGAGACATGGTCCGATCTTGGCGAGGGGGTACCGTTCCGAGTTCGAGCCATGGCCGTCTATCGGGACAAGCTGGTGGTGGCGGGTGACGCCGCGTCGCCGGACGCACTGGGCGGGATTCTCGAATGGAACGGCGGCAGCTGGCAGCCCCTGGCCCAGGGCGTGGCGGGAACCACCGCCGCCGCCGGCATCCAAGCGTTGCTGCCGCTTGCCGACAGCCTTTACGCCGGAGGCAACTTCTCACAGGCGGGCCAGCAATCCGTGCGCAACGTGGCGCGATGGGATGGCACCCAATGGCATCCGGTCGGCGAGGGGCCACGGGGAGCCGGCGTCTCGGCGCTCTCCACGATTGGCAATCAATTGGCCGCAGGTGCTGCGGAGTTATCCGTCTGGGATGGCACCTCCTGGAACGCGCACGCAGCGTCCGAACTCATCAGCTTGGGAAACTCCATCAGCCTCGCGTCGAGCGGCTCGAATCTGATGGCCCTGGGCTATAGTCGAAATCCCGTCTCGGGCGGTCCGCTCACCGTGGTTCTCGTCCGCGATGACGGCGTGGAAATCCAGGGACTCGGAAGCCGCTCCCAAGGCTTGCCCGAGATGAATGCACTCGCCGCTTCGTCCACGGGTGTCGTGTTGGGCGGGGCCTTCCGACCCAACCAGGGCCAACTCCAGGAATGCCTGGCACGGTGGGACGGTCGCACCTGGAATAGCCTCGATCGGGGACTCAATTACGGAGTGACCGGATTGCGGCAACGCGTTCTCTGTGTCGCCGCTTCCAACGACGAAATCGCTGCCGGGGGCCTCTTCCCGTTCGTCGGCACCAATCAGTTCAACCACGTGGCCCGATGGGATGGCGCCCGGTGGCTTCCCCTGGGGGATGGGGTGCCCAGCTCTGTGAACGCGGTCGCCTGGCTCGGCGACCGGATTGTTGCCGCGACGGAGAGCGCTGGGGTGCTCGTGTGGGATGGCCAGGCATGGCACTCCCTCGGAGTTCCACCGCGCCTGCGTTATGCCGCCCTCGCCGTCTCGGGGCAGGAGGTATTTGCAGCAGGCACCACCCCGGCAGAAACCACGTCGCAGCCGGTCACTGGCACCATCGTGCGCTGGGATGGGAGGGAGTGGACCGAGTTGGCCCGCAACCTCGCGCCACAGGTGTTCTGCCTGCATCACGATGGACAGCGGCTTTACGCGGGTGGACGGTTTAGAGCGATTCAAGGTGTCGAAGCGCATGGCATTGCCGCCTGGGACGGCACCCAGTGGGCATCGGTTGCGGGTGGCCTTACCACAGAGGTCTCTGCGCCCTTCACCGAAGAGGTCCGAGCAATCACCAGCGATGGCACCGGGCGGTTGTTCCTCGGCGGGACCTTCGTTCATGCTAGCTCCGGGTCCACGAATGTAGCCTGGATCCAAGGTGAAGCCTGGCACGCGCTCGGGTCGGGCTGGGCGGGTTCTCCAGTCACCGCCATGGCGTGGTGGAACGGTGGCCTGCTCGTGGGGGGTGCCTTCTACCTCGCGGGCGGTCAATCATCGCTTGCCTTGGGGCTTTGGAACGATCCCATTTCCACCTACGAGATCGATACCCAGGCGCCGCGTCGCGTGGCGCCCGGCGAGACCTTCGAAGTCCGGCTGCTCCTTCGTAAGGTGCCCAACCAAGAGACCCAATCGTCGACCGTCCGCTTCGTCCTGCCTGCGGGGAGCACCTTCGTGTCGGCGGATCGTGGAGGCACCGACACCGCGGGCACCGTCACTTGGACGCTCGAAGCCAACAACGATCCCAACCTCAGCCTTCAATGTCGTTTGCGTGCTCCTACCACCGAGACATTGCTGGTCCTGGACTCAGTATCCGTCGAGACCGCCGGGCAGGCCCGCTACCGGGCTCGACCGCACGCCGTGGCTGTTGCGGCGCCCACCACCCCCGCTCGCGTACGTCTGACCCAGCCTGACACCTCACCCCTCGTCGCCCGCGCCCCGGTCGTCCTCGAAGCCGAGATCGATCTCGGCAGCGCCACGCCCGCCTCAGTCGAGTTCTATGCCGGCACGGCAAAGATTGGTGCTGCATCCGCGGTTCCATGGCGTATCGAGTGGAACACACCTGTTGTAGGAATGACGCTTGTCCGTGCCGTGCTCGTCGACACCATGGGGCGCACCACCACCTCCCTTCCCGTCCGGATCGATCTGCGCGCTCCGCCACCAAACGATGACTTCAACGCCCGCATGCCGCTCCCGCCATTCACACGGGAACCCTACTCGAACGGCAATACCATCGATGTGGACCCGCTCGGAGCGACGGCGGAAGCCAATGAACCGGCTCACGGTCCCGGCATACCGGCGCAACGGTCACTCTGGTGGTCGTTTCTCCCCCCCGCCGATGGGCGCATCTCGTTCACGGTTTCCCGCGAAGGCATACGGCTTCGGCTCTATACAGGGGCTGACCTTGCCCACCTGACCGCCGTGGATTCCGTCTCCCCCGACTTGACCGTCCCCGTGCAGGGGAAAGTTCAGTACTCGATTGCCGCGGACTACGCGCAGGGACTGGATGCCACGGCGTGGACTTACAATTATGAAGCAACGGGAGGCCGATTCGCACGGGCCTTGGCCCTGTCGCCGGAGATGTTCGAATTCCTGTTCGAAAGTCCCGAGACGAGGGAGTACACGCTGGAAGGATCGACGAACCTCGTGGACTGGGTGCCGGTCAGCTCCTTTGTCGCCCCCCAGGGGTGGCATCCTGTCATGGTCCCCCGCCCAAGCGAACCTGCCCACCAGTTCTACCGCGCCCGATGAAGCAAGACGAGCCTGAGGTGGGTCCACGAACAGGCCGACGTAGAGCGGGACACCAATGGTCAGCCAGTCCGTGCGGTCGGGGTCGTGCAAGACATTACGGAGCGCAGGCTGCTAGAGGAGCAGTTGCGTCAATCGCAGAAGATGGAGGCGATCGGTCAGTTAGCCGGCGGGGTGGCACACGATTTCAACAACATTCTTGCGGTCATAGTGATGCAGGTCGAATTGCTGGCGGACACCGAAGGTTTGTCCGATGAGGTTCGGGATGCCATGGACGAAATCCGCACCGCCGCCAAGCGTGCAGCGGACCTCACGCAGCAGCTGCTCCTGTTCAGCCGACGACAGGTGATGCAGCCACGAGTGTTGGATTTGAATGAAGTCGTCACCAACGTCGCCAAGATGTTGCAGCGCATCATCGGCGAAGACGTGCGAATGCAAATCAGCCTCCACCCGCAACCACTTCACACCCGCGCGGATGGCGGTATGCTAGACCAGGTGCTGCTGAACTTGGCCGTCAACTCTCGCGACGCCATGCCTGGCGGTGGTCAGTTAAGGATTGCAACCTGCGAACGATTCCTCGCGGACGAAGATGCCCGCCTTCTCTCAGGGACCTCGCCTGGACGGTACGTGTGCCTGCACTTTGCCGATACCGGCACTGGCATTGCACCTGAACACCTCGACCGTATCTTTGAACCCTTTTACACCACCAAAGAGCCAGGCAAAGGCACGGGACTTGGCCTCGCCACCGTTTTTGGCATTGTGAAACAACACGCGGGCGCGATTACGGTCGAGAGCACCGTGGGCGTGGGCACCGAATTTCGGGTTTGCCTTCCCGCTTTCGCGGCGGAGATAGAGCCTTCGTACGAGCGCTCGGCAACAACAGCGCCTCGCGGAGGAGGGCAAACGATTCTGTTGGTGGAAGACGAAGCGTCCGTCCGGACTCTTACCCGTCGCGTGCTCGTGCGGGCCGGCTACCGGGTCCTTGAGGCTCCGCACGGTCTCGCAGCTCTGGAGATTGGATTGCAGGATCCAAGCGAAATCGACATCTTGTTCACCGATATTGTGATGCCCGAAGGCATAGGAGGGCGCGAACTCGCAGCGCGCCTGCAGGAACGCAATTCAAGCCTCCGCGTTGTCTTCACCAGCGGTTACAGCGCGGACATCGCGGGGCGGGAGTTCTCTCTAAAGGCAGGACAAATTTTCCTCCCGAAGCCAGCAGCCATCGATGATATATCGGAAGCCGTCCGCAAATGCCTCGCCAGTCCCGTGACCTCCTCCTCAAGTTGACGCGAGGATACTGTTTCCAATGCTGACGTTGGGTAACCTGGGTACCGAGGCAGCGAACTTAAGTCCGTGCGGGCCCTGGATTCTGGATCGCCCATTGCCCCGAATCGACTGGGAAGCCCCTTGACCACATGATTGATCTAACCGTATTGCTTTCCTACCGGGTCGACAATTTGCCCAGACGAACCGATCTCCGCAGTCGCGCGGTCGAGCCCAGCTACGGTTCCGGGGCCTGCTGCGGATTCCGATGAAAACGGACACTGATTCCGATTCTATCCGGACAGGATTCCGGCGGATGTCGGACAGCTTCTCGGAGCGAAGCGACGCTTGGGTTCGCCAATTACCCGGCCGAGATTCGCCAGTCAAGTCTGCCATCGGAGTTTTCCGAAGGATGAGCTGTTTCCGGCGCGAGTCGTGGGTCAGGAGACCGGTCCCCAATGGGAGTAGCGCCGCCGCTGACCGAAGCAGCGAGCTTCAGCTCGCGGTCAGCGGCGTAGCGCCAGGGGCCCCATTGGGGGGCGGGCTCCTGACCCTGCCACCTCCTCGGTGGATTGCTTGCACTGTTGTTGGGTGGGGGGACTCTGACAATGGCCCAGGGTCGACCAGCCTTTCAGCCGCATGAGTTGTCGAGATTTGGAGTGAAGGGCGATGGGGTTGGCCTCGACACAGCCGGAATCCAGTCGGCCCTCGATGCCTGCCGCGACACCGGTGGCGGGCAAGTTGTGTTCCCCGCCGGACGATACCTCTCGGGGACGATTCATCTCCGCAGCAAAGTGGGGCTGGTGTTCGAAGCGGGCGCGATGCTTGTCGGAACGACCAACCTGAACGCCTACCAACACCCTGCCGTGCCCGACTTCATGCCGGAGGCGAAGTGGGGCCCGTGGCATCGAGCACTGCTGCTTGGGGAGAATGTCGAGGAGGTCTCGATCACCGGGTCCGGGGTCATTAATGGAAACAAGGTTTTTGACCCATCCGGCGAGGAAAAGATGCGGGGGCCCCACGCCATCGTACTGGTGAACTGCCGACGCTTCACGATGCGCGATGTAACCGTGCTCGACGCCGCGAACTACGGAGTCTTTGCGCAGGTCAGCGATGATCTGGAGTTTCGCGGCGTGAAGTTTGTCGGCGGCTGGGATGGGATCCACTGGCGTGGAGCACCCGATCGCTGGTGTCGAGATGTGCGAATCGCGGGTTGCCAGTTCTACACCGGCGACGATGCGATCGCGGGTCGATATTGGCACAACACGGTGATTCAAGATTGCCTGATCAATTCCTCGTGCAATGGCATCCATCTCATCGGTCCCGCAACGCGCCTCACCATCGTCCAGAACCTGTTTCGGGGCCCTGGCGAGCAACCCCATCGAACCGCGGGTGAGCGGCGCCGAACGAACATGCTCTCGGGGATTATCCTACAGCCCGGAGCCTGGGACCCCACGCGCGGTCCGCTCGATGACGTGTTCGTTGCCCAAAACGTCATGGAGAACGTCGCTTCACCGATAACCATCTGGACGAAGCCCGGCAACACCGTGGGCAAGGTCACGGTGATGGGGCTCTCGGCCACCGGAGTGTATCGTGCAGCTATGTCCGTCGAAAGCTGGGCCGACGAGCCGATTACGAACGTCGTTTTCAGAAACGTGCAGGTGGAATTCGCTGGCGGCGGTAAACCCTGGCCGGCCGGCCAAGTCGTAACCGGCCCAGGAATGGACGCCCGTCCGCTCCCGTCGTGTGGGCTCCTCGCTCGAAACGTTGAGAAACTAACCCTTGAGGATGTTCGATTCGGCCTGCCTTCCGACGATCCACGCCCAGTGCTGCACGCCGAGCGGGTTGACAGTCTGACGCTCGACCGGTTTCGAATTCCTGCGCCTGGAGGTATTTTCGCTGCGATGATCACGAATCAAGTTCGCAAATTGATCGTCAGTCCATGACCCGCGGGCCGCGGCGCCTCCATTCAATCGTCGTTTCCGTCGGGGTGGATTCTGAGCGTTCAAGTTGGGCCGTTGGCCTCACCGTCCCTCGATCATCAGAATCAAATCCTCAGCCGTCGGAGACGGGAGCCGTCGCACTGTCCTCTCCTTCACCGTCTCCACCTTTATCCGCTTCCCGGTACGTGGGTCAACAAACGCCACCTCGAATACCTCGCCGGCAAGGCGTGCGAAGTTCACCGTGACCGACTGCAATTCGGGTAAGTACGCCACCATGAGCCTGCGATCCTCGCTCAGGGCGGTTGTGGCGTAGTCCTTCCGACCCCACTCGCCGTACCCGGCGACCACCGCCTCATGTCGGATGTCTGGGCGCAAGGTCCACCAAGGAATGCTCTCGAACAAGCGGATGAAGTGCCCCAGTTGGTTGGCCCCTGGGTAGCGGACAATCTCTCGCCAGTTCGTTGGAAAGTCCCAGAGGTCCGAGCCGTAGGCGTGCCCCGCCGCACCGCACAGCATCGCCCAATACGCTTGGCGGCGGGCCATCTGAGCGGTGCCCATGTCGTTATCCTTCGCGCCCGTTCCCTCGTATTGCGACTCGCCCAGCACAAAGGGCATAACATCTGATTTCGTCCACTCCCGTAGCGCTGCCTCGTAGACGTGCGGCTGCGGCTTGCCTGGAACCCAATCGTTGGGTTTCTCCGGCCAATACGTGTAGATGAAACTGAAACCCAGCCACGGCGCGTACTGGAACAGGTCGGTACTCGAATGAGGCGGAGAAGCGTGGTAGGTCATGAGCTGGTGTGGAGGAGCCGTTTCGCGAAGTCCCTCGATCATCGCGAACAAGGGAATCCGGTCCCCCTTGGGGTCGTTATCCCCGCCCATGATCCAAAAGAGGTTTCGTGCCAACGCGAACTTCCGACCCAGGTACTGGCCGTACTGCCGGTTCTTCGTCGGACCATTTCGCTGGATCGGCTTGTCGGGTCGATTGCCGAACGCCTCCTCGCAACAGCCCAGCCACGGTTGGGACAGCACAATCATCAGCTGCATCGATTCGGCGAGTTCGATGACTCTTAGTGCGTGATCGTGGTAGGCCTCGTTCGGTCGCCCGAAATCGACATCGCCGTGGAATGGCAGATCCCCCTGGCGGTTGGTCTGCGTCGGTCCCATGGCAATCTGGACCTGAATGGTGTTGAAACCTTGCTCCTTGCGAAGCGTTAGGTACTCACGGGCTTCGTCGAACGTCAAACGGCTAAGTATCTGCCACCCCGTGTCGGCGTGGTAAAGGAAGGGCTTTCCCTGCGAGGTCACGAAGTGGCGTTGTTTCGGACTCACCCGCAATGGAAAAATCGTCTCTTCAACTCTCGCCGCTTCGGCCGGCCCGTCAGCGGTCACCAGAAGCAGCAGTGCGCCAAGAATCGCAGGAGCAACCTTTCGAACCATGTCGGAAGCATCGCCCGAGGCCCAGAGCGAATTCGAGTCTCCTGTTCGAGCGAACCGCGGTCGTTAACGATCAGAAGACCGCCTTATCGGGTCCTCTGCGTTCGGGAGAGTCGATTCGCCTGGACAAGCGGACTTCTCCTGACGCCCGTCAACGATCAGCCTCCGCAGGCCGACGATGCGCAAGCGCGTCCAACGAATCGGCGTCATTCGATCCTAATTCACTGTGCCCCAGCGCTCTGAATACCATCCACAGCCACAATTGCGGCAGGCGGCAAGGCGCGATAGAGGGGTCACCCCGTCACCCTGGGAGCGGAGGTTGATGTCGGTTCGGCCCCGAACCAGGACTGCTACCTCGATTGGGTCTCCGCTGGGAACGGCCTTGACACATCCAGCGCTCGGACAAAGCTGCGCCTGTCCTTGCATTTACTCGCGGTCGCTCTGCCGACCTGATGGACATTACGTCGTCATTTTGCCGCCGCTTGCGAAGGTTGGCCTCCTGGCCGGTCACGCACTTCCTCATCGGAGCGCTGATCATCCTGATCGACCTCGAGACCGGCACCTTCCTCCAGTTTCCCATTCTGTTCGTGGTTCCCGTCGGACTTTGTGCGTGGTTCGCAAATCCACCTGGAGCTTATGTCCTCAGCGTTGCGCTACCGCTCGCCAGAGTCGGTGTGGTCGTCTTCGTCGAACATCCCCACCCGGTGCCCTACGCCCTGGCCAACGCTGCTATTCGCATGACCGTGCTCCTGGGCCTTTCTATCCTGATCGCGCGCTTGGCGAGGCGTGAAAGGGAAATCAGGGAACGCCTCGAAACCCTGGTGCGTGTCTGTGCATGGTCGAGGACCGTCGAGTTTGAGGGCGAGTGGCTCTCCTTCGAGCAGTACCTTTCCCGACGGTTCGGCATCAAGACGACCCACGGCATTTCACCGGCAGAATTCGAGAAAATGATGGGTAACAGCGTCACATCCGAGGACTCAACGTAGCGGAGCAAACTCAAACAACTTGGCCTCGACGAACTTGTCCGCAGCGCTGCCGTTGTAGGTCTTACCTCCGGCCAGCGGGAGCTTTCTCACGGAGGCCCCCGGCTTGAAGTCAAGGTCTTCCAATCGCACCCAGAATGTCGCCGGTGCCATGGCCGAGTCGAAAAGCACCACGCGGTTCGAGCTGTCGCTGACAGTGCGCCAGATCGTCGAGGAGGTGTAAGGCTGATTCTCCACGGTGATGCCCAGCGGCGTCCCCACGCTCCGCATCACCGACAGCACCGACATCATGGCTTGAAACTGAAACTTCTGCTGCGGCACGCCGCTGAGGTAGGCGGGCTTGGCCTCGGTGGGGATCGAGTCGAGATAGACGAGCGCGCGGGCGAAACGGTCGGCGGCGCGCGGTGTGCCCGGCAGGAAACCCAATAGGCTGCCGGCATCCTTCCAATACTCCTGAATGGCGATCTGCTTGTCGTAGGTCGGCGAGTTGGTCATCACGCGAAACTGCTTGCCGTGATGGATTACGAGCTTGCCCTTCACGTACTCGAAAATGGCGGAATCGCCGGTGGCGTCGGAGATCGCCAGATGCATGTTCGCAGCATTCCCCGTGGGCAGTATCACGGTCTGGACTTGGAACTCCTCCTTCTCCAGCTCCGTCACCGCCTCGGCGACGGTGGCAAAATTGTCGAGGATGTATTGCGCCCACGTGCTGATCGAAATCACCCGTTTGCCAGTCGGAGGCTTGCCGTAGTCCGACTCTACGAGTGCGAGCATGTTGACGACCAACCCCTGTTCGTTCATCCCCTCGGCGGTGCCGATGTCGTAGCCCGACACGATGAGGCTGCCGTATTTCGATTCCCAGTGAATGGTGTTCGTGCCCCCCATCCC
>JAEUHG010000286.1 GCA_016795425.1 Verrucomicrobiales bacterium
ACCGGTGCGCCGTCGGCCGAACGTTCGACGCGCAGGCGGCTGAACGGAATGGAGAACGCCGAGACTTGGAGTTCCGCGTCAATCGATCGGATCAAGGCGTCTCGGAAGGCCCGCACATTGGCCGAAGCCGTGGTCCGGTTAAGAATGTGTTCATAGACCCAGAGGCTGTATTGCCCGTTGATGACCGGGCTGAAGTCGTTGCTGACGTTGTTGAAGGTGCCGTTGAACGCGCGCGCGCCATTGTAGCTGAGCACATTCTGTCCCCCGTTCAGCGCGAACGAATCCGCCGAGATCAGATAGCTGATGGCCGGACCGAACGCCGCCAGCGTCTCCCGGATCTGGTTGGCATTGCGACCGGTCGGGTCGGCGACGTATTCCCCTTTGGTCGCGTCCCACAGGTACGAGATGGGATTTCCGGTAAAGAGGGATTCCTTGAACAAGGTGACGCGCTGCCCCGCGGTTGGATCACGGTTGATGAAATGGATGGTCTGCGTGTCGTTGGTGTTTCCGGTGAAGAACCAGGCGGGAAGTGCTCCGTTCGCGGCGAGCGCCTTCAACTGATGCGTGGTGATGTTGGTGAGACCAGCCGGGGCGGACGTGCTCTTCACCAAATTGATCGGCGTCGCCCCGAACACCGAGTCCTCCAACGTCGGTGAAGTGAACTCCGTCGCCTGCTGAAAGACCGAGGAGAACGCCAGATCCGACTGCAGGTTCACGGTGTTGGTGTTTCCCGGGGTCGAGGTCGACAGGAAATTGACCTGCCGGTTCTGCGTCAGGTCCTGCACTCCGGCGACGGCACCGTTGTAGAATGCATAGACGGTGACGGTTTGGTCCCCAAAGAGGTCCGGCAGTTTGCCTGTCCAGGTGATCTTCAACTGAGTCGACGCATTGGGTGCATCGGCCGGATTCTGCGAAATCAAGTTGGCGCCGAACAATGCGCGCACCGCGCGGTACGTGGTGTCGCGAAAGGCGACGGCACCGGACAGCTTGATCTCGACCTGAGCCTGCGAACTCGCAGCGGTCCACAAGGTCGCGACGGATAGAAGAATGGATGTCGTGAGTTTCATCGGATGAGGAGGTGGGAGGTTCTGGTTGGAAAAGGAGTCTTGGAGGGGACGGAATTATTCAGTCGTGCGATGTCCTTTCAGGGATTCACCTCGATGGCGAAGAAGCGGACCCCGCCAGCGCTGGTCTCCTGCAAGGTCTTCGATCCGCCGTCGCCCAACACCGACGATCCCGTGGTCCATTGGGACACCGGCGAGGCCAGGCCGGCGGCATCGGTGGATCGCAGTCGGTAGTTCGCGCCCGCAACCGTCGTGAAGGCCACGGTGGTCAGGTCGCCCTGCCGAGTGATTTGCGTGATGCGAGGCGCGACAACCGACGGCGAGGCCGCGGTGAACGTGAGCGTGCCGTCGTTCTTGAACTCGAATGTGCCCAGGTGACGGCCGGGCTGATTCAAAGTGCCCGCCGCGCTGGTCCCCGGCTGAAGTTCAAAGAGGTCCGACCGCGACGGCTTGGTCGCGTCCGTGACAAAATCATCCGACGTCAACGCCTCGACATCGCCTTGAAACTGGCCGGCGTAGTTGGCTGGGTCCCCCAGGACCGGACCGACGGCATACGGGGCGCTCGTCGGTATGACCACCCCGGTCGCGGTGTTGTCTGGTCCACCCGGAAGCAGGCTGCTGGACAAGGAGGCATTGACCCCGATGCCATCGATCTGGCTGCCGATGTTGCCTTGAACGAACTGACCTTTGCGTTGCCAGGGAGCGGCAACGGAATTCGGGTCGCTGCGCGGCGCGGTGACCCAGAGCGTCTGCGCCGGAAACGCCGGATCCAGCGGAGGACGGTTCGCGCCAGCTACAGACCACTTCAGGGCGTTGAGACTCGGGAACGCGCTGTTGAGCTGTGCTACGGACAAGTTGGCGATCGGGATCACCGTGCCCGGCGCCGCCGTTGAGAACGCGGAAGCGCGTCCGACATTGACGACGTAGTCCGACGCGTTGCCGAGTTGTCTGACGGTGAGCACCAGGTCGCCGGGCGCGTACAGAAACGGGGCGGCCACAAGCGCCTTTCCCGCGGCGATCCACGCGAGTCCGGCGACGGCCCACGAGGAGCATTTGTTGTGTCGAGGGTTTGGTTTCATAGGGATGAATCTTACAGGGACGAGTCGTGCGTGACGTTCAGGGTGGGTTGGCAGCGGACGTCAGAAGGCGAGTTGGATGCGGGTCAGCAGCGCCTTCTCGTCCTGATGGGTTACGGTGGCCGGCGCGCCCAGGGTCGAGGCATCCAGTGGGTTCACCTGACCGCCACCGTCAAAGGAGGTGTGGGTGAAGCTGGTGAGGATTCGAAGGTTTCGACTGAGCCACCAATTGATGCCCACGGACCAGGAAAGGGCCGCGGTCGCCGAGGTGCGTGGATCCGAGAAACCAAGGAATGCCTCGTCATCGACGTCGAATTGTCCGTACCGCGCCACCAACTGCCAGGCGCCAGGACCGCCGTCCGACCAACGGAACGGACGCCTGGGTCTGATTTCCTGGAAGGACGCGTCCTCGCCGGTGAGAACCCATTGCGCCGAGACCTGCCAGGCGCGATGCGCCAACTCGGCCTGACGCAGCGTTGCCGCATTCAACACGCCCTGCTGGGAAATCGCGTACTCTCCCAGGATGCCGAAGGGTCCTTTCAGAAAATAGACGTGCGGTGACAGTCGCAGATGACGTCCCTCGGCCACCACCGGTCCCACCACCGGGTTGTAGGCGAAGAAGGGTTGCAGCGCCGAGGTCACATATCCGGGCCGCGTGCCTCCGGAGCTGGTGGGAAGCAGCGTGGCGTTGGAGCTGATATCGCTGTAACTGCCCGACACCCCCAAGCCCAGGCCGCGCAACGCGACCACCGAGCTCTGCTTGAAGGGCTCCACCAACAGGCGGGCGGCGAATTCGAGGTTGTCCCCGAACCCATCGTTGGAGGCCACGCGACCGTCACCCACCGCGTTGAACACGCCTGCCGAATAGGTCAGCAGCCCCTGGGCAATCTCACCCCCCAACTGGAGGCCCTGGCTGCGAATCGGCACCAAACCGGAGACAAAGGATCGCTCATTAAAGAGTCCGGCCCCGTCCGGCAATAGGTTCTCATATCCCACCGGACCTTTGAAGCGTCCCACACGAACCGCCAACTGCGGCCGCCATTCGTAGTCGAGATACGCGTCGTAGATCGTCGTGGAGCTAGTGCTGAATTCCGGTTGCAGACGGAAATCGAGATCACCGAACAGTGTCCCCTCCAGAATCGGCCGGGCGCGGCGCAAAAAGAACCCGTCGTTGCCCTCGGACAGAGGGTGGTCGTCAAAGAAGGTGCGAGTGTCGCCCTGGATCAAACCCCGCAACCGAATCAGGTAGTCCCGATCCGCGCTGGCAAACGAAAAACCGTCGGCGCCGATGGTGATCTGAGGCGCGTTGGTTGCCCGTGCCAATGCCGTTTCCTCGGCCAACTCACGCTTGCGGTCGAGCACGCGGATCTTCTGGTCCAACTCCTCCAAAGTCGGACCGTCTTCGGGAGCCAGGGTAATGGCCGGCAGGACGCGCCCTGACTCTAGCGCCCGCACTTTGCCCTCCAGTTCGTCAATTCTCTTCAGGAGACGATCCACCAGATTCGTGTCCACCGACGCTGGCGGCGATATGGCCTGGCGATTCTGCTCCAGCACTTCGATGCGTTTGAGCAGGGCTTGAACCACGTCGGCATCGGTGGCCTGCTGGCCAACCGCGGTCCACCCCGCCGCCAGGAGAAAGCACGCGATCAGCGCCTGAACGGGCCTTCGGGCGGCGTGCCTCGCGGCCCCGCCGAACGACACGGTCGGCCCGTTGTTGAGATTCAGAGCATTCTCCGTCATCGAAAGTGTCCGTTCCTTGAACCAGCGATTCAGTGACTCATTCTCGAATGGGCGATTGGGCGGCTCTCCGTCGGTTCCCAGGCACGGGAATTCCCTGCCCCACACCTGCGAGGGGTCGCGTCCGTCAGGGATGTCCGCGGCAAACGGCCGCGGGGCGCTTCAGGCTCCCGTCGAAGCCAGGAGGTTCTCCACCGAATCGCTATCCGTGTTGATGTCGGCGAAGAGCCACGACGAGAGATAGCGTTCCGACGCCGAAGGCATGATCGCCACAATCTGTCGGCCCGCATTCTCAGGCCGCGCCGCCAACTGAAGCGCCGCCCAGGCGATCGCTCCGCTGGAAATGCCCACCGGAATTCCGTCGAGACGATTGATGTCGATGGAGACCGGCCCGGAGTTCTCTTCCTGGACTCGGATGATTTCGTCGACGATCGCGGTATTAAGATTCCTGGGAATGAACCCGGCGCCGATGCCCTGGAGGCGATGCGAACCGGGCGACCCGCCGGAAATCACCGGCGATCGATCCGGTTCGACGGCCACGGCACGGAAGCTGGGCTTGCGCGGTTTGATGACCTCGGTGACGCCGGTCAGGGTGCCACCGGTGCCGACGCCAGCCACGACGATGTCCACCTTGCCGTCCGTGTCCCGCCAGATTTCCTCCGCCGTGGTGCGACGGTGGACCTCCGGGTTGGCGGGGTTTTCGAACTGCTGCAGGATGACGCTGCCGGGGATTTGGCGTTGAAGCTCCTCGGCTTTGGCGATCGCCCCTTTCATGCCCTTGGTCCCTTCGGTCAGGACCAGTTTCGCCCCGAGGATTTTCAGGAGCTTGCGGCGTTCGATGCTCATCGTCTCGGGCATGGTCAGAATGAGCTTCAATCCGCGGGCCGCCGCCACGAAGGCCAGGGCGATGCCGGTATTGCCGCTGGTCGGTTCGATCAGCACCGAATCCCCGGTAATCCGCCCCGCCTTGAGGGCGTCATCGATCATCGCCGCACCGATGCGATCCTTGACGCTGGAAAGGGGATTGAAGAATTCGAGTTTGAGCAGGACATCCGCCACGGCGCCGTGCTTGGCGGCAGTCCGACGCAAGCGCACCAACGGCGTGTTGCCAATCGTGTCGACGATGCTGTCGTAGATCTTGGACATAGGAAGGAGGTTAGATTCCCTGGGCGACGGCGGAGAGATAGCGGTACTCCAGGAGGATCGTGTGGAGCGCCGCGTTGAAGGCTTCCACCTGGCGATGCAACGGGGATCTCTGCGGGGTCTCGATGGTGATCTCGAACGGCGCCGGGGACAGCCCGGGAACGGATCGCAGGATGCCATCGTAGCATTCGTAAATAATGCCCTGCCGGGCGGGGAAACCATCGATCTTGCGACGCCGGTTGCGCGGCAGGTGTTGCTCCGCCGACTGCAACGCGGGCTCGAGCAGGTACTCCGACAACACCTGGCCATTGACGAAACCGTAGAGCCCATCGCTGGTGTCGTCGGAGTGAAGATTCACGATGCCATGAAAGGCATGGGTCCAAATCTCGGTTTCCAACCAACGCACCTCGGGCTCGGGCGAACCCCGCCAGAATTCGCGGTTCAAATCCCGCCCGCTCCGCGAATGACGGGTGCCATCCTCGAATCCGCTGGGATTGCAGACCGGGTAGAGGAAGAGCGCATAGCCCTTGGCGATCTCCGGCTGGCGCTCCAACGCCGAAACAAACCGAGTCAGCGCCAGCGCGCCCTCGGGTTCGTCGCCGTGAATCGTGGCGAAAATGCCGAGGCGGAGGTAGTCGCCGCCACCGGATGGCCCGAGGAAGAGATAGCGTGGCAACACGTCGCGGCCTTCTTGATCGCGCCCGAGCGGCTTGCGGAGCAGATGCTCCGAGCCCAGGGCAATCTCGTCGAGGGGCGCGAGAATTCGATCCACCGCCCGACGCCCTCCTCCCGGCACCTGGCGCACCGGCCGCGGGCCAACGGTTTCAATCACGGTTGCATTCATGGTCTGTGAAGATTTAGGGAAATCTGGTCGAAGGTTCCGCCGTCGGCGAAATGCCGCTGATGCAGTTCCCCCCAGGATCCAAGGGTTGTTTCGACATGAAAAAGTGAGTTCTCACCGAAGGCCGCGGCGTGCCGGGCGAGCACCAAAGGGGATCGCGGACGAAATCCGTTGCGGGCGATGATCTCCTGCGCGGCGTCCGAATAGAGGAAGTCCAGGTAAGCGCGAGCGATCTTCTCGCTTCCCTTCTTTTTGACCACGCGTTCCACCAGGGCCACGGGCATCTCCGCCTCGATGTTGTAGTTGGGTCGCACCACCTCGAAGCCCTGGGTCCCCAGTTCGCGCGCGGTGAGGTGCGCCTCCGCCTCGAAAGTCAGCAACACATCCCCAATGCCTCGTTGGGCGAACGTCGTCGTCGCGGCTCTCCCCCCCGTGTCGAGCACGGGCACATTGCGCAACAGCGACGTCAGGAACTGGATGGCCTTCGTCTCGTCATGCCCCAACCGATGCCGCGCAAAGGCGTAGGCAGCCAGATAGCTGTAACGTCCATTGCCCGAGGTCTTCGGATTGGGAAGGACGACCGCGATCTGGGGCCGAACCAAATCCGGCCAATCCCGGATCTGCTTGGGGTTTCCCGGTCGAACCAGGAAGACAATCGTGGAGACATACGGCGACGCGTTTCCGGGGAACTGCTTTCGCCAATCCGCGGACACCACCCCTCGCGCCGCCATCGTGTCCAGGTCGGTCGCCTGGTTCAGCGTCACGACGTCGGCCTCCAACCCGTCCATCACCGCCCGCGCCTGCTTCGAGGACCCGGCGTGGGACTGACGAATCACCACCGATTCACCCGTGCGGGACTTCCAGTCCGCCGCAAACGCGGTGTTCAACTCGCCGAACAACTCTCGGGAAATATCGAAGGAAACGTTGAGAAGTTCCGTTTCCCTCCCACGGACCGTGAGCGTTGACGCGAAGCACACGACCCCGAGAACCACCGTGCAGAGCGCGGACGCCCTGCGCCACCGGACACCGGCAAACCCGGTCTCCTCCACCTTTTGATGATGCCCTTTGGCCGTCCGCACGCCGTCATCATCGGTTTATTCTCTATTATGTCAATCGAGATTTAGATATTAGGACAAAAACGTTCCATTAACCAGTATATAGCCATGATCTAAGGCGCTGATACCCCGCTCCTATTGAATTAAATACCTAATCTCTGTGGATGTTCGTACAAATCGGTTCAGACCAAACTCAAGGCTGTCGCCGGCAAAAAAACCGCTCCCCGCCCTCCCATTGCCGAAAACCTACCAGCGTCCCCAGAGCTCCATTCGATCGGTGCCCGTCGAAAGTCCGCCCTCCGTCAGATTCAATGCCAATCGGCGTCCGTCGGGGGAGAACACCAGGTGATGACCCGCATCGGGATGCGGCACTCGGGCCAACTCCCTCAAGGTGGGAAGGTGCCAAAAGGTCACCTCAACCCCGGGATTCACCGCGGCCAAGGTCTGTCCGTCCGGTGAGAACGCCACGGCTTCCACCGACTCGAAGTGGCCCGGCAGTGTCGCCTTGTGTCGCCCATCCCGCACCTCCCACAAACGCACACTCCCGTCCACACTGCCGGTCGCCAACCACTGCTCATCCCAGGAAAACGCCAACGCCGCGATGTCGTCGCGATGACCGGAAAGCCGCACGGACGTGCCACGCTCGAAGTCCACCAACACGCCCCACGCGGTACCGAAGGGTGCCCACGCCAGCCATCGTCCTGATCGGCTCGATGACCAACTCCGGACGACTCGTCGCGACGCCGGCCCCTCCCGGTTTCGTCGTTCGACCGCATCGCCCACGACCGGATCCGACCACCGCTGCAGCAGCCTCCCGTCTTCCGTCGACCACCGTCCCCACCCGGTGGCCGCGTCGAGCGCGGCCAGCGACCGGGCGTCACCGGACAGCGCGGCATGCAACAAGGTTCCGCGGCTGGAGGTGCCCGAGAACTCGACCTTTCGAAGGCGCTCCCCTGTCTCGGGTCGACGCCAGTCGACACCGAACCCATCCTCGCTCGCGAACAACAGGTTGGATCCGTCGGGCGTGAAGCCCAGCGGCGAGTGTCGCGCCGCCATCGCGATGGACACCTCAGGTGGACCGGACGTCGCGAACGCCGCCATCTGCCAAACCCTTGCCCATCCCTTCCCGCCGGTCACGGCATAGGTCAACAATCGCGAACCATCGATGGAGAAGACGGGACACAGCGAGCGCAGCTGCGGCGCAACGGGAGGCGTCGACCTCGTGTGCAGCGACCAGAGCCGAACGGTGCGATCCTTGCCCCCGGAGACGAGATGCTGTGTGTCCGGCGTTGCCGCCACGGACCAGACCTCGTTGTCATGGCCCGCCAGTGCTCTTCGAAACGCGATGTCGCGGGCGTCCCAGACTTCCAATTGTTGCCGGGAAGTCGCGCTCACCAGGGTGGAACCGTCCGAAGTCAATGTGGCGTCCCAGACATTGCGATCACTCCGAAAGAGCACGGGTGGGCTTTCCGGCTTCGTCAGATCCCACAGCTTCGCAGAGGTCATTTGCCCGGCCGCAAGCAGGCGTGTTCCGTCCGGAGAAAAGCGCAACCGGAAGACCAGATGGTTCGTCGCCACGGTGGCGAGCCAACGTTCGCCGGGGAGCTCATGAAGCTGGACGTTGCGTTGGCCGTCCAGGAAAGCGAGGCGCCGGCCATCAGGCGACAAAGCCGGATGCCGTCCCCGCATCCCCAATGTTCGTCGTTCCTTCGTCTTGAAGTCGTACAGCAGCATCGGTTCGGCGGCTGAGGCATCAAAAAACGGGTGGTTGGGCGACGCCACCAGGACTTCACCCGCCACCGCCACCTCCTGCCCGGGAATGCCCTCTCCTTCACTCCGCGCCGTGCCCGTCTCAACATCCCAGAAACGCACCCCGTCCACACCGCCCGACACCAGGGTTCGCCCACCGTCAGCGAAGGCGACCGACCAGACCGTGTTCGACAGGGCCAGCGTGCGCTCAAGGCGAGCGGGCGGATTCCCGACCTCCAGACGCCACAACTTGAGAGTGGGCGCCGGACCCTCGGAAGGGCTCTGGCTGCCCGACGCGGCCCAAACACCATCGGGCGACACCGCCACGCAGGTGACGATCCACGCATGCGACCCTAGGACGGCGAGTTCGTCGCCCTGACAACGCGACCAGAGCAGGTTCCAGGTGAATTCAGGAACACCCCCGTGGGCCGGGACCGACTGCCGCAGCAGCAATTCCCTGGCACGACCCAGGTTCCCATCCTTCAGCGCGGCGGCCGCGGCGGCGACGTCCGCGGCGTACAGATTCTCGGCCATGACCCGTCGACTCGCCTCGGCGCGGTGCCATTGGAGCAGCACACCGGCGAATCCGCCGATCAGGCTGAGGCCCAAGCCCGCCGATACCGCTGCCAAAGCCGGTTTTCGCCGGCACCAGGAGACCAGGCGCTCCGCGTGCGAGGTTTGACGGGCGACAACCGGCTCCCCGGCTTCGAAACGGGCCAAATCCTCCCCTAACTCGACGACATTCGCGTAACGCCGGCGCGGCTCCTTGCGTAGACACTTGAGACAGATGGTCTCCAGATCTCGCGGCACGCTGGCGTTGAGTTGACGGGGCGGGACGGGCTCCGACTCCACCACCTGTTTCAGCGTGGCCGGCACGGTGTCGGCCATGAAGGGCGGACGCGCCGTCAGCAACTGGTATAGAATTGCTCCGATCGAATAGAGATCACTCGAGGCGTCGGCCGCCCCACCCACCACCTGCTCCGGAGCCATGTAATTCGGCGAACCCGCCACCTCGCCGGTCCGCGTGATCGCATCGTGCGCATCGACCAGCTTGGCCAGCCCAAAATCCGTCACCCGGGGCATCTCCGTCTCGTCCAGCAAGACGTTCGAGGGCTTGAGATCGCGATGCAGCACCCCGCAGGCATGGGCGTGCGCAATGGCGTCAGCCACCCAACGCACGATGCGCGCCGCGCGCTTCGCCGGCAACGGATGGGTCCGAACCAGGTCCGCAAGGGACGGTCCGATGACCAATTCCATCACGATGAAGAGTTGCCCCTCCAATTCGCCGATTTCGTGAATCGACACGATGCCGGGATGTCTCACGCGTGCGGCGGCCTCCGCTTCGGCTCTGAACCGGTGGCGCAGCTCCGGCGGCGCCCAGGGCCCCGACAGCAGCATCTTGATGGCGACGCGGCGATTGAGCCGCGCTTGAACCGCCTCATACACCACCCCAATGCCGCCGCGTCCCAGCTCGCGGACGAACTCGTAATCGCCCAATCGAAGACCGGGCACGGACGTGGCGGCGTCATCCCACTGAAAGGCCAGCGCACCCAGACACCGCGGGCATTGGCCAGCCAACACACCTTCGGCCAGCAAGGCACCGCATCGGGGACAACAGGAATCAGCCATTCTCGACATGGATCACCGGATTCAGCCGCCCCAATTACAGCGAACCGAGTCCGCAAAGGAATCCCTCACCCCGCCTCCAATGCGCGCAACAGGTGTCGCATCTCCGCTTCCACCTCCCACGGGCTGTCGACCGTGTCCGCCACCACCGCGCGCACCATGGCACGGAAACGCTCCCTCAGCCGATGCACGCGCACTGCCAGGGTTCCGGGAGCCGTTCCCAGTTTCGCCGCCAAATCGGCGTACTCGCCCGAGTCCGGTTCCCGACTGAGGAATGGCTTCAAGACTTCGAAGTCAGCGGTCTTGCCCGCGGCCGCCTGTTCCTCCGCCAGTCGCGCCATCGCCTGCTCCATCACCGCCAGCGCCCATTGCCGCTCAAACGCGCCGTCCGGCGAATCCGAATGCGACGGCACATGGAGATAACGATCTTCCGCCGCCGTCTCGTCCAACGACAGAAGGAGACGACCGCCGCCGCGCTTCTGCGTCCGGCTCTTCTCGTGTTCGTTGACGAGAAAATGGTTGAGCGCCGTGAGCAGGAAGGAACGAAACCGGCCACCCTCCCTCGTCAACCCGGCCAGATCATTGCGCTCGAGCAGTCGCGCGAAGAAACCTTGAGTCAGATCCTGGGCCGCATGGGCGTCATAACCGCGGCGCCGGACGTAGGCATACAGCGGAAACCAATAAGCCCGGCACAACTGCTCCAACGCCTCCATCGCCACGCCGCCGTCGCGGTCGCCCGCCGCCAACACCAGCGTCCAGCGAGTCGTGGCAAACACCGGCGATCGATGGACCGGTTTCGGTCCATCGGATCCAGGAGGTGGTGGCGTCGACACGCCCCAAATTGTCGCAAGCCAAGCCTCTCGGCCACTCCGGACTCAGCGGCCCACGCCCGCCGCGAATTCGTCTTGCCCCCTGGGTTCGCCTTCGCCCAACTCCCTCGCCACCTGCACCAAATGGCGAAGCGGCGCCGAGGTCACGCTTGTCCGCCACGCCAGCCCGACCACCGCGGGAACGGCCGCCGGTCGCAGCGGGACAAATCGAAGTCGCCGCGAGGACGCCGTGGCCACCACCGAGGGCCCCAACGCCACGCCCTTTCCGGAAGCCACCGCCGCCATGAGGCTGGGGCCGCCATCGCACTCGAGGACCACTTGCAACTGGCGGTACCCACGGCCCAGAACGCGCCGCAGCAATGCGTGGTAATCCGGATATTGCGCGCGCGCGAATGCCACCACTGGTTCGCTCCGCAGATCCTCCCGGGCCACCTCCCGCAGGCGGGCCAACCGATGGTTGGAAGCCACCAGTATTCCCATCGGATACCGGCGCAGCCCCAGAAAAGTCAGGCCCCGACAGGCAGGTCGCGGGGGTTGCATCATGAGCGCCGCCTGCAGGCGGCCCTCGCGAAGTCCGTCCAGCATCTCCGGAGTCGTATGATCATGGAGCACCACCCGAACCGCGGGCGCGCCATGCTGCATGGCGCCCAGTATCTTCGGAAGTAGTTCCACCGTGGGCGACGGGGCATAACCGAGATGCAGATCCGTCGTCGGTCCGCGTGCCGCCGCCCGCACCTTTTCCAACGCCTCCTCCACCCGCCCCAGCACGGACCTGACCTCATCAAGGAAGAGCCGGCCCAGGGCCGTCAACCGGATCGCCTTTCCGCGTCGTTCCAGCAACTCGACACCCAGCTCCTCCTCCAGATCGCGCATCTGACGAGTGAGCGGAGGTTGCGACACGTGAAGTCGCGCGGCCGCCCGCGTGATGTTTTCCTCCTCGGCCACGGCCAGAAAATACCGGAGATGGCGTAGTTCCATGTCGAACCACCATACCCATCGGGTATTACCACTCAAGGAAGGTGGTATTTCCGCGCCCCCGACGGAGGCGCGTAACGTGTTTGCGTCCTATGACGACACGCATTCAAAACACGCTCCGAAACCTCATCTCGATCACCCTGGTCCTCGTGACCTCCGGCCGACCAGCACTGGCCCAAGGCGTTGGTCGCAGTCCGTGGGGTCCCGACGACGAAATCGGTACCCTCAATCTCATGACCGATGCCTCGCGGTTGAAGATTCTGTCGCGGATCAACTCGGGTCGGACCTATGACCTCAGTGTCGAATACTTCGTTGGCATGCCGAGTTTTCATCAACTGGGAGATCCCGGTTATCAATACTGGCTGACGCACACGCCGCGAGGCACGGTCATCGACGACCCCAACCGCCTGGGCGACGCGATGAACTCGAAAGTCAGCTACACCGGCGACGCCATTTCCATGTACACCCACATGGGAACTCACATCGACGCTCTCAACCACTTCGGATTGCATGGTCGAATCTGGAACGGATTTGCCGCCGACCAGCATCTGGGGGACAAAGGCTGGAAAAAGGCCGGGGCCGAAACCATCCCTCCCATCATCGCCCGAGGTGTCCTGATCGACGTCGCCGCCTACAAAGGTGTCGCCACCCTCACCAACCAGTATCGGGTGAACTCCGACGACCTCAAGGGCGCCCTCTACCGTCAAGGAACGAAACTGGAGAAGGGCGATGTCGTTTTCATCCGGACAGGCCAATCCCGGCATTACCACGACTCCAGCACGTATCTCCATGAGTACCCCGGTGTCAGCCTGGAGGCCGTCCGCTGGCTGGTCGACCAAAAGGAAGTCATGCTTCTCGGGGCCGACAATCTCAGCCTGGAGGCGTTTCCCTCTGAAGGCTCCGACAATTGGGTGCCGGTGCACACCTACCTGTTGGCCGAACGCGGCGTCATGTTTCTCGAGCAACTGCAGTTGGAGGATTTGTCCCGGGATCAGGTGTACGAGTTTGCCTTCATCGCCGCCTCCCTCAAATTACGCGGTGCCAGCGGCGCGCCATTGCGTCCCATCGCGCTACCGGTTCGAAAATAATCCCATGAATACCCTGCGACCCACCCATATTGCCGAGACGGCACTATACGTGGAGGACACGGACCGAGCCTCGGCGTTCTTCGTTCGGCTCTTCGGCGCCGAGGTGCTGCGCCGCGACGAACGTCTCTGCGCACTCCGCATCGCCGAAGAGGAGGTGCTGCTGCTCTTCCGTCGTGGTGCCTCGGTCCAACCCACCGTCCTCTCCGGCGGAACGATCCCGCCGCACGACGGTGCCGGCCAACTCCACGTCTGCTTCGGCATCCAGAGTGGCGACGTCGATCTCTGGGAAACGCGCCTCAAGGAGCTGGGCATCGATCTTGAAAGCCGGGTTCAATGGCCCGGCGGCACGGTCAGCCTGTATTTTCGCGATCCCGATCACCACGCCATCGAACTGGCCACTCCCGGGCTGTGGAGGAGTCTTGCTGCAACCCCATGAACGTCGAACAAAAGCTCAGCGAATTGGGACTCATCCTGCCCGCCCCGTCCAAACCCGCGGGCAGCTATCAACCCTGGATCATCGAGGGGAATCTCCTGTTCATCTCAGGCCAGTTCCCGATCGAGAACGGTCAACTCCGCTTCATTGGGCGAGTGGGCATGGAACTCACGGAGGAACAGGGCCATCAAGCCGCTCGACTCGCCGGCCTCAACGTCCTGGCCCAGATCCGATCCGCCCTCGGCGGCTTCGACCGACTCGTCACCCTCGCCCGCGTCGAAGGTCACATCGCCAGCGCGCCGGACTGGAACAATGCGCCCCCCGTGCTCGATGGCGCGTCCAACCTCTTCAACGTGGTTCTGGGTGAGCGCGGACGACACACCCGAACCGCCTTCACCCCATCCCACCTGCCCTACAACCTCGCCATCGAACTCGTCGTGACGGCGGTCATCCGCTGACGGACGGACCACGGGGTGATGTCCATGATTTGTCGATCCTCCTTCGAAATATCGGATACCGTGTCTTGACCCGGTGGTTGGAATGGCCTGGAGTTATCAACCGACGTGGTTCATTGGCAAACCGCCAACACCGATACCAACACCGTCGAGGGAATGATCGTGACCGACGAAAGTGCAGGCACTGATGCGGCCCGGTTCCATCGACTTCTCCCACCCTGACTTCCTTCCATGCTGACACGTCGCGGCAAGGACTTCCTTGGGTTCATCGTCCTGAACCTCGTCCTCGCGCTCGGCGGTGCCATCGCGCTCGGCGGGTTGCGTGTCAGCCAGGTGCCTCTCAGTCTCGAGGGTAATCCCAGTCCGTTGGGGTACTTCAGAAGTCTCGCTCTTTTCGTCATCCCATGCCTGATCTTCGGCACCTGGCTGGTTCGAATGGATCGCGACCCGGCAAGACGTCGTTCGTTCTATCTCACCGTGGGCGTCCTCACGCCCATCGGCGCTCTGCTCGACATCTTTCTCGGAAAGTATTTCTTCGTTTTTCCGAACACCGACGCGGTGCTGGGAAGTCTGCATCCGGTCTTCCGCATTCCGGCCTTCGACTGGAAGCACGGCCTCGCCGGACTTCTCGGCCCGGGTTGGGTTCCGGGCTACATCCCCATCGAGGAATTCCTTTTCTACGCGCTCGGATTCACCTGCATCCTGCTCACCTACATCTGGTGCGAAGCCGTGTTGTTTGGCGACGACAAGTCCGATCGCCAACAACCCGTGCCCCGGGTTTTTCAAAACGCATGGTCCGCCGCGGGATCGTGCCTGGGTGTCGGGGCCCTGCTGTTCGCGATCGGATACGCGGTCCATCGCCACCTCCAGGAGGAACCTCGCGGATTCCCCGGTTACTATCTCTTCCTGCTGATCTCCGCGGTGATACCCAGCATGATCTGCTTCCGGGTGGCCTTCCATTTCGTCCACTGGCGGGCCCTGACCGTGGCCTGGCTGTTCGTGCTCTCCATCAGCCAATTCTGGGAAGCGTCCCTCGGACTTCCCTACCAATGGTGGGACTACCAGCACGGCACCATGCTGGGGATTTTCATCCGACCCCATTGCGATCTGCCCATCGAGGCATTGCTGGTCTGGTTCCTGGGATCGTGGACCACCGTCATGGTTCATGAAACCGTTCTGGCCGGGATCCGGTTGCGCGCGGCCACCGGCAAGAGCGTGCTGAGAATTCTCATGGGTGAAATCGAGGACATGGATACGGCGAAGGCCCGCGAAGAAGCCGTGCGCCGCCCGCCAGACTCCAGAGAACGATCCCACCCATGAACCGGCGGATGCCGAAGCCCTCGTCGCCGCGCAACGAGGGCCACCTCAATGGGCCACACAACAATCCCGAAAGGCCCTGTCACGCGGCGACAGGGGCAATGCCGCCTTCGATGAGATTCCTGTTCTCAAAATGTCTCCGGATTCTGGAAAATCTGCTTCGCATGAACGGCTCGATGCAACGCATCACCGGTGTCGGACACGGTCGCCAGCGAATCCCCCCCGCAGTGTCGGCAAGGCGCCGATTGTAACAGCCGGTGACCCTGAAATCGGTGTCCACAGGAATCGGACCTTCACTCACGACCCATCGATGGTAATCTCACCACCGATGCCCCGCCTGAAACGGACTTATCCTGGTTGTACACTCGTTCCTCCACGATCGCCGCTTCGTTGCCGGTCCATCCTCCTCCTCCTCGCCGGCTTCACCAGACTTCCGATCCTGTTGTTCCTGGCGATCGTGGGGTGGATGGCAAGCCCGGCAAACGGCCAGATCATCGCCGATTGGACGGCGGATCTCCAAACCAACGAACGTCTGACAGCCCTTGCCGTGGACGGTCAGGGCAACATCGTGACAACAGGCACGGTCTCCACCAACGTGGTCACCACCAAATATTCTTCCGGCGGGGCAGTGCTTTGGTCTCAGGTTCATCGACAGTTCACGCTGGAGGAAGCCGCGGCCCTGGCCACCGATGTCGCGGGCCATGTCTGGGTCGTGGCTCTCGGTCGTCAATCCCTGAACGATCGTTGGTCCATGCTCTCGACCCTGAAATACACTCCGGATGGCAACCTGGAATGGGTCGGAAATTTTCCTAGTCTTCCTTCAGGCTCGGTCTCACTGCTGCTCGATGCCGATGGCAGTGCAGTGATTGCCGCAGGCATGGAGGACGGGGCAGCAGTGGCACTGAAATACAACCGCGCGGGAACACGGCTCTGGCAGACCGTGCTGCCGGCACGTCCGGGCGGTGTCACTTGGCTGGGCCGGGCGGCCCTCAACCATCTGGGCATGTTGTTTCTCCCCGGAACCTTCCTGAACCAGGGTCTCCCCGGCTTGGCTTTTCTCCAACGTATCCACGCCAACGGCGACCTGGGGACGATGGATACTCCATTCACCGGCGACGTCCAAACACCGCCCGACCTCGTTCTCGATGACCAGGGTAACGCCGTCCTGGGAATGGCGGCCGTTCCTTCGACGTTCTTCACGGTTCTCATCCGCGGCCCGGGAGATCTGGGTTGGTTCAAACAACAGTCCGCGAACGCGACCGCCTTTCGACAATTCGTGGCCATCGACCCCCAGGGACGTTCCGTGCTCGCCGATGTCGAGTATACCCATAACCCGCTGTGCGCCGATTGCGGCGACCGCGAGACCCTCTACCAGCTCCGCTTGGGACAGGCGGGGTATGGGAACACCTCCTTCTGGCCAGACGGCACCGCGACCGACCGGACCTTTCCCGACTACGCGGCGCCGCAGCTGCAATTCGATCCCGATGGGAGCACCTACCTCGCCGCCACCTATTCCTCGCGGTCGGATGAGCAAGCCCCGCGAACCACCGTTCTACTTGCCAAACTGGGCATCGGAGGTGAACGCCTTTGGTCCACCAACCTCCCGGGCCCCTTGGTCGGGAACCTGCACGTCGATCACGAAGGCAGCATCGTGCTGGCCACGGGACAACTCCCGCGAAACCGGATCTGGCGATTCAGGCAGCCGCGACAGGCACCCCGCATCCTCGAAGCACCTGAGAGCCAATCGATCCTGGTCGGCAGCGAGGCCATCCTTCGTGTCCACGCCGAGGCGTTTCCTTCCCCCAATTATCAATGGCGGCGAAATGGAATCGACCTCCCGGCCGAAACCAATGCCTTCCTGGCATTCAAGGAGCTGAAGCCGGTTCACATCGGCGAATACACCGTGGAAATCCGCAATGCGCTGGGCCTGACCAACAGCGCCGCCGCGCACCTCGATGTGCGCGAGGAAGCTCCCCGATTATCCCTGACCCGGTCGCCTGAGATGCCCACGGTGCTGGCCGGAACGCCGGTTTCCTTCTGCGGTTCGGTCACCGGAGGACCCAAGCCGCAATTGCAGTGGTTTCACAATGGCACGCCCATCGCCGCCGCCACCAACGCGTGTCTGGCGCTCACTAATGCGCAGCCGAACCACTCGGGCACCTACGCCCTGAATGCTTCCAATACCGTGGGCCAGGTCCGTGCGGAGGTTTCCCTCACGGTCCTGTCGGCCGTCCTGCCGGCCGACGGTCCTCGCACAATCAAGGTGGGCGATTGTTTCACCCTCTGCGCCCAGGTCGGTGTGTCGCCGCCGTACACGCTCCAATGGCAGCAGGACGGAGCCAGTCTCGAGGGCGCCACGAACGCCTGCCTCAATCTCTGTCCGGCGGAAATCCATCATACCGGATCCTATCGCCTCAGAGTCACTTGGACCGGCGGCTCCCAGGTCACGGATCCCGTCGAGGTGACCGCCGTCATCGAACCACCCAGCGACGCCACCATCGAGTCGTTGCCGGCTGCCGACGTGCATTTCATCGATACAGACGTCGCCCTGATCGCGCGGTATTCGGGCAGTCCTTCGGTCCTGCAGTGGCGACGCGACGGCATCCCACTGCCCGGGCAGACCCAGGCACTCCTGGAACTGGTGGCCTTGAAGGATCATCACGCCGGCGCCTATTCCTTTACCGCATCCAACGCGGTCGGAAGTGTCACCAGTTCGGTCTTGCGGATCGCCGTCGGTACGGCTCCCCCGCGGTTCTCCTGGGTGCCTCCTGCCGAGATCTCCGTCATCGAAGGAGCGTCATTGATGCTCCCCGCCCTCGCTCACGGAGGGCCGCCCCCGATCCACACCCTGCAACACGCCGGGACCAATCTGGATGCCACCTTCTTTTATAGCGGCTTCAACGATCAGAACTCCGGGTTCCTCCTTCCCCGGATCACCCTCGGCGACGCCGGAACCTACCAAGTCATCGCCTCCAACTCCTTCGGAGTCGTCACCAGTTCGGTGGCCGTCGTCACGGTAGAACCCGCCGGCCCGGTCGACCGTTGGACCCAGCGCAACCCGCTGCCTCAATCCCTGCCGATTCTCGCTCTGGGCCATGATTCCCAAGGCTTTCTGGCGGTCTCAGAAGAAGGCACCGTTCTCCTCGCCACGGAAGCATCCCACTGGACCCTGGGACCTCGCCTTCTTCAACCGGATGTTCGCGACGTCGCCTTTGCCGAAGGTCGATGGGTTGCGGCGGGCGACGGCGGCGCCGTCTTCACCTCGACCAACCGCATCGACTGGCTTCGGCGATTTGCGCGTGCCAACACGGTGTTCGACGACGTCCTCCACGCCCAGGGCCGCTGGTGGGTGGTAGGCGGAACCTATCGAGGATCCGCGATGATCGCCGAATCCACCGACGGGGTGACCTGGGATCTCCATACTCTTCCCGACGTTCCCGCCCCGCGCGCGATGGCGTTTGGCCACGAGCGATTCATCGCCGTAGGCAGCTTCGGCATTCTTGAATCCATCAACGGCCGCGACTGGCGAGAACACCCGGTGCCGGAAGGCGCTGGTCCGCTGGAGCAGGTGACCTTCGCCGACGGAAGATTCGTCGCCGTCGGAGACGACGGCGCCATCCTCAGCTCCGGCGATGGCTTGGATTGGATCCGCACGGAGGCGCGCACCCTGTACAGCCTCCACGCCGTCACCCGCGGCCAGGGACGCTGGGTCGCCGTGGGATCCGGAGGTGTGATCCTGACTTCGACCGATTCCATTCATTGGGTCCATGCCGAGTCCACCACACCCGATCGATTGGAGACCGTCGATTGGGATGGAACCACGTTTGTCGCGGCCGGAGAGAACGGTACCCTCCTAAGCTCCACCAACGGCCTGGATTGGGTGGCACAGAACCAAGGACCGACGCGGGATCTCGATGGGATGGCCGCCAACCATGAACGCATCGTGGTGGTGGGCAAAGGTGGCACATTGCTCACCAGTGCGGACGGCGCGGCCTTTGTCCAACAAGACTCCCGCACCTTCGGCAACCTCCACGGAGTCGCGTGGGGCGCCGACCAATGGGTCGCCGTCGGCGAACCCGGCATCATCGTGACCTCGCCCAACGGAATTGATTGGTCTCCGCGAACCACCGCGGTCGTTGCCTCACTTAAAGACACCGTTCACGGGGCCGGCCAGTGGATCGCCGTTGGCACCCAGGGGACCATCCTGCGATCCACCAACGGCCTTCAATGGACTGCCTCCGTCGTGGAACCGCCCTATGACCTCAATGCGGTCGCGTTTGGAGACGGGGTCTTTCTGGTCGCTGGCGATGGCCCCGGTGGGCGCAATGGTTCGCTGTTCCGTTCCGAAGATGGAATCCAATGGACGCTGACTCCCTTCCGGCCGAGCAAGAACCTCCGTGGCATCACTTACGCCAACGGCAGGTTCATCATCTCCGCCAACGACGGACGGATCTTCGAGATCGACCGCAATGTCTCTGCCCCGGTCCTTCGGCAACTGGGTCGAGCCTGGAATGTACGAGCCGCGGCGTGGACTCCCGCCGGTTGGGTTGTAGTGGGGAACAATGGCCTCTTGGCCGTGGATTCCGGGGGCCTCCAGCCATGGACGATTCGCCACCTCGGGACCGAGAACCTGCATCGTGTCACGTACTTCAACGGCAGTCTCGTCGCCATCGGCAATCGCGGGACGATTCTCCAATCCGACCGCTTCGCCCTCGAACTGAAATCGCCCCGACGCCTTGTCGACGGTGGTTTTGAAGTCACCACCCTGGGCAATGCCGGAGAAGTCTATGAACTTCAGATCTCGACCAACCTGGTCGACTGGGAGCCCTCCCTGACCTTCACCAATGGCATGGAGCGCACCGCAGTGATCGATGGAACTGGCGGCTCGGATTCGCGGCGTTTCTACCGCCTCCGCATCCCGTAGCACTCATCCACTCCCGGCCACCC
>JAEUHG010000105.1 GCA_016795425.1 Verrucomicrobiales bacterium
GATCCTCCTCGGGAACGCGTCCTACTCCATCTATCTCGTTCACAGCCCGATCATCTCCGCGTTCATGAAGGTGGGGCAGAAGCTGCCCTTGGACGCCGCCTGGAAGGTCGAGGCCTTCGGATGGGTCACCGCCCTCGGCGCCCTGGCTTTGAGCACCCTCTTCTCTTTCGCCATCGAACAACCGCTCCAGGAACTCTCACGGCGCATCTGGGACCGCTTCCATCCGGCCGAAAAGATTGCGAAGAAGGATTGAGATCGGCCATTCCGAGAGGCGTGTTCATCGCGCGCGCGAGTGGCGCGGCGGAAGGAAGACAAAGGTCCTGGCATCACGCAGAGGCGCGGAGGCGCAGAGAGGTTGGCAATGCGGGATGCAAGAAATCGGAACCAACCTTTGATCCATCGCCCTCGCTGAATCTTCGCACCTCGTCCACCGGGCGCCGGCCCGGCGCCCCTATCTCCCCCCACCCGCTTCTTCTCTGCGCCTCTGCGCCTCTGCGCGATGCCCACGTCTTCCTGGGATCTTGTTCCTCTTCCGTCCTCTACTTTAGCAGACGCTTCAGCATTCTCCCCGGCTCATTCACCAACTCCGCCGTCACCGTCAATCGACGCACCTTGCTCGCCGGCAATCGAAATTTGAACTCACGGAAGACGCGTTCGCAAACGGTCATCAGCCCACGCGCACCGGTCCCTTCGACCACCGCCAGCTCCGCCAATCGCTGCAGACCCTCCTCCCGGAATTCCACCGTGATTCCGTAGGCACTGAACGCACGCTCGTACTGGTGGATCAGACTGCTTTCGCTCTTCCTGAGCACGTCGAATAAATGATGCGTCTCCAGCGCATGGCAGGCCACCCGCACAGGCAGGCGGCCCACAAACTCCGGCTCCAACCCATAGGCAATCAGGTCCGAGGTGGTGGACTCCTGCAGGATTCGGTCGACCGACCATCGTTCCCTGTTCGACTTCGACGCCCCAGCCATCAATCGCGCGCGGATCAGGCGGTCGAGGCCTGAAAATGCCCCGCTCACGATGAACAGGATGTGCCGAGTGTTGATGGTCTCCACCACGTTTCCGCCCCCCCGCATCGCCGCCACTGCGTTTTGGAGCTGGCTCGTCATGTCGTTGGGGGACACCAGCGGCACCTCGGCATCCTCCATCAATTTCAACAGGTTCGTTTGCACCCCGCGCCCCGACACATCCCGTCCGGCGCCCGGCTGTGAAGTCGCGAGTTTATCGACCTCATCGAGGTAAATGATGCCGTGCTCGGCTCTTGAAACGTCGCCGCCCGCGCGGCGGACAAGGTCACGCACCAAGTCATCCACGTCGCCCCCCACGTATCCCGTCTCACTGAATTTGGTGGCGTCCGCCTTCACGAAGGGAATCCCGATCAATTCCGCCGCCGATCGGATCAAATGGGTCTTCCCGACGCCCGTAGGTCCGAGCAGCAGCACATTCTGCTTCTGGTAGAACGGCGCCGGCCGCCCTTCGCGGGTGAGTCGGATGTGCTGAAAGTGATCACATAACGCCACCCCGAGCACCTTCTTTGCCTCGGTTTGCCCGATGACAAAACGGTCCAGGTGCTTGGCGATCTCGTGCGGACGCAGGGCGAACTGAAATGCCGCCGATGCCTTGGCGGTTTCGGCCACGCCTGGCTTCGTCATCGCCTCAGACGGTTGGGAGGCTTTGGGGGGCTTCGGATCGATGGCGGTGCGAATGCGCTTGGGAACACCCGCCGTGACGGGACCGAGCGCCGCGGGATGGCCGGAGGGAAATGTGGGCATGGGATCCGATGGCAATGAAATGGCCGGGCCGCTGAGCTGAGTCAACCCGACAGGCCCGCAGCATGGCATGCCGGCTCCCGAGTCTCCAAGCCCTCGCTCGTCGAAACCGTCGGCAACGTAGGACGCGCCCTTTGAGATTCATAGGTCGAGGATGTGAGGGTGTTTGGCGAAAACGAGGGCACGGAGGCGCTGGCTGCCGCCATGAGCGGAAAGGAAGCGGCGGCGGAAGGTCTTGGTGTTGGCCTTGGTCTTGGGGTTGCGCTGGCGAGCACGGTCGACCGCCGCGTTGGCCAAGCTGACGACGAGCCGGCGAGTCATGCCGAGGATGCGAGCCGAGTTGGGATTGCGCACCCGGCTCCAGTCTTCTCGCAGCGTGATGTCCAGGCAGTGATGGAGCCGGCTCTCAATGACCCAGTAGCGGCGCTTGAGCGCCAGCATTCCCTCCGCCTGCAGGGCATCGAGGGTGCGGCTGCAGATCAGGAACACCCGTTCCGCGTGCCAGGCCCCGTCACGATAGGTCCGACTCTCCAGCCGTGCCACCAGCCGCGCGCCCGGAAAGCCCACCCGGGTGGGGGTCACTTCGAGGCAGTCGAGAACCCGGATCTCCACCCTCTGGCAATTCCTCTCGCGGGTTTGAGCATGGGTTGACGGCGTGGCCCGAGGGGGAAAGGGCCTGTTCGGTGAACAGGTTCCCCAACTCCCGATGAAGCACGGCGTTGTTGGCTTTGACCGTGAGGAGGTAGTCGCCTCCTTGTTCGATGTGGATTTGCCGGGCGGTCTCCGCGCAGGTGTGCAGGGCATCGGCCAGGACCAGCTTCTCTTCCAGGTCTACGCGCGCGAGCAGTTCGCGGGCGACGGGCACTTCGTTGGTCTTGTCCGGGGTGAGAGCACTGCCGAGGAAGCGCCCCTGGCCGTCGACCATGGTCACGATCTCACGGCCACCGTGGCGCAGCTTCTTGCCGTCGATGACCACCAGGGGATCCTTGCTGGGCCCTAGCAACTGCTCCTGCCAGCGCAGGAGCACCGCTTCCAGGGCGGGGGCATACACCACCTCCAGAACGCGCTGGAAGGTGGTCCGCTTGGGCGCCCGATGGCAGCCGGTGCGCCGATCGCGCCGAAAGCCCAGCGCTCGCAACTGTCCCTGGGTCAGGGTGTCGGCGTAGTCGGCTAGATCGTCGGCTCCGTATCGGACTCCGGTGGCCATCGCCATGACGATCAGACAGAGCAGACCGGCCAGTGGATAACCGAGGGCCTGCGGACGACGGTATTCCGGGAGATGATCGCGGAGCATCTCCATGAGGCTCAGGATAGGTTCCACCCGGTAGGTGCATTTGGGCCGAACACGCTCTTCTACCGCGGCCCAGGCGGGAGGCAGCGTGGGGGCGCGCAGCTTGGCACAGGCTTTGCGGGCGAGTTCTTTCACCCACACCTGCTTGGGCGTGCCGTGCCGAAGGTAGAAATCATCGGCATCGCGCTTCCAACCGGCGGTCTGGCCGAGCTGAAGCCAGCTACTGGCCTTGTACGCCGTGCCCCGATGCAGCGCGGGGTCCACGAAGGTCTCCACCAGGGCGATTGGATGTCCCCAGCGCCGCTCCCAGTCGGCGGACAGGCGGGCGAGCATCAGGCGCATGAAGCGGCTGATGAGGTTGGGGTGCTGGGTTTCGGGCAGCACCAGCAGGCGGGCGTTGTTGGCGAGCAGGGCGCGGCGCCGGCGGCACTGCTCATGGGTCCAGCCGATGAACGCGTCGCGGGCCTTGAGGTGGCGGGCGGCGGCACTCCAACTGGCGAGCGCCAGCCATTGTCCGCGATAGGTAGCGGCGTAGCGGAGGTGTTCACCCACCAGCGAGGCGTCGTGCAGGTAGTGGTGCTGGGTGATGAGTTCGTCGCAGCGCTGGACTTGGTCAGACTCGGTGAGTTCGAGCACTTCGAGGTGCTCGAGAATGTCCTGCTCCGGCAGAGGAACACGGACCGGCTTGGAAGGGTCCATGCCAGGGAGTCTGAAAAACTTCGGAGCCAATGTCCCGCAAAATCAACCAACTCCCTAAGCCGCAGGACTCTTCCGTTATCCAGAGGCGCGTCCTATCGGCAACGCGGGGTCCGACGCGAGGATGACACCCGACGGTCAACGTCTGCCAAGAAATGTGGAGCCGGAAGCGATGGCCTCGAGGATGTTCCCGCCAAACCCACTGCCGATGAGCGCGGCTCATACATGCCCAACCGGGCAGCCGCCGTTCCCACCGCAATTCCTCCGCGAGTGGCCACGACCAGGAAGTACCCTTTGTTCCCAGCGCGTTCCCTGTTCATCAGAGATACTGATGCCACTATGAAGCTCGACCGCACCATACGCTACCAGGCCGACAGCGACCGCGATTTCGGACGGCAAGTGATGGCGGTGCCCGGCTGCGAGCGACTCAAGGACTGCATCCAATGCGGCACCTGCTCCGGAGTCTGTCCCCTCAGCATCTACATGGATCACAGCCCGCGCCAGGTCATGGCGCTGACCCGTGAGGGCTTCAAAAAGGAGGTGCTGGAGAGCCGCACGATCTGGCTCTGCGCGTCCTGTTACGCCTGCAGTGTCGAGTGCCCGCGGCAAATCCGGATCACCGACATCATGTACGAACTCAAACAACGCGCCCTTCGCGACCGGGTCTACCCCAAGGGTCTGCCCACCGCTGTCCTGGCCAAGGAATTCGCCGGCATGGTCCACCGCAATGGACGCATCACCGAGAGTTTTCTGGTGGTCCTGTTGTACCTCAAAACGAACTGGCTCGAGGCCCTGGGCCAATGGCGACTCGGTCTCGGGCTCGTGCGCAAGGGACGCTTCCCTTTCAAATTGGATGCCATTCGAAGGCGCGCCGAACTCCGCCGCATGCTCGACCCCGAGCCGGACGACACTTCCGCGACCGCTCCACCCACCGACCGCCGCACCCCATGAAATACGGCTATTTTCCCGGATGCTCCCTGCGCGGAACCGGCCGTGCCTACGAGGCTTCGCTGCTTCCCGTATTCCGGCACCTGGGCATTCAACTCGACGAACTCGAGGACTGGAACTGTTGCGGAGCGACAGCCTACATGTCGATCGACGAGACGAGTGCCTGCGTTCTGGCGAGCCGCAATCTGGCCCTCGCCGAGAAAGCCGGCCACGCCCAACTCCTTGCCCCCTGCAGCGCCTGTTACCTGGTCCTTAACAAGGCCAAACACTACTTCCACGAATACCCCGCGATGACGGTCCAAGTGAAGCGGGCCCTGCAACGCGGCGGCCTGGCCTATAGCGGCAACACACCGGTGCGACATCCGCTCGATGTCCTCATCCATGATGTCGGCCTGGAAGCTATTCGCCAAAAAGTGGTCCATCCTCTCAAGGGCCTCCGCGTGGCCTGCTACTACGGCTGCCAGATCGTGCGGCCGTACGCCACCTTCGACGACGCCTGTGAACCGACCACCATGGACCAACTCATGGAGGCCTTGGGCGCCACCGTCGTGCGTTGGCCCCTTAAGACGAAGTGCTGCGGCGGCAGCCTGACCGGAACCATCCCGGAAGCCGGACTCCGCCTCGTCTACATTCTCTGCAAGGAAGCCCTCAAACGCGGCGCCAATGTCATCGCCACGGTGTGTCCGCTGTGCCAATTCAATCTCGACGCCTACCACCACGACATCCGCCGGCGCTGGGAGGATGTGCGCATTCCCACCGTCTATTTCACCCAACTCATGGGGGTCGCCTTCGGGCTTCGACCGGTGGACCTCGGATTACAGCGGGGCTTCGTTCCGTTTCAGATGCCGGCGAGCCCGCCCGATGAGCCCGCCGTCGCGGGCAAACCTGTCGTCGCTCCACCGACCCGGTAAACCACTCGGCACGCCAGCAATCGATCGCAAGGAATCCCATGGCAACCCACTGCGAAGAGATCCGCATCGGATTCTATGTGTGCCATTGCGGCCATAACATCGCGGCGATGGTCGATTGCGAAGCGGTCGCCCGCTACGCCCGCAAACTGCCGGGCGTGGTGGTCTCCCGCGACTACCGCTACATGTGTTCCGATCCCGGCCAGGAATTGATTCGCCAGGACGTCCGTGAGCATCGACTCAACCGGATCGTGGTTGCGGCTTGTTCCCCGCTGCTGCACGAACACACCTTCCGTACCGCCACGGAACGCGCCGGATTGAATCCGTTCCACTGCCAGATGGTGAACATCCGGGAGCACAATTCCTGGGTGGCCACCCGGAAACAGGACGCGACCCGCAAGGCCAAATCCCTCGCCCAAGCCGCGATTCACCGGGTCCGATTCCATAAGGCCCTCCAGGTCCAACGGGTGTCCATCCGCCCGGAAGTCCTCGTGGTAGGCGGCGGCATCGCGGGGATCCACGCCGCCCTTACTCTCGCCAACGCCGGCAAGAAAGTCTTCCTGGTCGAGCGCGAGGCCACGATCGGCGGTCACATGGCCAAGTTCGACAAGACCTTTCCCACGCTGGATTGCTCGGCCTGCATTCTGACGCCGAAAATGTCAGCGGTCCGCTCCCACCCCAATATCACCCTCTGGACCCTTGCCGAAGTCACCCAGGTCGAGGGCTTCATCGGCAACTATAGGGTCAAGGTCCGGCGGTCCCCGAGGTACGTCCTCGAAGATGCCTGTGTCGGTTGCCTCGAATGCATCGACGCCTGCGTGTATCGCTCACCCAAGTTCCCCGACGCGTTCAACGAAGGATTGGGCAAACGGAAACCCATCTACATCCCCTTCCCTCAAGCCACGCCCAAAGTCGTGCTCATCGATCCGGCGACCTGCCTCAATCTCAAGACTGGCAAATGCAAACAGACCTGCCTCGAAGCGTGCGGCGAACGCCAGGCGATCCAATTCAACCAGCAGGAACGCCTCGAGGAAATTGAGGTCGGCACCATCATTGTCGCCACGGGGTTCAAGACCTTCGACCCCAGGCGCCAGCCATTGTACGGGTACGGCACCTATCCCAACGTCTACACCTCCCTCGAAATCGAACGACTCGTCAACGCCTCCGGACCCACCGGAGGCGAGGTCGTCGCCCGCGACGGCCGCAAACCGCGTGCCATCGGCATCATCCATTGCGTCGGCTCCCGCGACCGCAAAACCAACGTCTGGTGCTCGCGCGTGTGTTGCATGTACTCCCTCAAGCTCGCCCACCTGCTGAAGGAGCATTCAGAGGCCGAGGTTTACAACTTCTACATCGACATCCGTGCCCCCGGAAAAGGGTACGAGGAGTTCTACAACAAACTGCTCGATGACGGCGTCCACTTCATCCGCGGCCGGGTCGGTGAGGTCACCGACTGGGCTATGACTCCCGAGGAGGAAGGCCGCCTGGTCATTCGCGTCGAAGATACCCTCGCCGGATGCGTTCGGCGCATTCCCGTGGACATGGTCGTGCTGGCCACCGGTCTCGAACCCCAACCCGACGCGCAGGCTGTCCGGCGGCTCTTCAACATGAGCTGCGGCGGCGACGGCTGGTTCCTTGAACGCCATCCCAAGCTCGCCCCCGTCAACACCTTCGCCGACGGCGTCTACCTGGCCGGCTGCTGCCAGGGCCCCAAGGACATCCCGGATACCGTCGCCCAGGCAGGTGCAGCCGCCGCCGAAGTGCTCAGCCTCATCGACAAGGGCTACGTTGAACAGGAACCCAACACCGCGTACGTGCGCGACGAGGACTGTTCCGGATGCAAATCGTGCATCCCGCTCTGCCCCTACAACGCCATCACCTTTGCCGAGGACCGCCAAAAGGCGACGATCAACGAGACGCTATGCAAGGGCTGCGGAACCTGCGTCGCCTCCTGTCCGTCGGGTTCCATCGTTCAACGCTTGTTCGAAGATGACGAGGTCTTCGCCGAAATCGAAGGGATGCTCGCCTATGACGCCTGAACACTGGTCCCCCCGCATCGTCGCGTTCTTCTGCAACTGGTGCACCTACACCGCGGCCGACCTGGCCGGGGTTTCCCGGATGCGTTACGCCCCCAACGTCCGCGTCATCCGCCTCATGTGCTCGGGTCGAGTCGATCCACAGTTTGTCCTCGACGCCCTCGCGCGCGGCGCCGACGGCGTGCTCATCGGCGGCTGCCACCCGGGCGACTGCCACTACGCCGAGGGCAACTACAAGATGCTCCGCCGATTCCAACTCCTGAAACGAGTGCTGCGCGGCCTCGGGATCGAGGAACAACGCGTTCGCCTCGAGTGGATCTCGGCCGCCGAGGGCGAAAAGGTGAAAGCCGTCATCAACGAAATGACCGAACAGATCCGCGTCCTGGGAATGCTCGGAATGCCCAGACGTTTCGAGGAATGGGACTCGGAAATGCATCAGCTCGAAGGCGCCGTCCGCCAGGCCGAATCCACCCTCATTCCGCCTCTGGACGACGAGGAAGAACCGGAGACTCTCCATGCCTAAACCCAAGGTCGGTTTCTACTGGTGCGCCTCCTGCGGAGGTTGCGAGGAAGCCATCGTCGATCTTGCCGAAGACCTCCTCGGCGTCGCCGAGGCGGTCGACATCGTGTTCTGGCCCTGCGCCATGGATTTCAAGAGGGCCGGTGTCGAGGCGCTTTCCGATGGCGACCTCCTGGTCACCTTTCTCAACGGGGCGATCCGATCCGCGGAACAGGAAGAGATGGCCCACCTGCTCCGGCGCAAGAGTCAACTCCTGGTCGCCTATGGCGCCTGCGCCCAACTCGGCGGCATTCCCGGCCTCGCCAATCAATTCAGCCGCGACACGATGATGAAATTCTACTTCGAGGACGGACCGTCCACCGTCAATGAAGCCCGAATTCATCCGCGCCTCGAATGCGTGGATGGCGGCCATACCGTCACCCTGCCGGAACTTCGCCACGTGGTGCGGGCCCTCGATCAAGTCGTGCCCGTCGACTATTACATTCCCGGCTGCCCGCCGACCCCCAAGGTCACCAAGACCGCCATCGGGGCCCTGCTCGCAGGGGAGCTTCCCCCAAAAGGCACGGTCCTGGCCCCGGACACCGCGCTCTGCGACCAGTGTCCACGCAAGGCCAGCAAACCCACCCACGTCAGCTTCACCGCTTTTCGCCGGCCCCACCTGACCTCCTTGGATCCGGAGCTCTGCTTCCTCGCGCAAGGCATCGTCTGTATGGGCCCGGGAACACGCGCCGGCTGCGACGCCGTGTGTCCGGACGGCAACATGCCGTGCTCGGGATGTTTTGGCCCGACTTCCCGGGTTCGGGACCAAGGAGCCAAAATGCTGTCTTCCCTGGCGGCGAACGTTGACGCCAGGACCGACCAGGAGATCGACCGGATCCTGGATGGCCTTCCGGACCCCGTCGGCACCTTCTACCGTTATGGCCTCGCCAAGAGCCTGCTCCGTCGCCGGGCCGATCTGGATCTGACCTCTGCGTCGATCCCCGGTTCGGCTGCTGCCCCTCCCTCCGCACCCGCGGACTCCCCCACCCGTTAGCCCGAGGACCCATGGATACCGCTGCTCGCGAACTCTGGAACCAGGCCCATTCCCACGCCAACGCCGAGTACCAGGCCCACCGACGCCGCGTGACCATCGATCCCATCACCCGCCTCGAGGGCCACGGCAAGATCGACATCTTTTTGGATGACGCCGGGAACGTCGAACAAGCCTATCTCCAGATCCCTGAAATGCGCGGATTTGAAGTGTTCAGCGTCGGCCGACCCGTTGAGGAAATGCCACAGATCACCAGCCGAATCTGCGGCGTTTGTCCCACCGCCCATCACATGGCCGCCACCAAGGCCCTCGATGATCTTTATCAGGTCACCCCGCCCCCGGCCGGCCGGAAGATCCGCGAATTGGTTTACAGCGCGTTCATGATGGAGGATCACGCCCTCCATGTTTACATCCTGGGAGGTCCCGATTTCATCGTCGGCCCCCAGGCTCCCGCGGCCGAACGCAACGTACTCGGTGTCATTCAAAAGGTCGGCGTCGAGGTGGGCAAGAAGGTGATCGGCATGCGCCGGCGTTTGCGCGAGTTGATCGCCTACTTCGGCGGCAAGGTGATCCACCCGGTCCTCGGCCTGCCCGGTGGAGTCTCCAAACCCCTTGATCCCGAAAAGCTCGGTGAGTTCAAGCAATTGGCCCGCGACAACCTGGATTTTGCCTTGTTCACCAACCAGGTCTTCAAGGACCTCGTCTGGAAGAACCCCGAATACGTCAAGTTGATCACCTCGGACACCTACACCCACCGGACCTATTACATGGGCCTCGTCGACGAGCAGAATCGGGTGAACTTCTACGACGGCCGGCTGCGGATCGTGCGGCCCGACGGCAGTGAGTACGCAAAGTTCTCGGTTCAACAGTACCGGGATTTCATCGCCGAACACGTTGAACCCTGGAGTTACGTCAAGTTCTGCTACCTCAAGCCGCTCGGTTGGCATGGTTTCGCGGAGGGTCCCGAGAGCAGTGTTTACGCCGTCGCTCCACTCGCACGATTGAACGCTTCCGACGGACTGGCGACCACGTTGGCCAACGCCGCCTACGAAGTCTTCTTCCAAACCGTCGGCACCAAGCCGGTGCACCACACCCTCGCCAATCACTGGGCGCGGGTGATTGAAATGATCTACGCCGCCGAGCGCATGGTTGAGTTGATCAACGACCCCGAGATCACCGACCCCAACGTCCGAACCCTCCCGACCGCCACGCCCACCGTCGGCATCGGCGTCGTCGAAGCCCCGCGCGGAACCTTGATCCACCATTTCGAAACCGATCCCCAGGGCCTGGTGACTCAGGCCAATCTCATCGTCGCCACGCAGAACAACGCCGCCCGCATTGCCATGAGCGTCGATCGCGCCGCCAAAAGCCTTATCAAGCGCGGCGAGGTCTCGGAAGGTCTTCTGAACATGATCGAAATGGCCTTCCGCGCCTACGACCCGTGCTTCGGGTGCGCCTCCCATTCCCTGCCCGGACACCTTCCCCTGCGCGTCAGCATCTTCGATCACACCCGAACTCTCGTTCGAGAATTGGAACAATCGTGAGTCCGGCGCCCAACCCATTGGTCCGGTCCCAGGAATCCCACTCGCCACCCCCGCCCACCCTCCAGATCCCGCGATCGCTGCTTCTCGGCATGGGAAACGACCTGATGGGCGACGACGCCGTCGGTCTCCAGGTGATTCGAAGGGTGCGCCAAACCGTCGGGCCCGACACCCCTTTCGACATCCATGAATCCACCGAGTCTGGCCTGGCCCTCCTCGATGAATTCACCGGCTTCGATCGCGTCTGGATGGTGGATTCCATCCTCACGGGGCGGTTCCCGGCCGGTCATCTCCATCGCTTTCCCGCTCACCAACTCCCGATCACCGGTCCCACGCGGCTCCATGGACTGGGCGTCGGCGACACCCTGCGGCTCGGCCAACTGCTCGGGCTTCCGATGCCTCGAGGGGTCGACATTTTCGCCATCGAAATCGCCGATCCCTACGTGATCTCCGACCGACTCTCACCCCGACTCCAACTCGCCCTTCCGAACCTGGTCACCATGATCATCGACTCCATTCGTTGCGCCCTATCGGAAGAGCACGGCACCGGGCGACGCTGATGGGGCGCCTCTCCGCGTTGCTATTCGTCCGTCACCTTCGGCATCCGAGGTGGGATCAAAAAATCAATCTGCGGATTGGAAACAAGTCGACCGGAGAAAATCAGAGTCGATCCCGATCCCGACGTTGCTCGCAGATCCGCCACGCCGCTGTCTCCGGCGCGCCAATAGGGCGGAGAGGCGCCCCTGGATGATCCGCCAAAATGGGCACTTGCATTCGGGCGTCCGATATCCCAACTTTTCGCCGTCTTCGGGAGCGAGCGTAGCTCAGCCTGGTAGAGCGTCACCTTGCCAAGGT
>JAEUHG010000043.1 GCA_016795425.1 Verrucomicrobiales bacterium
CTCGCCCGTCAGAAGATTTGGTTGGAAGGCGGAGCCGTTCGGAAGAAGCGAGCCCGAGGTTGGCAATCTCCCGGAAGACTCACGCAGCTGCAGGAATCCATACCCGGAACCGGGTACCCTCGCCGGAGCCCGTTTCGAGCAGGAGTCCGAGACCCTCCGACTGGGCAATGGAGTAGACCATGGAAAGACCGAGACCTGTGCCCGGCCGGTGGCCTTCGTGCTTGGTGGTGAAGAACGGCTCGAAGATTCGGTCCCTTATCTCGGCGGGAATGCCGGGACCGCTGTCCTCGATGGTGACTTCGACATAGCGAGGGGCCGTGGCGGGTGGCAGGACGACCGACGCGTTTGCACGGTCATGGCGGCGGCGGGCGGTGATGCGGAGGCGTCCGCGGCCCTGCATGGCTTCCGACGCGTTGACCACCAGGTTGAGGAGAATCTGCTCGAGCTTGCCGCTGCCCAAGGACACCGGTGGAAGATCACGGTCCAGTTCCAGGGTGAGAGTGATACCGTTCAGGAATTCCCTGCTCAACATGGCCACGGTTTCCTCGACCATCTCGTCGACGCTCTTGGGGCCATCGCTGCCGGGGTTGGGCCGGCTATAACCCAGCATCGATCCGACGACCTGTTTTCCCTGTTGCACGGCATCTTCGATGGTCGCGACATGCTCAGAAACCTCCGGATGGTGCGGTACCTCCCGTCCGATCAGCTTGTTGGACATGCGGATGACGGAGAGGAGGTTGTTGAAGTCGTGCGCGATGCCAGCGGCGAGCGTTCCGAGGGCCTTCATCTTCTGACTGTGCAGCAGTTCAACTCGCGCGTTCTCGAGGTCCCGGCTCCGTTCACGGGCCAACTGGTCCGCCGCGATGTATTGCTCAATCAAGGCACGATGACGCCGCAAGGTGACCCAGGCGAACGCGGCGACAAACCCAAAGCCGAGCCCACTGGCGAAAAGGACGGCCGTGGAGAACGTGGGGCGCGACGGAGCCGGTTTCAAATCCATGGAATCTTCGCCCGAGCCCCAGTCCAGGCCCAGCACGCGAAGCTCAGGGCGCAGGCGATCCAGGCGCCAAACTTGAAGGAGATCGTTGACGGTGGCGCCCACGATGACACGCCCGTCCTGTGACATGCGGAGGGCGTTCAGACTCTGGGGAACCGGTGCTCCGAGAGCCGCCAGCGTGTTGCCGGCGCGGTCGATCAGGTGGCTCTGCTGGCGCGTGGCGGTTAACACCAGTTCGCGACACTCCGCCGACCAAGCCAACGACCCATGGGTCGTCGCGGGTTCCTGGCGGGGAATCCTGCTTTGGAGATCCCATTGCGGCACCGCGAAGATGGAGGCCGCGGCACTTCCGGCCACCCCGAGCCACCGCCCGTCGGGACTAAAGGCCACGGTGCCAGTCTCGTTCGTGAGCACGGCGACCACCTCGCCGGTGGCGGCATCCCATACGGTCGGTCGATCGATGGTCCCGACACCGAATCCAAATCCAATGGCTACCCAACGGCCGTCCGGGCTAATGGCGAACCGCCCCGATCCGGTCGGGCTGGCAGGACTCTTTTGGTATCGGGCCCTGGCGTTTCCGCGCAGAAACACCGGCGCGCCGCTGCCGCCGAGATCCAGCACGACCATCCGCAGATCCTGCAATTCGACGATCGCCGTCCGTTCGTTGAGAGCGATGGCCGCGGCCTTCGCGCCGACGTCGCCGGGCAGCGTCGATCGGCGTCCGGGCCTGTCCGCCAAGGCAGCGAGATGGTTGGATGGGGGAAGGTCGCGAAACTCAAGCCCATCCTCTCGACACCAGAAAACGCCGGTCTCACTGGGTAGAATGCGGACCGACGAGGCATTGGTCGAAGGCATGAAGAATGTGCGATCATCAGCCTCCGTCTCGCCAAAATAGAGCAGGTGAAATCCGCGGTTCTGCGTGGCAATGCCCCATTTGCCCGACGGCGACAAATCGACGGACAACAGTTCTCCGGCGTCAGGAAGGGTCGGGACGAGATCCAACCCCACGCCGCGAACGAGCTTCATGGTGAGGAGCCCTTGATTGGGTCGCACCACGGCGATGTCGCGTCCGTTCGGACCGAAATGAGTGATGACACCGACGTCGGTGATGGCCACAAGGCTCTTTTGCCGCACGTCCCAGATTCTTGAAGTGCCGTCCCGGGAGCCTGTTGCCAGGAGGGAACCATCGGCGTTGAAACTCAACCGCAGGCAGGCCTCCGTATGTCCTCGAAGAATCGCGAATTTCGAGGAGCTCACTTCCCGCAGGTAAACGTCACCGTTCTGGCAGGCGACCGCCAGCGTGCGGCCATCGGGCGACCAAGCGCTGAGCACGGTCCGCGAATCGTGAGTCCATCGGGTCAACTCGGCACCGCTAGGGTAGTCGTAGACCCTCAGGTCCTCCCCGTTGGCCACCGCCACGCGATTGCCGTCGGGATGAAACCGGAAGTGATGCGTGCCCGCCTCCACGGCATGGTGGATTTCGCGGCCCGAATTCAAATCGAACGCGGCTATCGTGCCGCCGCGGTTCGGGTGAACGAAATGGACTCTTCGACGTTCTCCATCGAACAGCACGCCGCCTAGAATGTTAGTGGTGGCGTCGACACCCGCTGCGACGCGGACTCGGCCGGTTGCGATGTCCCAAACCACCACCGCGCCCCCGTGGTACCTGGCAGCGAGCCAGGCGCCGTTGGGAGCAAAGGCAAGGCTGCGAACGGAAAGGCGCGTGCCGGGCCCGAGATCCAGGGCGGACAGGGTCGCTGTGCGCTGTTGGGAGGTGCTGTCAAAGATCTCGATCTCCCCGGAGAGGGTTCCGACGGCATACCGCTCCAGGGTGGGATCGAAACCCGCGGCTGCCGAATCGTTCGGCACCGGAATCAGAGGCGTGCGCGGTCGGAGTTCGTCAAGGGCCAGACTGACAATGGCTTCATTCCGCAGTTCCAGCGACGGGCGGATGACCGCGGCGTTGCTCAGGGCGGTCAAGGCGGATGTCCGGCGGTCCGCCGCGCCGCCGGCTCGCACGGCGCGGGCTTGGGCGAGGTAGGCATTCCAGAGCCGGTTCTCCGCTTCGGCTTCGGCGGTTTCGGCCCGCTGCAGGTTGCGACTGGCTCGAACTCCGGCCAAGACCGCCAGCAAGGCGAGGGCCAGAACGGCCATGAGCACGACCATCACCGAGGTATTCACCCGGAGCATCGCGCCGCGCACGGCGTCGGGCTGCCGTCGAGCGGCCGCATCGGGCTGCAACTTGGTTTCGGCCATGACGTCGCGCGACCTTGCCCCGCCATTCGGCGGGACTTCGATGAACGAGTCAGTTTAATGAACCAAGGCGGTGCCGCCCAGTGTGCGATTGGCGCACAGGGACGGGAAAAGGAGAAGGGTGGCCGTGGGAGTTGAGGATTGCTTGAGCAGGCGCGGAGGATGAAAGGGGCCGGAAGCGAGCGGGTTTTGCATTTCTGAAGCCTGCCGACGGCGCGACGCCGGCTCCACTTTGGAGGTCCATCCTGCTCGGAGGAACTCGAAGAAGGTTCGAGGACCGAGTCGGATTAGACCGCCGGTGGAGGGAAGTAGCGACCGAGGCGAGTGAAGAGGCTTTTGTCACCTTCCAGCACAATGACGCGTTGGCGCAGGGCGGCTCCAACATCCAGTTGGCGCATGAAGAGAGCAACCCAGATGTCCGTGGTGCAGGTCACGCGCAGATCGGGGTTTTCGGTGGGTTCGGCGACCATCACGCACTGTCCGCAGTCGATGGTGAGTCGGTAGTGGAGATCACGGTCTGTGAAATCGAATTGCAGCATCGCTTTGACGCGTGCGGTGGCCCGCGGATCGATGCTGCGCGCCATCTCACGCATGAGGATGTCGGGATCCTTGCCCACCCGATCCAACAAGGCGGGGGAGTTGACATTGCGGGCGCCGCTGGAAGTGGCGTGCTCCCAATAAATGTTGGAATAGGTCCGGAAATAGGCGCCGTCCGGCGATAGGGGCAGCGCGGCATCCGTCATGACCGTCTCGGAGAGGACGCCGGTGGTGCCCGCCTCGTGCCCCGCGCGGACAAATGCCGACTCGACCCGTTTCAAGGTCATCGGTTTGGAGAGTCGGTAGGGCAGTAGATGGGATTCCGGTCGGGTAAGCTGTCCTCCCAATTCGAGATCCAGGGTGTCGGCGATGAGGCGGAACGTCTGGTTGATGGGTTCGTAGGCCTCCCTGGAACGAAGCGCGCCGACGGTGATGGTAATGAGTTTCTTGCCTTTCCATCGGTCCGGGTAACGGAGTTGGTTCCGCAGCAGGTTCATGGAACTCACTTCCAGGCCTTCGGTGGTCAGGGGGAACGTTCGCTCGAAAAACGTCTTAAGATAACTGCTCATGGCGAAGTAGTAGACCGGAGTGGCGCAGACAAGAACGTCCGCCCTGAGCACCTCTTCGAGGAAGCCGGACATCGGATCATGATGGACGCACTGGCCCGGCTTGGTGAGCCAGCAATAGTAGCAGCCCAGACAGGGTTTGATGTCGTGGGCGGCGAGGTCGATGTCCGTTATCGAGGCCTCCACCTCCTTCAATCCGATGCAAAACTGGTCGGTGAGGTACTGAGTGAACCCGTTCTTGCGCGGGTTGCCGCGGACGACGAGTACGTTCACGACCCCACCTCCGGGACGGGCTGCATGAAGCAGAGGGAGGAAGTTGAACTCGCGCCACGGCGGCTTGAACCGAGCGCTGGGTCCGTCCGCCGAGTCGTCCGTTGCCGATGGGAATCCCGGTCAAGCGGCCCGCGAGGGCTGTCGACCCGGCATGGAGGGCAGGGGCGTATTCGGTGGGATGGATCCCTGGGATCGATGGGGGTGGCTGGTGGGGCAGCAGACAAGGGGTGGTAAGTTCGGAACTGGTCGGTCTGTACGTCAGCAGACAACACGGGGTCAAGTCGCGGCATGCTGGGAGGCGGGGCTGGAAAAGGGGGGCGGTGGGTTCGAAACCAGGCTGGGTGCTGGCGCGCGGGTCGCGATGCTTGACCGGGTCGAGTCCTAAGTGTATATGCACACCACATGGCAACGGCGTGTGATCTGGGGGCGATGGAGAACTGCATCTGCTTCAACCTGCGGTGGGTGACGCGTGCGGTGACGCAGTACTTCGATCGCGAGTTGCGACGCCACGGGTTGCGGCCGACCCAGACGCCGATTTTGGCGGCCTTGTCGGCGAAGGGGGAATCGGGAATGGCGGAGTTGAGCGACTGGCTGGGAATGGAGCGCACCACGCTGGTGCGAAACCTTCGTCCCTTGGAGCGCCAGGGTTGGGTCGTGGCTCGGGGGGCGGGCCGGGGCGGCCGGGTGACCTTGTCGATTACGCCGCGAGGGCGGGAGACACTTTCGAAGATGCAGCCGGCATGGCAGGCGGCGCAGCGGGCGGTGGTGAAGACCCTGGGGGAAGCGCGTTGGGCATCGATTCTGGCGGATCTCGACCGTGCGGCGCAGGCGTTGGCGGACTCGAAATAGGCTCAGAAACGTTGGGAGCGGACGAACTCGTGACCTTAATGTGTATATGCACAAAAACACGGTGAACGTATCGGGTGCCTCGGCACCGGCGCCTTGCCTCGATGCGGAGTGGCTGCGCCAATTGTGCCTCAACGCCGGGGCCGACGATGTCGGGTTCGTGGAAGTGTCTCGGTCGGAACTCGACTCCGAGCGTCCCCATATTCAGCGCGCCTTTCCGCGAACGCGGTCGCTGATCAGCTTCGTCGTGCGCATGCATCGCGACAATATACGGAGCCCGGCGCGTTCGGTCGCCAACGTCGAGTTCCATGCCGCGGGAAACGAGGTGAACGAGATTGGACGTCGCATAGCCGCGGCATTGGAGCGGGAAGGAATCCGGGCCATGAATCCGCCGATGGGATTCCCGATGGAGGCGGACCGCTGGATGACGGAGCGACTTTGGGTGGTGTCGCACAAGCCGGTGGCGGTGGCGGCAGGCATGGGCCGGATGGGGATACATCGCAACATCATCCATCCGCGCTTCGGGAACTTCATTCTGCTGGGAACCGTCCTGGTGGGGGCGGAGGTCAGCGCCTATGGGCGGCCGCTGGATTTCAATCCGTGCCTGACGTGCAAGCTATGCGTGGCGGCGTGTCCGGTGGGGGCCATCGGGGCGGATGGCGCCTTCGATTTCTCGGCGTGCTACACCCACAATTACCGCGAGTTCATGGGTGGCTTCGCCGACTGGGCGGAGAACCTGGCCGAAAGTCGCGGTCGCGCGGCCTATCGTCGCAAGGTGCGCGAAACGGAGACGGTTTCGATGTGGCAGAGCCTGGGGTTCGGACCGAACTACAAGGCGGCGTATTGCATGGCGGTGTGTCCGGCGGGAGAGGAGGTGATCCCGGCCTACCAGGCCTCGAAGAAGGAGTTTGCGGCGGAGACGCTTCGGCCCCTGCAGGAGAAGCGTGAGCCGGTGTATGTGGTTCGGGGTTCGGACGCTGAGGCTCACGTGCGGCGGCGTTTTCCGCACAAGGAAGTGCGCCGGGTGCGGAATTCGCTGCGTCCGCGAAGCATCGCCACCTTTCTTCAGGGATTGCGTCAGACGTTTCAGCGAGGTGCCGCGGGAGATTTGGAGGCGACCTATCATTTCCATTTCACGGGAGCCGATTCAGCCGATGCGACCGTGGTGATCCGGGAAGGTGCGATCGAGGTGCGCCAGGGTCACGTCGGACACGCCCGGCTTCGAATCCGAGCGGATGCGGCGACGTGGCTGGGATTTCTGGCCGGAGAACGGAGTCTGTGGTGGGCCTTGATCACAGGCCGGATTCGGATCGGTGGAAATCCCCGATGGCTGCTGGCATTCAAGCGCTGTTTTCCGTCCTGAGCCGTCAGGAACGTATCCCGACGGCATTGGGCCGGGGTGGTCGTGGAGACGACGCGGCGGTCTGCGAAAACCAAGCGCCCGCCGGGCTTGAGGCGCCGGCGGGCGATGGAAGGCAACGTACGACTGGGCCGGGTGGTTACGAGCACCCGAGGCTTTCGCCGCAATTCAGGCACTTGTAGCAGGCGCCGTTGCGGACGGCGATATGCCCGCAATTCGGGCAACTCGGGGCATCGCCCTGATTTTGAAAGGTCGAGGTCAGGGCCGCCGAGCCTTTGCGAACGACGAGGGAGGGCGGGCGGATGGGTTCAGGCCGGACTTCGACCACGGTGGCTTGCTCGATGCGGGGGAGGTCAGGGACGGGCCTATTCAGTTTTTTTTTGAGCTCGTCCTCGAGGCCGGGCATGTCCAGTTCCGGTTGGTTCTCCTGCTGGGGCGAAGTGGCCTGGCGATAACCGGGGATGAATTGCAGGCCCATCCATCGGAAGACATAGTCGATGATGGAGGCTGCCTGGCGGATGTCGGGATGGCGGGTGAATCCGCTGGGTTCGAAGCGTTGGTAGGCGAACTTGCGGACCAGGGACTCCAGCGGAACGCCGTATTGGAGGGCCATGGAGGTGAGGGCGCCGATGGTGTCCATGAGGCCGCCGATGGTGCTGCCCTCCTTGGCCATGGTGACGAACAATTCCCCGGGCCGGCCATCATCAAAGAGGCCGACGGTCAGGTAGCCTTCGTGGTCGACGATGGAGAACTTGTGGGTGACGGCGGTGCGGGTTTCGGGCAGGCGACGGCGCAGGGGCTTGCCGGATTCATTGCGAAGGTGAGCGACTTCGGCTTCGAGTTCCTTGATGCGCGCCGTCAGTTCCTCGGCGGCGGCGCCTTCGGTGTCGATCGCGGCGACCCCCTCGTTGGTCTTCTTGGTATTGAGGGGTTGGGACCGTTTCGAGCCGTCGCGGTAGATGGCCACGCACTTGAGTCCCATTTTCCAAGCCTGGACGTAGGCGTCCCGGATGTCGGCGATGGTGGCTTCGTTGGGAAGGTTGACCGTCTTGGAGATGGCGCCGGAGATGAACGGCTGGGCGGCGGACATCATTCCAAGGTGGGCCCGGTAATGGATGCTGCGGGTGCCGCGGAACGGTTTGAAAGCGCAGTCAAAGACCGGCAGATGCTCCGGCTTCAGCGGGGTCCGGGCGACGGTGCCGTCATCGAGGGTCGCGTCTTCGATGGTGTCGTATTTCTCGATGTGGGCGATGATCCGCTCCACGTCGTTCTCGGAGTAACGGAGACGGCGGAGGGCTTCCGGGACGGTGCGGTTGACGATCTTGAGCGTGCCGCCACCGGCGAGGACCTTGTACTTGATCAGCGCGATGTCGGGTTCGATCCCGGTGGTATCGCAGTCCATCAGGAAGGCGATGGTGCCGGTGGGGGCGAGGACGGTGACTTGGGCGTTGCGGTAGCCGACTTCCTCACCGCGGTGCAGGGCGCGATCCCAGCAACGTCGAGCCTCGTCCTTGAGGTAATTGAATTCCGTGCTGGGGTGGATGTCCTCGACGGCGGTGCGGTGCTGTCGGATGACCTCGAGCATGGAATCGACGTTATCCTTGGCGGCGGGCTTGGAGACGCCGTTGCAGCGGGAGTCGCGATAGCCGGGGAAGGGCCCGAGGATGGAGGACATCTCGGCGCTCTGTTCGTAGGCGTGCCCGGTCATGATGGCGGTGATGGCGCCGGCGAGAGCACGAGCCTCATCGGAGTCGTACGACAAGCCGTAGCTCATGATGAGCGACCCGAGGTTGGCGTAACCGAGACCGAGAGTACGGAAGATATGGGAATTCTCGGCGATGGGGGCGGTCGGGTAGCTGGCGTTGTCGACGACAATCTCCTGGGCGGTGATATAGATGCGAACCGCCGCTTTGAAGCGCTCCACATCGAAGACGCCATCCTCGCGTTTGAACTTCATGAGGTTCAGCGAAGCGAGGTTACAGGCGGTGTTGTTGAGGAACACGTATTCGCTGCAGGGATTGGTGGAGTGGATGGGTTCCGTGCCCTTGCAGGTGTGCCATTTCTGGATGGCGCCGTCGTATTGGAGCCCGGGATCGCCGCAGACCCAGGTTCCCTCGGCGACCAGATCCAGAAGTTTCGATGCATCCTTCTTCTCCAGCGGCTTCCCAGTGGTGACCGAGCGCGTCCACCATTCCTTGCCGTCCACGGCGGCCTGCATGAATTCATCGGAGACGCGGACCGAGAGGTTTTCGTTCTGGTACATGACGGAGCCGTAGGCTTCGCCATTGAACGAGCCGTCGTAGCCTTGTTCGATGAGCGCCCAGGCCTTCTTCTCCTCCCGCATCTTGGCACTGATGAAATCCTCAATGTCTCCGTGCCAATCCCGCAGCGTGTTCATCTTGGCGGCCCGGCGGGTTTTTCCGCCCGACTTCACCACATTGGCGACCTGATCGTAGACCTTGAGAAAGCTCATCGGGCCGCTGGGGCGCCCGCCGCCGGAGAGTTTCTCCTTGGAACTGCGGATCGGCGTGAGGTCGGTGCCTGTTCCCGAGCCGAACTTGAACAACATGGCCTCGCTGTAGGCGAGGTGCATGATGCTCTCCATGTTGTCATCGACCGACTGGATGAAGCAGGCGGAGGACTGCGGGTACTCGTACTGGGTGGAGGCGCGGGCGGTGGTTTTGGTTTTGGGCTCGAAGAACCAATTGCCGCGGTCGGACGCCTTGCCGATGTGGTACTGGTGGTGGAGGCCGACGTTGAACCATACCGGCGAGTTGAACGCGCCGTATTGATTGAGGCACAACCAAGTCAGTTCCTGGTAGAAGACTTCGCCATCCTCCTTGGAGAAGTACCCATCCTTGATGCCCCAGTCGGCAATGGTGCGGGTGACGCGATGAATCAGCTGCCGGACCGAGTATTCCCGTTCCGACTTGGCAGGGTCGCCGTAAAAATACTTGGAGCAAACGACCTTGGCGGCGAGTTGGGACCAGGACTTGGGGACTTCGACGTTGTCCTGGCGAAAAATGGCCTTGCCGGAGTCATCGGTGATCTCGGCGGTACGTTTGTCCCATTCGATTTGGTCAAAGGGATCGACCCCGGTCTGGCTGAAGACCCGGTGGACGGGGAGCTTCCGCCGGGTGGCGGAGGATTTGCGACCGGACCGGGGTCCGGGGGACGCGCTTCGGGAACTGCGGCGGGAGCGCGTGGCGGCTGGGGACGACAACGGCGTGGAGGCGTCGATCATGGCGGTTGGAACTGGGTTGGTCTTGGCTTGGCGTCCGCAGGGCGCGACTCCGGGGACCGGAGCCACCGCACCTCGCTCCCGGCGGCCGGAGAAGACGGCGGCGCGCCCTGGGTGGTACGCGCCGTGGACCCCTCCGGTTGGGGAGCGGGATCGAGCCTGACACAATACATTGTAGGTGCAAGTTTATTCCGGACTTTTTTTGGATCGCCCGAAAAGCCTTGGGGATCGAGGGTTTTACGCGAATCGGGGGCCGGTACAAGCGTGGGTTATTGGACGTTATTCGCCGTTGGTCGGGGTGTTGTTTGTGTGCTGGCGGAGGCGCTGATAGCCTGCCGTCCAAGGGCATGAATGACGTTGGCGGAGCGCGTATTCTGGTGATTGACGATACCCCGGAGAACCTGCAGGTGGTTTCGGCGGTTCTGCGGGGTGCCGGGTACACCGTGAACGTGGCGAAATCGGGGGAACAGGGGCTGGAGATCGCACGGCGTTTGACGCCGAACCTGGTGTTGCTGGATCTGGTGATGCCGGGCATGGACGGGTTTGCGACCTGCCGGGCGCTGCGGGAGGTGGGGGCATTGGCGGAGGTGCCGGTGATTTTCCTGACGGCGAGTCGGGATACCACGGATGTGGTGCGGGGGTTCGAGGAGGGGGCCGTCGATTATGTGACCAAGCCCTTCCACGCGGCGGAGCTCCTGTCGCGCGTTCAGACGCATGTGCAATTGCGCCTGGCTCGGGAGAAGCTGGCGACATTGGCCGGGCAGTTGGCCCGCTATCTTTCGCCGCAGGTGCATGCCAAGATTTTTTCGGGTGAACGGGAGGTTCGGCGAGAGACTCGGCGCCGACCGCTGACGGTTTTTTTCTCGGACATCGTGGGGTTCACGGCGCGCACGGAGGCGATGGGTGACGCCGAGCTTGCAGCATGGCTGAATGATTATCTCGACCAGATGGCGCAGGTGGCACAGCGGTATGGCGGCACGGTGGACAAGTTCATCGGCGACGCGGTGATGGTGTTTTTTGGCGATCCGACCTCAGCGGGTTTGGAGGAGGACGCACGCCGCTGTCTGCGCATGGCGGGAGAGATGTTGGAAGTGGCGCGGACGTGCCGGACGGAGATCCGCATCGGCGTTCATTCCGGCGAGTGTGTGGTGGGGAATTTCGGCAGTGAGGAGCAGATGAACTACACCATTATTGGCAAGGTGGTGAACGCGGCGGCGCGATTGCAGGGCGCCTCCGCACCGGGGCGAATCCTGGTGTCGGAGGATGTGCGGCGACTGGCCGGGGAAGTGTTCCAGTACGAGCCGCGCGGACCGATCGCGCTACGGGGGATGGCGATGCCGATGGACACCTTCTGGGTGGCGGGAGCCGAAACCTTTGGCGATCCAACCTGACTTCCATGCTGACACCGCGTTTTTCTCTATCCCGAAAGATCACGTTGTTGCTGGCCGGATTGGGGCTGCTCCTCCTGCTGGGGGCGGTCCTTTCCTTCATCCAGTTTCGACGTGCCGAAGGCACCTACGCCCATCTATTCGAGCGGGATGCCCGGGGACTGCTGGTGATTCCGCGCCTCAACATCACGCTCCACGATTTTGCGCGCCTCACCTTCCTGCGATTGCAGAGCGTGGCTCCGGAAGAGGTGCAGCGACTCGATCGGGAAATCGAGTCGGCCAAAGGAAGGTTTGCTCAGGAGCTGTCGGCGTTGCGATCCGCCATGCCGGAACTTCATCCCGTGGCGCGGAACATCGAACAAGCCTATGGGCAGTTGGTCGCGCTGGGGGACCAGGCGCGTGCCTTGGCCCGCACGCGACAATTCGATCGATCGGGCGCCGCGATGCGCGGGCGGTTCGTGCCGCTCTTCGAGCGACTCCGCACCTATCTTCAAACGGTGGGCGACCAGATTCGCGCGAACATGGTCCGGGAGGCCCACGAGGCGGAACGGGCGGCCACTCGTGTCCTTCGCCGGACGCTGCTGATTTCGGCACTCATCCTGGTGGGCGGGTTGGTGGCGGCGCAGTTCTGGGTGTGGTGGGATCTGGGCCGGCCCCTGCACGCGCTGGTCGGGGTCATTCGCAGAATGGTCGCCGGCGACACGGCACTGGACATCCCCGGGGGGGGGCGGGGCGACGAGATTGGCTTGCTGGCTTCTGCGCTGGGGGTGTTCCGGCAGAATCTGGTGCGGAAACAGGAGCTCGAGGCCGAGGAGCGGGAGATTCTTCGTCGGGTGCAGCGCAGCGAGTCGGGATTTCGAAGTCTGGTGGAGGCGGCGCCGGATGCGTTGGTGCTGACCGATGCCGAGAACCGGATTGTTCTGGTGAACCGGCAGGCGGAGCGGTTGTTCGGTTACCAACGTGAGGAACTGATCGGTCAACTGGGGCAGATCCTGGTGCCCGAACGTTTTCGTGGGGAACACGCCACCAGCACGCGGCGGCTTGGCGAATTGGCGCGGCGGTTGCCGGGGGCCGTCATTGAGATGGTGGGACTGCGGAAAGACGGCACGGAGTTTCCTGCGGATCTGACGATGGCATTGATCGAAGGCCCGGATGGGGGCACCTCGTTCTGCGGCTTGGTTCGCGATGTGACCGATCGCCGCCGCACGGAGGAGGAGTTGGCGAACAAGATCGCCTTCCAACGGGCGCTGATTGACAGCATTCCGTATCCGATCTTCATCAAGGATGCCGCGGGCCGGTTTGTGGGCTGCAACGCGGCTTACCAGCAGGCCTTTCAAACCACGGCGGAAGCCATCCGCGGCAAGACGGTCCTGGATCTCGAGTATTTGCCGTTGGCCGACCGGGAGCGGTTCCACCAGGAGGATCTGGAGGCGATCCGGACCCAAAGCCGGAGGAGCTACGAGCTGCCGATCCACTTCGCCGATGGCCGGCGTCACGTGACGTTGTACAGCGTGAACGGCTTCAGCCTGGCGGATGGGTGCTGTGGCGGACTGATCGGTCTGTTGGTCGACATCAGCGATCGCAAACTGGCGGAGGAGGAATTGCGCCGAAGCCAACGGTTGCTCGAAAGTGTGACCGACAACGCGGAGGCCTTCATTTTCGTCAAGGACTTGGAAGGTCGGTACCTGTTGGTGAACCGCCATTATGTCAGCTTCCTGGGCAAGCCGGCCCAGGAGTTGTTGGGGCGAACGGCGCATGACGTTTTCGATGCGGCGGCGGCCGCGTCCTTCACGGTGGGAGAGTCGGACGTTCTGCAAACGGGACGCCCGCGCAGCACGGAGGCGGAGGTCACGATGGGGGGCGAGACCCGCACCTTCCTCGCCCACAAGTTCCCGTTGTTCGACAGCGAAGGACGGATCTTCGGCCTTGGGGGCGTGTCGACCGAGGTGACCGAGATCAAGCGGGTGCAACGGCAGTTGGCCGAGGCGCGGGATGCGGCGGAGGCGGCGAACCGTGCCAAGAGCGCCTTTGTGGCCACCATGAGCCACGAGATCCGCACCCCGATGAACGCGGTGATCAATCTCACTTCGCTGGCCTTGGAGACGCAATTGACACCACGGCAGCGACAATACGTGTCGGTCGCCCATTCCTCGGCCAAAGCCCTCCTCGCTTTGCTCAACGACATCCTGGATTTCTCCAAGATCGAGGCGGGCCGACTCGATCTCGAGCTGGCCCCGTTTCGTTTGCGCGATGTCCTGGAAGAAGTGGCGGATTCCTTTCGCGGCCGGGTTTTGGAGACGCGCCTGGAGTTCGGGGTGTTGGTGGACGATGACGTGCCGGATGCTTTGGTGGGTGACACCCTGCGCCTGCGGCAGGTGTTGACCAATCTGCTCGGCAACGCCTTCAAGTTTACTGAGCGCGGCGAGGTGGTGGTGCGCGTCGCACTCGTGGAAACCACGCCGGTTCGCGCGAAATCGAAGTCCGGGAGATCGGGGGTTCGCCTTCGTTTCACCGTGAGCGACACCGGGATCGGAATCCCCTCGGAAAAACTCTCCCGCCTGTTCGAGGCTTTCAGTCAGGCCGACTCCTCCACCTCCCGGAAATACGGCGGAACAGGGCTTGGACTGGCGATTTCGCGGCGGCTGGTCGAATTGATGGACGGGGCGTTCGAGGTGCGCAGCGAACCGGGACGCGGCAGCGCATTCACCTTCACGGCCCGATTCGCGATCGATCCCTCCCCGGAAGCGGCGGCCTCCAAGGCGCCGCAGGTTCCCAAGGATCTGACCCACACGCGCGCGCTGGTGATCGAGGATAGCGAACTTTCCCGGGAGCTTCTGGTCACCATGCTGCGGCGTTTTGGCCTGACCGCCGAGGGAGTGGGAACCGGCGAAGAGGGATGGCTGCGGGCACGCCAGGCGACGGGCGAACAGCCGTTTGGTTTGCTGGTGGTCGATTGGCTGTTGCCCGACGGGAATGGCGTCGAGATCACCCGTCGCATCCGCGCACTGCCGGGGTGCGAGGCCTTGCCGGTCGTGATGGTCAGTGCCTATGCCGGGGAGCGCGAGGAATCGGCGGCGCGTGAGGCGGGCATACGGGCGTTCGTGCCCAAGCCGATCACCGGGTCGTTATTATTGGATGCCATCATCGGCGCGACCGGATTGCGTCCCGAGATCACCGCGGCGCCGGTCTCGATCGGTAACGACTCCCAGTGGTTGACCGGGCGCCGAATCCTGGTCGCGGAAGATAATGAGGCGAATCAGTTCGTGGTTCGGGAGTTGCTCGAGCGGGTCGGGGCGACGGTGGTCATCGCCGAGGATGGGCATCAAGCCTTGGAGCGCGCAGGGACAGGCGACTTTGATCTCGTCCTCATGGACATGCAGATGCCGGGCATGGACGGCCTCGAAGCGACCCGGCGGATCCGTTCCCAATACCCGGAACTCACCCTGCCGATCGTGGCGCTGACCGCCAATGCCATGCGCAGCGACCTCGACGCCTGTCTTGCGGCGGGAATGAACGACTACGTTTCCAAGCCTATTGAACGGGCCGCCCTCTTCGGGACACTGGCGCGGTGGTTGAAGACGTCGGGCGAGGCAAAATCCTCACCCGCCCCGG
>JAEUHG010000046.1 GCA_016795425.1 Verrucomicrobiales bacterium
CACCTCGTCCGATCGCCAGCCCCCAACCAGGAGATCGAGTTGGTGATCTGCATTCAGGTCGCCGGAAGCGACGGCCCACGGGGAAGTAGGAACGGTCAGATTGGTCCGCATCACGAATGATCCATCGCCTCCACCGACCCAGACCACCAAAGAGTTCTGGGAGAAATCGGCGATGACGAGATCCAGGTGGCCATCGTGGTCGAAATCGGCGGTCACCATGCTTGAGCTTCAAGACGAAGGTCGTTGCCGTGGAAGGCCTCTATCGCGGCCGAGAAGCGGAGTCTCACTTCACGCCAACTTTGCTCGCCGCGTGCGGAATCCACCTCGGATGCGATCGCCGGGATTTCGGTCGGCGCCAGGGCGGCGAACACACCAACCACCAACGCCGGCCAAGTGCGAACGAAGACTGGCTCAATTACGTGACACGGGACGAAGGGAGGGAAGTGACTCTGACGGTGAATGAGTCAGATTCAGGGATCGCGGACCACGCGGAAGTAGCGGTGCGAGGCGTCTTCGAAGGATTCTGTGTATTCGGCGTGGTCGCCGGTCGCGATGACTTCGCGGACGTCCTGCCAGGTGGCGGGGACAAGGGAGTCAGCGGCTTGGACGCGGTAGCGGGTGCCGGATCGGGTGGACCAGCGGAAGCGAAGTTGGCCGCCGACGCGATCGACCGACTCCAATCGAGGGGGAGTACCGGCCTGTACTCGGATCAGCACCGTCCGACTGGCTGATAGGGTGGGGATGCCGTCGTCGCGGACGACGATGCGAAGGGTATGTTCCCCGACTTGACTCGCCGTGGGTGTCCAGGAGAACCGCCCGGTCGCGGGATCGAGTTGGGCGCCGGTAGGCAGATCCTCGGCGAAGTAGGCGAGGGCGTTGGAAGGGACGTCGTCCGGGTCCATCCCGACCGCAGTGAAGTGAATGATCTCATTCTCCACGGCGGAGATCGGTGGAATCGACTCGAGGATGGGGGCAGCGTTCGTCTCCTCGACACGAACCTTGAAGGAGGTCGTGGCGATCAGGAGAGGGGAGGCGTCGGCTTTGACGGCCACTTCAAAGGTCGAAGTGCCCGGTCCTTGGCTTTCGGTCGGCTGCCAGCGAATGGAACCGGTGGATGGGTCGAGGGTGGCCCACGCGGGAGCAGGGCCAACCCAATCGAAGGACAGCGTCGTCCCGGGTGGAGGGACCTTTTCGAGGTGTAGTGTGGTTTCAAAGGTCTTTCCCTCGACAAGGATCTGGTCAGGAACGGGAATCAGTACGGGCTCCCAGTATAGGGTGGCTGGAAACAACCCGAGATCGGGCGACGGGGCGGTTCCAATCAGACGAACGGCCGCGGCGTTGGACCGACCGGGGCTACTGGGGCGAAGTCGAAAGTCGTAGCCGGCGCTGTTCTCAAATCGAGGGTCAATCAACATCAGGTGGCTTCCGGCAAAGGCGGTGAAGTAGGCGATGGGTTGGGCCCAATCTTGGGCGGGAAATGCGATCGAATGATCGAGGGTGTTGTGGGCCGGTGTTTCCTGCGCGACACCTCCGCCGTTATCCATGGTGAACTGGTGGGAGGCGTTCGCGAAACTGATGTTGTTGACGAACAGGTTGCTTCGGCATCCGCCGCGAAACAGGAAGAATCCACCGAGTTGGGCGTTGAACGCACAGACGTTATGGGCGAGCACGTTGGCCGACCCGGCTTCGATGATTCCGGCGGCGCCATTCTCGAAAAGGAGGTTGTTGTAGATGTGATTCGCCGACGGCTCGGCGTACGCATGGAGGCCATAGGAGGCATTGCGAAAGACGGCGTTGCCACGGATGACGATGCCCGACCGACCTCTGGATCCGACATAGATCCCATGGTCCTGTCCACCCACGCCATTTTCAAAGATGACATTCCCTTCGATAAGGAAGTCGGTGCCGCCATGACTCAGCTCCTTGATCCCGCAATGCTGGGCGCGCGAGATCCGGTTGTTCAGGATTCGGCATCCCTCGCCGGCACCATTTTCCAGGCTTAACCCGTTTTGCCCGAAGGTATCGGGTGGAGGTGCGTCGGGTTGACCGAGGCAGCCTTCTATTTCGAGGCTGTGAATCCACACATACTTGGCGGTTCGCAGCGTTACGGTCGCCTCGTTGGGGTGGGTGGCCTGCCAGCCTGGCGGCTGGATGATACGCACTCGTTCGCCCGGAAAGGCGCTGATGATGATCGGTTCCCGTTCGGTGCCGGATTTGGACACCAGAAACGGCTCGGGATACTCCCCGGCGCGAAGGTAGAGGACGTCGCCGGCGCCTAACTGGCTTAGCGCATGGGTGATGGTCAGCCAGGGCTGCTCCAGCGAACCCGGACCCAGGTCGGTACCGTTCGGGGCCAGGTAGCGGGTGTGTCGAGTCGCCCGGAATTCATAGTGGCGACGAGGCAAAACGATCCTGAGATCGCCCGACCGCGTCGGAACGGTGAGGGAGGTGAAACCGTCGGGAATAGCGCTGGCTTGTCGTCGGACGGCGACGGGGATGGTCAGCGTTTGGCTGCGCGGTGGGATGCCGTCGTCGGTCACCGTAACCGGAATGGAATAGTCGCCGGGGGCTTGGGCCTCAGACGGGGTCCAGGTCAGGGCTCCGGTCGTCGGATCCACGACGACTCCCTCCGGGGCGCCGGGGCCGAGATCGAATCGCAGGGTTTGAGCCGGAAGATCCGGGTCCACCGCGGTCAGTGAAAGTCGCAGGCTGCTTCCTTCGTCGAGGATTTGAGCCGGCACCGGAACGACGTCAGGAACCCGCACTTCGAACGAATCGAATCGGGCACGGAGGCGGCCGTCCTCGGTGAAATTGTAAAGGCTGACTCCCCAAAGACCGAGGAAGACCGTGGGCGGCAACGTGCCGGCTGTCTCGTAACGGCCGAGGTCTACCCACTCCGTGCCGTCGACGCTTCGAAATGCGGTGAACCGGTCTCCGCTACGGACCAGGCGCATCCAGGCATTCGGGTGGGGAACACCACGACTGCGATGGCCGGGAAAGTCGGTGTCGGCCCCGAAGGCCGAGCGTCGGTAGAAGGTGTATTCGTCGTTGTCTTCCGGGTCTTCCGGGTTGACGGCGAGGAAGAGAGCGGCGCTGCGGCGGTCGAGTTGATCCCGGACCATGATCCCGGCGCGGGCACCGCCGTGAAGGAAATCGAACTCGGCGACCTTGGCGCGGACATCGAAGTCGCCGGTGATTTCGCGGTGGGCAAAGTGGAGGAAGTCCTCGGCGAAGCGCGCTTCGCTGCCACCGGCGATCAACTCCAGCGATCCATCGGGATTTTCGGTGAGCGAACCAGGGAATCGCGGGTCGCCCGCGATTCCGATGTCCTGGGAGGTCAGTGGGGCAGGGTCGAGGCGTTGGCCGGGGATTCCCAAGCGGGGGGCTTCGTTGCGCTCGGTCACGGTGACCCGGAGCGGCAAGGTGGCAATCCGAGGCGGCGAACCGTCGTCGGCAACATGAATCGGGATCACGTAATCCGCGGGGCCTTGGTCTTCCAGAGTCCGCCAGGTGAACTGACCGGACTGAGGATCGACGGAGACTCCGAAGGGAGCAGCGGAATCCAGGAAAAAGCGGAGCGTCTGAAAGGGTTGGTCCGGGTCGGAGGCGGACAGACCGAGCGAGAGAGTGTCGCCCTCGGCAAGGATCTGGTTCGTCACGGAGGCGAAAATCGGCGGGGCGTTGGAACCGGTGACAAGCAGCCCGCGTCCTGGATTGATGATGTTGATGCGGTGAAGGCGCACGTCGGAACCGCGCACCGGAATCGGGCCGCCGAGCGAGGGGCGGGCTTCTCGGGTGTCGCGCAGCATGGCTTCGACCCAGGCCGGATCCGTGGATCCCAGGTCCGCGGGATCACCGCTGTGACGGGTCCGGTTATTGAACCAGGCGGCGGTGGCGCCTGACGGGGCGGGGTTCGGCGCGCCAAGAGGCCAAAGGGAATTGGCCATGAGAAAATGGGCGCCGGTTCCCGGCGGTTGGATCAGGATCTCCTGAACCGGTCGGCGGAAATCGGCGTGGAGCAGCGCCAGGGATCCCTGGAATCCAGCCAGTTCGACCGCCGGTGGAAGATCGGCATCGAGCGGTTCGAGTTTGGACGGCGCCACGATGGCTCCGTGCAGGGTCAGCGAGCCGTCGCCGGTCAGGCGGAGGAATCCGTTGGTGATGCCTTCGTACCAGAAATCCTGGATGAGCAGGTGGGCTCCCCTCAGGACCTCGTAGTTCGAGCTCGAATCGCTCGAGGCCCCGCCGAAGAAGGCGGCCAAGGGCGGTCGCGAGAAGGCGCCGTCCCGGCGAGGACCTCCAATGGCGACGATGCTGGATGCGCCGAAGGCGCCACTGTGGACGGCGCCACGGAACTCGGATTCGAGGTGATCGAGGCGATCGAAGACCAGGTTGGGTTGAAGTCGCGATCCTCCGACACGGAGTTGATCCGCAAGCAAGCGGCTGCCGGGCTGGTCAACGTGGTTGATCTCGAGGCCGTGGGCGGACGCGAAGTTCGAGCTCTCGGAATTACCGTAGACCGTGAAGCCGCGGAGGGTGGCTCGGGAGGGGCCGTCCACGCGCAGCACAGTCCCGTTGGTGCGGGCCCTCCAAAGAAGGCGGGTGCCGAAGTCGTCCCCGACGAGTTGTAGATCGGAGCCGGCCGGGATGATGAGGGTGCGATCGAGGAAGATATCTCCGTAAGGAAGATGAACGATGGGCCGCTGGCCCGCGAGGGTGGCGGCCTGATCGATGGCGGCCTGAATGTCCTCGGCCGTGGCGTATTGAACGTTGTCTCCGTCGACCCGGGGTGGAGGGATCTCGAAAATGGTCCGCGTACGTCGGACGCGAAACCCTGGAAGTTCGTGGTCGTCGACGACGATTTGCTCGCGCGGCAGGACCTGGTTGTCGTGAGCGACGATGGGACCACCCGGCGCGATGGGGACGGAGGCGTTGAAGACGTTGCCGAGGGCGGTGACCTGACCCATGCCCGAGACGACCGGGTGGCCTGCGTGTTCCGGCCGGGTGCGGATCACGTTGTCCGCGAGGAAGAGGGTCGAGCCTCCGGCCATGCGGATCGGCGTGGGTTCGGTGGGATCCAGGATGGTGTTCCCGTGCACGGTGGTGAGCGCGCCACAGGTTTGGATCAGGAACGCTTTGGATTCGACCGAGGTGTTGTGCCGATAGGCCACGCTGCCGCACTGCTGGATGGCGATGTCGGATTCGGTGGAGCGCAGGAAAAGGCATCGGTAGAGGTGACCTTCGCCACCACCCGGATTGGCCACGCCGTGACGGCATAACTCGAACAGTGAATCCCAGATCCACCAATCCACGGCATTGAAACTTTCGAAGCGGATGCCGGTCTCGGAACAGCGCAGGAATTGGCAGCGCAGAACGGCCACCTCGGAGTCGAGTTGGTCGACCCCGGCTCGAATTCCGTTCTTGGCATCTCGCAGAATCAGGTCGCTGAACTCGTTCTCGCTGGGAGGCCATTGTCCATTGCTTCGCTTTTGGTCGATCAGGGAAAGGGCCCGGGACCGACCGTCGAGGGTGAGTCGGGCAACGCGCGTGTTTCGGGTGCCGTCAACCCACAGCAGGACGCCGTCGTCGGGCCCGTCCCAGCGCAGGACCGTGGTCGCGGGATCTTCGCCGACGACGCTCGCACCGAAGCGGGATCGGAACTCCAGGGTTCGGGTGATGCGATACGTCCCGGCCGGGACGTGGAGGACAGCCTTGGGTTGAGGATTGTTGCCGGAGAACCCCAGCGAATCGAGAGCCAGTTGCCACGCGTCGGTGTCGTCGGTGGTACCATCGCCCGCGGCTCCGAAGTCGCGCTTCACGTCCCACCAACTCGCGAAGGGGCCGGGTTCCTCCTCCGGTTCCCAGGCGACGAAGGGGATCCGACTGCCCTGCGGCATTTGATTCGCCGCGGCGGAGGCATCGCGAAGACCCCCGAGCGTGATGGTGTACTCGCGGCCTGAGATTTGGGGCGAGGTCCGCAGTCGAACGGACCGGCGATCGGGCAAGAGCCGAGCCCCGGTTACCGTGACGTCACCGTCGATGGCGAAGAGAGCGGGATTGGCCGCGTCGGTGGGATCGAGTCGTTCGGAGAAGCGGAGAGTGACCGAGGTGAGAGCGACGCCGCCCTCGGCGGATGCGACCTGAGGCGGATGGGTGTCGGAGTTCACGCTCAGAGTGGCTGCCTCGGAGGTGGCGTTTCGTCCGGGGATGTCCCGATAGATCTCTTGTCGCCGGAAGCCGGGGGACAGCACGTCGGCAGCGGAGGCCGTAGGTGAACCGGCGGTGGCCACCAGAAGACCGATCGAAACGGCGGCAAGGCGGCGCACGGAGAGGGCCTGGAGGACGCCCGCCAAGCGGCCGCAAGGGTGGGGATGCATGCAACCGCCTTTCTAGTCGACGGCGGTGAACTGTGTCATCGCCCGAACGGGTGATTTCTGCAGCGGCGAAGCAATTGGGGAGCTGGCCGGCGGCATGCCATTCCAGGCTGCACCTGACCGGTCCTTTTGTAATCACCCCAAGAGGTGACGCGGTGTAACACGGCGCGAAGGCCCGATCACTCAGCCCGCATCGGGATCGGTGGGGGAACCGAGTTCGAGCAGGCGGGCGAAGAGTTCGCCGCGGGAGTGAACGTGCAGGATCTCGTAGATGTGGCGAATGTGGGTTTTGACCGTGTTGGTGGTGATCTGGAGTTCGGTCGCAATCTCCTCGTTTCGATAACCTCGGGTGAGCAACTTCAACACTTCGTGTTCACGCTGACTGAGAGACTCGGCGTGTGGCGGCACCACCGGTGATCGCTGGAACCATCCGAGGACTTGTCGGGCGATTGACGGAGTCATGACCGAACCACCTGCGAGAATGTCGTGAACGGCTTGGCGGAGAATCGTCGAGGGCACGCCTTTGAGAAGGTATCCCGCGGCGCCCGCCTGGATCGCTTGAAAGACGCGGGAAATATCGGATTCGATGGTATGAACGAGGATGGGGAGGCCCGGATGCTTCCCGCGGAGTTTCCAGACGCAGGCGACGCCGTCCATGCGCGGAAGTCCCAAATCAACGATGACCAGATCGGGCCGGGAGTTGTCGAACTGTCGAATGGCACTTTCGGCGGTGCGGAAGGCGCCGACACAACGACCATCGGACCATGAATCCACCAGGCGGGACAGGGCCGACAGTTCGGCGGGTTCGTCCTCGATAATGGCGATGCGGATCATGGGGAGGGGCGTCTTCCAAAATTGGACACGTATCGGGATCAGGAACCAGGGCGGGATTGCCCTGTCGCAGCGCGACAGGGCCCACCTGGATTGGAATTGAATCCACTTAGGTGGCCCTCGTCGCGCTGCGACGAGGTGTGCAGGGTTCGGAGGCTCATGGGAAGGGGACGGTCAGCAAGATGGACGTTCCTCCGGTGGGGCGAGGGAGGATGTCGAGACGGGCACCGAGGCGGTCGGCTCGATCCCGCAAGTGGGCGAGGCCGCCGTCGGCAGGCGTCTGTCTCCGGGGTTCGGCGATGCCTCGGCCGTCGTCGGAGATTTCGAGAACCAGGGCTTGATCGGGAAACTGAAGGCGGATTTCGACGTTGGAGGCCTCGGCGTGTTTGACGATGTTGTTGATCGCTTCGTTGGCGATGAGCACGACCTGCTCGCGAAAGCGGGCGGGGAGTGCTCGGTGAGGAACGTCGAGGGGGGCGTCGAGCCGAAGCCGGAGATCCAGTGGCAGAAGCGTTTCTTCGGCGATTTGGATGATCTGGTTGACCAGGCCCTCGAGATTGTCGGCGTTGGGGTCGTTGAGGGAGATGGATTGACGCAACGTGCGCAGGGCGCTGCGGGCGAGTTCGGCAAGTGCGCGGGGAGGCGGAGCGTCGGGGGTGGTGCCGGATTCTGCCGCTTTGGCCAGGGCGGCGAGTTTTCCAGCCAGTTGGTCATGCATGGAGCGGGCGATGGCCGTGCGTTCTTCGGCCCGGGCAGCCCGGAGATGGAGACGATGAACCCAGGTGATGAGGGCCAGCAGGGTGGCGCCGACCGAACCGGCAAACCATAACGTTTGATGAACATGCGGAGTGATGGCGAAGGCCAATGCTGCCCCGGTGGTGTTCCAGATTCCGTCCTCATTGCAGCCGATCACTCGAAAGACGTATCTGCCGGGTTTTAAATTGGTGTAGTAAGCGACCCGGCGGGTACCGGCATCGATCCAATCGCTGTCGTGTCCATCGAGGCGGAAGCGAAAACGGGAGCGCTCCGGTGCCGCATAGGAAAGGGAAGAGTAGGACACTTCGAGGCGGCGACCTGAGCCTGGCGCCAATCGGAGATCTCCCGTTGCAGCGGAGAACGAGCCGGCCACTGAGCGTAGTTCCTGGATGTGGATCGGGGGAGGTCGCTCATTGCGGCGAACGTTTTGGGGATCGATGACCACGAGTCCCTGCGGGGTGGCGAACCAAAGGCGGCCGTCGGCCCCAAGGGCCGCTCCGGGTTGGGAGGTGCCGCCTAAGTTGGCGTTCAGCAGGCCCTCGGCCTCATTCAGGAGCAAACCGTGAATGCGCTCCAGGCGACCGTTGGCGAGTGATCTCAGGTCAGCGACGGCACAGCGGAATAATCCCCGGGAAGTCGCCAGCCAGAGGTGATCGTGAGTGTCGGCGATGATTTGGTAGACCGGGCCTTCAGTCAGTCCATGGTTTTCGGTGAAGCGATGGAGTGTCCCTGGCTCGAAGAGAGTCAGACCGTTCTCCGAACCGATCCATAGGCTCCCGGGATGGCCCGAATCGGCCAGGATGGTGTGAATCGTCCCGGAGGCGGGCGCGTCCCACCCTGGCACCTGTTCAACGGCGTGGTTGGTTCGTCGGTGTAAACTTCCTGAACGGGTTCCCCACCACAGGTTGCCGGCGGAATCTTCTGCCAAGCATCGGATGTCCGGATCCGTGAGGAACGCGTTGGACGGAAGCGGTGCGCGGGCGGCCACCTGGTTCGCCAGAGTGGCGGAGGGCGGCGAGAGGTTGGTTTGAAACGAACCTGAATACGACCAATGAGTGGGAGTCAGGGTCCAAACGGCGGCTCCTTGGTGGAGAAGCGTTTCATTGGACTGGAAAATCCACCACTCGATCCAGTTGGAGAGAGCGGCGGGATCGGGAATCATCGCACCGAGGTGCAGCGCGGGATTGGTGATGGCGCATTTTAGTCCCGCGGCGGTGCCGAGCCAAAGACGACCCAGCCGATCCTCCAGGGCCGCGCGTCCACCGCCAGCGAGGGCTCCCGCCGGGAGTTGTCGAAATCCGTTCGCGCTCCACTCGAAACATCCGGCACTACCGGCGGTGTCGGTAACCCAGAGTCGGCGCGCGCGGTCTTCGAACACGAGTTGGAGGTCCGACGGCAGCACGTGCTCAGGGTCCGACATCGGCCGCACCTGAGACTCGTTCATCATGGCCAAGCCACCCGCCGTGGCGATCCAGAGTCGACGATCCGATGGTGCGCGAGCGACGGAGCGAATCGAATTGTGAGGCAGCCCGTCGGCAGTGGTGAGAACGCGAAGTCGAGCCGCGCGCAATTGGCGAAGTCCGCCGAAGCGCGTACCAATCCAGAGATTGTCCTCCGCATCGATGAGCACATCGGAGACGAAGAGACTGCCAAGTTCGGGGAGGTCATCGAAGCGGTTCAGTCCACCTTCGGACAGTTGATAGAGCACACCTCCACAAACGATCCAAAGGCGGCCATGGCGATCCTCGACAAGGCGTCTTAGCCGCGTATCTCCGTTCAATTTCGGAAAGTCGAAATACGTGGTCTTATCCCTCAACCTGCGGATCAGTCGATGGTCCGTACCGAACCACAATGCTCCGCTGCGGTCGCGGAGGATGCAACGCACCAATGACCGTGCCGGCCGGAGGGTCGCGTCGGGATCGGTCCATTCGAGAGACGTCCGTTCCTGACGGGGGTCGAGATGATACAGGCCGTCGGAACAACCGATCCAAAGTGTCTCGTCGCGGTCTAGAAGGAGGCATTCGGCATCCGGCCAGGGTATGGGAGTCGAGTCGTCGGATCGTCGCGCCATGGACTCTGGGAGACCTTCAAATCGGCCGTTCTGCCAGCGCGCCACTCCACCTGGCCCTGCCATCCAGATCGCGCCATCCCGGTTGCTGGCGTCCAATTGGCGTACTTGCGGGAGGTGCAGTCCCTGGTCCGATCCATAGGACCGGAACTGTCCGTGGTGATGGCGATAGACGCCTCTCTTGGTGGCAATCCAGAGGGCACCTTCGCCGTCTTCGGCCAGGTCAATACAGGCATCGTCGGTGAATCCAGGCGTGCGGCCGTCGTGAACTGCGAATTCGACCCCGTCGAAGCGGGCCAGTCCTTCCCGTGTGCCGATCCAGAGGTATCCGTCCCGGGATTGGTGGAGGCATTCGACGGCGTTGTGCGGGAGGCCTTGTTCGGTCTTCCACGCACGCTGTCGCCACCCATGTTCGCCAGCCGAAGTTGGAAGGGAAAGGAGGTGTGTCAGCAGGCAAGACGCGGCGACAATGCTCGACCACCACCATCGCCGTTGTGGTGGTGTGAGCGGGCAACTCGTTAGGCCGCGCACAGGAACCGGAAGGAGGATGCGCTAGGGTGACCCAGGGCCGTTTGGGCGCGCAACGGAATTGAAGGCACCGAGGGACGTCTGGCCGGCAGATGAACCGACACGGGTCATGAGCCGTGGATGGCGGGAGGGGATCCTGGGTGTTGAGCCATTCCACGTTTCCCGCCGGGCCTAGCGAAGATCACCATGACGCCAACATCGATGAGGGACGAGGCGAACGAATGCGGCACCCGCTTTGACCGACGCAGGTGTTCGGTCTTTCTCCGTGTTGGGCTTGTCCTTGTTCTTGCCTCGTTCATCGGACCGGCGCACTCGGTAAACGCTGCCATACGGGCGGGGGCATTTCTGGGACCGACCCACGCGGACACGGAACGCCTTTCCAGTCTTCGTTATTCTGGCGACACGAACCACGTGGAGTTCCTGCGTGCGGGCCAGTCCCTGGGTGCGGTGTTCTTGCAGGTGCGCGCGTCTGGGGCGCCGTGGCGTGAAGTGGGGCGGAGCACGAACGGTGTCGAAGTGGGGTCCAGGTTTCGGCCTGAGGGGGAGGCGTTGCTTTGGGAGATTGCGGTGAAGAATACGGGGAAGGAACCGTTGGAAATCGGCGATCTGGCTCTGCCATTGCCCATGAACACAGACTACAGCGCCGACCCACGATCGTCGCCGGCTTTCGGTACCATCGTCTGTTCTGGGAGCCTTTGATGACCCACATGAAACGCGCCCTTCTCATTGTGGCGACCGTCGTGCTCTGGGCTGCCCCGGTGAAACCGCGCGCCGCTGAACCGCCGAAGCCGGTCAAGGTCTTCATCCTGGCTGGGCAATCGAACATGGAAGGGCAGGCGGTGGTGGATCTTGAGGGCGAGGACTACAACCAAGGGAAAGGCACGTTGGTCGCGCTGATGCGCGATCCGGCGAAGGCCGTGATGTCCCAGCACCTGCGCGGTGCGGACGGCCAGTGGACCGTTCGCGACGATGTTTGGGTACGTTATCAGCGTGAGGAGGAACCGCTGCTCAAGGGGCCCTTGGGACTTGGGTTCAGCGTTTACGGTGACCCGCATCATTTTGGTCCCGAACTCCAGTTGGGCCATGTCCTGGGAAACGCTCTCGAGAATCCGGTCCTCCTGATCAAAACAGCTTGGGGCGGAAGGAGCCTGTTCAAGGATTTTCGACCGCCTTCCTCCGGTGGGCCGGTGGGCAAGTATTACACCTTGATGATCGCGCAGGTGCGGGAGGCATTGAAGAACTTGAAAACCGATTTTCCCGATGCCAAGGGCCGGAGTCATGAACTCGCGGGCTTCGTCTGGTATCACGGTTGGAATGACGGCGTCGAACCGAAGACGGCCGTGCCGGAGTACGAGCAGAACCTGGTGAACCTCATTCGGGACGTGCGCCGCGAGTTCGACGCGTCGAAATTGCCGGTCGTTATTGGTGAATTGACGGGACCTTGGGTCGAAGCACTCCCGGAATGGACCTGATTGCGTGAGGCACAAGCCGCGGTCGCCCAACGATCGGAGTTTAAGGGGCAGGTGGTGTTCGTTCCGACCCACGACTTTGTTCGTCGTGCCGAGGATTCGCCGAATCCCGGCCACGGCCACCATGAGTTTGGCAACGCCGAGACCTATTTTCTGGTCGGAAACGTGTTGGGCCAAGGCATGGTTAGGCTGCTGTCACCACCGATTCGGGAAGGTGAAATGTCGGGGTACCTGATCGTACCCAACGAGAAAGTCCCGGAGAGCTACAACGCGGGCTTCTCCATGTATGTGGCGGCCTGACCGCTATTAGGGGAGTATCCGGGCAGCCAGTTTCAAACCGGACTTTTTGGCACCTGGATGTTCGCGCACTATGAAGGTGCTTCCCCGACCAACCTGTATTCGGACATCGAAGGTGGACTGGGGTGGTGGCGCGACACGCGGTTTGCCACCGAGACGCCGAAATTCATCATGGGCGCCGTCGCGCCCAATTTCCGGGAATGGGCCAACGGCCCGGGAGCCGGGCAGGGTCGGGACTGGGACGAGCCCAAAGGGAAGTACGGTGTGGCCCAGTTGAGTCCGTGGGTGTTGTGGCCCCCGGACGGGCTCAACTTGAAGCAAGGCACGTGCGGTGGGTGGTTCGGTTACGGATATCTGCCGCTGCCGCTGACGCCTGCCAAACCGACCACCGCAGGCTGGGATCTTCCCACCGGAGGCCAATCATGGACGCTGTTTTTGAACACCGGCAATTTTAAGGGACCGGTCGCGTTCTTTACGCCTTGCTTTTGGTCTCACTCTGCCGTGGACGAACCGCGGTTGGCGGGGATGCTCCTCGACAGCCGGCCATCGGATCCGAATCGGGCTCTGCAAATGGAGACGCAATACGTACCCAGCGTTGAGGCTACGGACGCCAAAGGGGAGGTCTATGCGCGGATTGCCGAGACGGCGTTTCCACGCGGGTCGGATGGGGATTCACCGGTGGTGCCAGGTGCCGACGCGCGAAAAGACTCGCGCATCATCCTCCCTGAGTTTTATCGCCTGTCGACGAACGGCAGTGGGAGGAAGGAATGGGTGGCCGTGCGGCCGGAGCAGGTGCCTCTCGAGACCGGCCTGCGTCCGCACCGTTTCGTTCGGCCGCGCGAGGATCCCCCTGAGTCCTACGTTACTCCGGACGATACGAAGAGCTGTTGGAAGACGCCCGGTCCGGTGGCTGGCCCCTTTCAAGCCCACTTGGGAGACGGCAGCGTGGTGACCTATTTCTGGTACCGGTTTGCGGGTCAACCGGCCCTGTTGAACGCGGATCTGACAGACCAGGAGCGGGAGGATGTGCAGGTGCGCGTGGAGAAACTGCACCGGACCTGGAAGCGGAACCGCGACTATCTGCCGCCCCCGGCGAGCGGGACATTGGCCGACTTGGATCCAGCGCTGGTTGTCGCGCCACCGGCCGGAATGGAGGCGGGCTTCGTGCCCGTCGTCACTCGGCAGGAGGCTGCCAAATAATCCGGGGCGTGTCCGCACACGACATTGGCGCCGGCGCATGGATGGCCACGATACTCGAATTCCGGCGGCGCCTCTGGATCAGACGCTCTGACCAACCCCTTCCGACGAACTCTCAGCGGCCAAGGAACGGCGCGCAACCTGGGGACGGAAATGCTTCTCATCCGAAATGAACCGCCATGGTTCGGAGTGGCGCCTGGATTTTCCGAGGCAGCGGGTGGGTCCGCTGAGCGCCGGAGGCTGGGTGTCAATGTCGATCCATGGTTGATGTGGGTTCCGTTGCCATGTCGCAAACATCCTCAAACATCGTTCCCATGATGCGCTCTCAAACACTCAGAAGAATTGGTTGGTTCGGTGCCTTGGCGGTCTCGTTGGTGGTCGCAGTTCCTGGGTTAGCCCAAGGGATCTCGCCGATCGAGAAGCGTGTGGTGGATCTCGAAACGCTGAGCCAGCAGCAGGCAAAGTCCCTTAAGGCGCTGCAGAGTCTGGTGGAGGCTCAGCAGGCCAAAATCCAGGACCTGGACGCCAAGCTCGCGGCGGAAGTAAAGACCCGGGCCGAGCAGGACACGCTTTTGACCCACTCGCTGCGGCAATACATCGACGTTCAGGTGGGCCAGATTTCCGCCAGTGTCGAGACCGGGGACACCGCCACCTTTCAGAGGGCGAAACAGTACACCGATGCCTCGGCCGCCATCACCTTGCAGTCTTCGCGGCGTTATGCGGACACCAAAGCTGAGGCGACTGTGAAATCCGCGAATGCCTACACGATCTCCAAGCTCGAGCCTGTGGCGGACAAATTGGTGCATCTCGGTCGGGTGGGCAACGACCTCTACATTACCGGGGCGAACGTTCATATTCGGAACGGGCAGACTTGGACCTGGGGGAATGACAACGGGCTCGGCAACCTGATCATTGGGTACAATGAGATCTCGAAGGGCATCCCGATGCCGCGCACGGGAAGTCATAACCTGGTGATCGGCGCGTACCATTCCTACACCAGCAGCGCCAGCCTTGTCGCCGGGTTTCAAAACACCACTTCGGCGTCGTTTTCCGCGGTGCTGGGTGGGTCCCAAAACGAAGCTTCCGGCCATTCCTCGTCGATTCTTGGTGGGTACGACAACGTGGCCGCCGGAGGCTGGTCGACCATCCTGGGCAGACGGCACCAACGAACCACGACGGAGGCGGAGATCGCCCCGTGGTAGAAGGTGAGTCGAATTGCGTCCGACCCTCGGGGCACCGCGATCCCTTCGTCCTGTTGGACGGTCTTCGCGGAGGTTCCCGTTGAATTCACCTCTTGGCGGTCAGCGCATGAACCCGGGCATGGGCGCGGTTGGGATTGACAGGTCAGGATTGACAGGTTGACGGCGAGGACAGTTTTCGGTGGTCTATCTCACGCAAAGGCGGAAACCCCCTCAAAGGAAATACCATGAGCGTGTCGACGTGGGCATTGGTTGTCTTGGCGGTTTGCCTCGGCGGAATGCTGCTGCAAGCGGTTGAGCCACCCAAGGAGGGCTCAACTCTGAGCCAGAAGCAATTGTTCGAAAAGCTGGTCGGAAAATGGGAAGGCACCTGCAAGACCTGGTTCGAGCCGGACAAATTGGCCGATGATTCCAAGGTGTCGGGAGAGATTCGGGCCCTGCCGGAAGGTCCTTTTTTGCGGCACACCTATCATGGGTCCATGCAAGGAAAACCGCGCACCGGCGAAGAGACGATCGCCTTCAACGCGATCACCAAGGAAGTGCAGGTTTCCTGGTTTGATAGTTTCGGGATGAGCACGGCCCTCATGTTCTCCGTGGGCAAGCCGACCGAACGTGGGTTCAGCGTGAAGGGCGAGTACGACGTCGGCGAGAATCAGCCCAGGTGGGGTTGGCGAACGGAGTTTCGGCTGATTGACGACGATCACCTGACCATCACCGCCTACAACATCATGCCGGGAGGCACGGAGGCTAAGGGGGTGGAGACGGTGTATCGGAGGGTGAAGTAGGGAGGGGGAGGGCGAGGAGCGCCGGTCGTCCCTGACCCGCAGAGGTTGGACTGGGTTCCGCGTTTGTGCTCACCAGGCGCCGCGCGAGGCGTCGCACTTCATGGGAGCCGTCCGTACCTCACAGAACTGCACACGGGCGATGAGCCGCGGAGCGGGACCCTCATCCTGGCCCTCTCCCCGGGGGGGAGAGGGAATACGGGTTGGCCCTCGCGACCAAGCGTACCCCGAGCCCTTCTCCCGCTGACGGGAGAGGGTTCGGGTGAGGGGGCGGGCATGGAGACTGCATTGACCGCCACGGCGGGGAGTCGCCAACGTCGACGGGTGCCGAGTGATTCTGCCGAAGCACGTCGTTCGCCTGCCGCCCGTGGGGCGTTGGCTGCTGCTTCCTGCTATCTGATGTGGGGATTGGTGCCGCTGTATTGGACCCAGCTGTCGGAGATCAACCCCGTCGAATTGATTGCCCATCGGCACGTCGGCTCGCTGGTCGTGGTGGCCGCGTTGGTCGCCCTGCAGGGGATGATTCGGGAGGTGGCGGATGCCTTGCGGTCGAGGCGAATTCTGGCGGTTCACCTGTTGAGCGGGACGTTGCTGACGGTGAACTGGCTGGTTTACGTCTGGGGCGTCAACACCGGGCACGTCATCGAAACGAGTCTCGGGTATTTCCTGGTGCCGCTGGCCAACGTGGCCGCTGGCCGATTTCTCCTGCACGAGCATCTGCGCCGTTGGCAATGGGTCGCGATTGGATTCGCGGCCGCGGGGGTGGCGGTCATGGTGGCCCAGGTGCATCGCCTGCCGTGGATTGCCCTGATCCTGGCGGTGACCTTCAGTTCCTATGGCGTCTTGCGCAAACGATCGCCGCTGGGGTCGCTGACGGGGTTGACCGTGGAGACGTTGCTGTTGTCGCCGGTCGCGGTGGGATTCCTGGTTTGGCAACAGGCGCGTGGGATGGGGGCTTTGGGGCGGGTGGATGGCGCGCACCAGGCGTTGCTGCTGGTCGCGGGATTGATCACGGCGGTGCCGTTGCTGATGTTTGCCTACGGGGCGCGGCGGATCCGGCTTTCGACGCTGGGATTGTTGCAGTACCTGGGGCCGACCACGCAGTTTTCCCTTGGGCTGCTGGTTTATCGTGAGGCGTTTTCGCGCGATCGAATGCTGGGGTTTGGCCTCATTTGGACCGGGTTAGTGCTGTACACGGCGGACAACCTCGTCGCCGAATGGCGGAAGAGTCGGGGATAGCGGGCTGGGGCGGAGCGGGGCGGGATCGAAGAGATGGCTTCAAGCTCCGGAACTGGAGTGAAATCTTCGATACCGATTCCGATATCGACCCCGACACCGATCTTCGTCGCTTCGTTCCGCGGTGTTGGTCATCCCTCCACCCAAGGCCAACCGATGGATGGCTGAACCGGGGATTCTCAGGCTCCGTCCTCGTTCCCACCTTCGGAATCGGGATCGGGATCGGGGTCGGGGTCGGGGTCGGGATCGCCTTCCTGTTTCCTGGCGTTCTGCCGGTTCTTCGATTTGTCGAGGATGCGTCCCCCCCAGCATGCGCCATTTGGACATTCCGTTGCAATCGGTCGGCACTCAGGCAAGCCTAGGCACCTCATTGGTCCCAACATGTCGTCCTTCGGATCTTTCCAATTCCCGGGTCGGCGCGCCGTCTTAGCGGCGACTGCGTGCTGGCTGGTCGCCTTCACTTTTCCTGGTGGGTTGCCGAGTTCGCGGTCTTTGGCGGCGGACGCGGCGTCCGCGGCACCATTACCGCCGTCGAGAGTGGTGGTTTGGGACACGATGAAGCCGTTGGTCGAACGATGGGAGCCGTCGAACCGCGAAGGATGGAGGGTGGTTCCCTCGGATCTTCTGGCCCTGGAAACCCATCCGGCGAAGGCGAGTTCGGACCCCGGATACTACGGCCGGGAATACCTCTTCGGGGGCGATGCGGTGGTGGAAACACCCAGGGTCCTGGCGGTCTTCGGCTCAACGAGAGGTCGGGTCACGCTTTTTTCCCGTGGCGGTTCAACGGGTGCCGAGTTAACGCGAATCGCAGATTGTTCAACGGTTTCAGGGGGTGCCGTTGCGGGAGGAATCGTTCGCGTCGAGATGCTTCGAAACGCGGCGGATGAGGCGATCCTGAAGGCGACCTTTGCCGGTGGCCCCTCGCGAAAGGAGTCGGAGACGGTGTTCGCGTTCGACCGAACGGGCGTGGTGGAGATCAGGACAGCTCGTGGAGTGGCTGGGGTTCGGTTCGAGGCGCCCATTGAGTTTGGTGTCGTCCCGGGATTCATTGGCGACGATCTCGTGGTGAGCCCGTCGACGGAAAGAACCGCAGGCCCGTACCATTTGCCGTCGGAGAACGCGTTCCTTGGGCTGCTGGGAGGTGGAGATCGGGAGCTGATGGTGACCTGGCCCAAGGGGCGGCAAAGCGTGCGACTTCAACCGGGTGCGGATTCAGGCAGCCGGCAGTTTGGGGCCGTCGAGGTGGAAACCGATGGCCAGAGTGTGTTCGTGGCGGGACTGGCGGCGCCGGGGTTGTGGCATCGACAACCGATGGTGGCCAAGGATTTGGAGGTGGATGTGAAGCTCCCGTGGAAACCGCCGTTTCCGGCGCGGTGGAAGGTGCAGCTCTTGGAGGGCGACGTTCGGACCACGTTTACGTTTCGCGAGGCGAAGGCGGAAATCTGGCGGGGTGTGCCGGGTTCCTACACTTACCCGGTCTGGTTCGACGGCGAAGCGGCCTACCTGCATCCCAGCAAGAAAGTGCCGCCGAAGGGCGACGCGGTGATTTATTTTCTGGAGAGCCAAGGCACGCCGACAGAGGTGACGACGCCGGCCGATTATATCAAATCCACTTTGGGCCGCTCCTTGGCGGCGGAGCTTCTGGATTCCGAAGGACGCCGTCTGCGCACGCATCACCGGCGCGGCGGCGAGGGCGTGCGTCGGGCCTGCACCTGCGGTTGCACTGAGGCCATCCAGGCGGTGTTTGAGTCGGGCGAGGAAGTGGCGAAGAGGGTCGACATCGAGGAGGCGTTGGGCGACATGAAATATTTCGTGGCGCGGCACCTGGAGCGCATCGACGAGTACCAGAAGTTCGCGGAATCGTTGGTGGCGAAACTGGGGGAGGCTGGCAAACGGTCGCCCGAACTGAAGGAGTACCTCGATTCGATCAAGGAACTGGCGGGGCGGATACCCGAGGAGTGCTCGGTGCAGAAGGACAACATGAAATCGCTGGCGCACGCCGATGAATTGACCCGGAAGACGATGGCCCTGACGGCGCGCCATGATCCGGGCAATGTGAAGGCCTACATGGAATTGCTGAAGGCGTGGCGCGAGATGGGTGGGGCGCAGGATTATGTGGTGGCGCAGTGCCACATGATCGCGCGGAGAATTCACCAGGAAGCTGGTTACGCCGCGGTCAACCAACCGAAGGCCGCCGACGCCGCCCGCGAGATCCGGTTGGCGTGCCGCCAGGTATTGCGAAATCCCGATGGCTATGAAATTTGGGATGAATATTGAACTCGACCTCACCGAGGGGCGTCGTTGGAACCGATCTTTGCCGACGGTCCAAGGGTTGGGAGCGCTCCTCGCGTTACTCTCGACCGCGGGATGGCTGGGTTGCGGCAAACCGGCGGAAACACAGGAGGCGGGCGGTCCGAAACCTGAAACCCAGCCGATGACGGCGCTGACGCCGGCGATATCCAAAGAGCCCGCCACCAAGCCGGTGGATGTCACGCCGCCCGCGGCGCCCGCGGACATGGTGTTGATGGCCCGTGGCACGTTCACGATGGGCGACAAGGACGAAGTAGATGCCGCACCGCACGAAGTGACGGTGAGCCCGTTTTTCATCGATAAAAACCTCGTGACTCAGCAGCAGTACGAGAAGGCCATGGGGGACAATCCTTCCCGCTGGAAGGGAGAAAAAAACCCGGTGGAACAGGTGCGTTGGTCCGACGCCGTGCGTTACTGCAACAAGCGATCCGAGCTCGAGGGGCTCGAGCCGTGTTACGATCTCAAAACGTGGGCGTGCCGGTTCGAGGCGACGGGTTATCGGCTGCCGACGGAGGCCGAGTGGGAATATGCCTGTCGGGCCGGGACCACGACGCGCTATTTCTTTGGGGATAGTCCTGCCAAGCTCGGGACTTACGCATGGTTCGACAAGAATGCGGGGGGACGTCCACGACCGGTCGGCCAGAAGCAGCCCAATTCATGGGGCCTGTACGACATGAGCGGTAACGTGTGGCAGTGGTGCAACGACTTTTACCAAGTCGATTACTACGCCACTTCACCGAAGGAGGATCCGCGTGGTCCTGAATCCGGAGACAAGAAAGTGGTGCGGGGCGGCGCGTGGCGGTTTGGGGCGGAAACCTGCAAATCGGGCTATCGCTACAATGAAAGTCCGGGGTACGCGGATGTCTGCTTTGGCTACGACATTTACGGATTCCGGTGTGTGAGAAAGGCCAAGTAAGCGCCCGCGTCGCCTACTGCTTCCACCACTGTTGGAAGGTGGTGTCGGCCCAGAGTCGTTGAGCCAGCAGCGCGTAACCGTCGGTCAATGGATGGCTGGCGTCGGCGTAGAGTTCCGAAGGCAGCGGCTCGGGAATGATGTGAGGGATGCCTTCGCTTTTCAGCCACGCCGCGATCGCGCTGTGAAGCTTGAGGTAGACCGCCTTGTCGTCGGGAGCCAGCATCGATTCGTTGAACGGCCCGAGCATCACCAACACGTCGGCGCCGCGCCCGCGCAGCGTTTTGACTGTTCGCTGAAACGCTTGCCATTGCAGAGACGCTTCGGCCTGAACCCATTCAAATTCGACGGGGCGCGCTGATTTTTGGTTCCAGGCGTGGTGCCGGCCGCTGGCTGGACCGCGATCGGCATCGGGCCCGAAGGGGCTGGGTATCTTGAGCGTGATCTGTCCGAAGGGGCAGCGGTTGAGATTGGGGTAAGTGGCCGGATCACCGCCGTCGTCGGCGAGCGTCCAGGAGGGGATGCTCTTCTGTCCGAAGTAGACGTTCTCCAAGTGGCCGACCCATTGGAGGAATCCCGACTGACGTTCGACGATGGCACCGAGACGTTCGCTGGCTTCGGCCCGGTAGCAGGGAATGCGGGGTGAGAACTGCGGGACCAGGCGCGAGTGATTGAAGGACTCTTCCTTGGGTGTACTGAGGTCTGCCTTGGGGCTGGTCATCCAAAGGAGATTGCAGGGGAGCAGGACTTTCCGTTTCCCGATCGACCGGCCGTAGTGGTCGACGAGGCCCTCCAGGGCGAGCGGGAACATGCCGTTGACCCCGGCGTTGAGGAATCGGTTGGTCGCGCCCGACTCGCGGTCGAGAAAATGGGAGAGCGTTCCATCGGGCAGGACGTATTCCCCCCAGACCACCGAGTCACCGACGAGAAACACGGTTTGCGGATCGCGAGCTTGCTCGAGACGACGGGCGTAGAGCCAGTAATCGCGACTCAAGGCATAAGGGATGCGGTAGTCGCGGCCGGCGTCGAGGGGTTCGAGCTTTTTCCAGACCCAGGGAACGGCGGTCCACACGGCGAGGACCACGCCGACGGTGATGATCCACAGGCGCGCATTGAGTCGCATCTCGTTCACACCGAACACCGGCACTGGCGGCGCATCGGGGGTTCGAGGTGACGTGGGTGAGGTGGCAGGCATGGCGACGCGCGGGCTAGAATTGGAAATAGATGAAGGCGCCGCCTCCGGACGAGCAGAGACAAAGATAGAGAATCATCAAGGCGGCGAGGCCGACACGGACGACGCTATGTTGCAGGAGCGTTCGCCATCGGGACTCGAGCGCGAATTGGTACAACCAGATCGCCGCGATGAGCAGCACCATGAGCAGCGGAATCTGGGGCTGGCGCCAGGCGGCGGTGACCATCTTCCCGAGGATCGACATTGCCTCAGGCATCGATTCGGCGCGGAAGAAGACCCAGGTGAAGGTGACGAACAGGAACACGGCAAACTGTTTGGCCAGTCGGGGCACGCGGTCGCGGTAGAAAGCCGACTGCTCGAGTTCGCGGGTGATCAGGACGCCGATGCCGTGAAGCATGCCCCAAACGGCGAAGGTCCAGGAGGCTCCGTGCCAAATGCCCGAGATCAGGAAGGTGAAGAACAGGTTGCGGTACATGATCCACTTCCCGCGTCGATTGCCACCGAGCGGGATGTAGACGTAGTCGCGGAACCAGGACGACAAACTGATATGCCAGCGCGTCCAGAACTCGCCGAGTCCGGTGGCGAGGTAAGGATTGTTGAAGTTGAGGATCAGGTTGAACCCGAGAATTTTGGCGACGCCGCGTGCCATGTCCGTGTAGCCGCTGAAATCGAAGAAGATCTGCCACGCGAAGGCGACCGTCGCGGCGAAAAGGGCCGAACCGTCGAAGGCGTTCGCGTTGGAGTAAACGCGGTCCGCGTAAAGGGATAGGTAATTGGCGAGGGCGAGTTTCTTGAACAATCCCACCAGGAACAGCGACAAGCCGTCGGTGAGATTGGTCCACTGGAACGGAGGAAACCGCCGGAACTGCGGGAGCAGATGACGGGCGCGCTCGATCGGACCCGCCATCAACTGGGGGAAGAAGCAAACGAACGTGGCGAAGCGCAGGAAATGCCGCTCGCGTTCGACCCGGCCGAAGTAGAAATCGATGGTGTAACTCAGTGACTGAAAGGTGAAGAAGGAGATGCCGGCTGGCAGCAGGTACTCAAATCCGAAGGGCATCACGGTCGAGGGATCTGGGAGTCGGGCCGACAGCCCCATCGACCCCAGGGCGGCGTTTAGGTTCTCCGCGACGAACCGGGCGTATTTGAAAAAGAGCAGGAGCGCGAGGTTGTTGACCAGACTGATGAGAAGCCAAATGCGGCGACTCGCGTGCCATGCGCCCAGAGCCATGAGGAACACCAAGGCGCCCAGACCTAGTAGCGTCGGACGTAGGGTGGCGGGACCGAGCACCGCACCGGCGACGATGGCTATAACACCGGTGAGCGAGACGGCAAAGGCCCGACGCAGGACGGGATCGCCGGCGCCCCAGGCTGGGCGCGACGGGGCTTCGGGGGGAGGCGCCGAGTCGATCGTCGGCGAATGGTCCATGAGCAGGACCAGCAGGTAATCGAGGACTGTCGAGTAGACGACGAGGATCAGGTAGTACGGATTCCACCACCCATAGAAGGTGTAGGAGGCGAGGGTGAGCCAGGGGAGCCACAGCCGGGTCTTGCGCAAGGCGAAGTAGACCGGCACCACCACCAGCATGAAGACCAGGAAGGTCCAGGTATGAAAAAGCATCGGACCCGCCCAGGTTACTTCGTCGTGCTGCCACCGGTTGTCGCCACGAGCTTGCGGGCGTCCTCTGCGGAGATTCGGCGCACGCAGCGGAAGCCGCAGTAGTCGGTGGAGAAACAGGCGTCGCTATCGCCGGTCTTCTCGCCCTGTCGAAAAGTCACGCGGCATTGTTCCGGGCTCGATTTCCAGCTGCCACCCCGAATGACGCGTTTGACGTCCTTGCCGGTATTCGGGGGGCCATGGGGATCCTCGCGCGGGCTCTCGGCGTAGTAGGTCGGGTTATAGACGTCCTCGCACCACTCGGAAACATTGCCGTAGAGATCCATGAGGCCCCAACGATTGGGTTTCTTTTGTCCGACGGGATGGGTCCGGCCTTCCGCGGTGCGGGCAAACCAGGCGTGGAGGTTCAGGCGGTCGGCACTGCCGAATTCGTAGGGTCCGGTCGTTCCCGCGCGGGCGGCGTATTCCCACTCCGCTTCAGTGGGAAGCCGGTAACCATTGGCGGCGAAGTCACCATCCCAGTCGGGCGTTTTTTCGTCGTAACAGGGGGTCAGTCCCTCGGCCAGGGAACGCTCGTTGCAGTACTGCTTGGCATCACGCCAGCGGACGCGTTCGACCGGGCCATTGGTGCTGTTCTGCCAGCGGGACGGATTGGGTAATTGCACAGCGGCCCACATGGCGTGGGTGACTTCGGTTCGATCCATGAGAAAACCCGGCACCCGCACCGGATGCGGCGGCGCTTCGTCGGCGTTTTCCGTGTTGGCCCCCATGGTGAACTCGCCACCGGGCAGGAAGACCATGTCGATGCCGGACTTGGTCACCACGGGAAAAGGATCCGTCGAGGATGCTTGGGTGAAGGACGAGGAGGAGGGCGCGGCGGAGGTGGCCGACGGCTCCGATGGCGCCGGCCCGCAACCAGTCAGCAGGGCAAAGGCGAACCCGGCCGCGAGTGGGAACGAGAGTCGGGTCACGGTTAACGTCCTGCGGTTGGGGGTCGGAACCAGGCGGATTCCTTGTTGCTGGCGCCGTTTTTGGTGAGCACAGCGAGGTCCTGGTCGCTGGCGGACTCGAGGTTGATGACGCCCTCCTTCTCGGCACTGATCGCGTTGATATCCCAACCGGGAGCGTAGACACCGACGATTTCGCAGGCCGACATGAAGGTTCCCTTCTTCTTGGGGTCACCTTTGCTGGCCGGTCCGCGGCTCAGGCTGACAAAGCGGCTGTCGGGTGACCAATCGACGTGATAGGTCTCCTTGCTGTGATCTTGGATGCGCAGTCGCCACGGGCCGACGGTCGGAGTTTCGGCGTTGGTATCGAGCGGGGCCAGGACGACTTCGTGATCTTCGGAGCCCCAGGCGATTTGTTGGCCATCGGGGCTGATGCACGGGCGGCAACCGGGGATGCCGAGATTGAGAATGCGATGGCCGTTGGCTTCGATCAGAAGAATGGCATGATCGAATCCCATGCCGGCGTGGACGGTGGAGACGATCCATTTGCCGTTGGGGGCGAAGCCGGGGTTGTAGAGGTGATGCAGATTGGTGGCGTTGGGGTGTTCCTCAATCCGGCCGTCGGCGAGGTGATAGAAGGACATGCCCTTGGTGTAGAAATCGATGACGTTGAACTTGGGAAACTCCTGGGG
>JAEUHG010000058.1 GCA_016795425.1 Verrucomicrobiales bacterium
GGCACCTGGGACATTCACCTGATGCGCCCGGATGGGTCGTCACGTCGGCCCCTCACCACCACGCCTGACGCCAATGAGTTCTGGCCTCAGTTCTCCCGCGACGGCACCAAACTGTTATACCGGCGCGTGCGTCGCGACGAACCCGTCAATGGGAACCGCTACGGGCTCCAGGGCCGGGCCATCGTCGCCGACAGCGATGGCGCGAATCCACGCGAACTCGGCGGTGACGGCGACCTGCCCTGGGCCACCTGGACGCCCGACGGCACGGCCTTCGTCACCCTCAGCCCCAAAGCGATTTCGTGGATCGACGCCACCACCGGCAAGGTCCAACGCACCCTGCCGCGCCAGGGTTTCTTCCAGCAAATCACCGTGTCTCCCGATGGAAAATGGCTGGTGGGTGTCGCCAATAACTTCGCCACCGGCTGGAGCATCGCGCGCATGAACCTCGCCACCGGCCAGGTGAATGCCGTGAACACGGTCGACTGCTGCACTCCCGATTGGTTCCCGAACTCGGACGAAGTCATCTTCTCATGGCGACCTCCGGGCCAAGGCACCAACAAAGGCAACGGTTGGACCCAGATCTGGCGCGCCGAGGCGATCGGCAAGCATCCACGGCTGGTCTACGCCAAGGACGACCGTCATAGCTACGGCAGTTTCGTTTCGCCCGACGGCCAATACCTGCTGCTCACCGGCAACATCGAGGAGGACGGCGACCCGAGTCACAGCGGTGGGCCCATGAGTCTCATGCGTCTGGCCGATGCCCCAATCATCGAGGGCGCCAGCCCCGGCGTCCGAGCCCAACACCCGGAAGCCCGCGACGGCCCCATCCTCCCGCTTCCCGACGGCTGGGAACCTTGCTGGACCTTCAGCCAACGGCCGGGTGGCGCCACGAACCCTGGGGGAAAACCGTGAACCCGACTGCTTCCAAACTCCTGCGCTGCCATCTCGCGGCCCTGACTTGCATTGGAATGTTCTCCGCCGCGGTCGCCCATTCGGCTTCCCCCGAACCGCTCGCCACCGAACTTCATCGCCACGGATGGATCGCCTTCAGCCTGCAAACCGACCGGGGCGACTGGGACCTCGTCGCCATGCGCCCTGACGGTTCCGAACGCCACGCCCTCACCGACACTCCGGAGTTTAATGAAGCCGGAGTTCGATTCTCTCCCGATGGACAGCGCCTGCTGTATTACCGCATGGCCAAGTCCGATGCCGTCGACAACAACACCTACGGCACCTTTGAACTGATCCTCGCTCACGCCGACGGCTCCCACGCCACGAACTTCGGCCGCGGCTATCCCTGGGCTTCGTGGGGACCCGATGGCCGGCAGTTGGCGACGCTCACCCCGAAAGGCGTTCAGATCATCGACGTCACCTTGCGCGCCGTGGTCCGCACCATCCCGCGCCAGGGTATTGTCCAACAACTGATCTGGTCGCCCGACGGAAGAGCATTTACCGGAACTGCCAACGGACTGGGCGCCTTCTGGAACATCGCGGCGCTCCCCGAGTCCACCGGTCCCATTCGCGCCATCAGCGAAACTGAGCGTTACAACTGCACGCCGGATTGGTGCCCGGACAGCCGCCGCATTGTCTACGCTCGAGGCATCATCCCCCAGCAACCAGGGCGCGCCGAGTTGTGGGTCGCCGAGACCGACGGAAAGAACCGTGCCATGGTGTACGCCGAAACCGAACGCCACGTGTATGGCGCCTGTCCTTCGCCCGACGGCAAATACCTGTTGTTCACCCGCAGCGTTGCGGACCTGGGCGCCGTCGGAAAATCACAGACCACGCTTTCCGTGGTGCGCTGGGCCGATACCCCCATGCGCGGCGATGACTCCGCCGAACTTCGCCAGCGCTTTCCCGACGCCAAACCCTCCCAGCGCCTGGACCTCGGCCCCGGCTGGGAACCGCATTGGACCCTGAAAGAACTACCGGGCCATCCATGAACGCGTGTCTCTCCCTTCCCAACTTTCCTTCCCGACGAATGCCGAGCATCCGAGAAGGCATTTGCATCGCGAAGAGGCGCGGAGGCGCAGAGGAGAGGAACGACAGAGGGGCGTTCCTCCTTGCTCTCTCGTTATCCACGCCTTCCCCTTTCTCCGCGCCTCCGCGCGATGCCAAAGCCTTTGCCCCATTCCCTCCTTCCGGGCGCAAAACCAACCGGGTGCCGTTCCGCATCCGAGAACAACCTCTCGATTCACCTCCCCACCACTCTCCTTTTCCGCACCTCTCTGCGCCTCTGCGCCTCTGCGCGAGAAACCCCTCTCTCCTTTGCTTCGTCTCCCCATGAACCTTCGCGCCTTCCTACTCACCCTACTGCTCCTCCCGCTCGCTTTCACCGGCTGCCGCCCCTCCTCGGAGGCGACAGCCAGCGCCGGGCCCGATCCGCATTTCACCACCAACGGCACACTCGAAGTCACCGCGCGCCTGGTCGAGATTCCCGATGGCGCCATCTTTCAGCGTGAACTCTACGACTATGCCACCGTGCTCAAATACGAGGTGGTCACGGTGAAGCGCGGCAACCTGACCCCCGGCACGCAACTCTGGGTCGGTCATTACAACCCTTGGAAGCCGCGCTCGGAAGCCGCCGATGCCCGGGCGCCAGGCATCGGCGGCGCTCTTCGCCAGTTCCGCGCCGGCGACCTGCATCACCTCGCCCTCGACGTCCCCATCGAAGACCACTTCATGGGCGGGATCGTGAACAAGTACTTCGGCCAGACCACCAATGCGATCTACTGGGCGATCTGGACCAGTCCCGCGGAACGATGAATCACGTCACGCCCCGCCTGATCAGTTAGGTCATGGTCTTTACCACTCACATTTTCCTCTTCTACTTCCTGCCGCTCTTTCTCGCGGTCTACTTCAGCCTGCCCCGCCGCTGGCGCAACCTCTGGATCACCGTCGCCAGTTACGTCTTCTACGGTTGGTGGGAACCGTGGTTCGTCGGGTTGATGCTGTTCACCACCGTCGCCGACTTCGGCTGGGGACGCATCATCACCCGGCCGGGAGCCTCGGCCGGACAGCGTCGCCTGGCCTTGCTGGCCTGCATCATCACCAACCTGGGTTTCCTCGCCTTCTTCAAATACTACATGTTCGCCGCCGAAACCCTGAACCGCCTGCTGGACTTGGTCGGGGTGGAGCCGTTTCGCGTGCTCACGGTGGTCCTGCCCATCGGCATCTCGTTCTACACCTTCCATTCGCTCACCTACATCATCGACCTCCACCGCGGGCACGCGACGCCGGCGAAGTCCTTCACCGATTTCTCCGCTTTCGTGGCCCTGTTCCCGGAACTCGTGGCCGGCCCGATCATCCGGTACAAAACGCTGGCCCAACAACTGGCGGAGCGCCGCGAGACGCTCCAACGCTTCGTGCTCGGCGTCGTCATCTTCATCATTGGCTTCGCGAAAAAGATCCTCATCGCCAACCCGCTCGGTCACGTCGCCGATGCCGCCTTCAACGCGTCCGGCCCTCTGCCCTTCGACGCCTGGATCGGCGTGCTGGCCTACGCGTTCCAGATCTACTTCGATTTCTGCGGGTACTCCGACATGGCGGTGGGTTTGGCCGCACTCCTCGGCTTCGAACTTCCGCGGAACTTCGACGCGCCCTATCGATCCGAGAACATCACCGAATTCTGGCGTCGCTGGCACATCTCTCTCTCCAGCGTGCTTCGCGATTATCTGTATCTGCCGCTCGGCGGGAACCGGCTCGGACCCGGTCGCACCTATTTCAATCTCGCCGTGGTCATGCTCCTGGGCGGCCTCTGGCACGGAGCAAAATGGAACTTCGTCGTCTGGGGCGCCTTCCACGGCCTGCTTCTGGCCGCCGAACGGTGGCGCGGCAAACGCAGCCTCTACGGCTTCCTGCCGCCACCGGCGCGTGTCGCCCTCACGTTCCTGCTGACGTTGTTTTCCTGGGTCCTTTTCCGTGCCGACAACCTTGGCGCCGCCGCCGACTACCTGGGTTCGATGTTCGGCCTCACTCCGGTCGCGCCGGCCGCCTCGCTGCTGGCCGCGACCCTGTACACGCCCTACCGGCTATGCGTGCTCCTTGTCGCCGCCGCGCTGGTGTTCCAACCCAAGCAAGCCCACGACTGGGCCCAGTCTCCGGTCACCTGGCCGCGCATGGCGGGGTTGGTCGGCCTTTTCACTCTCGCCCTGGTCACTCTCTACTCCCAAGCGTTCAATCCGTTCCTCTATTTCCAATTCTGATTCCTTACCCGCGCCGCCATGAACCTCCCGCCGCCCATCCATTCCGCCCCCGCCAATCCTGGCGACGGCTTGGGCACGGAGACCAAGCCAGGACGCGGACCGGGACTGGCGCTCGCCCTCTTCTTTCTGACGATCTGTGCCGGTGGCTTGGTGCTCCAGACAGCGATCGAACTGAGTCGCGGCGAACCTGTCGGCGCCCTCCAGGTCTTTCATCAACGCCCCACCGCCGCGAACCTCCGCGCCTACGAACACAGTCTCGAGGATGCCAGTGTTCTCGCCCGCACCGTACGCCCCTGGTTTCAATTTATTCAGTTCGTCGGACTGCGTGACGGCGGTGAAAAGACGTTGATCGGGCGTGACGGCTGGCTGTTCTACAAGCCGGGTTGCGACGCCTTGATCTCCCGCGCGCCCCATCCCTCAGGCACCAATCAAGACCCTGTGCGCGCCATCGTCGCCTGGCGCGACGCGCTCGCCACTCGTGGCATCCAACTCCTGGTCCTGCCGGTTCCCAACAAGGAGAGCATCTACCCCGATCGCCTCACCAGCCGCAACCCGCCCCCGCCCGGCGTGCTTTCTCCGGTGACCCGCGATCTCTTCGCCCGTCTGAAATCCTCGGGCGTCGAGGTCGTCGACCTGTTCGCACTCTTCAGCGAATCCAGGAAACGCGGTGAGGATGTCTCGGCGCCGCTCTACCTGGCACAGGACAGTCATTGGTCTCCCGCGGGCCTGCGAATGGCGGCCCAAGCCGTGGCTCATCGACTCGTTGAACGCGGTTGGGTGTCCCCTGGCCACCATGATTTCGAAACCGAAGCCGCGCCCATTCATCGAATCGGCGACATGCTGCTGATGTTGCGATCCCGCGCTCTCGAACGGCGTGCGCAACCGGAGTCGGTGGCCTGCTCCAAAATCGTCGACGCACGCACCCGTCACCCCTGTCGCGACGATCCTCAATCGGAGGTGCTCGTCCTCGGCGACAGTTTCCTCCGCATCTTCGAAAGCGACGAACCTGGCGCGGCGGGTTTCCTCGCTCACCTGGCCCATGAACTCCGCCGACCCATCGCCCGCCTGGTCGCCGATGGCGGCGCCTCGACGCTGGTTCGCCAGGAACTCTTCCGGCGTCCCGCCCTGCTCGCCCGAAAGCGCGTGGTGATCTGGCAGTTCGTCGAACGCGATCTCCGCCTCGGCACCGAAGGCTGGCAAGCTGTCCCCTTGCCGCCGACCGTGCCGAACACTGAAACTGGCTCGTCCCCCACGGCCCCCACGTCGCCATGACCCCATTGCCGATCTTCCTCCGTCTCAGCGCCGCCCTCCTTCTGGCGATCCGCGCCATCGCCGCCGCCGCTCCGGCCGATCGCCCCTCGCTCGACCTCTCCGGAAACTGGGAGTTCCGGGTCGACGCCGCCGACGAAGGACGGACCGCGCAATGGTTCAAACCCGGAACCCCGTTTCCCCGGACGCTGCGCGTGCCGGGTGCCTGGAACGCCCAAGGCATCGGTTTCCCAACGGCCGAGCAGTTGCGCGTCTACGAAGACGGCGTGCTCGAATCGCAAAAATCGCTCAACCAAACCGGCACACTCGGCGTCCAACGCGAATCCGAACGGATGTTTCACGTCTTCCCGGGTCCGGCCTGGTACCGAACCACGGTAACGGTTCCGTCCCACTGGACCGGGCTCACGCCCTGGCTGGTTTTCGAAGGCGTCCATCGATCCGCCGAGGTCTGGGTGGACGGTCGCCCCGCCGGTTCGCATCACTCCTACCTCACGCCGTTTCGCGTTGACCTGTCGCCGTTCGCGCAACCGGGCCAACCGCTCTCCGTCACCGTGCGCGTCGATGCCCACCGCCGTCGCGAAATCGATCCGCTGCTCGGCTGCCTCGACACCCTCGACTTCCTCTACGTGACCTGGGGCGGCATTCATCAGCCGGTTCGCCTGGAAGGCATCGCTCCTTCTCACCTCCGCGATGTGTTCGTGGTGCCGCGTCTCGCGGACGCCACCGCTGAGTTCCGACTTTCGCTGACGCGTGGGTCCCAACCAGGAATCACCGCAGCGGTCGAGGTCTCCGACGCCAGCGGCGTTCGAGTCGCCTCCGCGGAAGGGCGTCCAGCCGAGGCGACCGACGAATTCAACCTGCCGGTGAAACTCCCGGCACCGAAACTCTGGTCTCCCGCCTCGCCTCACCTCTACACCGCCAAAGTCCGTCTGCTCGTTGACGGCGCCTCCGTCGACGAACGCTCCGTCCGATTCGGCATGCGCGAGTTCCGCGTCGATGGCGGCCGGTTCCTGTTGAACGGCCAACCCATTTTTCTTCGCGGCTATGGCGATGATTGCATCTACCCGGAAACCATCGCGCCACCCAACGGCAAGGAGGAATTCCGACGCCGTCTCTCTCTCGCGCGTGCCTACGGATTCAATTACGTCCGGCACCACAGCTGGACCCCGCCCGACGACTATCTCGAAGCGGCCGACGAACTCGGCATGATGCTGCAACCCGAGTTTCCCTTCGCCTACGGATGGGATCTGCCCGTCACACCGGAAGCCAGCCGCGCCGCCCTGAAGGAATGGGAAGGCTCTATCCGCCTGCGCCGCAATCACCCTTCGATCGTCGCCTGGTGCATGGGCAACGAGCAGTACAACTCGTTCCCTCTCGCTCCTGAAATGTACCAGGCCGCCAAACGACTCGACCCCACCCGGCCCGTCATCGATTCCGATGGCTGCAGTCCCAAACACAAGGACCGCACCACGCTCGACTTCCTGGTCATCCAGTTCGGCGAAGGTCATTCCATCGGATTTGGCGACGGCAAATATGATTTTCCGCAAGACATCACCAAACCCGTGATCGCCCACGAGATGGGGTACTTCGTCACGCTTCCCGATCTCACCCATGCCGATCGCTTCACCCGCGGCATGAGGCCCTACTGGCTCTATCAGGCCCGTGAACTCGCCCAACAAAACGGCGTGCTCGATCTCTACCCGGAGTGGCTCGCCGCGTCCTACCGGCTCCAGGCCGCCTCCCTCAAATGCAACATGGAAGCCGCTCGCCGCTCGCGTCTCAGCGGAACCTCCGTCTGGCTGTTCCAGGATTACCCCAACTGCGCCGAGGGAATCGTCGACATGTTCCTTGGACAGAAAGGTGTCACGCCCGAGCAATTCCGCGCCTACAACGCACCGACTGTCCTGCTGCTGGACGCCCCCCGACGCTCGGGCTGGAGCGGCGAGACCCTGGACCTCAATTTCGCCGTATCCCGCTTCGAAGATGCCGCCGCCGACAACGCCGTCCTCCGCTGGCAACTCCTTCAAGCGGACAAGGTCGTGACCGAGGGTTCCCAATCCTCCCTGGCCATCCGGTCGGGTGAGGTCCAAGCCCTGCCTGGTTTCCCTCTTCGCCTTCCCGAAGTCACGCGCGCCGAACGCTACCTGCTGCGCGCCGAATTGCGCGACGCCGCCGGCATCACCACCAACGGCTGGAACCTCTGGGTCTATCCTCGACTCCCCACCACGCCTCCGGCTCCCGCCTTGTCGATCTCAGGCTCGGAGGCGCTGCAAGCCGCCTATCCCGAAGCCTTCGTGCTCGCCGATGGCCCCGTCCCCGCCGCCACCCGTGTGCTCGCCACCACGCGGCTCGACGATCCTGCGCGACACTTTCTCCGCGACGGCGGACGCGTCCTGCTGCTGCAACCGGATCCGGTGTTCAAGGTCGAAAAAACCAACTTCCGACTCTCGTCGTGGGATGGCGGTGGCCCATCCGGCACTCAGATCGATCGTCAACATCCCGCTCTGGAATCCGTGGCCACCGATGCTTGGTGCGACCTGGACTTCTATCCACTGATCCAGAATTCGAAGACCATCCTGCTGTCCTCGCTGCCGGTGAAGATCGACCCCATCGTGCGCTGCATTGATCGCCCGACCCGCCTCGCTCATCGCGCCTACCTCTTCGAAGCGCGTGTCGGTGAGGGCCGGCTGCTCGTCACCGGT
>JAEUHG010000088.1 GCA_016795425.1 Verrucomicrobiales bacterium
ACGGCGCTGGCCGCATATTGCGTCGAGCGCGCGGGCATGCACGGGGTGCTCCATATCGGCCAGGATCCGGACGACCCACTGCGGAACAGAACCCGACTCAGTCGAACCCGTGAGCACCTGCTCGCTGCCGCCGGATCCCGCTATTCGCCAGCCTCGGTCTGCAACGGGCTGCACCTGGTGGAGTCCGCCCCGGCTCCCTGTGCGATCATTGGCAAGCCCGCCGAGATTGCGGCTGTACGCAATGCGCGACGGCTCAAACCCGGACTCGATCAAAAGATCGGCGTTACACTGTCCTTCTTCTGTGCCGAGAGTCCTTCGACCGGCGGGACCATCGCCTTGCTGAATAAGCTGGGTGTCGACCCGAATGAGGTTCGCAACCTCCGTTATCGTGGATTCGGATGGCCGGGGCACTTCGCGCCGACGCTCGCCGGTTCCTCGGAGCCATGCCAACGGCTGACCTACCGCGAGAGTTGGGCATTCCTTCAGGCGCACCGGCCATGGTCGGTTCAGCTGTGGCCAGACAGCTCGGGCGAGACGGCAGACATCAGTTGCGGCGACCCGTGGTATGAGGAGCCGGATGGCAAGAATCCCGGCTTTTCGCTCGTTGTGGCGCGCACGCAACGAGGCAAGGAGATCGTCGAGGGAGCGATAGCGGCAGGTTATCTCGAACTCCGTCCGGCCGAACCCTGGAAGCTGGTGAAGTCTCAATCGGGGCTCCTGGTAAAGAAGGGATCGATCTGGGGTCGTCGTATCGGCATGCGGTTGTTGGGATTGCCGGTGACCCGATTGGACGGAGCGGACCTCTACCATTGCTGGCGGCCCTTGCAGCTGGGTGAGAAGATCCGGGCGATCTTCGGAACGCTGCGCAGAGTTGTTCAGCGGGGTTACTATCGACGTCAGGTCTTGAATCCGGAACACTCTAAACCGGTGGCATCTCCTACGGAAGAGCTTCCAAGTCGCCTTCCCACTTCACACTCATGATTGACGTCCATCCCAGGGCAACAACACCCGGCCTTCGGTCAAACATCGAGGTTCTCGACCTACGAAAGCGAGGACATCCGTGCGATCGGCCTGTCGTCCAGCCTTTCTCCTCGAATTCCATTTCTGCATTGTTCCCGCTTTATAAATGACTCAGCAACTTATGAACTCCATCGCCATCGTTGGTCTCGGTTACGTAGGGCTTCCTCTATCGCTTCAATTCGGACGCGCCGGACTCAAGGTGCTCGGCTTGGACATTGATGCGGCAAAGGTCGCCAAGCTCAAAGAGGGACAATCGTACATTCATCACATTCCCAGCGCCTCCATTGCCGAACAGATCAAGTCCGGCTCCTTTGACGCCACGACGGACTTTTCCCGTGCTCGCGACGTTGATGCTGTCATCATCTGCGTCCCAACGCCGCTCAACAAGAATCGCGAACCGGATATCTCGTACATCCTGAAGACCGGAGAGAGCCTGGCGCCGCACCTCAAGAAGGGCCAACTCATCGTCCTTGAGTCCACCACCTATCCCGGAACGACGGACGAGGAATTGCGCGCGGTACTGGAGAAGGGCTCCGGACTCAAGGCGGGCACGGAATTTCACCTGGCGTTCTCCCCAGAACGCGAGGACCCCGGCAACCCACAATCGAAGGTTGCGGACATTCCCAAGGTGGTCGGCGGTCTGACCGCGGCCTGCCTGGAAAAGGCGACCACCTTGTATGGGCGCGCCATCAAGACCATCGTTCCCGTGTCATCCTGCAGGGCGGCTGAGGCGACCAAGCTGCTGGAGAACATCTTCCGCGGGGTGAACATCGCACTGGTAAACGAACTCAAGGTGGTATACGCGGCCATGGGCATCGACGTCTGGGAAGTCATTCACGCTGCGAAGACCAAGCCGTTCGGGTTCATGCCGTTTTTTCCCGGCCCTGGACTGGGCGGGCATTGCATCCCCATCGATCCCTTCTACCTCACTTGGAAAGCGCGCGAATACGGGCAGGCCACGCGCTTCATCGAACTGGCAGGCGAGATCAACACCGCCATGCCCGATTACGTCGTTTCCTGCGTGATCGAGGCCCTCAACTCGAGGCGAAAGGCGATGAACGGGTCCCGAATCCTGGTGCTGGGATTGGCCTATAAGGCGGACGTGGATGATGATCGTGAGTCGCCCAGCTATGTGCTCCTGGAGAAACTGAAGAACCGCGGTGCCACAGTCGCCTACTACGATCCCTATGTGCCGGTGATTCGGATGACGCGCGAGCACCCGCAGTGGGCCGGCCAGAAATCGATCTCATGGACGAAAGAGGCGGTGGAAGGCTTCGACTGTGTCCTGATCAGCACGGCTCACCGGCAAGTGAACTACCGGGAGCTGGCGGAGTGGGCGCCTTTGATCATCGATACGCGCAATGCCATGGCAGCGATTCCGACCACGAAAGGACAAGTTTGGAAAGCCTGACTCTCGGGTGATGGATTGTTGGTTTATGGTTTCCAATTAACAGTTGGCAATCTGTCGATCCCCAATCGCTGCCGGTCACTGCCGATTGCGAATTGCCGAGTTTCACAAATCAACAATCGCAATAGGCAATCAACAGTCACCCATCTTTCTCTCATCTGGTCCGTCTTCCTCCTCCCCTTTCCATGAAGATTCTCGTCACGGGTTCCGCCGGCTTTATCGGATTCCATGTCGCTCAGCGACTCCTGGACCGGGGTGATGAAGTCATTGGAGTCGACAACATCAATGATTACTATGATGTCCGGCTAAAGGAGGCACGACTGCGCAAGCTCTCCGAGCGCGCAGGCTTCGTATTTCACCGCCTGGATGTCGCCGATCGTCCGGGGATGGAACAGGCCTTTCGCACGCTGCGCCCCGGGAAAGTGATCCATTTGGCCGCCCAAGCCGGGGTCCGGTATTCACTGACCAACCCGCACGCCTACGTCGATGCCAACCTGGTTGGTTTCGTCAACATCCTGGAAGGGTGCCGACACAATGGCGTGGCGCATCTGACCTATGCGTCGTCGAGTTCGGTCTACGGAGCGAACACCCGGATGCCATTCAGCATACATGACAACGTGGACCACCCGGTCAGCTTGTACGCTGCGACCAAGAAGGCGAACGAACTGATGGCCCATACCTACAGCCATCTCTTTCGACTGCCCACGACGGGACTGCGATTCTTCACGGTTTACGGCCCTTGGGGAAGACCGGACATGGCGTTGTTCCTATTCACCCGGGCGATTTTGGAAGGGAAGCCGATCCAACTGTTCAACCATGGCAAGATGCGCCGCGACTTTACCTACATCGATGACATCGCCGAGGGTGTTATTCGAGTGAGCGACCACACAGCCATGCCAAACGCCGACTGGACCGGGGACAAGCCAGACCCGGGAACAAGCCAGGCGCCTTATCGCATCTACAACATTGGCAATCACGATCCGGTCGAGGTGATGCATCTCATCGATCTCCTCCAGGATGCTTTGGGCAAGAAGGCTCAGATCGATTCGTTACCTATGCAACCCGGCGATGTTCCAGCCACGTGGGCGGATATCGACGACTTGGCACAAGACGTTGGTTTCAGACCCGCGACACCGATCGCCGAGGGGGTTCGGCGATTCGTTGCTTGGTACCGGGAGTTCTACGGTCGATGACCAACGGAATTCTTGACGCCTCTCCTTTTTCCGGACGGTGCGGGCGGTGCCGCCGTCTCCGGAGAGGAGGGATGGGGGTGGCCGCCGCAGGATTACTCCTGGGGATCGTATGGTTCTTCGGAGCTTACCGGTGGCTGGCGCCGCAGGCACCTATCCAAGCCAAATTCCTGGTCGTTGAGGGCTGGCTGCCCGATTACGCCCTGGAAGCGGCGATCCGTGAGTACCGTCGTGGAGGTTACGAACAGCTCTTTACTACGGGTGGCCCTCTCGAACAAGGGTCCTACCTGAAGGAATTCCAAACCTATGCCGAACTTGCCCGAAACACTCTTCTGCGACTTGGCTTGTCGACGAACGAGGTGAAGGCGGTTCCCAACAACACCTGGCAGCGCAACCGAACCTTCGCGGCCGCGTTGGCACTCGGCGACCACTGCCAACGGAGCGGCATCGCACTAACGGCCATCAACCTGGTCTCGGTCGGCCCTCACACCCGGCGCTCCGGCCTGTGTTTTCGTCGGGCACTCGGCCGGAATGTTGAGGTCGGGCTCATTGCTATCGATACTCAGGACTACGACGTGGACCGCTGGTGGAAGTTCAGTCAGGGCGTGAAGGACGTTGTCGGCGAGACCTTTTCTGTCGCCTACGCATGGCTCTCCGTGGACTACGGTCGGTAACGCGCGCCCCCGACCACGATCTCGGAGGTAGACTGGACCAGAAGACCCGATGTAAATCGCCGAGGGTCACCGTGTTCCCAATGTGGAACCCGCGTCCGGCACGCGGTCTCCATCTGGACTCCGTCATCGGTGGAGTTGCGTTTTCGGGCCGATCACGTCCAGATTCCCTCAGCGCTGCCTCCAATCCATGACCTCCCTACGTTCATTGACGTGCCAGAACGCTTCTCGCCGGAGTTCCTGGCCACGCCTCCTAGGATTTCTGCCGACGGGACTGGCGGCGACCGTTTCGGTATCCGAGCTACCCGCCGCCGCCCAGCAAGCGTCCTCGGTGCAATCCGTGCCGGCGAGCGGTTTGGTGGCGGAAGGCGAGCCGCAGACGTCTTACCTGGAATCCACGATCCCTGCGCTTCCATGGTTGCCGGCGGATGCCCCCGTGCTGCCTGAATGGGGTCGGTATCCAAGCGGCGGATCCCCCTTTCTGAGTCCTGGTCTCGGTACCACCTCCATTGGCGCCTCGAGTCTTCCATCGGCGCTCCCTCCGGCCCGTGACGCGGGCGAGTTTCGTCCCCTACCCGTCGGTCCATTCGATCTGCGCGGCGGCCTGGGCTATGAGCTCCTATACGGCGACGGAATCCTGTCGGGTCCGGGACGCGAAGAGGCGACCTGGCAGAATTCCATCACCCCCTCGGTGACGCTCTACGCCGGTGATCACTGGACCATCGGTTACTCGCCGAGCATCCGATTCTACTCGGCCGATGGGTACGAGAACACCGTCAATCACTCGGCGACGCTTGGATGGAACACCACCTTCCGGAATTGGAGATTTCAATTGTTCCACGCTACCGCGATCACCAGCGATCCACTGGTGGAGACGGGACAGCAGACCGACCAGACGAGCCATTCGACCAGTCTGAACGGGACCTTGGACCGCGGCACCAGGGGCTCGTGGACCACGTCCATCGCGCAGACCATACGTCTGACCGACATTGCCAATGATCGGTACTCCTGGAATTGGAACAACGCCTACGACATACCCTGGAGCCAGAAGCTGAAATACGGCGTCGGACTTGTTGTGGGTTACGACATGCTCAATCCGGGATCAGACATGGTCAACCAGCAGTTCACTGCCCGGATGAACGGCATACTCTCACCCAAACTCAGCTACTCCCTGTCAGCCGGTGCCGATGTGCGCGAGTTTGTGAATTCCGATGCTGACATCGCCCTCTCCCCGATCGTGTCGTGTAACATTGGGTACCAGATTCTTCAAAAGACAGCGCTGTCGATTGGATTCTCGCGAGACTCCGGCACTTCCTACCTCAGCGACCAATATACAGAGAACATGTCCGTGCAGGGTGCCGTCACTCAGATACTGACCGAGCGGTGGAGTCTGTCCGCGTCCGGTGGCTACCGGTTCTCCAGTTATTCAAGCATTCTGGCCAATGGGGCAACCACGCGGGAGGACGGCACCGCCTTCGCCACGATTTCGCTGGGCGCCCGATTGCTGGATCGGCTCTCCAGTTCAATCTACTACTCCTATCGCTCCAACAGTTCCGACGCCGACGGGTTGTCTTTCGACAGCAATCAGTTCGGGTTATCATTGAACTACGCATTCTGAGGTACTTCCACGAAGGCAACGTGTCGGGAATGGATAGGGCAAGGTGTTCGGCGGTGCGGGACGGGCCAATCGCAGCCCACGGCCAACGAAGTCAAGAGCCCAATCTTGGTTCAGCATTCCGGCAGTCTTGGTTCCAGGCCGATTTCCGCATTGCAGGCCACGACGCTCCTTCCCTACGGGACGCTGGTTTTCCCTGCGGGCGGCCCGCCTCCTTTCAGTCCAAGCCCTGCCGCAGGGTGCACTGCTTCGGGCTGGGACGGCCCCGCGATCCTTATCCATATTCCGGGAATGGCCCCCTGAAAATCTACTTAGTTGCTTCGGCCATCCGTCCGATAGCTTGACAGAATGTCTCAATCGCGGGAGCACTCAGACATTGAGCCCGCTGCTTTACAGCCTGAAACCACCGCACTCCCGGACCACTACCGCCATTGCGAGACTTGGCGACGGCAAACCACGCCTTGATGCGCCCGTTTCCACATAATCAAGTAGCATCGGAATCACTCCAAGGTCCGCCGCCCGACCGTGCGAACCATCGGGAGACGATAGGAGCCGTGCTGAAGAGCCCAACAACACGATTCCTCGTTTTTGCGGGGTTGGTGACCCTGGTATTCGGCAGCGCATGGAAGAGTCTGTTCGAAGCCTCATTAGGCGATGAACTCTACTCCTACACGGCGATCATCCCGGTAGTGGTGGGTTGGCTGATCTGGCAAACTCGGAACGACCCGGTTCCACCGGACTGCCGACCGACTCGGTCGGCGCCAATTGCGATGTTGTTGGGTTTATTGGGAATCATTACAGCCGGGGGGGCATACTGGGCCCGGTCGGCGGGTGCTATCGAAGCGGCGTCATCACTGTTGGCGGGGCCTCTAGCGGGCTGGGTTCTCCTCATGTGGTCTGGGGTCTTCTGGTTCTTCGGAACCCGCGTCGCCAGCCACTATGCCTTTCCCATGGCGTTTCTGGCCTTCACAATTCCGTTACCTGAACCGCTGGTGAACCTGATCGAGACCGGCCTGCAGCACGGATCAGCGGCGTTGGTCGAAGGGGTCTTCCGCATTTGCCGAATCACGTATTATCGGGACGAACGCATGTTTTGGTTGGACGGCCTGCGATTCGAGGTAGCCCAAGAATGCAGCGGCATTCGCAGCACCCTGGTGCTGTTCATCACCAGTCTGCTGGCTGGCTACCTGCTATTGAAATCCACGGCACACCGCCTGCTGTTTTCCATCGCCATCGTCCCGCTCGGGCTCCTCAGGAATACGCTTCGTATTTGCACGATCACGCTGCTGTCGGTCTACGTGGATCCCGGGATCATCCACTCGCCGCTGCATCACCGTGGTGGACCGCTGTTTTTCGCGGTCAGCCTGGTGCCATTGTTTGCGATGCTATGGTGGTTTCGACGACAGGAACGAAGAAAAGCAACCGCATCCCGTCCATGACCTCCGGGCATCAACGTTGCCGGATGGGTTGGGCCCCTTGAAATTAGAGACTTTCTAAACTGAGATTTCTGCTCATCATGTTCTCCGTGAAAGCATTGCTCCGAGTTGGTTGGTGGCCGTTGGCGGCAGGTCTTCTTTTCAGCGCCGGTTGCGGCAAGAAAGGGGACGTCTCCACCCACCTCGCCGAAGCCGAGAAGGCCTTTCAAGAACGGCAGTTCGAGAAAGCCAAGATCGAGTACATCAACGCGGCCCGCCTGAATCCCACCAACGAACATGTTATCCGCCAGGTGGGCAAGATCCTGGTGGAGCAAGGCCAGTTGGGTCCCGCCTTTCCCCTGTTGATGCGCGCCAGCCAGAAATTCCCCGACGACGTGGAAGTCCGGGAATCGCTCGCCCTGGTCTACGCGCGGGCGGGCGGCGAAACCAATCGCGCGCGACTCCGGACGGAACTCGACGAGATTCTGAAACGCCAGGCAACCAATGAAACCGCTGTCTTGCTTCTGACCGAACAAGCGCGGACACCCGAGGAAGCCGCCGCACTCCAGCGACGGATCGCGGAACTGCGCGCCCGCAACGGCGGCGAACACGTGGTGTTTCTGCTCTCCGATGCGGATCGCGTGAGGCGCCAAGGGGACACCAACGGATGTGAAGCGCTGCTGAAGAAGGCCGTCGCTCTTGACCCGAAGTCTCCCATTGCCAACCAGAGCTATGGGAATTTCTTGGCCCTGAGCGGTCGCAAAGCCGAGGGTGAGAAGTATCTTCGAACGGCGGCCGAGGTCTCGCCTCCGCATGGGGTCGCGCGCCAGATTCTGGCGCAATTCCTCATCGGCGAAGGGCGCCTGGATGAGGCCAAGAAGGTGTTGGAGGACATCACGGCGAGAGCGCCAGAGAGGACCCGGTCCTGGGTCATGCGCGCGGAAATTGCCAATGCGGAGAAGAAGTTCGACGAGGCTGACCGCAACCTGGACCGGGCACTCCAACAGGCACCGGAAGACCTGGAGGCCTTCCGTGTCCGCTCACAGGTCAGACTGGCCCAAGGAAAGGCAGAGGCGGCCATTGAAGACCTGGAGAGGGTGCTCAAATTGGCACCTGGTTCGGCGGAGATTTACGCCCAACTGGGTGTCGCGCATCTACTCAACAGAGATCAGGCCCGCGCCGTTGCCGCGCTTCAACAGGCGATCACCATCGCACCGACGTATTCCCCCGCCTCCATGCTGCTGGCACAGGTCCACTCCCAGCGTGGCGAAACAGATCAAGCCCTGCTCGTCCTTCGCGAGACGGTGCGCCGCAATCCCGGGCTCATCCAGGCCCACGTGCAACTCGCCTCCACAGAAGTCGCCGTAGGTCGTCTCGATGACGCCCTCGAGACGGCCCGCAATGCTCGGACCCGCTTCCCGAAGGACGCCGATGTCGCTCTGCAACTCGCCCTGATCCAGCGTCGACTCGGGCAAACGGCGGAAGCCCGGCAGAACCTCGAATCGGCCATGACGCTTTCGACGAACAATCTCGCCGCCTTCGAGCAACTGGTGCAACTCGACGTGGAGAAAGGCGACCGCGATGGCGCCCTGAAAAAGGTCCAGGCGCGACTCTCTCAGGAACCCAAGGAGCCACTGCTTTGGCTGGTGCTGGCAGAAATCCATCGCAACCGCCAGGAAACCACCGAATCGGAGAAAGCGCTGCGAAAGGTGCTGGAACTGGATCCGGATTCGTCGACCGCCCTAATGTCGTTGGCGAACCTCTATCTCAGCACAAAACGAGAGAACGAAGCCATCGCGGAACTCGAAAAATCGATCCAGGTCAATCCCAATGATGCCCGGGCTCTCACGCTGCTGGCGATGATTCAGGCGGAGCGCAAAGAATACACCAAAGCTTCCGACTACTACGACCAGGCTCTCAAATTGCGCCCCAACAATCCGCTGGTTCTGAACAATCAGGCCTACCTGCTGGTTGAACGCTTGGGAAAAACGGAAGAAGGCTATCGCCTGGCCCAAAAGGCGCGTGAACTGTCTCCCAAGGATCCCCTGATTGCCGATACTCTCGGGTGGATCGAGTACCGCCGTGGAAAATACTCCGATGCCCTGCGACTCATCACCGAGGCCGCGACGAAGCTGGGTCAGAGCGGCGAACTCCAGTATCACCTGGGCATGGCCCACTATATGATGGGCCAGGAAGCCGCGGCACGCACCGCTTTGGAGGTGGCCACACAGGCCAAGGAGGAGTTCGAAGGCAAGGCAACCGCCCGCGAACACCTTGCCTTGCTCACTTCGGCACCCGGTGCCATCGACGCCGCCGCCATCGAATCCCTTGAGAAGCGACGTCAGTCGGCCCCTAACGACGTCATCGCCTTGACCCGACTGGGTTTCGCCTACGAAACGAGCCAGAACTATGAAAAGGCCAAGGACGCCTATGAATCCGTTCTCAAGGTGAATCCGCAGTCCATCACCGTCCTTACCCGTCTGGCCGGCGTCTATGCCTCCAAGTTGGGAAATATCCCGCGAGCCGCAGAATTAAGCCGCACCGCCTCCACCCTCGCGCCCAACGATCCCGAGGTTTCCTACCTCGCCGGTCGCATCGCACTCGCCGGCAGCGATCAGGCGGTCGCTTATGGCCTGCTCCAGACTGCGGCCCGTCGACTTACCAACCGGGTCGACGTGACGCATGACCTCGGAATGGCGGCGTTCAACCAAGGCAACATCGACGAGGCGACCCGCATCATGGAAGGCGTTGCGACATCGACTGCACCTGGGGCCAAGCCCTATGCGGAGTCGGCACGCCGTTTTCTGACCTTTCTCACCATCACCAAGAATCCCGCCGCCGCGCCGCAAGCAGCATCCGAGATTCAAAAAGCCCTTCAAGCCGACCCTGCCTACGCCCCTGCCCTTCTGGCCTACGGGGTTCTCGCCGAGCAACAATCCAAGTTCACCGAGGCCAAGGATGCCTATGAACGGCTTTTGGGCCGGTACCCAGGCTTCGGACCCGCCACCCGCCTGCTCTGCCTGCTCTATGCGGACCGACTGAACAACGACGCCAAGGCATTCGAACTCGGAACCAAGGCGCGCCAAGTGTATCCGCGGGACGAGGCGTTGGCGGCCGCTATTGGAAAAGTCGCGGCCCGCCGCGGCGATCATCGTTATGCCATCCAGTTGCTCAATGAAGCGTCCGCCAAACGGGCCGACGACGCTTCCTTGTTCTATCATCTCGGGATCGCCTACATAGCCGCCAAGCAACCGACGGAAGCCAAGACGGCCCTGGAGAAATCCCTGAAACTTGCGGCCGACGCCCCCTTCGCCGCCGATGCGAAGAAGCGCTTGGAAGATCTCGGCAAGACGAAATAGCGCTGCCTGACGCCCCTATCTGAAAGGGTTGGAGCACGGGATTCCTCGTCGCAATCCTGGCGGTGGAGGCGCGGTATCAAGCAACGGCAGGAGTGCCAACCACTCCTGCCGTTTTGTTTTTGACGGCGGGGTCCGCCGAAGCCAGGTGTCAGCCGCGCGGGTGGAATTTCCGATGTACGTCCCGCAGGTGATGCCCCGCAACGTGCGTATAGATCTGGGTCGTGCTCAAACTGGCGTGCCCGAGCATTTCCTGAATGACACGCAGGTCGGCGCCATGTTCGAGCAGATGCGTTGCGAAGCTGTGCCGCAGCATGTGCGGTGTGACTGGGACCAGGACGCCTGCCGCCCGGGCTCGGGCGACGATACGCCGCCAAAGAGTCGTATGAGAAAAGGCTGTCCCACGCTGGGTGAGGAAGACATTTCCCGGCGAACCTGATTTGGCCAGCTGGGGCCTGCCCTTCTCCAAGTAGTTGCGGATCGCCGCCACTGCCCGATCTCCGACGGGCACAATGCGCTCCTTGTTTCCCTTACCCACGACGTTCACGAATCCGGCGTCCAGGTGGAGCTGTTCGAGTCGGATCCCGCGCAGTTCGGCCAAACGGAGCCCGGACCCGTAGGCCAGTTCCAGCACAGCGAGGTCGCAGAGATCCGCGGCGTCCGGGGCCGCTGGCGGTGTGAGAAGTCGTTCGATATCGTCGGCGGTGAGGTCCTTCGGCAATCGTTTCCATCGGCGCGGCATAGCCAACTTCGCCGCGACGTCATTGGCCAAGTGGCCTTCCGCGACGGCAAATCGATAGAAGGCGCGCAACGCGGCGATTTGCAGGTAAACGCTTTCGGTGCTGAGGCGTCGGCGGGAGTCCGCCGATTCATGGGCCAGGACCCGATGGCGTTCCGCCTCAAGAAACGCGGTTAATCTCTGCAAATCCACGGAGGGCCAGTCCTGGACACCCTGCCCTTGCGCCCACGCCACGAAGCGGCGCAGCAGCATGGAGTACGTTTTTTGCGTCTGATCCGACTGCCCGCGTTCATGCCGCAGGTGGATCAGGAAATCATCGACGAGCGGCTCCACGGTGAGGGCAACGTTCGTCAAAGGGTTTGTCCGGTCAGCCGTTGGTAGGCTTCCCGGTATTTTTCGCGGGTGCGCGCGACAATCTCATCGGGGAGTCGGGGCGCGGGCGGGCGTTTGTCCCAGTTAAGGGTCAGGAGGTAATCACGGACGAACTGCTTGTCGAAACTCGGCTGGGGGCGTCCTGGTTGATAGGCGTCGGCAGGCCAGAACCGCGACGAATCGGGCGTGAGCACCTCGTCGATGAGCAGGAGGTCACCATTCCAAAAGCCGAACTCGAACTTGGTATCGGCCACGAGGATGCCACGACTCCGCGCATAGTCCCGGGCTGCGGTGTAGATCTTGAGGCTTAAGGATCTCACCTGCGCAGCGACCTCATGCCCAACGATTTCGCAGGCGCGTTCGAAGGTAATGTTCTCGTCATGGCCGGTTTCTGCCTTGGTGGCCGGGGTAAAGATGGGTTCCGGCAATTCTGAAGACTCGACGAGGCCTGCGGGTAGCGCCACGCCACAGACACGGCCTGAGGACCGGTATTCATTCCATCCTGAACCCGCCAGGTAGCCGCGAACCACGCATTCGATCGGCAGAGGCTTGGCCTTGCGCACCACCATACTGCGCTGGTCCAACCGCACGGAGGAGGAGGCGGCCGCGGACTGAACGCGAGGGGGCAACGGTTCGCCTGGATTCAGCACCCTGTGGTTGCGAACGATCGAGCCCAGGCGGTCGAACCAGAAATGGGAGATTTGCGTGAGAACCTCCCCCTTTCCTGGAATCCCGTTGGGCATGACACAATCAAATGCCGAAATGCGATCCGTTGCGACAAAGAGCAAGGAATCACCGAGGTCGAAGACTTCGCGGACCTTGCCGCTCTTGATTCTCGGTATTCCCGGCAAATCCACCTGCAACACAGTCGTTTCGGACATGGCGGCAGGGTAGCAGGCATGAGGCGCCGGGTCACGCCGAGGGTGCGTCTCGGCAGGTTGAGATTGGGAAGGGGTACGGGGAAGTGGAAAGGGTGCCCTTGGCGCGGTCAATACTGGGTGACCCTTTGGAACTGCTCACCGATCGTAAACCGAGGCGGGAATGCCCTGTCGCAGCGCGACAGGGCCCACCTGGATCGGAATCGGATGCAGTCAGGTAGCCGAGGTGGGCTGGGTGGCAGGTTCATGGGTCTGACTCGGGCCAGGGTCGCGGCGCGGCGACCGGGTCCGGCCGGCCAAAAATCCGCATTGTTTGTCGCGGGTCCCACGGCACATTGGGCCGGTGCAAGAGCCACGCGTTACCGAGACCTCCGGCCGTTCGCCGGTTCTGGGGCGCGCGTTGGCATTGGCGGTGGTGGGCCTGTTCCTCATGGTGGCGCTCGGAGTGTTTTGGGTCTGGCAGCGAGCGCATCGGGAAAAGTCGTGGCGCGACCAGATCAACGCCATCGAGCCCATCCAACCTGCCGCTCCCCGATAAACGCGGCACGAAACGGCGCCGATACCATTCAAGGAACTCCATAAACCCATGCACCAGTATCTTGAACGCGTGGTCGACCTTCTCGACCCTTCCCTGAATCGCCTCCATCATCTTTCCCTCGAGGAAGCCCGCGGCCGGGTATTGTCGGGCGATCCGCAGAGCATCCGATCGATCGATGGGTCATTTGCACTTCTGGCCAAGATCGGAAAGAAAGTGCGCATGGCGCGTTCCCTGGACCGGCCGATGCGGTATTTCCTGGCCAAGCGTCATGAGGGTCCGGCGCTGATCGTGGCCGATCGCATGGATGCGATCTACGCTTGGCTGAAGTCGGAGGGACTCCATGATCAGTTTCATCCCAGCTACACCCGCATGGTGCCGGCGCACCACGTCGTGGAGATCGAACTGATCGGTTGCCCGGATCCTGATCCCGTTTACACCCGGTTCTTCGAGCCGATTCGAAATTCGTTGGGCACGGACCTGGACGAGATCGGTGGTGCCTATGTGTCGGCCTTGGCCGGGGAGATCATCAAGTGGCTTCCGACGATTCCGGAACGCGAACCCGTCGGGGTCTGTTTCAGCGGTGGCATCGACAGCGGCGCGGTCTTCGTCCTGATCTACCATTGCATGCGCCAACTGGCGATGAGTCCATCCCGGCTCAAGGCCTTCACCCTGGACCTGGGTGGCGGCGACGATCTCGGCCAGGCTCGGGCCTTCCTCGACCGTCTCGGTCTGGGTCTGTTTCACGAACCCATCGAGGCATCACCGGCGACACTCGATCCGGCCGAGGCGGTGCGGGTCGTTGAGGACTACAAGCCGCTCGACATCGAGGCGGCCACGATGTTGATGGCTTTATTGCGGGGGGTGCGGTCGCGGTACCCTGAATGGACGCATCTCGCGGATGGCGATGGGGGCGACGAGAATCTCAAGGACTATCCCATCGAGGAGAATCCGGAACTCACTATTCGTTCCGTGGTCCACAACCTCATGCTGTACCAGGAGGGTTGGGGGGTCGGGAAGATCAAGCACTCGCTCACCTACAGCGGCGGTCTGAGCCGGAGTTACGCACGGACCTACGCGCCGCTGCGCCACTTTGGTTTTGCTGGATTCAGCCCGTTCACCCGGCCGCACGTCATTGAAATCGCCGAAGGAATCCCCTTCATCGAAATCACCGACTACAAGCACGACCGGCTTTACCAACTCAAGGGGGAGATCATTCGTCGCGGGATGAAGCAGGTGGTGGGGATCGAGTTTCCAGTGTTTCCCAAACGCCGCTTCCAGCATGGAGCCATTTCGAAGGAAGCTCTTCGCACCCACGTCCCGGATAGGGAACAGTTTTTCCGACGCAAGCTGGCGGAGATTTACCTCGAAGCCAGCCGTTGATCACACCGGGGGGCGCCTGGGGCGGCCCGCGCGCGTCAGTTCCGGAGGGAGGAAGAAGCAGGATCTCTGGGAAGTGGGAAGCCTCCAGATTCTTCCAGAGGTGCGCACGAACGATGAACGAGGCCGGGACTGCCCTGTCGCAGCGCGACAGGGCCCACCTTGATTCGAATTGGAGCCCGTCAGGTGGCTCTCGTCCCGGACCGCGATGGGGTCACCCTCAAGGGCCTATCGGGTCGCGATGTTCGGTCCGGCACCCTCGGCATGGACACCGGCGCGTCCGGAACTGGCGCGGGCCTTGTCGGTGAGCGATTGGAGAAACGCCACCAGCGTCTTTACCTGGTCGTCGCTGACTTCCTTGCCGAGTTGGTGCCAGGCCATCTTGCGAACGGCTTCTTCGAGTGTCGCGATTTGGCCTTTGTGGAAGTAGGGGCCGGTGATGGCGATGTTCCGCAGCATCGGGACCTTGAACTTGAATTGGTCATCCTCGTCCTTGGTCACGTCAAAACGCCCTTTGTCATCGGTCGGGAACGTATTCACCAACCCGATCTTTTGGTAGACTTGACCACCCACGACCGGCCCGTAGTGGCAGGTGGTGCAACCCAGGGTGAGAAACTCCTGCAGACCTTTGAGTTCCACCGCCGAGAGGGCGGCATCCTTGCCCTTCAGGAAATCATCAAAACGATCACGAGTGATCAGGGTGCGTTCGAAGGCGGCGATGGCCACCGCCATATTGTGATAGGTGATGGGATCGGCCACACCGGGAAACGCGCCGCGGAACAGTTCGCCGTATTTCGGCAGCCCCTTCAACCGTTTCACCACCACCTCCTCGCTCGGCATGGCCATCTCGACAGGGTTCAGGACCGGCCCCTTCGCTTGCGCCACCAGGTCGTCGGCGCGCCCATCCCAGAACTGGGCCAGTTGAAAACCGGCGTTCAAAGTGGTGGGCGAATTGCGCCCGCCCCGTTTTCCGAAAGCGCCCGGGGAGGTGGGTTCGTTATCAACGCCGCCTTTCCGGCCTTCCACTTGGTGGCAGCTGTTGCACGATTGGGTCTGGTTCTCGGACAACGCCTTTTCAAAGTAGAGTTCCTTCCCAAGCTTCACCAAGGCCGGCGTATCCTTGTCCGCACCCGGCATTTTATCCGGAATCGGGCCCAAAAGCTCGAGTGCCTGTTTGCGAAGCGTGGCGGCGTCCGGTGCCTCCGCGGCCCGCGTCTCGATTCCCAGCCAAAGCCCCATGGCCACTGCCAGTGAGGCGGATGCCCGCACCAATCGACCATTGCTTTGAGGATTCATCGGATGTGCAGTCATGTCGCGCAGATGTTCCGAATCACTCCTTCGGACGGCAACAATACGGTGGCGAATAGGTGCCCCAGCCGGACCGCATTTCTCGTGTTCATCGGACCCGCCGCCGCATAGGTTCCGGCTTTCGTGCGCCGCATGGTCGACCTCCTGGACATTGGATGGGATGCCGAATGGGAAAGGGTTTTCGCGCCCTACCGTGCCGACGGTCTGGTGCCGGGGCGGGTGGCGACCGAGGATCGTCAGGCGTTCGCGGTTGTTACGGAACATGGAGAACTTCCGGCGCGCATTGCGGGGCGAATGCTGCAGACCATCGATACGACCGAGGCATGGCCGAAGGTCGGCGACTGGGTAGCGGTGATGCCCAAGACGCCACCTTCACGATCGGTGATTCACCACGTGCTGACGCGGCGCACCTCCCTCATTCGCAAGGCGGCGGGACGGGAGACGGCGCCGCAGGTCTTGGCGACCAACGTGGACACCGCGTTCGTCGTCCAGGCCCTGGACCAGACGTTTAATGCCCGGCGACTCGAGCGATTCCTGGTGATGGTGCATGAAGGTGGCGCGCAGGCGGTGGTGGTTTTGAACAAGGCCGACTTGGCCGACGATCTGGAAGCTTGCATCGCGGAGGCGCAGGCCTCGGCTGGGTCGGTCCCCATCCTGGTGGTCAGTGCCCGAACGCGCAAAGGACTCGGAGAATTGCGCGCAAGGCTCGGAAAAGGCCGGACCTGTGTCTTTGTGGGAACTTCGGGTGTCGGCAAGTCATCCCTGATCAACCGCCTTTATGGAGAAGCGGTGCAGGCTACCCTCGAGGTGCGGGAACAGGACGACAAGGGACGTCACACCACCTCCTGGCGAGAGCTGATTCTTCTTCCCGGGGGCGGACTGGTGATTGACACCCCTGGAATGCGCGAGTTCCACCTATGGCTGGCAGACGGCGGGTTGGCGGACGCGTTTCCGGATGTGGCGGAACTCGCGCTAAAGTGTCATTTTCGAGCCTGTTCCCACCTGACCGAGCAGAAGTGCGCGGTTCGAGAAGCCGTGGAAACCGGTCGTCTCGCGGCTGAACGATTTGCGGCCTTTCGAAAATTGCGGCAGGAACTGGATTTCCTCGCGCGCGAGCGGCGGGACCATACCTACGCGCAGCGACGCCGCCAGGCGCGGGGACGGCGGCGGAGCGCGACCGAGGCGACCCTGGATCGCAGTGGTTGGGGGGACCGGTCCCAGGAGTGATTCCCAGGGCAAGGTAGGCTTGACCACCAGGGCCCAAGATCCGAAGCATGCCCCAGCGAATGAAGTCGAAGCTCGCCGTCCTCCTGCTGTTTTCGGGCGCCCTCGCTATCCGGGGCGCCGAGACTCCCGACCAGGTCAACGGCATTGCCGCCCTCGTTGGAGAGTCCGTGATCACCTACGAGCAGGTCCAGAGGGCGATCGCGCGCACGGTCGATCTCGAACGCGCCCGATACGCCAACCAGCCTGATGCCTTTCGCCAGGCCGCCCTGCAAGCCCAGCGACTCGGCATCGAATCGCTGGTCCAACGCCGCCTGATCCTCCAGGCGTTCGAGGATCTGAAAGTGCCCCTGCCCGAGTCGTTCATCGAAGACAACGTGCAGGACGAGATCAAAAAGAAATACGGCGACCGGGCCACGCTGACCAAGACCCTGCAACAGGACGGGATCACCTACGAAACTTACCGACGCGAAGTCCGAGAGCAATTCATCGAGGTCATCATGCGCGGCCGCAACGTGCCCCGGGACATCCTGATTTCCCCCGGGCGCATCGAGCGCTATTACAACGAGAACCTCGACAAATTTAAGGTCAACGAGCAGGTCAAGTTCCGCATGATCTTCATCGACAAGGCGCGCAGCGCCGTCAATGCGAAGGATCTCGGACGCGAAATTCTGGCCAAACTCCAGGACGGCGCCGACTTCGCGGAAATGGCGGCGGTGTACTCGGACAGTCCTTCGGCGCGGGATGGCGGCGCCTACGGATGGACCGAGCGAAAACAACTCCGCGACGATCTCGCGGACGCCGTTTTCAGCCTGACCCAAGGCCAACGCAGCGATCTGATTGAGAAGGCCGAGGGCATTTATATCCTGCAGGTCGAAGAGGCACGCGAAGCCCGGGTCCGCCCGGTCACTGAGGTGCGCGAGGAAATCGAGCGCACCCTGGTGAATGCCGAGCGCATGCGCCTGACCAAGTCATGGCTGGAAAAACTCCGGAAGAAATCCTTCGTCCGGTACTTCTATTGAGAGCGGTAGCAGGCCCGCCCTGGCGCTCAACCCCACTTCTCGAGCTTCATTTGTTCCTTGGGCATGTGCAGGTCCTCGAGAACCAAGCGCTCCGCGAAATCCACGAGCGCATTGGGGCCGCAGGCGTAAAACACGGTTCGCGCCGGATCGCCGACATGCGACCGCACCCATTGGGAAGTGATGCGCCCGTGGTGACCGCTCCATGAATCGTCCGGAGCCAAGCGCGTGCAGGTCACGTGGAACACAAAGTTCGGATTCTGGCGCGCCAATTCCTCGAACTCCTCCCGAAAGATGATGTCGGCGGGGCGGCGCACGCTGTAGAGCACGGTAACGCGCGTGGACAGTGACCGACGGGTCGCCTCGCGCGCGAATCCTCGAAAGGGTGTCACACCGGATCCTCCGGCAATGCAGATCAGGTGCCGATCCGGCTCGTACACAGGCAGGAATCGCCCCGCGGGCGGCAGCACCCCCAAACGATCCCCCGCCTTCACCCAATCCACGATGCGAGTCCCCATCTTCCCCTCGCGCTTCACCGTCACTTCGAAGAAGCCTCGATCCAGGGCGCACGACGATAGCGAGTAGGCACGCTTGTAGGTGGGTGTGTCCGGCCAGAACACGGTCACAAACTGACCCGTCTTGACCTCGACATCATACCCTTCGGGCCAACGCAACAAGAGCGTCTTCACGTCCAGGGCTTCGGGCGTGACTTTCTCGACAACCATTTCGGCGATGATTTTGGCCATGGGTCAGGGGAGCAGGGACAATCGTCTCGGCAGGAGGGGATCTGGATTGACCTCGGAGTTTACCAGAAGCAGAGCAGCGCGCCGCGGGGTTCAGGCCGAGCCCAGGTCGGTCTCCGGGTTCGGATGACCTGAATCGGTGGCCACGGACGGAATCGACTGAGAATAGACACGGCCGGTGGAGGGAGGGGAGTCGGGATCCACCACGCCTTCAGCCCTTGGAGTAGCCGGGCCTGCAACCGCGGAGGAGTCACCGTCGACCACCTTGACGATGATCGGGCGAATCATCTGTCCCTGGAAAACAAAGCCAGGCGCGACGGTTTCGTCGACACGGGCCCCTTCAGTGGGACGCGAACCATCGGCGACCTGATGCCGGCGCGGATCATAAACCTCATCTGGCGCAGCGACGACAGGCACGAAACCGACTTTGCGTAACGCGTCGCGGCAGGCGCCGTGGAAGCGGTCGATTTGTTCCGCGAGAGCCGGCTGCCCTGAACGCACCGCCGCCACATGCAGCGCGAACACGTGGTCCATGATTCGGCCAATGGCCTGCAGCCATTCACCCTCCGCCCGGCGCAGCTTATCGACTTCCAGCTTCAGCTTTTGGCGCTCCGCGTCGGATGTGCGCGACACCGCAACGGCGAAGGACTCCGCCTCACGGGCCAGACGTTCCACGACCCCTTTGGCCATCTCTGCCGTTTGCGCGGCACGATCCTGAACCCCCTGCCATTGGCCGGTCGCACCGGCGATGCGATCGGCGACCGTGTCCAGTTGGGTCAGCTTCTCCATGGTTCGGTCCAGACTCCCTGTCTCGGCGAGTTTCACGTCTGCCTCGTATTCCTTGAGGAACGGCAGGACGGCGAGCCAGCCACCGATCGCCACACAAGCCACCACAGCAATCATCTCCCAGGCCTTGAGGGGGCGCCCGCCCACCGCCACCAACACCGCCGCCGCGGCCAGCAAGGTCGCGTCGGCAAACCAAAACGGCATCTTGTTCAGTCGCGGTGTCATCGGAGCGGACATGCGGCCGGCACCTTAGCGAACCCGACACCGCGCTGGCCAAGCGGTTTTTCAGCGACGTTCGGAGGCTGCTTCCTTCCCTTCAGGTGGCAGGCACGGACCGCTGCAGCAGGATCGAAAGGGCCCAAGCCGCGACGAAGGCGGCCGCCCAGGGCCATGGAGGGGCCATGACCGCCACCGCATCCACCCATGGAATCGCGGCCAACAAACCGCCCACCGTCTGCCGGACACTGTCCGCATGGCCCCGATATAGATGTGAGACCGAACGCAGGATAACCAGGACGAAGCAGAAAACGGTTGGTCCCACAGGAGCCTGAAACCACTCCGACGGAGGATTCACCAGTCCCGCCAGCAGTACGGGAAGCATCAGGCAAGCCAAGGCCCACGGGCTTGCGGAGGGCCCGGTGGATTCGGATCGCGCCACGAAGCTCAACCCCACGACGAACACACCCAAGACAATGGCGCTCCAGACAATCTCACCGGTGATTCCATCGATGGAGGCGGATCCGGCTGCCAGGAACAAGGCAAGGCGGCAACCACCCATCAGAACCGGAGCGAACCGGACCCGCTTGTGGATCACATCATAAACAACCACGGTGCTGACCAGGATCATCACCCAACCGCCGGACGCCCCAGCCCAAACCGACATCAACCAGGCGCCCACACCAAGCAGGATCGCGGAACCGACCCAAACATCCGCCGGAGACACCGCTCCGGCCGGAATCGGGCGTTCAGGCCGGAATTCCCGGTCAAACGGGGCGTCGACGGCGTCGTTCAGCCACATGCCACCGACATAAATCAAGGTGGCCCCAAGCAACAGGAGCAGAAGTCGCCCCAACGTTCCACCGCCGCCTAGAAGCCAGGCAGCCAAACAGTTCGACCAGACTGTCGGTAGGTTCGAGACCCGCCCCAGGATCAACCAGGGGCGAAGCCGGATGCCGAACCGATGCCAATCGGGAAACATCGCCGCGGATCAAAACCGGGCGGCTGGCCAGGCGTCCACGCTGAAACCAAACAATTACCC
>JAEUHG010000089.1 GCA_016795425.1 Verrucomicrobiales bacterium
CTTCCGATCGCTCCGACCCCATATCGCACGGCCGCCGCATGCTGCGAAGCACCAACCACCGGCAAGAACTGCCGAGGCATGGGTGACCTTTGCCGTATGCGTGGGGATGCTCTATTGGACCACCTGCGGCGCCTCGGCTCAGGATTGGTACCGCACCGCATGGTCCTATCGAAAGTCGATCACCTTTCACGCCAACCGAGTGTCCGGGACCTTGAACCAATTCCCGATACTCATTGCCACCACGGATGCCGATCTGGCGTCACGGGCCCGTACCAACGCCCAGGACTTGGTATTCACAGCCTCGGACGGCACCACGGTCCTGGCCCATGAGATCGAATCCTACCAAGCGGCCACTGGCAGCCTGGTCGCCTGGGTTAGGATTCCGGAGCTGACCAGTGCCACCAACGCGACCGTATATCTCTATTACGGGAACGCCTCGGCGACAGACCGGCAGAATCCCACCGGCGTCTGGGATACGAATTACGTCGGCGTATGGCACCTGAAGGAAGACCCCACCGGAGCGGACCCACAGATTACCGACAGTACCTCCTCGTCAAATGACGGCAGAGTCGTCGGCACTCTGACCGCCACCAACCAATTGGCCGGCAAGATTGGCGGCGCCCTTTTCTTCGGCGGCGTCGATACCTACGCGACCATACCCAACGACTCGAGCCTCGACCTTGGATCGCAGGGCAGCATCGAGGCGTGGTTCAAACTCGGCGGGACCGGCACGTGGCGTGCCCTGGTGACCCGAGGCGAGGAAAACACCTATGAGTCCCACTCCTATTTCATGGATTTCAACCCGTCGAACTATCTGGAGTTCGGCATCGCCGATGGCACTCACGCAGACCAGTACTCCTCCAGCTTCAGGGTGACGGACACGTCGTCGTTCCATCATCTGCTCATGTCCTGGGACGGCTCGCACCTTAAGCTCTACTACGATGGTGTGCTTCGAGAGACGAAGACCCAAACCCGCGCGGCCGGTGGATTCGAAGCGCCCGTCTCCATCGGCCAATGGGGTAGTGGAGACGATCGGTTCTTGGGCATCATCGATGAAGTCAGAATCTCTCGAGTCGCTCGATCGGCCCAATGGATCGCTACGGCCTATAACAACCAGAACTCACCCGCGACCTTCCACACCCTTGGCAGCGAGGAGAACCAGACGCATCCACACTGGGTCTTCACTTCGGTTGCCAACGGTGGCTCCCCCCAGGCTGGTTCGCCTTTTCAGGTCCAACTTCAGGCGCAGACCCTCTCAGGCACTCCTTTCTCCGCGACCCAAACCACCTCTGTTCAACTCTCAGTCGGATCCGGCAACGGCTCACTGGGTGGGACGTTGTCGGGGATCCTGGCCGCCGGCGAAAGCTCGCTGACGATCACCAGTGCGACGTACTCCAAGGCAGAATCCGGCATCGTCCTGACGGCCACCACCACCGGCGGGCACGCCATCACCGCCGCGGACAGTTCATCCTTCACCGTGCTGGCGGGAGCCGTTTCCGCCGGTTCTTCGACCCTCGTCACCAGCGCGCCCGTGGTGGAAGCCAATGGCTACGCAACGGCAACTCTCACCGCCACCTTGCTGGACGCCTATTCGAATCCGGTGGCGGGGAAGGTTGTCAGCCTCGACGACGGTGCGGCCTCGACGTGGATCTCAGTCCCCAGCGGCGTGTCCGCAGCCGACGGCACGGTCCGCTTTACCGTGCACCACCTTTCGGCGGAAACCGTGGTATACACCGCGACGGACGTCTCCGATGGCATCGGGATTACGCCGACCGTTTCAGTCACTTTTCAGCACACGCCGTGGTTTAACAGTTCCTGGCTTTACCGCAAACGGATCGAGATCGATCACGCGTCCGTTGCCTCGACACTCACCAATTTCCCGTTGTTGGTCTCTCGGGTCGACAGCGAGTTGGGGATCGTGGCGCAAACGAATGCGGCGGACCTGGTTTTCACTTCCAGCGACGGTGTCACCAGCCTGGCCCATGAAATCGAAAGCTACGCCGCCTCCAACGGAAACTTGGTCGCCTGGGTAAATGCTCCGCACCTGTCCGCCACCACCAATACCATTTTGTTTCTCTACTACGGCAACACGAATGCCATAGGCCCGCAGCTGCCAACCCAGGTTTGGGACAACGATTTCGTCGGTGTCTGGCATCTGCGCGACGATCCCTCGGGTGTCGCACCCCAAATCGCCGACAGCACCGCCTTCCACAATGACGGCACCTCCTGGGGCTACATGCAGTCCAGCAATCGGCTCTCCGGCCAGGTCAATGGCGCCCTGACCTTCGACGGCGACAACGATCGCATTCTCGTGCCAGCCACCACTTCGCTGGAACTCACCAACCAGGGCTGCGTCGAGGCCTGGTTCAAGCCGGCCAATCCGGGTACCTGGCGTTCGCTCTTCGCCAAAGGTTCTGTCGATTCGGTCCAGGACCACAGCTACATGATCGAGCTGGACACCTCCGATTCGGTCACCTACGGCCTGGGAGACGGCACCGACTACGCGTTGTACACGTCGGCATTCGCGCTCACCAATACAGCCGCGTTCCATCACTTGCTCATGTCCTGGGACGGCGCCCGCATTCGCCTCTATTACAACGGAGAACTCCGCGAGTCCCACGTCCAGACCATTAACCCCAATGCCAACGGCGCTCCTCTCGCGCTCGGTCAATGGGGCACGATCTACGACCGTTTCGCCGGAATCCTCGATGAACTCCGAGTGTCCAAGACGGCCCGGTCCGCCGCCTGGATTGCCACCAGCTACGCCAACACCTCGGATCCCTCGTCTTTTGTCGACCTCTCGACGGCCGAATCCCCTGCCCTCCCCACCCTGGTCATCGCCTCCATCGCGGAGGGCAACGCCCCCTCCGCCGGCTTCCCGTTTACCGTCCAGGTCGACGCCCTCACCGCCAGCGGAATGGCCTACCCCGTCGCGCAAGACACGACGATTACCTTGAGCCTTCGATCGGGTGACGGCGCCCTCGGCGGCACACTCTCGGGCACCCTGCTCGCCGGATCCCACTCCGTCACCATTTCCGGCGTCACCTACAGCTCAGCGGAATCGAATGTCATCCTCACCGCCACCGCCACCTCCGGCCAATCGCTCACTGCCGCCGATAGTGCCCCTTTCGTCACCGCCCCCGGAGAGGTCTCGGCTACGGCATCCAGCGTAGAGGCGACCCACTCCTGGGTCGAAGCGGACGGATACTCGGCGGGTGTGGTGGTGGTCACCTTGCGCGATGCACTTGGAAACGGGGTCTCTGGGAAGACGGTGACGCTCGACGACGGCGGGGCCAACGCGACGATCACCCCGGCGTCCGGCATTTCCGACGATGTTGGCAGCGTCACCTTCGAAGTGCGCGACGATGTGGCGGAGACCGTAACCTTCTCGGCCACGGATGCCACCGACGCCCGACCACTGGTCCCCACTGCTTCCATCACCTTCGGCGAGACTCCTTGGTACAATGCATCGTGGACCTACCGTCGGGTGCTGACCGTCGACGCCAGCCAAGTCGCCGACAATCTCGAAGACTTCCCGCTGCTGGTGCAACTCACCGACTCGAGCCTGGTCACCTCGGCCCGAGCGGACGGCGCCGACTTCCTCTTCACCTCGACTGACGGCACCAACCAATTGGCGCATGAAATCGAATCCTACGTATCAACGAATGGCACCCTGGTCGCCTGGGTAAGAATCCCTAGCCTCTCTAGCGTCACCAATACCCGGCTGTTCCTCTATCACGGCAATCCAGGGGCCGCCGATCAGCAAACCGTAACGAATGTTTGGAATTCCTCGTTCGCTGCCGTCTGGCATGCCAAGGACGCGTCCGGAGAAGTCCTGACCGACTCAACGAGTCACGCCGGTTCGGCCTCTTTGACGCCGAACCTCGACTGGGACGCGGAGGGCCCTATCGGCACAGCTCTTGGGTTCGATGGCGACACCGACTACGGCGAAGTCGCGCACTCGAGCGCTCTCAGCATTTCCGGAACGAACCTCACCATCTCCGCCTGGGCCAGGATCGAGGACGCCACCGGTTCCGACATGGTGATCGTCGGCAAGTTCGCGGGTGAGACGTTCACTCATCCTTGGCATCAATACGGACTCGAGTTCGATACCGACGGCGATCAGTTCGATCTCTACTTGAATACGGATTCGGGTTTGGTGGTGAACCACGTCCCAACGCCACTCAATCAATGGGTCCACATCGTTTACACCTACGATGGCACTGCCACGCGAGGTTACCTGAACGGCTCACTCATCGCCGAAGAACCGCTCACCTCCCCCATTGTCGGCGCCACACGCGATCTTCGGATCGGCCATGATCAAAGCTATTCCCAGCCATTCAAAGGAGGCCTCGACGAATTGCGCATCGCCAACCAGGCGCGGTCCGCAGCCTGGGTCCTTACCGAATATCGAAATCAGAGCAGTCCCGCCGCCTTCACGGCATGCCTCGCCGCCACCGAACAATCACAAGACCGACTGGCGATCACGGCGGTGAACTCCGGTGCCGATGCCA
>JAEUHG010000114.1 GCA_016795425.1 Verrucomicrobiales bacterium
CCACCGTTCCGGCCGGGAATCGCCGTGCTGGGAAAGCGGCAGGGGACTGCCGCAGTCCACGACGCTTCGCGCCCGTCCGCACCCTGGGGCCAGGCCAACGCTGGTCGTCGTGGAGTGCGGGAGTCCTCTCCCGCTATTTCAACGGAAATCGCCCCGACAATTCGGAGATGCGTCCGGTTGGAGGCGCGCGGATAACGGGCTGCGCTTGGTTTGGCGCAGTTCCTGGAGTCGGAGAAGAAGGGTGGTGCGTTCGGGATCGGGCAATTCTGGTTGCGCGGCTTGGGCGGTGACCTGGGCCATCTGTTGATCGATCCAGGTGTTCCGCAAACGCAGTGTGAGATCCGAAAGTTGCTGTTCCGGGTTGGGGATGGGTCGGTTGTCGGACATAGCCTCGGAGGCCAGGCTGCGCAGGACGTCACTGGAGAGATCCCCGAGGAGTGCGGCCGGGCTGATCCAGGTTCCGGCCTGATGGTGTTGCAGAGCGCTTTCCACCAGGGCGCGCACTCCGGCATGACGGATCCAGAGGGGATCGAGGTGCAGAGCCAGCCAGCCGGCGAACTCGTCGTTGAGAAAAAGCAGTTTGAGCAGCCAGAATTCCTGGGGCGTAGGGGGTTCGGTCGGATAAGCCGGCGCGTCTGTCCCCTCATCGAACAGCGCGATCTCTTCCGGTGGCGGCGTCCTGGTGCGTTGGGGAGCTTGGGACCGCGCGCCGCGCGCGGCGCGCTTGCGGAACTCGGCGCGAACGGCGTCGGGCGACAGTGCCACGCGTCCGCCCGCCGCCAGAGCCATGGCGGTGCGCTGGGCATAGCGATCGGTCATCACATCGTTGCCGCACTTGGCCAGCGCAACGGCCATGGCATCCAGCACCGCGAGCCGGCCGCGATCGGTACCGAGGTCGTTCTGGCGTCCCAGGAAATCGAGGTAGAACTCGAAGAAATCGCGGGCGGAGGCGGCAAGTTGTCGGAAAGATTCCGGGCCGTGCTCGCGGATATAGCTGTCGGGATCGTGCGGGGCCGGAACGGTGATGACGCGCACGGAGAGCCCGCTGGCCAGGAGTTCGTCGAGCACCCGTGCCGCCGCTTTCTGCCCGGCGCTATCGGAATCGAAGCAGAGGAGCACTTCCTGGGCGTAGCGCCGCAGGATGCGCAGATGATCGCCGGTCAGGGCGGTGCCTTGCGGGGCGACGGCGTTCTGCACGCCGGCCATGAAGCAGGCGATGAGATCCAGTTGCCCTTCGCAGATGATGGCCGCGCCAGCGTCAAGAATGGCGCGTTTGGTTTTATCGAGGCCGTACAGGACCCGGCTCTTGGTGAAGATCGGTGTTTCCGGCGAATTGACGTATTTGGCCGTCTTTTCATCACCCTGGAGGACACGGCCGCTAAATCCAATGACGCGGCCCTGTTCATCGCAGATGGGAAACATGAGGCGTCCACGAAACCGATCGTAGTGTCCGCGCGAAGGATCATTGGGATCCCGCGGAATGATGAGGCCGGCCTGTTCGACGAGTCGGGCGCTCCAGCCTTTGCCACGCGCCCAGTTCACCGTGTCGTCCCAGGCGTCGGGGGCGTACCCGAGCCGGAAGACCTGGACGGCTTCGGCGGGCACTTGGCGTTGGGCGAGATAATCGCGGGCGATTTGTCCGCCGGCGTCGGTTTGGAGGGCCTGTTGCCAGCGTTGGGTGATTTGTTCGTGGAGTTCCCGCAGTTGGTCCTGGATGGCGCGCTCTTCGCGTTGGCCGGGAGCATCGTCGAACTCGAGTCGGATTCCCGCGCGTTCGGCCAGGCGCTTGGCGGCGTCGACAAAGCTGAGATTCTCGTAGTCCTGGAGGAACCGGAAGACGTCACCACCTTTGTGGCAGCCGAAACAATGATACGCTTGGCGGCTGGGACTGACGTGGAAACTGGGCGTTTTCTCCCTGTGAAAAGGGCAGAGCGCGACGAAATTGGCGCCGGCCCGACGCAAGGGCAGGTAACCGCCGATAATCTCCACGATATCGCTGGCGGCCCGGATCTGCTCCCGGGTGTGGGGTGAAATCATCGGCATCGGCGCCCCTGTTCCGTCGCCGGAAATCTCCCCGATGTCGAGAATGGGTTGTTCGCATCGGCGGGTTGCAACAGGGCTTGACGAACCGGGGCATGGCGCCATTTATCTCCGCCCCCCTCCGGGGTGACGGGATTCCGGTCCATGAGCCGACTTCTTCAACGCATCGCGGAATCGAAAGGATTCCAGCGGACGATCCTGGGTGTGATCGTGGCCGCCGGCATTTTGGTGGGAGCCGAGACGGACCCCGCCCTGGTGGCCCGTTATGGCGGATTCATGAAAGTTCTGGATCAGGTGATCCTGTGGACGTTTGTGGTCGAGTTGCTCATCAAACTGGGCGCACACGGTCGGCGTTGGTGGCGGTTCTTTGGCGATCCCTGGAATGTTTTCGACTTCACCATTGTCGCCGTCTGCTTTTTGCCGTTCCAAACGCAGTTTGCCGCCGTGCTGCGATTGGCCAGGGTTCTGCGGGTTCTCCGCTTGGTGAGCGCAGTACCGCGGCTGCAGATTCTGGTGGACGCTTTGCTGCGCAGCATTCCGTCGATGGGGTATGTGGCGCTGTTGCTCGCGCTGCACTTCTACGTCTACGCCGTCATTGGCGTGTCGATGATGGGAACAACCGCCCCGGAGCATTTTGGGAACCTGTGGAAGGCGATGCTGACCTTGTTCCAGGTGGTCACGCTCGAGGGATGGGCGGATATCATGCGGTCGCAACTGGGCGAAGGCAGTGGCGGGCGACTGGGGGTGGTGGCGTATTTCATCACCTTCATCCTGCTCGGCACCATGATCATCCTGAACCTGCTGATCGGCGTCATCATGAACGGCATGCAGGAGGCGCAGAACGAGTCCGAAAACGCCTCACGGGACCGGCACATCAAGGACGGAGGCGCGCCGTCGTTGCTGGATGAAATCAACCTCGCGGAGCGTCAGTTGAACGATCTCCGGCATCAACTCAATCTGGTTCGGACCCGCTTGCGACACGAACCGCAGAGATCTTCGAAGGAAGGCCGCCCCAACGGGCAGACGCCGAAATCGTGACGGGACACCCGCGCCGAATCAGAGACGACCCGCGGGAATGCCAAGCGCCTCATAGCCCTCACGAAAGGTCGGGTAGCTGGGATACCATCCCAATTCGCGCCGCAGTTTCGAGGAATCCAAACGCTTGTTGGTCAGGGGGCGGCCGCGTCCTTCAGGCGGCGGGCCATTCGCCCGGGGAACTGCTGGGGCAGGGGTGGCAATGCCCAAGGCCTTTGCCAGTGCATCCAGCAGATCGCCTTCCCTCACCGGGTGGCCATCGCTCACGTTGTAGATGTCGCCGTTCCGACCACGCTCCAACACGGACTCGATGGCGCCGGCCAGGTCGTCGCGGTGGATGAAATTGAGAAACCGCGTCGGGTCCGAGGAGCGTTTGACCTCGCCTCGTCTCAGGCTGTCGAGGCGGTTGCGGCCGGGGCCGTAGATGCCGGCGACCCGTAGCAATCGGGCGGGGAAGCCTCGACGCGCGGCGTCGAGCAGTAACGATTCGGTCTCGAGCAGCACGCGAACCAGGGGAGTTGACGGGGCGGTCTCCGAGGTTTCGGTCACGATGGAGCCGTCTTCCTGAGGATAGACCGACGTGCTGCCGGTGAAGACAAAGGCCCGGGGCGGTTGGGCGGCGAGCCGATGGACCAGGTTCCGCGCGCTCTCGAGGTAGGTGGCGCGATAGGCGGATTCGGTGGATTCGGAAGGGGCGGCGCAATGCACCACCCAGTCCCAGTCAACGGGAAGGCTGGCGAGTTGTTGCGCAGCGGACAGATCAACGATCCACGGTTCGATGCCTGCCTCTCGAAGGCAGGCGGCGCCGTTGGTGGATCGCCGAATCCCGGCCACTTGATGACCGGTGGCAAGCAGACGGGTGCCGAGAGCGATCCCGACGTATCCGCAACCGGCAATAAGCACGCGCATGACGCGAGGATAATAGCAGGCCTTGGGAACCTGCGCATGTCCCGGCGTGACCCGGGTAGGGGTGGGCCGTTAGGGTTCACCTGCGTGCCGACCTTGAGAGAAAAGCTGGCAGCGAGCGCCGCCGCCCGACTGCGACTGCCTCCGGGCCGTCTTCCGTGTGAAGAGCCGGATCGTTTTCGGCGTTTTCTGAAGGTGGAAAGCCAGCGATTGCGCATGTGGCATCGGGGCGGAGGCGGCGGGCGTGAAGTGTGCCGGGCGCGGGCGGAAATGATGGACACGCTGCTCCAGCACGTGTTCGACGCTTATCTCGCGGCCTACCAACCCAAGTTCCATCCGGAGGCGCTGGCATTGGTAGCACTCGGAGGCTACGGACGCGCCGAACTGAATCCGTTGAGTGACGTCGACATCCTGATCCTGCATGAGCGGCGGGTCACGGATCCCAGTCCGCTATTGAAGGCGGTGATGGAGAAGTTCGTTCCCTTTTCCTGGGAGATTGGCCTCGAGTGCCATCCGCTGGTGCGCAACCTGGACGATTGCGTTCGGGAGGCCAATCGGAAGATGGAATCGAAGACGGCGATGCTGGAGGCGCGCCGCGTATGGGGCGACGAGACCTTGTTCGAACAGCTCCGGATCATGATCGAGGACCGGTGCGTGAAGGGGCAGGAAGATGCCTACATCGAGGATCGGTTGAAGGATCAGGAACAACGGCGCTCCAAATGGGGGCACAGCTACTGCCTGCTGGAACCCAACCTCAAGAGCGGGTGCGGCGGTCTGCGCGATTACCAGAACCTACGTTGGATGTCGGCGGTCAAGTTCCGGCTGCGGGAAGTTGGCGATTTGATCCAACGGGGCGTGCTGACACCGGCAGGGCTTCGTCAGTTGGATCGCGCTTATGATTTCCTGCTGCGCGTTCGGAACGAGCTCCATTACCAGTTGGAACGTAAGAACGATGTGCTGACCCGTGCCATGCAGCCGGCCGTGGCCTTCCAGTTGGGGTACACGGATCGTTCCCTGGCGCGTCGCGTGGAGCGATTCATGGGGGATTACTTCCGTCATGTGCGCTGCCTGCATCTCATCACCCGCAACCTGGAGCGACGACTGGCGTTGCGGCCGCCGGGACGCTTCCAGCGCCTGGGCCGGCTGCTCCGTCGCGCCACACCCTTTCGCGACACCGTGATCGATGGGTTTCGGATCAAAGGGGGCGAGCTGCTGGCGGCGACCACGCGCGTATTTCGCGATCAGCCGCGACGGCTGATGCGGGTCTTCTTGCTTTCTCAGCAGCGGGGACTGCCGCTCCACCCCGACCTGGAGGACCTGATCCGCCAGAACCTGTCGCTGGTGAATCGGTCGTTCCTGGAAGATACCCATGTGCATGAGACCTTCCTGGAGATCCTCGACCAGCGCGGGAACGTCTCGCGCATCCTTCGGTCGATGCATGAGACCGGATTTCTCGGGAAGTACATTCCGGCCTTTCATGACCTGACCTGCCGGGTGCAGCACGAGTTTTATCATCTGTACGCGGCCGATGAGCACACCCTCGTGTGCCTGGAAATGCTCGACCGCGTCTGGGAGGCCACCGCGGCGCCTTACAAGGCCTACTCCGACCTTTTCCGATCGCTCGATCGACCCTATGTCCTCTACCTGGCCCTGCTTCTCCATGACGTTGGCAAGGCGGCGGACACGCGAGATCACGCCGTCGACAGCGCCCGAGTGACGATGACACAGACGCGCCGTCTGCGGATGCCGGCTCCGGCCGCGGGCACGGTGGCGTTCCTGGTCCGAAATCACCTGCTGATGTCGCGCTTGTCGCAGAAGCTCGACTTGGATGATCCCGAGGTGATTCGTGAGTTCGCGGCCAAAGTCCAGACGCAGGAGCAATTGAACCTCCTGACGCTGCACACCTTCGCCGATTCGATGGGGACCAGCGAAACGCTGTGGACGCCATTCAAGGAGTCCCTCCTATGGACGCTGCATCGCCGGACGGAGGAGACGCTGACCGGCGACGGCCGGTTCCGTGAGGCGGCCGAGACTCGTCTGCGAGGTCTCAAGGCGGAGGTGAAACGACTGGTGCCGCGCACGTTCCACACGGAGGAATTGGAGGCGCATTTCGGCAATCTGCCCGAGCGGTATTTCGTGGTGCATACCCCGCGGGAGATCGCCACTGACTTGTCCCTGGCCCATCGATTCATGTGGAACCAGTTGGCCGACGAGGACCAGGCGCTGCATCCGGTCATCGCATGGCACGCCGAGCCGGACCGAGGGTATTCGACGCTCAAGGTCTGTACCTGGGATCGGCCACGCCTTTTCAACCGCATCGCCGGAGCCTTGGCAGCCGCCAATTTGAATATTCTCGGCGCCCGGATCTTCTCCCGTCCCGACGGTCCGGTCTTCGACACGCTCTTCGTCAACGATCCAACCACCGGCCGGCTGCCGTCGCGCGAGGCACGGGAAAAGTTCGAAGAACTCCTTTCGGCCACGCTGGAGGGAAAGAATGTGGACCTCGCGTCCCTGATCGCCAAACACCATCCGGAGGCGCCGATTTATCGTCCGGCCGTCTACGAAGTGATTCCGACGCGAATCAGCTTTGACAACACGATCGCGCAGGGACGGACCGTCATTGAGATCGAGGCGGAGGACCGGGTCGGGTTGTTGTTTATTCTGACGCGTGCCTTGGCGGATTTGGGTCTCGACGTGACGTTTGCCCGCATCACCACCGAGAAAGGGGCGGCGGTGGACACTTTCTATGTCATTCAGGGCAACGGATCGCCGGTCACCGGCAAGGACCGGCTCCGTGAAGTCGAAAGTCATCTGCTCGCCACATTGAACAGGCGAACCGGGCCGTGAGGGATTCCGGCCCGGCGAACGGCCAGCGGCCCCGGCCTAGCGCGCGAGCCAGAGAATGACCGCTCCGAGAAGGATTCGGTACACGCCGAAGCCGTTGAACGTGTGGCCCTGGACGAATTTGAGCAGCCACTTGACGGCGATAAAGGCGGTGATGGCGGCCACCACCGCGCCAAGGGCGACCATGCCCCAATCGATGGGGAAGGCAGGCGGATGACGAATGGCGTCCAGGCTTTCCTTCGCCGCTGCCGCCAGCAGGGTGGGGATTCCCAGAAGAAAGGAGAACTCCGCGGCTTGAGGCCGGGCGAGTCCGAATGCCAACCCAATGAGAATCGTGGACCCCGACCGAGACAATCCGGGGAAGATGGCGGCCAAAAGTTGGCCGACACCCATCCCGATGGCGATGGCCCAGGTGACTTCCTTGGTCGTCGGGCGAGATTTCAGCCAGAACTCCACAGCGAGAAACAGCACTCCGCCGATCAACGTTGCCAAGGCCACGGGCGTCACGTTCTCGGGCAGTTCGAACCCGAGCTTCTTGATGGTAAGACCCCCAACACCGGTAAGGACGAAGGCAGCGGCGAGCTTGATGAGATAATCGCGCGACTCGGGTTCGCGCCATCGGCGAACAAGGTTCACCAGTCGTTCCCGAAAAATCACCAGGACAGCCGCCACCGCTCCGGGCTGAATGACGACGGTGAACAGGTCGGATTTGATGAACTCCGAGCGGATGGGCAGCCAATGCTCGGCGAGCAGGAGGTGGCCCGTCGATGAGATGGGCAGAAACTCCGTGATGCCTTCAATGATTCCCAGGATGACAACGGCGAGCCAGTCGGGCATGGGCGAGGGGGTGCTGGAGTTCAGGTTCAGGATCCAAGCACCGCCGCCACCAGCACTTCGGCGTCGCGGTAGTCGGGCACCACCACGTCGGCCCCCACTCCTTTGAGGCGATCGTGCTTCCAGGCATCGAACCGGCCCGATCCATTGTTGGCCTCGTCGCTGGCGACCGCGATCGCCAGACCGCCCACTTCCTTGGTGTTCTGGATCTCGACGTAACCGTCGCCGATGGCGAGCAGTGCGTCGCCTGGGATGCTGTTCTCGCGCAGGATCCGGTCGATGACCATCTTCTTGGAGAAATTCTTGTAGTCGTCCAGCGCACCGTAAATGTGCGGGCCGAACACCGGATTGAGACCCAGCAAGGCCGCCTCCTGCTTCACGTAGACCTCGTCGGTGCCGCTGGCGAGGTAGAGCGTCAGCCCGCGGTCCTGGAGTGCCTTGAGCAGCTGCCGGGATCCGAGCACCATGAGGTCGTCGGCAGCGAGTTGTCCGGCTTTGAGGCGGTCGACGCGATCCGCGATGCGGAGGTTGAGTCGGCGAAGGTATTCGTGCTTGTAATCAAGCGGTTCACGCGGCGTGCCGCCGCGCTCCCGAACACGATCGGCAAGTTGGATCATCTGATAGATGGTCTGCTTGCCGTTGAGTCGCATAATGTCTTCGAAGGCGAGTTTTCGACGTTCCTCTTCGGTCTCGCCCGGCAGCGGCGGCAGGACTTCGGTGAACATCGGAACCATCACCTGCGGCCAACCCTCGCGAATGAGCGAGAGAGTGCCGTCGAAATCGAAAAGCACGTGGCGAATTTGGGGGCGCGGGCGGAAACCCGAAGCGAATTCAACCAAACCGGTGAAACCGGAAGAAGCAGTGGCGGCCATGTATGTATCTGGCCGGCGTGGTTACGGCAGGCGCGGCGGCAAGTCAAACTCTGCGTCGGACCTTCAGGCGTGGCAAAGATCCTGGTGCCGAACGGCAGACGCCGATCTTGGAGCACCAATCTGCACGGCCTGGTGGTAAAGGGTTGCACCCATGACGCTCACCAACTCGCCGATGGCTGCATCGCGCAGGGAATGCAGGTGCTGAATGCGCTGGCGGCTGTCCGCGGCGGGACCTTGCTCGGCGTTGCCAGGCGACGCCAGGTTCAGGAGTTCCAGATTGTAGGCCTGGATGGCGGTGTTGAGCTCCGAGATCCGGTCGAACACCACTTGAAATTCAGGGGCATGGGCCGGCGCAAGATCCCGTGCATCCTTCCGCTCCTGGGGATCGTCCTCGACCGCCGGTGCGGGCAACCGGTTGGTGTCTGTGTTGCGAGCAAGTTCGCGATACGACGGCACGACGGAGGTGCCTCCCGCGCCAAACGCGAAGGCCACCACGATGCCGAAACCGACGAGCACCGCTGCGGGAATCGCGAGGTAAAGCGCGAGGTCGGACCACCACGCAACAAGAGCACCCGTGTGCACTCCTAAAGCACACGCGGGAATCCACCCGGAGAACGCATCCCCGAAAGAAGATGAGACATCCTCTTTCACGGCCGTGAGAATGGAGGCGGTTTGTCCGCGTCGCAAGTCCCGTCCCCGCGACTGAAGCTGACAAAAGGAGGCGCCGCGGGGGACGCACCTCACCGTGCGGTGGGCGTGGACTCCCCCCAGGCGCCTCCATTCCCCTGGAATCTAGGGTTCAGATCAGAAGCGGGGCGGGATTCGCCATTGACACGGCAGCGCCAGCTTCTTGAGGGTGGCCATATCCCAGGAACCCAACCTTCCGTTGCCGCGCTTGTCCCATGCAATCTCCCGTGCCATGTCCTTGCCCCGGCGTTGTGGCGCCGCGGCGGGTGGGAGCCGCCAGCCGCGGCTTCACGCTGATCGAACTGCTGGTCGTCATCGCCATCATCGCGATTCTGGCGAGCATGCTCCTACCCGCACTGGCCTCGGCCAAGGAGCGGGCCAGGGGCACGAAATGTCTGAATAACCTGCGTCAGATCAGCCTGGGCTATACGCTTTATGGCGACGACAACGGCGATGACATGGTGACGTTGTACCTCTTTCAGCAGCCCCCCACCAACGCGCTGATCAAAGACTCGGTCACCTGGTGGGTCGATCTCATGCGCGGCTCCCTCCAAGGCACCAACATCATTGCATGCCCCTCGACGCGAAACGGATTCGGCATCGCCATGAATCATCCCGAACTCACCGCCTGGAGCAGCGAATCCAAACCCAAACTCACCAGCATCAAGCGCCCCAGTGAGTCGGTTCCGATGGCCGATGCCGGGTTGATCGTGAACACGCGCGAGAAGGATCCCGATCAGTGGGTCGAGAAGAAGAACTCCGGGTTCCTTTATTGGCGCACTCCCACCAACCGAGGTTATTACGACTCCGATCCCCAGCGCGCTTACGCCCGCCATAACCGACGCTGCAATATGGGCTTCGCCGACGGCCACGCCGCCGCCCAAAAGGTGAGCACCCTCGGTCTGCAGTACTTCCCTGGAAAGGATCCTCAGGGTCGGGATGCCACCGGCAGTGGGTGGCTGGGGGGCAATGAGCGTTACGACGCGCGGTGGATGTGGGACAAGGAATGAACGCCAAGTCTGCCAGCCAATTGGGTTTCGCGGTCGTCGCCCTGGCCGCCGCCGCATGGATCGTGTGGAGATCGATGGACCATCGCTCCATCAACCTGAACCCTTACCAATCCTTGGGAGGGGTCGCCGCCGAGGAGGTCAGTCGGTTGCTCGGAAATCAGGGTCAAGTCGTGGTCGTGCTCAACGATCCGGGGCCTGATCCCGACCCCGTGATGGACGCGCAGGTGGCCGCGTTCCGCGGCGCTCTCGCCAAGGTGGGAAAGGTGGCGATCAAGGCCACCGAACTGATTCCGATGGACGGATTCGTGCGCATGCGCACCGGAGGTGCCATGCCGGTGGAGCATTTCGATCGGCTGAAGCAGACCCATGGGGATGCCGACGCAGTGGTCCTTTTTCTTGGCTGTCCGATGCTGGCCGGCGATACCGCGCAGCAGGTCAAGTCGTGGAAGGCGAGGTTGGTGGTGATATCTGCGGCGCTGCCCTGGTACGACGACTTGGTCCGGCAGGGATTGGTTCGGTTGGCGATCGTGCCGCGAACGGCCGCGGAAGCCGATGCCGACTCGGGTGCAGCACCGGTGGGATCCACTGCGGGAGGGCCGCGCGCCGAATTCGATCGCGAGTACCGGATCCTTCGGGCGGACGATTCGACGTCGCCTGCGCCCGGTGACAAGACGGCCCGCTAATTCCAACGGCCCACCCCACGTTCAGCCGATGGGAGAAAGGCGCGCACGCTCTTCAGCGCGGAGTGACAACATCAATGTCTGATCCTATCGCCTGGCCGGATGACCGGCTTTCCGCCGACAGAGCCCGAGCAACCCCAACCCCAGGAGTGCGTAAGAAAGGGGCGATGCTTCCGGGATGATGATCGAAACGGCAAACGCCTGAAGTCCCAGCAACATCCCGGGCGGCATGATTCCTCCGCCTAGGTCGACGGTGAACATCGCGGATTCGCCGATGTCACCCATCCCCGTCATGACCGCCTCCGCGTAGGTGTCCCCGCGCCACGATGCCCATGCCACCAATTTCACCTGCGCTGGCGAACCCGGCGCCACGCCAGGAACCTCGACGATGCCGCCGTCGGTGATGTAGCCGCGGCCGACGTCGCTGCGGAAGGGGCGAGGGATCCCAATCGGCACGAGTGTTCCTCCAGGAGCACCCGCGTACAACTGACCGAAGAATCGGCCGTCGACCAGGGAACCGTCGCCGAGATAAGAGACCGGCGCGCTCACCACCCCGCCGGCCCGGGTTGAAAAGAGGAGCGTTCCCTGGGCCAGGGCAGGCACTGACAGTGGTCCTCCCACCAACCCAAGCACCAGACAGGCCTTCAGGATCGATTTCATGAGGAACTCGGTTTGGATGAGTGCTGTCACGTTTCGTCCGCCGCGGGTGTCTGTCAACCCAGGTGCCGTGGAAGGAACGCTCGTGCCCGCACGACAGAGCCCGCCGGGGAGAAAAGATGGGCCCGGTAAAGTGATCTTGGGCGTGCCGCGAGACGGCAATCCCGCCGCACCAAGGGACCTTGCCGTCCCCCGGATTTCGCGAACCCAACCCGACGGGCAGGACATGGACTGGAGCCGCGGTTTGACTTGGGGCCTGTCCCCTTGTTATGAATCCCTTTGCCTCACCCATGAAGAGTTTGCGCAGGGCCTTGGTGTCGTGCGTTTTCCGTGGTCGCTTGGACCCACACGCGACCGGGAAGATCCGCGGCATTCCTCCGGCGCAACGACCAACCAAACCAAACCGCACCGAATGAAGTACAAGAACCATAAACTCTGGCTCGCGAGCCTTGCGCTCGCCGCCGGAGTCTGCGCCAGCAGCGTCCAGGGCGCCGATGTGTTCACCCCGGGATTCACCAAGTTCGAGGCTTACACGAACATTGCGGGGACCACCGTCGACCTGCTCACCTCCGACCCCACCTATCCGGGATCCCCGGCCGAGACCCGGTATGTGGCCGGTCTCGAGAGCCCCTCGAATTACGGCGATAACTACGGCGGCCGGCTCACCGGCTTCGTGACCCCGCCGGAATCGGGCTCGTATGTGTTCTACATCAGCTCCGATGACGCCGGCGAATTCTGGCTGAGCACCGACGCCACGCCCGGCAATCTCCAATTGCTCTGCACCGAACCCCAATGGAACGGCGTGCGCGACTGGACCACCACCGCTCGCCGACCCGGCGCCGAAAATATCTCGGTCCCCACTCAACTGACCGCCGGCCAGCGCTACTACTTCCAGGCCCTGGTCAAGGAAGGTGGAGGTGGCGACAACCTCGCGGTGACCGCCGTCAAAAACGGCGCGGCCGCCCCAGCATCGGGCAGCGCTCCTCTCCAGGGTGCCTGGGTCGGAGCCAACATCCCCGATACCGGTGCGTCCGTCCAAATCACTGCGGCCCCGGCTAATGTCTCCAGTCCGGCCAATGAGAACGTCACCCTGACCGCCGATGCCACCGGCACCTCGCCCCTGGGCACGGAGATCGTCTACTTCTGGCGCAAGAATGGGTCGCCGATTCCGGGTGCCAACAGCAAGTCCCTGACTCTGAATCGGGTTCAATCGAGCGACAATGGCTCGAAGTACTCGGTCACAGCCTCGATCCCCGGCGCGACCGCCACCAGCACCGAGGCCACCCTTACCGTGACGGCCGACGTGACCAAGCCGACGCTCGTTTCGGCCCGTGCCACCGCGAACTTCAAGACCGTCAACGTGGTCTTCTCGGAGCCGCTCGACTCGGCCTCGGCCACCGCAACCGCCAACTACGCTCTGAGCGGCGGTGCCACGGTGTCGGGCGCCACGCTGGTGAACGATACCACCGTCCGCCTCACCACCAGCGCCCTGGCGGAAAACACGACCTACACGCTGACCGTGAACAACGTGAAGGACACCTTCAATCCGGGCAACGCGATCGCCGCCAACAGCACGGTCACGTTCAAGTCCTATGCGTTCTATCCCAACGCCGTCCTGAACAAGTTCTGGGATAATTTCACCGCCAATACCATCGCCGCGCTCAACGCGCTCGCGACGTATCCCAACAATCCGGATCGCGTCCTTCTCGAACCCCGATTCGAGTATCCGCTCAACGGCGGCGGCGAAGGTGGAGCCAATTATGGCAATACTCTCGAAGCCTGGTTCACCGCGCCGTCCTCCGGTGACTACGTGTTCTTCTGCTCCGGTGATGATCCGGTCAATCTGTACCTCAGCACCGATGCCGACCCGGCCAACGCCAAGCTGATCGCCGCGGAACCGTCCTGGAACAATCCCCGCGATTGGACCGGCACCGCCCGCCGCACCGACCCGGAAAACCGCTCGGACGCCTACGCCGGTTCGCAGTGGCCCACGCCGAACAAGATCACCCTCACCGGCGGCAGCAAATACTACCTGCGCGCCGAACATACCGAAGGCGGTGGTGGCGATAACGTGGGTGCCACGTACATCAAGGCGGGCGCCGCGGATCCGGCCGTCGGTTCGCCGCCGATCGAAGGCGCCGAACTCGGCTTCTACTACGACCCGACCGATTCCGCCGTCGCCATCGGCCAGCAACCGGCATCGACCTCGGTGCTGCAAGGCCGGACCGTGACGGTCTCGGTGGGGGCCACCGGCAAGTGGCAGTATGCCGCTATTCCCTTCTACCAATGGCAATCCGCACCGTCGGGAAGCACCACCTTCACCGACATCGCCGGCGCCACCTCCGCGAGCTACACCTCGCCGGAACTGGCTGTGGGCGACTCGGGCACCCAATATCGCGTGCTGGTATCCGTTCCCGGCGCTTCCTCAACCAGTTCGGCCGCGGTCATCACCGTCCAAGCCGATACGCAGGCGCCGAAGATCACCAAGGTCTCTGCCTCCTCCTCGGACGCGCTTTCCGTCACCTTCGACGAGAAGCTCGATCCCGCCACGGCCAATACCGCGGCCAATTATAAGCTCGCCCCGGGCAACTTGAATATCACGACGGCGACCATTGGCGGCGCCAACAGCAACGTGGTGCGGCTGGAAGTCAGCGGGGCCATCGCCGCTGGATCGCAATACACCATCACGGTCAACGGTGTGAAGGACCTGTTCGGCAATACCGTCAATAATGCCTCCTCGACCTTCACCGCCCGCATCGTCACCTACGCGGACATCATCCTGGCTGACAAACCGATCGCCTTCTATCGATTCGAGGAAACCACCGGCCAGAAGACCGCGAACCTCGGAACCTTCGGCGCCGCGGGCGATGGCCTCTATATGGCCGGCACCGGACCGGACGATTCGTCGCCGGCCGATGCGCGCACCGAAGCCGGACCTCGCCCGGCTCAGGGCTTCCTCGGATTCGCCGGCAGCAATCGCGCCGCGAATTTCTCCGGGCCCGATGATCCGTTCTGGGTCGATACCCAGAATCAGTTCCTCAACAACCTCGGCTCGTTCTCGCTCGAATACTGGGTGCGGCCGAGCGGTGGTCGCCTCGCCGATCCCAGCACCTGGGGCACCCGCGTCGGCATCGTCGGCCAGAACGACGCGATCGAGTACGGTTTCATCGACCAGAACACGATCCAGATCTGGACGCCAGGCGGTGGCTCGCTCGACACGGATTACACCTTCCCCGATGACGAGTGGCACCACGTCGCCACCATCGCCACCGGGTCGGGCATCCGGAATTACTTCGATGGCAAACTCGTCGGCTCGGGCGGTAGTGCCACGAGCAACTACGGCAGTTCGACCTTCAGTGTGCACATCGGCGGTGGCGGCGTATTCGACGGTACTGGCAACTTCTTCTGGGGCCAGATCGACGAAGTGGCCATCTTCGACAAGGCCATTTCGGCCGAACGCATCGCGGCGCACTTCGAAGCCGGCAAGAACGGCGGTGTCGTCGAGGAACCTGAAGCGAAGTTCACCAAGATCACCGTCGCCGGTGGTAACGTGACCGTCGAATGGACCGGTGGCGGCACGCTGCAAAGCGCTGCCAGCGTCCTCGGTCCCTGGACTGATGTCGCCGGTGCCACCAGCCCGCACTCCACCGCCGCCACAGCGGCCGGAGCATACTTCCGCGTTCGGAACTGATTCGTTCGCGCGATCCTAACTTCCACGGACAGGCCGGGCTGTTGAAGCCCGGCCTGTCTTGTTTAGTGGAAGCCTCGTTGAATGACGCCGCGTCGCGAAATTCACCCTCAACCAGTCGACGCCGAACCCCTCGTCGCAGCGCGACGAGGGCGAGGACTACCTGACTGGATCCAATTCCCATCCAGGTGGGCCTTGTCGCGCTGCGACAGGGCAGTCCGGTCCTGGTTCAAGGTCCCAATACGTGTCCAAGATTTGGAAAAGGCTCCGGCCCATGAACCGACCCGTACCTCCCGACTCGGTCTGTCCGGTTTTCTGGCTGTTGCACTGCTCGTGGTGGGGAGCCACCACGCCCACGCCGCAGACGTGGCGTGGACGACCGGTTCCGGCTTCCGCTCCCGGGCACTCGCCGTTACCTCTGCCGGCCGCGAACCGACACCCGGCTTCACCTGGATCACTTCCGCCACCACGGGTGTCGTCTTCACCAATCATCTGGACGAAGCTGCCGGGGCCGCCAACCGCGTCCTGGAGAACGGCAGCGGAGTGGCGGTCGGTGACTATGACGGCGATGATCGTCCCGACATCTTCCTCTGCAGCCTAGAGGGGCGCAGTGCCTTGTACCGCAATCTGGGCGATTGGAGGTTTACCAATGTCACTGAAACCGTGGGGCTGTCGGTCGCGGGACATATCGCGCGCGGCGCCGTATTCGCTGATATCAACGGCGATCATCGCCTCGACCTCCTCGTCACCACGCTGTCCCAGGGCGTTCTCTGCTTCGTGAACGAAGATGCGGGCCGCTTCCGAGATGCCACGGCCCAGGCCAATCTCAACGGCCGCCCGGGCACGACCACACTCGCCCTCGCCGACACCGATGGCGACGGAACCCTCGACCTCTACATCACCCGCTACCGGGCGGAAGATGTTCGCGATGACAGCAATGTCGAAGCCCGTCGGATTGGGGGTAGGACGCAGCTTCATCCGAAGTACGAAGGCCGGCTCTTCATAGGTCCTCGCGGCCTGACAGAATATGGGGAACCCGATTCCCTGATGCTCAACGACGGGACCGGCCGATTCCGCCCGGTGCCATGGAACACAGGCGCCTTTCTCGATGAATCGGGAAAAACCCTGGCCGGAGAACCTCGCGATTGGGGTTTGTCGGCGTCCTTCCGCGACATCAACGGCGACGGCTTCCCGGACCTCTACGTTTGTAATGACTATTGGACCGCCGACCGACTCTGGCTGGGCGACGGCCGAGGCCAGTTTCGAGCCGCGTCCCGCGAGGCCATTCGTCACGTCAGCGAAAACTCCATGGGCATCGACTTCGCCGATATCGACCGCGATGGACATGTCGATTTCCTGGTTCTCGACATGCTCGCCCGCGAGCCGGCGCGGCGCCGACGTCAGGCCCTGGCCCAAACGCCGCGAACTCCGGTGGCCGGCGAAGCCCTCGACCGCCCGCAGTACATGCGCAACATGCTCTACCGAAATCGAGGGGACGGTACCTGGGCGGAAATCGCTGAATTCGCCGGGCTTGCCGCCACGGGGTGGTCGTGGCAACCGCTCTTTCTTGATGTCGACCTGGACGGATTCGAGGACGTGATCATCTCCGCGGGCCATCGCAAGGATGTCCAGGATCTGGATGCCACCGAAAGGATCTTGGCGCGGCAACATCGTTGGCCCGCGGGCATGGACCCTTCTGCCCGCCAGCGCGCCTTCACCGCTGAACTGCTGGATCATTCGCGTCTGTATCCCGACTTGTTGTCGCCATTGCTCGGCTTCCGCAACGAAGGGAACCTCAGATTCCGTGAACACACCGCCGATTGGGGATTCCACCTCCCTGGGGTGCATCAGGGCATCGCCACCGGCGACTTCGACGGTGATGGCGACCTTGACCTCGTCGTCAACGCTCTCAACGATCTCGCCGGCCTCTATCGGAATAACGCCACTCCCCGCCGTATCGCCGTCCGCCTCCGTGGTGTCCCCGGAAATACCCAGGGTATCGGAGCCTGCGTCACGCTCTCGGGGGATTCGGTTCCCCGCCAATCCCAGGAGATCGTCTCGGGCGGTCGGTACCTGTCCGGAAGCGAACCCCAGCTCACCTTTGCCGTTCCTTCCACCAACACCCCTCTGCGCCTGGAGGTTCGTTGGCGAAGCGGACGCCTGCGACAGATCACCGGAGTTACGCCCGATCGCCTTTACGAAATCCATGAGTTGGCGGGCGAAAGTGATCCGCCCGTGGCCGGCATCCCCAGCCCACCCTCCCGGACTCTCTTTCACGATGTCACCGCCAGACTCATCGATGCTCCGGACCCGCACGCGACCTCCGGTCCGGTCCGCCTCGAAGCGCATAGCCGCAACGTCGACGCCCTTGGACCCGCCGCGGTTTGGTCCGATCTCAATGCCGATCAATGGCAGGATCTTGCCGTGGGAACGGGTCCGGCCGGCCTGATCCTCTGGACCAATGACACGCGAGGCGGTTTCGGCAGGGATTCATCGTGGATGGCGTCAGGCTCCAACCCGGTTCCCCCGGCTGCTTTTGTCATCGCCCCATCCGCCCGTTCAACGCCCACGGTCATCGCCAGCTCCCAGCCTCTCGATTCAATGGTCGCTCGCGAACCTAGGGCTGCCGCTCGGATCCTTTCCTCGCACGGTTCGGCGGATCCGCCGCCGCTTATCGATCCGCAAGGTCATCCCGGTGCGACGGGAACGCTGGCCCTTGCCGATGTTGATGCCGACGGTGACCTCGACCTCTTTGCCGGGGGTCGATGGGTGCCCGGAAAATATCCCTCGCCAGCCGCCTCCTCCTTGTTCGTGAACGATGGCGGACGATGGCAGCCGGATCTCGAGAATCGGAGCGTCCTGCAATCGCTGGGACGGGTCCATGCCGCCACTTGGGGAGATCTGAACGAGGACGGGTTCCCGGAGTTGGTGGCGGCGACGGAATGGGGGCCCATTCGGGTCTTTCGTAACGAAAAAGGCCGGCTGCACGAGGTGACCGAGGACCTGGGCCTCGGTCGGTTCCGCGGTTGGTGGCGCAGTGTGGCGTTGGTCGATATCGACGCGGACGGTCGATTGGACATTGTGGCGGGCAACTGGGGGCTCAACACCGCCTACACGCGGGATCCTGGTCCCGACACCGCCATCGTCTGGTACTACGGCGACTTCTTGAGGCGCGGCGTTATGGATGAGTTGGAGACTGAGTGGGACCCCGTCTTGGGCCAGCGGGCGTCTCGCCTGTCGATGGAACGTCTACTCCCTCAGTTCCCCGTCCTGCGAACCCATTTTCCCACCCACCTTGCCTTCGCCACCGCATCAGCAACCTCGGTCCTTTCCCAGCTGCGTACCCCGTTCGACACGGTCAGCGCGGATACCTTGGCGACCATGGCATTCGTTTTTCGAGGCGATCGCGTCGAACCTTTTCCGCTCCCTCACGACGTCCAATTCTCCCCGGCTTTTGGAATTGCTGCCGCCGACTTTGATGGCGACGGCTTTGAAGACTTGTTTCTTGCGCAAGACTTCTTCGACGTCCCCTGGCAGGAGCCGCGCAGCGACGCCGGCATGGGACTCCTGCTCCTTGGGCGCGGAAGCCGCGGTTTTGTGGCGGTGAACTCCGCCAGTTCGGGAATCCGCCTCTTGGGCGAACAACGCGCCGCCGCTGTGGCTGACTTCGACCAGGATGGCCGTCCGGACTTGGCCGTGACCCAGAACGGAGCGCCGACCCGGCTGTTTCACAACCAACGGGCCAAGCCCGGATTGCGGCTGAGGCTGGTGGGTCCCCCGTCCAATCCCCACGCCTTCGGTGCGAACGTCCGCCCTCGATGGAGTCACGGCTGGGGACCTGTCCGGTCCGTGGTTGCCGGCTCCGGTTATCTTTCCCAGGACGGTCCGGTGTCGGTCCTGGGGGGTGACGAAATCCCGTCGGCCTTGAGAGTAAGATGGGCAGGAGGTGGGATATCGGAAGTCGTCGTGCCGCCCGGGACCGTTGAAATGACGGTTCGTGCTTCGGATTCGAACTCGTCCCCTGCTCATCAATGAACCTAATCAGGAACATTCTGCCACTAACGCATTGACATTCACGTTACGTTTTCGCTACTAGCCCGGGTGTTCCCCCTAAGGACGATCGAAGGAAGTGCCCCTTCGGCGTTTCCCATGTGCGATTGACGCCCGTGAGAAGCCCCGAAAGGGAGGTCCTGAAAAGCCTTGGTGGGAGCGTGACCCACAACCAAAACGTCCGTCGTTCTATGCGCCGATTAACTCACCTTAAGGCGGCGCTTGGCATCCCTCTCGCAGGCATGCTGAGTGCCCAGGCAGCTATTCAGTACTATCCAGGTCAGGCGATCTTTAAAATCTACAGCGATATTCCGACCGTCGCGCTGAGCGCCCTCGAGTCCAGCCCCAAGTACCCCAATACACCCGACGAGATCCGCTTCGTCGACCTGGCCGAGACACCGACCAACATCGGTGAGAATTACGGTGGTGAAATCGAGTTCCTCTGGACCTGCCCGGAGTCGGGCAACTGGGAATTCGCCCTGGCCGCCGACGACAACGCCGATGTTTGGATCAGTACCGACGAAAGCGCCGCCAACCTGAAACTGGTCGCTCGTGAACCGGAGTGGAATGCGGTGCGCTCCTTTGGCGCCTCCACCCGCCGCGGTTGCGGTGACACGGGCGGCGTCAAACCTTGCGCCAACATCTCCGATCCCATCAGCTTCACGGCAGGCAAACGGTACCTGGTCCGAGGTCGCCTCAAGGAAGCCGGCGGTGGTGATAACTGGGCCGTCACCGCCAAGAAGGCGGACGGAGCCCCGTTCGAGGATGCCGCTGAGCCCATTCCTGGCAGTCAGATCGGCGTGAATGCCGAGAATGAAATCAAGGCGCTAGGCATCTCCCAATCGGCCACCTACGGCTACGTCAACGATACTGTCCGCATCAATGCCTCCCTTTATCAACCCCCGGGAGTCACGGGCACCATCGAGTGGTTCCGGGACGGAGTGACCATTGCGGGCGCCACCACGGGTGTCTACGATCTGAAGATCACCGACGCCGACACCGGTGGCACTTCCAAGAACATCAAGTTCAAGGCCAAGCTCACCGCCGGCGGCAAATCCGTCGAGACCGCCGAGATTAACGTGCTCGCCATCAAGCGGGGCACGCCGGTCCTCAGTCCCGGCTTTGTCACCGTCGAGTTCTTCAACGAGATCTCCGGAACCGCCGTTCAGGGCCTTTACGAGGCAGACAAGTACATCAATAACCAGCCCGACGAAACTCGCGTTCTGGCGGCGCTGGATACTCCCAACGGTTACGCTGAAAACTACGGCGCCCGGGTCACCGGCTTCATCCTGCCGCAGGAAACCGGCCAATACCGGTTCTTCATCCGCTCGGATGATGCCTCGGAACTCTACCTGAACACCACCGCGGGAGGTGCCGCGCCTGTTCCCGGATCCGACACCCCGATCGCCCAGGAAACCGGTTGCTGCGACGCCTTCCACGAGGCGGACGGCTCTCCGGAGACCAGCGAACCCGTCAACCTGACCGCCGGTCAACGCTATGCCTTCGTGGCCATCATCAAAGAAGGCGGCGGCGGCGATTACCTCCAGGTGGCCTGGCGGAAGGAAGGCGATACCACCGCGGCTGGTTCGCTCCAACCCATGCGCGGCCCGATCATCGGCGGTTTGACCGAAACCAACGGCTTCTCGGTGACCCTCACCCAGCAACCTCAAGCTCCGCCGGCTCCTGGCGTTGTCGAAGGAAGCTCCTACACCCTTCGCGGCGCCGCAGCGGTCGTTCCGAATCCCGCCTTCCTCTATTATCAGTGGATGAAGGACGGCGCGGCAATTCCTGGTGCGAACAGCTCATCCTTCGTGGTTCCTGCCAATACCCCGGTTGGTAACTACAAATACAAGCTTCGCGCCTACACCGTCGGCGGCATGTTCGCCGAGAGCGCCGAAATCAATGTTCCCGTGGTTCCCGACACCTTCCCGCCTGTACCCCAGTTGGGCGTCGTCAAGAAGGGCAATGGTTTCGAGATCGGTGTCGGCTTCAATGAAGCCGTCGATGCCGCCACGGCCTCGGTCCAAGCCAATTACTCCGTCTCCCCTGGAACGATTGGTTCCTTCCGGTTCGTGCCGCAGAGCGGTCACGCGGTGATCACCGTCAACGGCGTCAACGCCGGATCCTCGGTGGCGGTGACGGTCAAGAACGTGAAGGATCTCAAGGGCAATGCCATCTCGGCGAGCGGCGCCACGGCCAACGTCACCATCGCCTCCAAGTTCGCTTGGGTTGGCGTTGGTGGAAATGAAGCCAATTCGTTGAAGAACAGCACCAAGTTCGTGGACGACGCGGTCGCTCTCAGCGATAAGGACTTCGACCTCGTCAGCGGTGGTACGGCGCACTGGGCCAACTACGACGAACAAACCTTCGTGTACGAAGAAATCACCGGTGACTTCGACGTGAAGGTCCGCGTCGAATTCCAGACCGCCAGCAGCCAATGGGCTCGTTCCGGCCTGCAATTCCGCGAGACCCTCGATGAAGGGGTTACTCGTGAACAGCTGTGGAATGCAGATTCCAATCCCTCGGGTGTGAAGATGTCCCAGAACTTCTCGATCCGCGTGAATCCTACGGTGGGTGTGGATCGCGGAGACGGTACCACCACTCCGGGCAACAACAGCTACGAACAAGTTCACCGCCCGCGCGCTGGTTTCAACTACGATGGCTTCAACACCATCTACAATATCTCCAGCGGATTCGGCGGCGCCCCGCCGTACCCCAATGCGTGGATGCGCCTCAAGCGCGAAGGCCAGAAGATTACTGCCTGGCGCAGTTCCGACGGCTCCACCTGGGAAGGCGGCGCCACCGTCACCTACACGGATGATCCCGAGACGGAGGAGAACGAACTTCTCGCCGACAAACTGTACGTCGGGCCGTTCTACGCTCCTGAGTTGTCGAACAACGACATCCTGACCAACGACCTCATGACCGAATCGGGCGTGGCCAAGTTCCGAGAGTACGGCCCGGTTGGGGGCGGTGGAGGCGGCGGCACTCCCACCATTGCTGTCGTTCGAGACGGGGCCAACCTCAAGATCACCTATACCGGTACCCTTCAGGGCGCCGATGACGTGACCGGTCCTTACTCGGACGTGGCGGCGGCCACCAGCCCGGCGACCATCGCGACGTCCGCGGCTCGCAAGTTCTATCGGGCCAAGAACTGACCCGACAAGCAACACACCGGCGGTGACCGATCACCGCCGATTCTTCTGATGGGGGCCGGAGGCAACTCCGGCCCCTTTCCCATTAGCCCTCCGCTTCTCCCAGTCTTCCACCATCCCTGAACGACAGGTCTGGTCCGGTGTTTGGTCCACGGTGAACGACAGGTCTGGTCCATGGTATAGCCCCAATCCTGGGTAAGTTCCTCTCCTTCGACGCCTCCCTATTCCCGCCTTCGGCGCCGCCCTACGATAGGTCTGGTCCAGAGTTCGGTGATCCACCGCGTCCGCAGATGGTCGCTGCCCAGGGTCGGGGAAAGATGGGGGCCCATGATCGCCTTCCCGAGGTTGGAACAATAAACGATAGGTCTGGTCCGGTGTTCGGTCCGTGGCGAACGACAGGTCTGGTCCAGAGTTTGGTGATCCGCCTTGTCGGCCGGTGAAGAATCGCTGATATCCTCGATGAGTTTCAGGCTCCCAAAACCCATCCAGACGTTGGATCGTCGATTCACTATGCGTCGGTCTGGAAGTCCCGGTCTTTCTTTGAGACCTCTCGACCCGTTTCGCAACGCCCCCCCGATGCTGCCTGCGAACCTGCTGTCTGTGGGTTTCACCTGGCTCTGGATCACGGTCGGCGTCCTTACCATCCCGATTCGAGCCCTGTCCGCTGATCCCGCCCCCGCCGCGTCGTCGGTCGTCCCGGGTGTCACCCTGGTGGAGCGTACCTGTCAAAGTTGCCACATCGCCCCGGAACTCGATGCATTGGATCGCCAAACCTGGGTCAAGGAGACCCTACGCTTTATGGCGCCATGGTTGGGGCTCAGCCGACTCAATTACGATAGCCAACCGGACGGTCCTATCCTCAGGGACGCTCGCATCCACCCGGATGAACCGGTCTTTTCCCGCGAGGAATGGCAGGCAGTGGTCGGGTATTTTGCCTCGAATGCACCCATCCAACTCCCTCCGCCTCCTCCTGGACCCCTGCCGCGCGAAGGAATCCCGGGATTTGCCACCGAACGCTTCGTTGCCACTGCTTCGCTGCCCTTCGTTACGTTGCTAAGGATCGAACCCGATCGTCAGCGTCTGCTCATCGGTGACGGCCAGGATCGATCGCTCCGCGCCCTCGACCGTCAGGGCAAGACGCTGTGGCACCTACCGGTGCCGAGCGGGCCAGTCTCGATCGCCACGACATCAAGTCGTGACGCTTTCCTTCTCACTTTGATCGGTCGGGTGTTTCCTTCGGATGAACCCGCCGGCCAGATCTGGCGTGTCGTCGAACAAGCGGGACAGGTCTCCCCGACCCTCCTCCTGAAAGGTCTTCGACGTCCGGTACACGCCTCCTATGTGGACCTTGACGGCGATGGAAACCAGGATGTGGTGGTCAGCGCCTTCGGTAATCGACTGGGGAATCTTTCGTGGTTTAGAGGGAAACCGGACGGCAGCTTTCAAGAGCGGGTGCTGGAAGAATACCCAGGAACCCTCCGCACCCTGCCCATCGATTGGAACCGGGACGGCAGACTCGATCTCCTGGTGCTGCGCGCCCAGGCGCGGGAGGGAATCTCGGTGTTGCTCAACGACGGTGACTCCACCTTTCAACCTCGGCATCTGGTGAACTTTCCACCCACCTTTGGCGCCGTCAGTCTGGACCTCGCCGACGTTGACGGCGACGGCTCCGAGGACTTTCTGGTGGTGAACGGTGACAGCGGGGATTACGCGTCACCCCACAAACCGTATCATGGCCTCCGCATCTACAGCCGCCAGGGAGAGGACCGATTGGTTCTGCGGACTTTTCTACCCGTTCACGGCGCTTATGGAACACGGGCGCGAGACTTCGATGGCGACGGGGATCTTGACCTGGCAGTGATCGCGTTCTTTCCTGATTTCAACGAACACCCGTCGGGATCCTTTCGATTTTACCGCAACCTGGGAGGTCTGAAGTTCGAGGCCTTCGCGCTTCCGCGCATCGCGGCGGAGGCGGGGCGATGGTTGGTCATGGACGCCGGCGACCTGGACGGAGATGGCGACGACGACATCGTCCTTGGGTCCTTCTTCCGCGGGCCACCGACGGTCCCGATCCCGGCGTCGGTTTCCGCGGGATGGGAATCCAACCGTCTTGCCGTCATGCTCCTCCGCAACACTCGTCGTTGATGTCCCATCGAATTCGAGGTTTCGCCCAGCCCACGGGTCCGTCGCATGACACGCTTACGGCAGGTCATCAACGGGCGAGGGGTGCCACCGTTTTGGTGTGGGTCTTCCTGACGGCGGTGATCGCGGGTGCGGGGGCTGCCTCGACCCGACCCGAAACCCCATCACAACCTCTCGTGGTGTCTGCGGGCCCGTCGCCTGGTTTCACGCGCCTGCCCTCCGATACCACCGGTGTCTTCTTCACGAACCGCCTCTCCGACGAGTCGGCGGCCGCGAACCAAATCCGTCTGAACGGCAGCGGTGTCGCCCTTGGAGACGTCGATGGTGACGGTCGGATCGATCTCTTCCTGTGCAACCTGGAAGCATCCAATCGGTTGTACCGCAATCTCGGATCCTGGCGCTTTCAAGATATCACCGCAGCATCGCCCGCCATTGCTTTGCCAGGACGGTTCTGCACCGGGACGGCACTGGCCGACATCGATGGGGATGGCGATCTTGATCTCTTCATCAATGCTCTGGGCGAGGGGACCCGTCTCTTCTTGAACGACGGCACCGGAACGTTCACCGAGAAGACCGATGCCGCGCTCGAACGGCGTGGCGGAGCAATGTCGCTGGCGCTTGGCGATCCGGATGGAGACGGGGATCTCGACCTCTATGTCGCCAATTACCGCACCACCACCATTCGCACCACGGGCTTCGCGTTGTTGAACGTCGATGGACAGCGGCGTGTTCCGGCCGCTCTCAAGGAGGACCTTGAACTGACTCCGGACGGCCGGGTTCTGGAACATGGGGAACCGGACTGCTTCTATCTCAATGATGGCACCGGGCAGTTCGTGCGCGTGCCGTGGACTACGGGAGGATTTCTCGACGAGAAGGGCGAACCGCTCCAACGCACGCCCCGCGACTGGGCGCTGTCCGCGATGTTTCGTGACATCAATCAGGACGGACTTCCCGATCTCTACATTTGCAACGATTTCCATTCCGAGGATCGCATCTGGATCAACCAAGGGGGGCAACAATTCCGTGCGCTCCCGCCCTTGGCCGTCCGCCAGACCAGCACCTTCTCCATGAGTGCCGACTTCGCTGACCTCGATGGCGATGGATGGGACGATTTCTTTGTTTCCGACATGCTGGATCTTCGCCGCGAGCGGCGCCTGTCGCAAATCACCGCGATGGAGCCCAACCCGTCCGTCATCGGCCGCTTCGACGATCGCCCCCAATACGCGCGCAACGCGCTGCAATGGAATCGGGGCGACGGGACGTACGCCGAGATCTCCGCCTTCGCCGGCCTCGATCGCTCGGGTTGGTCGTGGTCCGCGGTCTTCCTCGACGTCGATCTGGACGGCCGCGAAGACTTGTTGCTCACCACCGGCCATCTGTTTGATACGCAGGACCTCGACGCTGCGGCGCGCATTGATCGGATGGGTCCGGTTCGCCGCGACCAAATAGCCAGGAAACTGCTGATGCTCCCCCGACTGCCCATGCCGAAAATGGCGTTCCGCAACGAAGGCGGCTTCCGTTTCGTGCCGGCAGGTTCCACCTGGAGATTCGACGAGATCGGGGTCGCGCATGGGCTCGCGATGGGCGATCTCGACGGCGATGGCGACCAGGATGTCGTGGTCAACAATCTCAATGCCGCCGCCACGCTCTATCGCAACGACGCCTCCGCCCCGCGCATCGCGGTTCGACTCCGCGGCAGTGGCGCGAACACCGCCGGCATCGGTGCCCGGGTGGAACTCCGCGGTGGCGGCCGATTGTACAGTCAGGAAATGCTCGCCGGTGGACGGTATCTTTCGTCCGACGCACCTACCCGCACCTTCGCCTGGCCCGCGACGGATGCTGTCCAAACCGACCCGCCCCGCCTCACCGTTCGTTGGCGAAGCGGCGAAGTGACAACGCTTCCCGGCATTCGATCCAATGTTCTCTACGAGATCAGCGAACCCCAACCCGCCGAATCCACCGATCCCAATGCCTCGCGCAGGGTCGATCCACCGTCTCCGGCTCATCTTTGGTTCGAGGATCTCAGCGCTCGCCTGAACCACCGTCATTCCGAGACCGCCTTCGACGATTTCGCGCGGCAACCTCTCCTGCCGCGCAAACTGAGTCAGCAAGGCCCAGGACTGGCCTGGATCGATGGCAATGCCGACGGATGGGTGGATCTCGTGGTGGGATCGGGCGCAGGCGGTGCGTTCGCCTTTCTTCAGAACCAAAGTGGGACCGCCTTTCACGCCCCTGCCAAGGGGCAAAGTCCATCCCTGTCTCGCGATGGACTCGGGATCATTGCCGATCCCAGTGCCCCGTCCTGCGCTCTCGTCGCCTTCTCCAGATACGAAGAGGACGCCCGTGCTGGTCACTGTTTGCGCCGATGGGACCCGGCCAATGGCACGTGGAATGACGTGTGGCCCGATCTCGTCGCCAGCATGGAATGCCTGGCTGCGGCCGATCGGGATGGCGACGGCGATCTCGACCTCTTCGTGGGTGGCCGCAGCGTGCCGGGGCGGTATCCGGAACCGGCCACCTCACTTCTGCTCACTCGCGTCGGTGAGCGATGGGTCGTGGACGCCGACCATGAACCTCTCTTTCAAGCCACCGGTCTTGTCACCGGTGCCGTTTGGACGGACCTCTCGAACGACGGGTTTCCGGAGCTGGTGTTGTCGGGCGATTGGGGTCCGCTTCGCATCTTGCGCAACCAGCGCGGCCGCCTTGGTCTTTGGGATCCGGAAATCCGCGGTGCTTCACTCCCGCCGAATCGAACCTGGCATTTGTCAGATTGGACGGGCTGGTGGACCACGATTCTTGCCGGCGACTGGGACGGCGACGGGCGCATGGATCTGATGGCCGGCAATTGGGGGTGGAACACCTCGTACCGAACCTCAGCGGACCATCCACTACGCCTCCATTTCGGAGACTTCGACCAAAGCGGCTCGCTTGATCTCATCGAGGCGAGCTACGACGTCGCCCTCGCCAACGATTATCCGGACCGTGATCTCGAAACTTTTCGCCGAGCGGTGCCGGCCCTGGTAGCCGCCTTTGACACCCACCGCGCCTACGCGATGACCGATGTTGCCTCCTTGCTCGCGCGCAGCGGGATGACGTCGCGACAGGTTGCGGCCCGGTCGCTGGCCACGACGGCATTCTTTAATCGCGGAGACTTCTGGGAATGCCATCCGCTCCCCGACGCCGCCCAACACTCACCGGTCACGGGCGGGACTGCGGCTGATTTCGATGGTGATGGCGATGTGGATGTTTTTCTTGCTCAGAACTTCTTCCCGTACCAGCCGGCAACACCTCGTTCCGACGCCGGCCGCGGGCTATTGCTGGAGAATGACGGGCAGGGTCGATTTGCCCCGGTCGCCGCCGGCGCCAGCGGGTTGCTGCTGTATGGAGAGCAACGCGGATCCGCTGCCGCCGATTTCGATCATGATGGTCGGGTCGATCTCGCTGTCGGACAGAACGGCGCCGAGACACGGCTCTTCCGCAACACCAAGGCGACTCCTGGGCTCAGGGTCCGCGCTGTCGGCGGCCCGGGGAACCCGTTGGGCATCGGCGTCGCCCTTCGCCTGGATCAAAAGGGTCGCCTTGGTCCTCGCCGCGAGATCCGGTCCGGGTCCGGCGGAATTTCCCACGACGCCGCCGAAGTGGTGGTAGGAGGGCTGTCTTCGGGAGAGGGTGCCATGGCCCTCCTCGTGCAATGGCCCGGGCGAGACGAGCCGCAGCACATCCCGATTCCGCCCGGCTCGCGGGAAGTACTTCTTCGGAGGCCTGAATGAACGACCCCACGTGCCGTCGCATCCGCGCCTCCTTTCTTTGGCGTTGGGCTTTGCTACTCCTCCTGGCCAATCAACAATTCATAACGGTCGCGGCGGATCCTCTTGTCACCGGTTACCGCGCGCTGCCGGTGACGCCCATCGGAAGCGGGTCGCCCGGCTTCACCCGTATGACCGCGTCAGAGACCGGTTTCGACTTCACCAATCGTCTCGCCCAATCCCGATTTCTGACCAACCAGATCCACCTGAACGGATCAGGCGTGGCGCTCGGCGATATCGACGGTGACGGATGGTGCGACATCTTTCTGACTGGATTGGATGGACCCAACGCACTTTACCGAAACCTCGGAGGCTGGCGCTTTACCAACATCACCGCCCAGTCGGGCCTCGAGATTCCTGGCCTCGATGCCACCGGCGCCATGCTGGTCGACATGGATGGGGATGGCGACCTCGATGCCGGCTTCAACACCATCGGCTCCGGAACGTTCCTCCTGCTGAACGACGGACGAGGGCGGTTCACCCCTGCGGAGGGAAACCCCTTCAATCGTGGGCGTGGCGGCATGTCTGCCGCATGGGCCGACATGGATGGTGACGGCGACCTGGATGCCTTCGTTGGCAATTACCGGTGCGACACCTTCCGCGACCAGCCTGGGACCCGATTCCGAGGACGCAACGTGGGTGGGAAGATGGTTCTGAGCACAGTCAACGGGCGCCCCATCACTGAGCCTGATCTGATCGGTCGCTACACCATCCATCCATCCGGCACGATTGAAGAGCACGGAGAGCCCGACCTTCTCCTTCGCAACGAAGGCAGCGGCCGCTTCTCCGCACTCCCGTTGACCGCCGGCTCTTTCCTCGGCGACGAGGGTCAACCCCTGGCGGAACCACCCTACGATTGGACCCTTTCCGTTGCCTGGCGGGATATCAATCAGGACGGCGCGCCGGACCTCTATCTCTGCAATGACTTCTCTTCGCCCGACGAACTCTGGTTGAACGACGGCAAGGGCCGCTTCCGCCGCGCGCCATCCTTCGCGCTTCGGCACCTGCCGATGTTCTCCATGGGCGTCGACTTTGCCGACCTCAACCACGATGGGTTCGATGATTTCATCGTCGCCGATATGCTCGGCAGCACCCACGCCAGCCGGCACACGCAAGTGGGGGACTTTCGAAACACCCCGGATCTTCCCGGTGACGCCGGCAGCCGTCCTGCCTATCCGTTCAATCAGCTGTTCATCGGGCGCGGCGATGGTTCGTTTGCGGAGATCGGCTGGTACGCCGGTGTGACGGCGACGGATTGGACCTGGAACCTCCTGTTCCTGGACGTCGATTTGGACGGCGAGGAGGATCTCTTGTGCGCCACGGGGCATGAACTGGAGATGATGAATGCCGATATCGGCGAGAAGGCCGAGCGCATGCGCAAGGGTGGCAGCCAGCCTGCCGCGGAGGTTCAGCGGCTGAAACTCCTCTTTCCCCGCCACAACCTTCCCAACCACGCTCTGCGAAACCGCGGCGGCCTTCGCTTCACCGATGCGACCGATGCCTGGCGCTTCGGACACCCCGTCATTACCACCGGCATGGCCGTTGCTGACCTGGACAACGACGGCGACTTGGATGTCGTCGGCAACAACCTGAACGACCCTGCGATGCTGCTGCGCAACGACGCCTCCCAACCGCGCCTTGCCGTTCGTCTCGTTGGCAGGGCACCCAACACCCGTGCCATTGGCGCCCGCATTCGAGTGACCGGAGGCCCGACCGTTCAAGAGCAGGAAATCATGGCTGGCGGTCGATACCTCGCCAGCGATGACGCGACACGCACCTTCGCGACGGGAACCTCCGCCGAGCTGCGCATCGAAGTCACCTGGCCGAATCGCCATCGTTCCCTCATCAACCATGCGCGTCCCAATCATCGCTATGAGATCGTCGAGGCGGACACGGCGAGATCGGCGCCGGTAGTCCCCGCTTCAACTCCAGCCCCTTGGTTCCAGGATGCTTCGTCGCTCCTCAGCCACGAGCATCACGAGGAGGTCCACGATGATTTCGCCACTCAACCCCTGCTCCCGGCAAAGCTAAGCCAACTCGGTCCGGGGGTCGGTTGGATCGACTGGAACCGAGATGGTCGGGATGAGCTCGTCGTGGGCAGCGGTCGTGGCGGAACCATCGCATCGTTTGAATGGCGGGATGGACGGTTCCAACCCTTTCCACTCCCTTCCTCGGAGTTATCTTACGGACGCGATATTCTGGGCCTCGCCCCCTGGTGGGACGCGGCCGGTCGGCAACCGGCCGTGCTGTTCGCGCTGGCCAATTGGGAGGATGGCACCACCAATGGGCCCGCATTTGCCGCGCTGGACACCCGTTCCGTCGAACCCAAGGAGATCCTCACGGCCCACTCGTCGTCCTTCGGCGCCGTGGCGGTTGCGGACTTCGATGGCGATGGAGATCTCGATGCCTTCGTCGCGGGCCACGCCATTCCCGCGCGATTTCCCGAGCCCGCGTCGTCGCAACTGCTGCGCAACGAGGGCGGTGTCCTGGTTCCCGTCGCCGACAGTTCGTCCCTTCTGACGCAATTGGGAGTGGTCCATGGCGCCATTTGGTCCGACCTGGAAGGCGACGGTTATGCCGACCTGGTGGTGACGTGTGACTGGGGAAGCCTTCGCGTGTTTCGCAACCGGCAGGGTCGCCTCGAATCGTGGGATCCCGCTGTCACCCGGGTGATGGCAGGGACATCCACCAATACCATGCTGTCCCGACTCACCGGCGGTTGGACCGGCCTCGCCTCCGTCGATCTGGATGCTGACGGTCGGCTGGATCTGGTGGTTGGGAATTGGGGATTGAATAGCCGCTGGCAGTTGGCGGGCGATTACCCTGTGATGCTGTATTACGGCGACTACGACGACAACGGCTCCATCGAGATCCTGGAGGCGGCCTTTATTCCTGAACTCCACGCGGACGCACCGCTGCGAACCCTTCAACCCCTGGCACGCGCCCTTCCGTTTGTTCGCGACATCGCCCCGGATCACCAAACCATGGCTCGAACGACCGTCCCCATGCTCCTTGGGCCACGGACGTCCCGAACCCGTCAGGTGCAGGCCAACACCCTGAGCACTGTCCTGCTCCGCAACCGCGGCTCGTTCTTTGAAATGCAGGATCTCCCAGCCGAGGCGCAATGGACCCGCAACCTCGCCGTGGTCCCGGCAGACTTCGACGGTGATGGAAACGAAGACGTTTTCCTGAGCCAGAACTTCTTCGCCGTTGGCGGCGATTTGCATCGTCAGGACGCCGGCCGGGGTCTCGTCCTGCGTGGGGACGGCCAGGGCGGCCTCCACCCTGTCCGCAGCCAAGACAGCGGCGTGGTGCTCAATGGAGAACAGCGGGGCGCCGCCGTAAGTGACGTCGACGCCGATGGCCGCGTCGATCTCGTGGTCGCCCAGAACGGCGGATCGACCGCTTTCTTGCGAAACCGAACCGCTCGCCCGGGACTGCGCATCCGACTCAACGGGCCGCCCGGCAATCCCGACGGCATCGGGGCGCGCCTCAGGTTGAAGTTGGGTGATCGTTGGGGACCCACGCGGGAAATTGCCGGAGGCTCGGGTTGGCTTTCGTTCAGCAGTCCCACCGCCGTGCTCGCCATGCCGACTCGCCCCAGCCAACTCGAAGTGCGCTGGCCCGGCGGCAAGGTGTCCCAACATGCGGTCGGCCCCGCCGACCACGAAATATCCGTGGCATGGCGACAGGATTAGTCCGCATCTCCAACAAGCGAGAGTGGCTCCTTCGCGGACGTCGCAACGCCGCGTTGTTCGCCAACCCGTCCCCGTCTTGGAAATGGTTGGCGTACGTCCTGTTGGTCGAAGTCCTCGTCGCTGCTGGTGTTCCCATCGGTTTGGCCGCGTCGTCAGCGATTCCTCTCCCGTTGCCTACCCGTTCACGAGCCGTCGGGTTCACCTCCTTGGAACCGGCGACCACGGGCATTTCCTTCACCAACCGCCTGTCCATCGAGCGGGCACTTCAGAATCAGAACCTGCTCAACGGCGGCGGCGTGGCGGCTGGCGACTTCGATGGGGACGGCCATTGCGATCTGTATTTCTGCGCCGTGTCCGGCACCAACCGCCTTTATCGCAACCTTGGGCAGTGGAGATTCGAAGATGTCACCTCCACTGCCGGCGTCGCCGGCGGCGGTTGGCCCTCGACCGGGGCCGTCTTCGTGGACACTGATGGCGATGGCGACCTGGACCTTCTGGTCTCCTCGCTGGGCACCGGTGTTCACGCCTTCCGCAACCTGGGTAATGGCCGCTTTCAGGAGACCACCGCCATGGACGGACTCGCCTCCAACACCGGGAGTACCAGTCTGGTCCTGGGCGATGTGGATGCCGACGGCGATCTTGATCTGTACGTCGTCAACTACGGCGCGCTCTCGGTACTCCGGTCAGGCGGGCGCGTCGAAGTCAAACAGGTCAACGGCCAATGGATCGTCACGGGACCGCATGCCCACCGCTTGCGGTTCGTCGATGGCCGTATGGAGGAGGTGGGCGAGGCGGATGTGCTCTATGTTAACGACGGCCGCGGGCGCTTCTCGCCCGTATCCTGGAACTCCCCGCGCTTCTTGGATGACGAAGGTCGCCCTAAACCACCGCCGCTTGACTATGGCCTCGGCGCGCAGATGCGTGACATCGACGGCGATGGCGACCCCGACCTCTACGTGTGTAACGATTTTCAAACCCTCGACCGGCTTTGGATCAATGATGGCACCGGGCATTTCCGCGAAGCATCCTACCGAGTTCTGCGAAAATTCCCCTTCTCCTCGATGGGGGTTGATTTTGCTGACATCGACCGGGACGGGCATCTGGACTTCTTCGTGGTTGAGATGGCGAGTCGGGATCATAGCCGCCAGATGCGCCAACTTAGCGGTGCCACGCCATCGCCGAATCTGCCCGGCCGCATCGACATTCGGCCTCAGGTCGTTCGCAACGCGCTCTACCGCTCCAACGGCGACGGCACCTGGAGCGACATAGCGGAATATGCGGGCGTAGCCGCCACCGACTGGTCGTGGCAACCTGTGTTTCTCGATGTCGACCTCGATGGTTTCGAAGACCTCCTGGTGGTGAACGGAGTTCAGTATGACACGCTGGATCGCGACACCCTCGCCCGAATCCAGGCCATGGGCCGCCAGACACCGGAAGCCTCGCGCACCAACCTCCTCCTGTACCCGTTGTTTCCTTCCCCCAACGCTGCGTTTCGCAATCGAGGAGATCTCACCTTCGAAGACAGCGCCCGGGTATGGGGCTTCGACTCAACCCGCATTTCACAGGGAATTGCTGCGGCGGACCTGGACAACGATGGCGACATGGATCTGGCGGTGAATTGTCTGAACGATGGAGCGCTTCTCTATCGCAACGAAAGCCTCGGTCCGCGCCTTCACATCCGCCTTCGCGGCCTTCCCCCCAATACCCACGGCGTAGGGGCGCGAATTCGAGTCACGGGTGGACCCCAACTTCAGGAACAGGAGATCGTGGTGGGCGGACGCTACCTGTCCAGCGACCCGGCCGAACGCACCTTTGCTTGCGGCGCCTCTCAGCGCCTGTCCATCGAGGTGCGATGGCGATCCGGCCGCATCTCGCGCCTCGACGACGCCCGCCCCAATCACCACTACCTCATCAACGAAGCCGACGCGACGATACCTGCATCCGGGGATCGGCCGGATGCGCCTCCCAGGGAAACCTGGTTCAAGGATGCCTCCGGCAACCTGGCCCACGCCCATCACGAAGAGTTGTTCGATGACTTTGCCCGGCAACCTCTGCTGCCCAAGCAACTCAGCTCGCTGGGCCCGGGTGTCGCCTGGTGCGATCTCGACGAGGATGGACGCGAGGAATTGATGATCGGCACAGGACGCGGCGGACTGCTGACCGGATTCCGATTTCAGGATTCTGGCAAAGTCACCCGCCTCGCCTCTGTCGGGCGCCCCCCGGACGATGTTCTCGGGTTTGCCGCCTGGACCGCCGACGACGGTCACCCCGTCCTGTTGGCCTCAGTCAGCGGTTACGAGAACACTGCGACTGGTGCTGCATCCATCGTCCAGATCCGCGCGCCCATCGGATCCACTCAACTGGTCGTCGCACCCTTTCCAACCTCCGCGATGCTCCCGGCGAGTCTTGGTCCTCTCGCGGCCTGCGATTTCGACGGGGATGGTGACCTCGATGTGTTTGCCGGCGGCCGGGTCGTGCCAGGCGCCTATCCGCGGGCTCCGCGGTCCATTCTCCTTCGCAACGAGGGTCGCGGATGCGTCGAGGAGTCGTCCACGCGTGAATTGCTCGCCCAGGCGGGAATGGTCTCGGGTGCGACATGGAGTGATCTCGAGAACGACGGCTTCAGCGAACTGGTTCTGGCTGGCGAGTGGAGTCCGCCACGGGTTTTCAGGAATCAGGCCGGACGTCTGAGCCCGTGGGATTTTCCGGTGGCGGATCCGGGGTCTGGCACCCCCCGCCCGCTCTCCGCGTTGAAGGGTTGGTGGACGTCCGTGGCCACCGGGGATTTCGATGGAGACGGCCGAAGAGATCTCGTGTTGGGCAATTGGGGCAGGAACAGCGGCTACCAAGCGGCCGCCGACCGACCGTTGCGACTTTACTTCGGAGATATCGCCGGACGGGGAACCCTGGATCTGATCGAGTCGCACGTCCCGTTCCATTCCGACGGTGAAGTTCCACGCCGAAGCCTCAACGCCCTCGGCCAGGCGTTTCCATTTCTGATGGCCCGCTTTCCGAATCACCGCGAGTTTGGCACCGCGAGCATGGAGGCGTTGCTTTCCGCCCTGCCGCGACGTCCCGACTCGGTCGCTGCCATCACACTCGACAGCGTCGTTCTGCTGCAGCGGCCGTCCGGGTGGATCCTGCGCACGCTTCCCCCCGAGGCCCAATGGGCGCCAGTGTTTGGAATCGTCGTGGCCGATGCCAATGGCGATGGGATCGAAGACCTCTTTCTCGCCCAGAATTTCTTTGCCATGCGCATGGAATGGGCGCGTGCGGACGCCGGCCGCGGACTCTGGTTGCGTGGCGATGGCCAGGGCGGATTCACCGCGGTTCCAGCGCGCGAATCGGGCGTGGTTTGTCTCGGTGAACAACGCGGCGCCGCCGTGGGCGACTTCGACCAGGATGGCAGGACCGACCTCGTCGTGGCGCAGAATGGGACGACCACGACGCTCTGGCGTGGAATCGGCGTCCCGAACGCCGTTCGCGTCGCACTCGGAGGTCCGCGGGGAAATCCCTTCGGTTATGGCGGCGCCGTTCGTGCACGACGCGGTGGTGTCTGGAGCCCCTGGCGCGAGTTGAACGCGGGTGGTGGGTATCTCTCGCAAGACAGCCGGTTCCTGGGTTTTGCCGCACCCAGACCCGAGGCATTCGAAGTGCGATGGCCGGGGGGACAATCAAACCGATTCGAACTCCCGGCAGGCCCGGTGCGGGTGCGTCTCCAAGTCGACGGCAGCCTGCATTCCGAACCTTGACCCTCAGCCCACCGGCGGCTTGCCTAGCCCGCGACCGCCGGTCATGACTTGTCCATGCCCACCGGGACCAGATTGACGTATCGGGGACGGTCCATCACGCGGTGCTGCCTTAGCAATCGCGCCGCGGGAAGCCTCGGACTCTTGCTGGCCTTGGTTCTCTCCTTCTGTCCCGGATGCTCCTCGCGTCCCTCCGCCGCCTACCAGGCCATGGATCTTGACGGCAAACCCGCCGTCCTCGATGCCGGCCCGAATGGCGCAGCCCTGGTCATTGTCTTTCTTGGTGTCGAGTGTCCGATTGCCAATCGATGCCTGCCCGAGCTGGTCGCGTTGGAAAAGGAGCTGGCCCCGCAGGGCGTCCGGTTTCATCACGTCTACCCGAATCCCGATGAAACCGCGGAAGTGGTTCGTCGCCACCGCAGGGAGTACCAGCTTTCCTCAACGGCCTATCGCGACCCTGAATGGAGATTGGCCCGACAGCTCCATGCGTCGCGCACGCCGGAGGCCGTGGCCCTGACACCTGATGGCCGGCGCATCTATCAGGGCCGAATCAACGATCAGTTCGCGGCGCTGGGAGTCGGCAAACCGGAGCCGACCCGCCACGATCTCGCACTGGCACTTCGTGATTTCCTGAAAGGCGCACCACCTTCCGGCATCTCCCAACCCGCCGTGGGATGCAGTTTCCGCCCCGCCCCATGAAGTCGCTCCCCCTCCGGGCACCGCGTTCCCGATCCGGTACTGTTCTCTTCGGCATGCATTCTTTGGCGGCGCTTGTCGCGAGTCTGTTGCTCCTGGCGACAACAACGCGGCGCTCCTTTGGAGCCACCCGCGACACATCGACGTTTCACGAACACGTCGCCCCTTTGGTCTTTCAGCATTGCGCCTCCTGCCACCGCGAAGGTGGCGTTGGTCCGTTTAGTCTCCTGGCCTATGCCGATGCCAGAAAGCACGGGCGCGAGATGGCGGAGATGACCGCCCGACGCGCGATGCCGCCCTGGCTCCCCGCCTTGGGACATGGCGAATTCATCGGTGAACGCCATCTGTCGGACGAGGCGATCGCCGTTTTCCAGAATTGGCTCAAGGCCGGCATGCCCGAAGGGGATCCCGGCAAGTCACCCGTTCCACCCAAATTCTCCAGCGACTGGGAACTTGGCCCGCCTGATCTGGTGGTTCGAATGGCTGCGCCCTACACCGTTCCGGCTTCTGGCAAAGACGTCTACCGCCACTTCGTGATGCCCGCGAAACTGGACCGCCGACGGTGGATCCGTGCCTGGCAGTTCCGTCCCCATTCACGCGCCGTCCACCATATCTTTGTGCGGCTGGATCGCACCGGCGAGGCACGGCGGAGAGATGCCGCGGACCCCGATCCTGGTTTTCCAGGAATGGACACGCCCTCGGGCATCGAATCCCCGGTGGGCCATTTCACCAGTTGGCAACCCGGCGCGAATGCGCGCCAAAATCCGCCGGGTATGCCGTGGGCACTCGATCCGGGCACCGACCTCGTCGTGCAGATGCATCTCCAACCGCTGGGCCGCCCTGATCCGATGCAAGCGGAAATCGGGCTTTACTTCACCGATGTTCCGCCCACCAACCAGCCCGTTAAGGTGGCCCTCATCAACTTCGACATCGACCTGGCTCCCGGCGCCACCAACGTTGTCCTTCGGGATGATTTCGTCCTTCCAACACCCGCCCAGCTTCTGGCCGTCCTTCCCCACTCCCATTATCTCGGTCGACGCATTGAAGGGCGCGCGGTGTTCCCCGATGGTCGGGCGCAATCGGTTTTCCTGATCCCGGACTGGGATTTCAATTGGCAGGGAGACTACGTGTATCGAACTCCGATTGCGCTGCCGGCTGGCACCAGACTCGAGATGGCGATCACCTTCGACAACTCGACCAACAATTTCCGCAATCCCTTCCTCCCGCCGCGCCGCGTCCGATACGGACCCAATACCGTCGATGAAATGGCGGAACTCTGGCTGCTCCTGCTCCCCAACAACGCCGAGGACGGGACGAAATTGAGGCAGGCCAACGCGGCACGAGTGGTGCGCGATGTGTTCGCCGTCAATGAACAGCGGCTTCGCCTCAATCCCACCGATACGGCCGCCATGGTCAATCTGGGAAAGGCGCTGCTCTCCCAACGTCGTTTCGATGACGCCCGCCGCCGATTCCTGGAAGCCGCCGCCCAGGACTCGGCGTTCGACGAACCCCACTATTACCTCGGCCTACTCCATCGCATCGCCGGGCAGGACGCTGCTGCGATCACGGAATTCCAACGCGCCCTGCAGCTCAATCCGTCCCATGCCCGAGCCCACGGTAATCTCGGGCTGCTCCTCATGTCGGCCGATCGCCTTGAGGACGCGGCCCGACATTTGGGTGAAGCCTTGCGACTCGATCCGACCGATTTCCTGGCGATGTCGAACCTTGGCGCGATCCGCTTGCAGCAAGGCCGGCCGGCGGATGCCATCGATCTCCTTACCCGCGCCTTGGAGCTCCAGCCCAACGATCCGGATACTCGCCGGTTCCTCGAAATCGCCCGCGAACAGGTTCCTGGCCCCCTGCGCCCCGC
>JAEUHG010000155.1 GCA_016795425.1 Verrucomicrobiales bacterium
GCCGTGCGGCCGCATCGTCCCGGAGCCGTTGCGGTGCCCAGTGCGGAACCGCGGCGACGATCCCATGCTGGCGGTGGAAATGTTGGCGGTACCGCAGCCCTTGGTAGGCGGTGCTCAAGTCCAAATCCTGCTGAATCATGACGCCTGGGAGGTCGCCAGGAGAATAGGACGAATACGGACCGAGGAAATGCTTTGTTGGCAGGAATTAACCCGTCGCGGTAGTCATGAAAAATGACGTCTCTTGTCGCAGTTCAAGGACCGATGAGATGAGCGTCAGCCGCCACAGCGGAGAGTCGCGACAGAACGGAGTTCGCGCATGGGGATCATGAACGTGTCGTACTCCTAATCGTAATCGTAATTTAATCTCCCGGTGAGGATTGGGAGTGCGAGTACGAGTACGAGACGGGAGCAGTATCAGCCCCGCTCCCACCGGGAGAGGTTGCTCAGCCAGGTCCAGAGGCTCATGTCTGGAAGAGATCCAACTGTGCGGCCCTGACCGGGGCAAACGACCTGCGGTGGATGCGGCACGGTCCGTATCGGGCAAGTGCCTGGAGGTGTTGGGCGGTGGGATATCCCTTGTGAATGGCGAAACCGTACTGGGGCCACTCGCGGTCGTAGTCGGTCATCAGTTGGTCCCGGTGCACCTTGGCGATGACGCTGGCGGCGGCGATGGAGTAGCTGCGGGAATCGCCTTTGACCAGGGCGGTTTGAGGGAGGGTGATGGCGGCGACAGGAAGGCCATCCACCAGCACGTGGCCCGGCGGAGGGCGAAGAGCATCGAGGCATCGAACCATCGCCAGATGGGTGGCCCGAAGGATGTTGATGCGGTCGATCTCCTCAGAATCGATAGTGGAGACGGTGAAGCGGACGGCGGGATTCTGGGTCAGAAAGGCGGCGAACTGTTCGCGGCGCCGTCCAGGGATCTGTTTGGAATCATTGAGACCCTCCAGTTCCGGGGGCAGTCCGTCCTGGATCCACTGAACAGGAAGGATAACGGCGGCGGCAACGACGGGGCCTGCCAGGGGACCGCGTCCCACCTCATCAACCCCGGCAAGGAAGGGAATACCGGCGGTGTGGAGGCGGCGTTCGAACTCGAAGCGGTCGGTGGAGGCGGACGGAGGGGAGGAATTCGGCGGCGTGGACGGACACGAAGGGACGAGCTCCGGGGAGTCCTTCGGCGATGGGGAGGAGGGACTCACAGGAGCTCGTCCCTTTCGTGGGCGAGCAATGGGCCGGTAGACGGCGGGCGTGGGGCGGCGCCGGCTCGATCCGGCAGGCGCGTCAGGCCGCGGCGGAGGCGCTGGACGCTTTTTCCTTCACGAGCGTGGCACCCTTGCCGACGCGCTTGCGGAGGTAGGTGAGTTTGGCGCGGCGCACGGAGCCCTGCCGTTCGATTTCCACCTTGTCGATGCGGGGCGAGTGAATAGGGAACACACGCTCGACACCTTCGCCATAGCTGATGCGGCGGACGGTGAACGTCTCATTGATGCCATGGCCACGGCGGCCAATGACGACACCGGCGAAGATCTGGATGCGTTCCTTGTCGCCTTCGACGACCTTGGTATGGACACGCACGTTATCCCCGACCCGGAAGGTCGGTTTTTCCTTCTTGAGGAACTGCGCCTCGATTTTGTCCAACAATGCCTGATTCATGGTTCGCTACCTTTCTGGCGTCATCCGCAGCCGCCGCCATGCGCGGTTCCAGCAAATCCGGTCGGCGCTGCCGGGTGCGCCTCAGCGCCTCTTCGCGGCGCCAACGTTCAATTTCCGCGTGATTCCCTGAAAGTAACACGTCCGGGACCCGCTGCCCCCGGAACTCAGCCGGCCGGGTATACTGCGGGTACTCCAACAGGCCATGGCTGAACGATTCGTCGGCGGCCGACTGGTCGTCGCCCAAGGCCCCGGGAAGGAGTCGGGTGACCGCATCGATGACCATCATCGCCGGCAGATTGCCGCTGGTGAGCACGAAGTCTCCCACGGAGATCTCCAGATCGATGATCGAGCTTCGAACGCGTTCATCAATTCCCTCGTAACTCGGACAGAGGAGCACCAAATGAGCCTCGGCCGAGAGCGACCGGGCCAAGGCCTGGTCGAACGGCTTGCCGGTGGGGCACATCAGCACCACCCGCGTGTCCGGTCCGCGCAAACTTTCCACTGCTTCAAAGATCGGCTCGCACTTGAGCACCATCCCGGGACCGCCCCCAAAGGGCCGGTCATCCACCGTCCGGTGTCGGTCATGGGTCCAGTCGCGCAGATTATGCACCTGCAGGTCCAGGATCCCTCGCTTTCGGGCCCGTTGGAGGATGCTCTCATCCAGCGGACCGCCGAACATGCCGGGGAAGAGGGTGAGCACGTCGATTTTCATGCTCCTGGAGAACGAGAGGCGGCCGGCGACCGCGACCCGTCCGGACGTTGCCGTCCCTACCCTTGAAATTCGCTGCCAGGCTCGCGTTCGTCGACCAATTCGACGGAACAGCGGATCCCTTTTTTCGCGGCGCCCGCAGAGAGCAGGGTGCGAATGGCGTTGATGGTATTGCCGCGGCGTCCGACGAGGCGACCCATGTCCACGGGATGAACATGGACTTCATAGAGGGTCTCGCCGCGTCGTTCGGTGGGAACGATGCGGACGGCGTCGGGATGTTGCACCATCCCGCGGATGACCGTCTCGAGGAACGCCTGCATGGAGGAGCGGCCTGACGGGCTCAGGCTGGGGCGGTGGCAGCCGCCTTGGTCGCCTTCTTGATAAAGCTGGCGACGGTCTCCGAAGGCTGGGCGCCGGAGACGACCCAATACTTGGCGCGATCGAGGTTCAGCGTGAAGTTGACGCCGGATTTCTTCGGGTCGTAGCTGCCGATTTCCTCGATGAAACGGCCATCGCGCGGGCTGCGCGAATCGGCCACTACAATCCGGTATGCAGGGGCGTTTTTCGCCCCCACCCGCTTGAGTCGAATCTTGACTGACATAATACCAAATCCCCGCAGGGCACGTTTCGAGCGAATGGATCACCACGAATAGCCGGCTCCCGACAAGGGGCGGCGAAACTAGACAGGCATGGCAAACACTGGCAAGCCCTCTTTTCGGGTTTCCGAAGACCGCCCCGGCGCGGCATCCTGAAGTCCATGTTTTCGCCTGCCGACCTTTTTTCTCTCGACCAGACCGAGCATGCCGTCTTGTTCGAGGGTTGTGATGTCGCCTGGACCGCCCTGTCCCGGCTGTCGGATTACGTCCAGTCGAAGGTTCAACCCGGATTGCTCAACCGTTGCGAGGGTGTGGCTTGGATCGGGGAACAGGTCTTTATCGGGGAGGGAACCGTGGTCGAGGACGGCGCGATGATCAAGGGACCGGCCATCATCGGAAAGAACTGCCAGATTCGGCACAACGCCTACATTCGCGAGAACGTCATCATCGGGGACCACTGCGTGGTGGGGAATTCCTGCGAACTGAAATCCGCCTGGCTTTTCAACGGTTGCCAGGTGCCGCACTTCAATTACGTCGGGGACTCGATTCTCGGCTACAAGGCGCATCTGGGCGCGGGCGTCAAAATCTCCAACCTCAAGATCGTTCCGGGCAATGTCGCCATCGAGCACGAAGGGCGCTGGATCGATTCGGGGTTGCGCAAGTTCGGTGCCTTGATTGGTGACGGCGCGCAGATCGGCTGCAACGTCGTGCTCAATCCGGGCAGCATCGTCGGCCGCAACGCCATGATCTATCCGAACGTCAGTTGGCGCGGGGTGCTGCCTGCGGCTCACGTCGCGAAAAATCGGGCTGCCGTGCAGGTGGTCGCCCTGACCGAGAAATCCACCCGCAAAGGGTAGAGAATCCCTGGACAGGTCGGGCATGGCCCCACCTGTCGGTAGAAATCTTCAGCTAAGAGGGATGGGGCGCGGGACCACGCGGCGCCGCGCCGCAGCGATTACTTCTCGACCCCTCCCGTCTCACGCGCCGCCCTGTGGGGCCTGGGGCGCATCGGGAGCCTTCGGGGCCGCGGGCCCACGCTGCTGCTGCCCAGCAGGCGGTTGCACATGGATGACCGGGACCGGGAAGCGGAGCTTCATGACATCGTCAACCAGCACCTCGACGTAATAGGTCCCGGCAGTTTTGAATTCCACCTGGGTGAAGAGGGTGACGTTGGTGGCATTATGACCGGCTTCCTGGAGGGCGAATCGAACCTGGCTTTGGCGCATCACGGTTTCATCAGGACCGATCAACCGCACCGTCTCGGTGAATTGTCCGATGCCAGCGGTCCACCGATTGAAGACGCAGAGTTTGAGGGCGGTGATGGGCAATTGCGGCACCCGAACGTAGGCGATGATACCGAGGAGAATGAAGTTGCCGCTCATCTCCTGCCGGACCTCATCGCACATCAACGAGCATTGGAGGTCCGGTAAAATCCGTGTTGCGTTCATATTGAAATCCAGTCAACCGGCGAACACCGACAGGGTTGTCCGCGCGAAAGTGGGCGGAAGCTTTCACGCGGATGGCGCTTTGCCAACCAGGAACTTGAATCGCGGTTGGCCGGAAGGGCGCATCTCCGAGTTGTCGAGTGGGCGGCACCATCGTTCCGGCCGGGAATCGCCGTGCTGGGAAAGCGGCAGGGGACTGCCGCAGTCCACGACGCTTCGCGCCAGTCCGCACCCTGGGGCCAGGCCAACGCTGGTCGTCGTGGAGTGCGGGAGTCCTCTCCCGCTATT
>JAEUHG010000183.1 GCA_016795425.1 Verrucomicrobiales bacterium
CCCGATTCTCCGGCCACGCCCGGGTGTCCAATAGCGATGTTATGGTTGCCGACGGTGAGGGCGGCACCGGCGCTGAATCCAATGGCGATGTTGTCGCTTCCGCCGTTTTGCTGCAGACTCCTACCGCCGACGGCGACATTCCGCGAGCCGCTCCCATTGCCCAGCAGACTATGTTCGCCCAGCGCGGTGTTTCGAACGCCGTCCGTGTTGGAGAAGAGCGCGTTGATGCCGATCGCGGTATTCTCGCCCCCGATGGTATTGGCCTGCAATGCCCCATAACCATACGCCACGTTCCAGGATCCCGACGTGGTCTCATGAAGGGCACCGTACCCGAACGCTGCATTGCCGGCGGCCGTCGAGATGTTGATGAGCGCAAAACGGCCGAAGGCGGAGTTTAATCCGCCGGTCACGGAAAAGTTACCGCTGCCTCCGGCGAAGGCATTGTCAAGACCATCCATGCTGAGGGCCGGCCGGCCGCTGATGCGGATGGTTCCCACGTCCGGACCCGAGCTGACTGGAAGGTCCATCGATCCGGAGAGCGTCAAGGTGCGAGCGGCGAAATCCCCGTTGGGATCGCGCTGCACGATGGTAGAGGGGCCGTTGGTGGGCGTGGCGGTGGTCGAGAGATTCAGCGTGCCACCCAGCGTTACCGTAGCGCCTCCGGTGAGCCCGTTGTCGGTGGTGATCGAGAGGCTGTTGTGGACGAGTTGAGCGTTGTCGACGGCGCCGTTCGCTATCTTGGCAGTGGTCACGGCGTCATCCTGAAGAGCGGTGGTGCCCACCGAGGCGGCGGCGAGGATGGTCTCGTCCACGGCGCCAGGTTGGATCTTGGAACGGTCGATGATTTGGTCGGCCAAAGCCGTGCGTGGAACGCTGGCGGCGATCAGTTGGGAGCCGTTGAGCAGGCGGATGAGCGAACCATTGCCGGAGAGGATGCCGTGGAAGACGCTGGCGTTATTGGAGAGCGTGATGGCGGAAGTGTACTGGTCCGGCAACCGGTCGGTCGCGAGGTTGGTGATTCCAGAGCCATTTCCGAAAAAGGTGCCGCGGAAGACGTTGTCGGCATTGGTCAGGGCCAGGGAGTGAGGGTAGGAGTCTCCCAGGCGTTCGGCTTCCCGGGCCCGGTCGGCATGAGCTGCCTGGAGGGCAAAAGGGGCGGGCGTCAGGGGCTGGCGAGGACGAAGCGCCGGCGCAGTAAACTCCGCGGCAGTCGAGGGTTTCAGGCGCAGTTCGAGCCAGAGCGCTTGACCGTCGTAGACGTCGCCGAAGTCGAGCAGCGTGCCGAAGCCGCCTTTCTCGACGGAAATTCCACCGATGACCAGAGGTCCGGCAACCTGGTTGGTGGGTTGTGAATCCTGCTCCGAGTTCCACAGGCTGAATTCGATGTCGTAGATCCCGGTGATGAGCCTGCCGTTCTCGATCAACTGCCCTTGATAGGAGATGGCCGTGGTGCCCTGAGCCATGGTGTCGCGGATCAACCCTGCTGGCACGAGGGCTAGCATTAGCACCAGGAGTCGACCCCAGATCGCTTCCGTTGCCGGGAAGGACCGGGCGTCGTCCATTTTACATGGGCCAGGAACGGGAGAACCCGGATGAGTGCGGGTGGTGGGTTTCTTCATGGGTGGGCAGAGTGATTCCTAAAGTTCCCCGGCGAATCCGATGTTGGAGAAGTTGTTCCCGGCGATGGATCAATCACAAGAAATCCTTTTCCTAAAGGAAAGTGCCTCGAATGGAAGCGGTCGCGGATGTGACAGGAACCTTCCTCACCGTTTAGGGAGTAGTCTTAATCCAGGCGTTCGTTACAGCCGCTGAGGATCGCGGAGCGCGCAGCCACGCGTGAAGGGAAGCAGGGGAGCCCCGACAAACCGGGTCCCGAATTCAAGGGCCGAGTTCGTCCGGGGTCAGGGGACGAAGTGGCCGATGGGACGGGGCGACGTCACGAAGAAGGATGGGGAGGGGCGCCCAGGCGGTGCTGTCGTGGGCCAGGATGGAGGTCCCGATGCTGTAAAGCCGGCCGTCGACGGGATGGAACAGGGCCAGGCTGGGGGACGAGCGTTGGGACGCAGGGAGCGAGCCCATGTACTCGGCCGAAATGGAATTCCAGAGCAGCACCTGCCCGTCGAAACCGCACGACACCACGCAGGATCCGTCCGGCGAATACAGGACGGTCGCGACGTCGCCGGCGTGCCGGTGTTCGCCTTGGGCTTCGATGGGATCCCTCCACCGACCATGGATCTGGCGGTAGAACCGGACGGTGTCGCTGGCCGTGACCAGACGGTTTGGATCATTGGGGCAGAAGGCCGCGTCATTCACCGGGGCGCGGTGATCCTGGAGTTTGACGGGCTCTTGCCACGTCCGCGTGTTCCAGACGATGGCGGTGCGATCTTCACCGGCGGTCACCAGACGGGAACCGTCAGTGCTGAACGCGGCTCGCAGCACGAGGGCGACGTGCTGTTGCCCGAGGGTGCGTTGGCGTTGCCAGGTCTTCGTGTCGAGCACCGACACGGCCGCGTCGTGCGTTACGACGGCCCATTGGCCGTCGGGACTGAGGGCGATCGATTGGGGTGGAGGATCGAGATCGGCGGATGTGGACAGTTTCCAGGTCTTGAGATCCCAGACGCACAGATTCCGTCGAGTACCCGCGCTGACCGAGGCGAGGAATCCGGCGCGGGGTTCAGTGACGGCGGCGAGAACCTCGCCGGCATGCCCTTCAAGTTGGGTGACCGGGGCCCCGTCCGTCGCCCGGTGAACCTGGAGATTCGTGGAACCGTCGCCAAAGACGAACGACGCTCCGTCCGGAGTCATTTGGATCCAACGGAGGCCACGGGTGGGTAGCGCCGGGGCGGTCGGATGGACTTCCACGTCCCAGGAGCGAAGTCGCCCGTCGTCGCAAGTGGTGAGCAGGAGGCGGCCATCGGGTGAGAAGGTGACACTGCGAACCGCGTCGGGATGTCGATTGGTGTACAACGCGGTGGCAGAGGCGAGATCCCACATCACCACCGAGCCGTGGGATCGGTCCTGACCGGCGGTGGCGAGAAACAACCCGTCGGGACTGAGGGCGGTTTTGTAGGCGCGACCGATATGGGCGGGAAGGGTGCTGCGAAGCTCCCAGGCGCCTTGCGCGTTGGGGCCCCACAAATGGACATGGCCGTCTTCGGAGGTGCTGGCCAGCAAGGAATCCTTGGCGGCGAAACGGACGTCGAAGACCGCTCCCGAGGCAGCCCCGCCGATCAACCAAAGCAGACGAGCGTCGGACCAATGCCACGCGGATATCGCACCACCGCGGGTTCCCAGGACCAGCCCATCTCCGCCGGCGTTGAAGGCGACGCTGGTGATCTCGTCTTCGGGTCTTGGGCCGGCTTCCAGCCGGGCCTTTTCGGTGCCGGTGGATACCTGCCAGATGCGCGCGGTTCGGTCCCGTCCGGCGGTGGCTGCCCAGCGGCCGTCCGGGCTAAACGCCGCGGCGGAGATAGCGGCGGTGGGGCCGGTCAGGCGGGCCACGGGCGACCATGTGGCGCTGTTCCAGAGTATTCCTTGGCCATCCCAACCCGCCGTCAGTGCCAGACCTCCGGTCGGGCTGAATTGGGCGACGCGAACGAGGTCGCGGTGTCCAGTGAGAGTACGAACGGATGGGTCAGGTCCGACGGACAAAACCACGGCGTTGGTTCCGGTGGCCCAGAGGATTTGCCGGCCGTCGGGGCTGAACGAGGCCGGTCCCACGCCTTCGGGAGGAGAAAGCACGCCTTGGAGGCTCGCGCCCCAGGTGTTCTGTCGAATGCGCGACGCCAGGACCGCCTTGCGCAGGGAGGTGACGGCGACGGGTTCATCGGGTCGTAGGCGAACCGCTTCAGCGGCGAGGAGGACGGCTTTGGCGGGATCGAGAGCCAGGGAGTTGTCAGCCCGAAGTGCCAGGAGATGCGCGGTGGCCGTGCGTTGCCGACTGGCGGCGAATTGCCAGAGAGCAAAGAAGACCGCGGCAATCACCGCCAGTCCCGCGAGTTGAAGGCGGCGCTTCCGTGCCTGCGATTGGCGTGCCGATTCACGGGCTGCGGCGCTGGCGTCCAGGTAGCGAAGGGCAAGGTCGAATCCCGTGCAGTACCGGTCTGCCCATGCGGCGGTCGGGCGATGATCTCCTCGCCACCTCAGGGCAATCTCGAGCTCGGGATCGCGATACAGCCCGGCTTGTCCGAGGGCGTGGAGATGAGCCGACTCCGCGAGTCGACGCAGGATGGCGACCGAAGAGGCCTCCTTCCGCACCCAATCCTGAAGGCGAGTCCAGACCCGCATCAGGCTTTCGTGGGTGATGTCGATGACCGTGTCATCCGTCAGTTCGGCGAGGGCGGGAGGGTGTGCGTGGGACTGAGCGTCGGAGCCGGTGCTTTCAGGGATCTCTGAATCCGCGTCGGCCCACGCCTCGGATCCGTCGAAAGCGGTTGGATGGACAAGTGGTGGCGTCAGAAAGGCGCGCCCGGGTTGGCGGAATCGGTCGATGACGGCGACGAGCGTCGACCGATCGGCCGACAGGATTTCGCCTAGTTCGCGCAAGCGCGTGGGGCGGCGAACCCCGCGATTGTCGGAAGCCAGTTCGGTCAAGGCTTTGAATAGGCCCTCGGCCAAGGCGCGGTCCGTTTCGGTGGGAAGATCGTGGTAGACCTCGTCGAGGTGGCGCGAGAGCGCCTCGGTCATGGTTCCGACCGCTTCATAGTGACGAAGGTCGAGAGGGGCCGCGGGATCGGCGAGGGGTTCGGACTGTTGGAGGTCCCACATGCGCATCAATGCATGCTGCAGGACCGGCAATTGGTCGGCGTCCGTCGCCAGATCATTGAGCAGACGCTGCACCAGGCGTCCGGTGATGTGTCCCTGGGCGACACGAATCGGTCCTTCGATTGCCCGACGGATTTGGTCGCGCGACATCCTGGGAACCAAGTACTGGCCCTGGTTGATCGCCTGGGGAAGGCCGCGAAACTCGGCACATTCGCCAAGAAAATCCGAGCGCATGGTCAGGACCACGTAAATCGGGTGAACATGCTGCTGGGCGGCCTCGAGGAGCAGACGAACGAAACCACCGGCCTCGGCTTCCAGCGTGCGGAATCGTCGTCGAAAGCGGAACACCTCCTCGAACTGGTCCACCACGACCAGGAGATTCTGGTCCGGCGCGAGTCGGAACTGTTGGACACAGTCGATCAGTCCTTTGGCGCTGCGGGACAAGGTGGACCGCACGAACGAGAACGGGTCGTAACCGGCCTCGATGAATCCGCTTTGAAGGAGGGCCGTGGAAAGGTTGCTGATGGGGTCACCTCCGGGGCGCATGACGGCGATTCTCCATCGCGAACCCGCTTCGGCCATGAACCCGCCGTGGAGGCCCGGCAGCAGTCCCGCCCGGACGAGCGAGGACTTGCCGCTGCCCGAGCTGCCGACGATGGAGAGAAAACGGGTTTCACGCAGGCGCCGCAGGAGTTCGGCGGTTTGCTCCTCGCGCCCAAAAAAGAAGATCCGGTCGCGCGTTTCGAAGGGCCGCAGGCCGGGAAACGGGTTGAAGGGCGAGGGCCGGTGTTCCATCGGCGGTCGAGATCAGTTGTTGCCGTGCAACTTCTCGACGATGGACTGCAGGGTATCGGTATGTTGCCCGTCGAATTGGAGGAGATCGACGGTTCGGGTACGAAACCGTTCCTTGCTGCGATCGCCAGGCGGGGCGATGCAGACCGCGGTCGCGCGGTAGTCGCGATCGCGTCCGTATCCTCGGGCTTGGGCAAGGTCCATGAGCTTCATATCCACCCAATCCCGCGAAACCTTGCCGTATAGGATCAGGGCGGCGTCGCATTCCACCAGTCGGCGCCGGTGGGCGGCGGCGAGGTCATCCTCGACGCCATCGTAGGACGGGCGGGTGACTTCCAGACCTCTTTCGTAGAAGAAGTCATCCACCCGATCCATCATCTCCATATCGGAGCGATCCCCCATGAGATAAAGCAACGGAGGGTTCGCCCGTCCCACCGCTGGGGGGACGGACCGCTGGGGCGTTGCGAGCGGCGGTGGTGGACGAAGGGCATCGAGAAGGACCTCTTTGAAGTGCTCAAAGGCGCCTTCCACCAACTCGGTGTTCTGTGGGGCGGTGTCGTCTTCCCTCAAACATCTCAGGAATTCCGCCTGCCGCGGTTCCAGGGTGGCGTCGAGGCGCGGGAGGCGAATCAACCTGCGCAAGCGGCCTTGGGCTGCTATTTCGGCGGCGATGGCATGTTGGATCTGGGGGAGCGATTGAGTGGTGCCTTCCGGGATGAGGCCGTAAACGGAGCCGGCGAAGTGCAGGGACAGATCGCAGGATTTCAGGATTTCGCGGAGCGCCGATTGTAACTCGGAGTAGACCAGAGGCAACGGCGTGTCGCCGAGCACGACGTGGCCGCGATCGAGCAGTTCCCGTCGGATCTGATCCCGCTCGCTTCGAAGGTCGGCGGTCGCGGTGGCGAGGTACACCGTCTTCGACTCGCGACCGACGGCTGGTTTGGAGGCTTCGACCGCTTCGACCCTTTTGAGGAGGTGACTGAGATCCCAGGCGAGGTCGTAGATCTTCGCGTGATAGAGTTGTTCAGCTTGGGGGCCGAATTCCCGGCTGTACTCTCGCGGGCGCCTGGATTGCGGATCGACGTCGAAGAAGGAGTATCCGACGAGATTCTCGACGAGGTCGTGGATTTCGCGCGGGAAATCCGTGGGCAAGTCATCCTTTTCGATCGGGGTCTTCAGGACTTTGAACCATCGAGCCTGTTCGCCGACCTGAAGTCCGCCCCGGGATTCGACGGCTTGGAGAAAGGTCGTGAGTTCCCGGCGGCACCAGGCCGACTTCACGTACCTTGGCGTCAGGACCGAGACGAGGGCCTTGACGTCGCGCAATTGACCCTCGAGCGCGGGTGCCAGGACATCGTTCCCTTGAAGACTGGGATCGCGCCAAATTTGGCACTCCTGTCCGCGGATCTTGTTGAGGCGTGTTGCGAGGTGACGATGGAAGTCGGCCACCCAACCCGGCTTGCCCTCTTCGACCGGTTGATCGTCGATGTGGCTGTAGCTGATGAAGACGTCCTTGTCGCTGTTCATGAAGGCTGCTCCGGGCTGATGGATCTCTGGTAGTGCAGTAGGAAGGGTCGCGTCAATGCTGGGACGGGCAGGACGGGGACTCCTGCTGACAACGGATGTTCCAACGAAAGAGCGCCGCCGAGGCAGTGCCAGTGGATTGGGTGCGCAGGGTTCGCGGCAATCGGGTCGGGTGACGGCCAGACGATGAGCGCTCTCCGATCATCGAGAACCAAGTGGGCGTTCATCGTCTCGTTCGGCACCCGCATTGGCCCGCCACACCGATCTTCCGCTGGGTTTACGGGAGGAGCTTGAAGAACCGGGTGGGGCCTTCCTCTGGTTGGAGGTGGAGTTCTCCAAAGCCGCCGACGGGTTGCCATGGAGTGGCGTCCAAGGTGGGTGCCGAAACTACCGTGGCACCGGCCGGCCATCGCAGTCTCAGATTTCGACCTTCGCGCACGATGACGAGGTGAGCTTCTGCCCGAGGCAGGAGGTAGTTCGACCTAACGAACGCGGCCACGGAACGGCCGAGCGCCTGCCCCTCCTGGTTGGCGGAACGAAAGTGTATCCCGCCGTAGATTCGGCTCATCCCCGCTTCGGCGACCGCTTCGGAGAGTTGTTGGTAAGAGCGAGTGACGCCGAAGAGACCGTCCGATCGAAGAGTGAAGGCGAAGCGATCGTTCCCGTGCACCGCGGCAAGGATGGTGGCCGCGGCCGCGCTGAAGGTGCTGTGCCCGGAGACGTGCTCGGGAAACGGGGGAGTGCTGATCAGCGGCGCCCATGTCGGGTCGGAGGCGGTTTCCGGATTTCCATCCAAGTCGGCGGCGCGAATGGCGGTGACGGGTCGCCACCAGTCGTAGGTGTACTTGGCGTCCCAACAGGCGATCCCGGCATCGGCGAGGGCGAGATTGAGCAGTGCGAAAAGTCGCGCGGATTCCAGGAGCGAATAGGCGTGCGCCTCGCAGACCTGGGCTGCGACGGCATTCCAATGGCCGGGTGGTGATTCCGTTCCCTGACCATCGGCCCAGAACCAGGCAATCTCGGTTTGCTCGGCGCTGCGGTTCGTGCTGGTGATGCCGCCCAGTGATTCCACCTCGTGGCATTCACGAGCCCATCCTTCACTGGTGAGGGCGGGGGGTGGCGCTGGCCGAAACTGGTTGGCTCGGGCCAGGCCAAACGGTTTGACCAAGGGCCATTGGGGCAATAAGGCGCTGGCATAGAGTGCCGGCGTCGGTTGCCATCGACCGGGTCCCGAAGCAGGCCGGTAGTCGACCCCAAAATTCGCGCCATCGAAGTCTCGCTCGCGGAGCAAGGCGTCGGCGACCTTTCGACCCCATTCAACGCCAGTGTTGCGTCCCATCCCGCCCGGCAGCGACAGAAGTTGCGCGCTGAATTCGGCATCGAAGGTGACAGCGAACTGGGGCCAAAGGGTGCGAAGGACCCGGTTGGCGGCCGCGGCCAACGAGGCATCCGGCAGAGCCGACCCGGACGACAAGGGAAAGGAGCCGGCGGGGATGTGATAGCCGAGGTAAGGCCCGTCGAGGCTATTGACCGCATCAAAGGTCGCGAGGTGAAGGATCGCAAGATTTCTGGCGGCGGCCGGGGGCGGAGTGTTGCCGAATCGAATGGCGTCCAACGCCAGACGATTCCATCGCACCACCGCATCATGGGCGTGTGCGGGTAGCATGGTGGCGAGGGTCACCACGAGAATGAGGGCGGCGGGTTTGAAGGGGCCGGGTTCGAGAGTCATGGGGCCATGGGTTGTGCATTCATGGCGGGGCTGGGCCACCATCGTGCGTTCGAAACGACCGGCTGAGGGAAAAGTTGTTCGATGCGGTTCCCCACACCCAGTTGGCCGTCGCCGTTGCTTCCCCAGGAGCACAAGGTCCCGTCGGCCTTGACGGCGAGGGAGTAGGCATAACCGGCGGCGGCGTAGACCCATTCATTGCCCGGTAGCTTGTTCATTGGCCGGATCGCCCCCGACCGCGTTCCATCGCCGAACTGCCCGCCGGCATTGCTTCCCCAGGTCCAAAGCGTTCCGTCGGCTTTGATGGCAACGCTATGGTCTTCACCTGCGACGACGAAACTCCAAGGGCCTGGCTCCATGACCGGGACCGGTTCCGGGGTTGGAGTGGTGGTACCATTGCCCAATTGACCGGCTTCATTGTCGCCCCAGGCCCAGAGTGAGCCATCGTTTTGGATGGCCAGGCTGTGCCGGCCGCCGGCGGTGACGAAACTCCATTGCGTCCCTTGCCCTCTCCTCCCATTGGTGGCGCCACCGAAAGTCCCTTCATGCCACGACCACAACTCGCCGTCCGTGGTGATGGCGGCCAGGTGGCGCGAACCCAGCGCGGCGGCGGCCCAGCGCTTGGTGTCGTTCCAAAGGACGGGCGTCGTTTGATCGCTGCCTCGACCCAGGTACTCTCCCCAGCGCCAGAGAGCGCCCTCGGTATCGATGCCGGCCGTCTGCGAACCGCCGGCGGTGATGGACATCCAGGTTCCGGGAACCGGCTGTGGGAGGTTCTGGTTTCTGGTGTTGCCGCGACCTAATTGTCCGTGATCGTTGCGTCCCCAGGCGTACAGCGAATGGTCCTCGAGCAGAGCCAATGAATGGGAGATCGCTCCGCCCACGGCCACCTGTCGAACGCCAGACAAACCGACCAGCACCGGGCTGGGATATTGACGGGCCGAAGTTCCCTGGGTCCCGACACCGATTTGCCCGAAGAGATTGTATCCCCAGGCGCGGACATTGCCGCCCTGCTGGATGGCCAAGGTATGCGCTCCCAAATCGGTCAAAGAGGTGCCGCGATGGGGGTTCCCGCCCGCGGCGATCAGACCGGCCCGAGGCTCGAAAGGGGCCAAGACCAGAGTCCCAAGGTCGGTAATGCCACCCCGAACGAGAGTGGCCTGGGCGGTGGCGGTCCAGCG
>JAEUHG010000199.1 GCA_016795425.1 Verrucomicrobiales bacterium
TCTAGCTTGCCCACCTGGATCACCGGAGGCTGTTCGCAGCACTGATCCGCCCACCAATTCCTTCCATGGATTCTCGGGCCATCCCTCTCGAATGGGCGCCTCCGTGTGCTCAACCAGTGCCGCCATCTGCGCCATCCTCCAGCGTCCCGCGCACCCTCCTTGCACCCGCTCCGTCGTCAGCCATCCCGGGCGAGGCTCCAAGCCGGCGTAGACTCTCCACAGACTCCAGGGAAGTTCCGGAATCACCTGTATCTTCCTGTCATCAATTCCGTCCCATGATCGGTGCATCCCATCAACCGCGCCTGTCGTTGCGCCTGCTTTCCTAGCCCCAATCCCGTGATCCGCACCGGATTCAAATGCACATGACGCGCGACACGAACAATTGCGGCTTCATCCTGGATCACCACCAACTTGAACCGCCCCTGGAACACATGACCACGGTGGCGATGCGCCGCATCGCTTCGGCAAGCGTGCGCGGGGCCGGATTTTTTGACAATTCCGAGAACGCGTGAAACTCAGCCCGCCCATGGGGACGTCGAGACCGGCCTGACTTGTCTCTCATCGTCCCGACGAAGTGCAGAATGAAACCTTCTCCTCGTCCAGGGGCTTCCGGACCCGGGCCGGCAAGACCACCTTGCCGTAGTGTTCGCCCATGCCCTGTTACGTCCGATGCAGGAACAGGTCGTGCCGGCAGGTTTCGTTCACCGTCGTGCACGTTTCGTCCGGAACGATGATCGCGGGCACTCCACCATGGAAGCAGAACGCGCGCACGTGCGCCGTGATCGACGACGCCAACTTCTGGTCCGGGAACGCCTCGACGTAGATCTTCCTGGAGGCGCCCAAGGCGGCGACGAACACCGACGCCGGTTGAGTGGCGTCGTCGGCGGCGTTTCGGATCGTCACCGTCTGACCGGCCCAGTCGACGACCAACTTTTTCCCGGGGGCGCGGATTCGCCGGAAGGTCAGTTCCAGGGCCTTGCGCCACTCCTGGTAACGCTCGCATTAGCGGCTGTACTTCAAGCCGGCGGGTTCGCTCCGAATGTATTCCCGCCAGAGCAAACGCAGGGTCACGTCGGGCCGGTGCAGTTCGGCGTGGAGGTGGGTCCAATCCGGCGGGACCGACGGCGGGTTTCCTGGCGGCCGGGTATGGATGATCGCGCTCAGTCGTGCTTCCAGATCCGCTTCCGCGAGTCCCTCGAGCAGCGGTCAGCCCAAGTGCGCCGCATTGGCGCGGATCGGGTAATCGTCCACCGTGCTGGGAGCGACACCGCAACTGCGGACGATCTCCCGAACGGACAGCCGGTGTTCGTGTTCGCGTCGGAGGATCTCGATGACTCGACGATTTCACGGGCGCCGTTCCGCCGAGTCGTGCCGTCCTGATCAACGGTGCGTGGTGTAGTACGCGGGATTCAAGGATCGGAGATAGCAGTGCGTTGTATGATGATTCTGTGGCACCAATCCAAGCGGGATTGCTGTTTCAGTATGATTACAATCGATCTCCGGATTCATACCGCAACCCTAGTGTAGGGTCTCTCAGAAGACTGGCATTATGGATTTGGCAGTGCATGGTGGAGTCATGCCGCGCGTCGCAGCTCCTGTTTTCCAGGAACCTCCGGATCGCTTGGAACTGGAACGTTGGGTCGCCGCGCATGGGACGTCCCGGCAAGTGACCCAACGCTGTCGCATCCTCCTGGCGGCGGCTACCGGAGCTCGGAGCCAGGAAGTGGCCCAAGAATTCGAGATCAATCCCAAGACCGTCGCCCTCTGGCGGACCCACTTCTGTTGCGAGGGCACCGATTGCCTGTGGGAGGTGGCCGAGGGCCGTGGTCGCAAGCCGCGGCTCGCTGCGCAAGACGTCGAGAGGATTGTGGAGGCGACGCTCCAAACGAAGCCTGCGGGAGCCACGCACTGGGATTGCCGTACGCGGACCAAGGCGCAGGGAATCAGAAAGGCCACGGTGAATCGGGTTTCTCTCCCAGTGGAACTCCGATCCCCAACCCTTCGTGTGGACGGCAACGATCGATTCGATCGTGGGAAAGTTGAGTCGGTTCAATCAGACGCTGGAGACGATCGAGCCCGGCTGCACTCAACCGAGAATGCGCAAAACAAAGGAGAGTCGATCCAGTCGTTTGTGAGACACTACACTGGTGATCGCAGTCGCACACGTGGGAAACCCAGTGTCCCGCGCTTCAGAAGCTATTCGATGAAAGGAAACCTGGGCGGCCGCACGAACGAAATCCAGGAGACGGTCTTGTATGCGTGGGCAATCCTGGAGCCCGCAAACTTGTTTGTTTTTATCGATGAGCATCAGGACAGCATTGGCGATGCCCATATTTTGGCTCGGCCGGCGCCGGACGATCGTTGGGTCACCATGCCCGCGGATCGACATGGGCAAGTTGGAGGGCTCGGTCTTTCTGAAGGTCACGTTGAACGGTGGCACAGGAGACATCCGAAGGAGTTCTCTAAGAAGGTGAGCTATTGGAAGAAGGCCGAGAACAGTGCTGATCTGTTGGACCTACAGCGAGTTCAATCGTCAACGCTGGCGAGTACGGCCTACATTCGGCAACGATGACAGGCGCGCACCCAGATGGAGGTACGCTGGACGCAGCGTCGGTTCCTATCGTTTCCTGGGTAATACCCGTCCTGAACGAAGAAGCGCAGCTCCCCGATAGCGTGCCACGGCTCTCAGCCGCCCTGAACGGGATTTCGGTGCTTAAGAACCGATGGGAGATTGTTATTGCGGATAACGGTTCGACCGACGGCACCAACGAGATCGGCCTGCGGCTGGCACGAGTTGAAGACCACGTGCGATACTTGAGATTGCAGCAGAGTGGCCGAGGACGAGCGCTTAGGCGGGCGTGGGCGCAGTCGGCAAGTCCGGTGCTAGCATATTCCGATGTGGACTTATCGACCGACCTCCGCCATGTGCCAGAACTCTTGGACGCAGTCCTTCGCGGAGGCTTTGATCTGGCCCTAGGTTCGAGATTGGCAGGTGGCTCTGAGACAAGTCGGGGATTAGGGCGAGAGATTCTGTCGCGTGGCTATAATGGTCTGGCTCGACTGATCCTAGGGACGCAGGTGCGAGATCTTCAGTGCGGATTCAAGGCCATCAAACGGGAGGCGGCTTCGCTGCTATTGCCTCTGGTGGAGAGCGAAAGGTGGTTTTTCGATACGGAACTGGTTGTGCTCGCGGAAGCCGCTGACTTCAGGCTCCGCGAAGTTGCGGTGAGGTGGACCGATGATCCTGATACCCGGGTAAGACTTTTGCCGACGATCGTTGAGGATTTGCGAGGACTTGCTCGGTTGCGGTATCAGCTTCGGCGCAAGGCCGGGGTAGCAAAATCAATGCGCGCTAAGGAGGCGCAAGTTCCCGGCAGCTTAGGTGGAACCGCGGTGGTGTTGAACGGTCGTCATCGATGATTGGTGGCCAGCAGCTCAATGAGGCACACACGCTTGGTGCGCCAGTTCTTAGCGGTCATCTGGTCAAGGAGGCTTCGCATTTCGTCCCTGGCTTTCTGGGGAGGAGAAGACGGCCAGGACTCGAAGTCCGGCGTCAGCCGGTCCCGGAGAAAGTCCGGCAATTCGTCCCTGGTCGCCATCACCCACATCGAGGCCCGGGTCTTCCGCTCTGGTTCAGCAGGCGCAGTTGATGACGGTCTGGGTCTTGATACTCTGGGCGGCGCACTGGACCGCGATGTCCCGGATGGCGTTGTTGGCGAAGTCGTCCATCACCGGGCGGACCCACGGTGAGACGTCGGATCGCCAGCGACCGGACAGCGGGGGGTGTCATCGACTCGGGCGCGTTCGTCACACTACGACCAGGGGGCCGGCGGTCGGCCAGCTTGGCGACGCTGCAGAGGCCTTCGATGAACGGATGGCGCTCGCCACAGGCGAAACAATCGAGGCCGGTCCGGCTTCCTTCTGTACCTCACCTGCCTGAACAGCCGGAGCTTCGTCGATGAGCAATCGCTTTCGCAATTCGCTGCTCATGCTTTCCGGGTCTGCCCGCATGAGCGCCAGAGTGTCAGGCGGTGCGACGTGATCAGGGAAGTGCTTCGCTCCCCGCAGGATGAGTTCAATGAGGACGTCGTGGGCGGTCCTCAGGTCAGACGCCTTTCATGTCCCGGCTCAGCTTCAGCAAGGTACCGAGGCTAAACACCGCCAGGACAATCGTCATGACCGCCAGTCGTGGGTTCCTCGTCTGACCTCCGTCTGACGGGTCCCAATACAGGACGGTCTGATAGAGTAAGGCGCATGCGGCTACGGCGAGTGTAGTTCGTGCACCCAAGTTGGCCCCCCTCGACCTTCGTCGGCCCAGAATCGCGAACAGGATGCACATCCCGCCGCCAACAGTGTTCAGGAGCGGCCAGACCCACGGGATGTCCGAATGCAAGTGCCGCACCGGGAGAACGGAGCCGATCAGGATGAAGCCAAGGAGGGCGAGGTCCAGGGAGACGTCAGAACTCATTGATTCCGCCGGGATCGGTCGGTCGATCAGTCGTTCGCGCGTCGACGGGGTATCATGGCCCAATGGATCCGTTTGCTTCATGGCTGCTGGGCGTCGATGGGTCTATCGGCCCCAAGATTCGCTGGCGGGTTGGTGGCGCGTGTTTTGGCATTCGAGGGATTGGACGTGGCTGGTTCCGTCCGTTACGGCTTTCCAGCGGCTTCCTTCACCGCAGAAGCACTGGCAGGCGGCGTCGTTTTGCCGCCGCCATTCGCCGGCCTGGACGCATTTCCGACGTAGGAGCTGCCCGCATACGCCACGCGCATCAGCATCAGGTAGGAGAGCGCGAGGAGGAGACAGACCACCAGAGATGCTGATCTTCGTGCCGGAATCTCAGGGGTTCCCGCCCCCCAAGTCATCACCGCCTGCGAAACCAGGACAATGGTCAACGGAATCAGCGACAGGAGGGGCAGGGTTTTCCGAGTGACTCCCAGCACGGCACGTATTCCTGCCACGAGGCAGAGCGTTCCCCCGGCGAGACCCGCGATCAGCGTCGGCAGGGCTAGAGGTCTGGCTAGGAAATAGACCAGACAACCAAGCCCGATTGACGCCGCACCGAATCCAAGTAATTGCACACCAATGGCCTTGTTCATTGCTCGAACGCGAGTTCATGAAATGCCTTGGGAAGCAACCCGCCTCCGAGAAGAAGTGGGAAAAGCCGACGAATACCGGACGGAAGGAAAAGCCTTCCGCCGAGGGCCACTTCATCCGCAGACGTATTGCACCAGAGCAATTCGATTCTGGAGGTGGCGGCCCGACCACCCGGTATCCTCCGGCGGCATCAACCGTCGGACCCTTTATTCGTCCCACGAACGACTCATCGCCGCCCGCTGAACGTGCAGAATCTGGTGGCGCACCGCCTTGGCGTCAACGGAATGAACACCTGCGGAAGGGAAGCGCCTCCGAATTCCACTGGATAGCGAGGCCGCGCAGGCGTCCCGTTCGCGGGCGATGCAAGGTTGCACCAGACGGCGAGCAGCCCAGACAATGTGCCGACAACCTTCGGCAACCCGCCGAAAGCGGAGAGGCTTTCCGTCCGGCAAAAGTTGGCGCGTGAAAAGCGCCAGTAGGCTTCGCAGCAGTTCCAGTGGGTTCACTCTGATCGAGTTGCTTGTCGTCGTCGCGATCATCGCGATCCTTGCGAGCATGATCTTGCCGGCGCTCGCCGGTGCAAAACAGCGGGCGCAACGCATCAACTGCGTTTCCAATCTCCGCCAGGTCCACCTCGCTCTTTCGATGTATGCGGAGGACCACGAGGATCTCCTTCCTCCGAAGTACGAGGTCAAGAAATCCAAGCTGAGTGGCGAGGACGTATCCAAGGGCAAGCAGCTGCAGACCCTGACCAATGGCGTGCAGACGGCTCTTGCCGGCTACTTGGGGATTGGCCTGCGGGCATCGCCGGAGTCACCGGTTTTCCAGCGCGTGTTGCGATGTCCCTCGGACCACGGAGATTCTGCCAATCGAAAGCCCGTCTTCGACCGCCGCGGGAGCAGTTACCAACTCGAAGGAAGCGAACTGAACCGTGAAGAGAAGGACCTGGAAAAGAACCGGTTCAGCCTCGCCGGCACGCGCCATCTCGCCCACGACCTGTTCAAGCCTTGGGATTCTGATGAACCGCTGAAAGTGATGGAAAAAATCGCCAAGGGCGAACTCGGGCCGGTCCGGTGGCATGCCAAGGTTTTCAATCAAGTCATGGGTGACGGCCGAGTTGTGACGCTGCGCTCGAAGGCTGAGGACAAGACGGTCAAGGGCGAGGATCCCAACGACTGAAGGGCACGTCCTGCCACCTTCGAGCCATGGCTTCCATGAAATCCCCCGCAAACCCGCTCAAGCCGCGTCACCGACTCCTCGCCTGGGCACGCCGATGGCATGCCTGGGGGGGGCTTATTGCCGCGATCTTCCTCGTCGTCGTCGGTTCAACCGGCATCCTTCTCAACTACAAGAAGTCTGTGTTGAGCGCTCTTGGGCTAGAGCCGGCGGGAGCACCCCAACGAAGCAAACCGAATGCGACGGATGGTCCAAAGGTACTGGAGATCGACTTTAGCACGCTGACCGGCCTCGGTGCGGCGGGAATCCCAGCGGGCCAAGCAATCGCTGTGGCGCGTGAGGATCTTGGGTCGGTAGCCCTCGACCGGATCGAGCTCAAGCGAGAAGCCGGTGTTCTCGTATGGAAGATCAAAGGAATGGATGACCGCGAAGTCATCGTCGACGCGCAGACCGGGTCTTCCTACCTCAAGGGCCGCTACGAGAAGGTGGTCTCGACAACGTCACCCGGTCGGCAGGATCGAGCCACGGACTGGGGCAAGATCGCCCTCGACCTTCACACGGGGAAACTGGGTGGTGAGGTAGGGAAGGCCTTCATGACGGTGGTGGCCGCAGTGCTTGTGTTCCTCTCGCTCTCCGGTGTCTACCTCTACGCCAAGCCCGTTCTTATTCGGCGTGCGAACGCGCAGGCTCGGAATGTGGTAACTGCCAAGTCGTTCCGAGAGCCCTCTGAAGCCAAACCCCGAGAAGTGGTCTCCGCCGCCTTGTGCGACGACAGTTGCCGTTCGTGATCCTCTGCCGCAATTCCATTGGACAGGACCACTCCCGTTGGATTGCTCGTGAGTATCGTGGACGCCTGGAGCGTGAGCGCTTCTGGACCTAACTTGGTTCATACGTTCGCCACTGAGACCAAGTTCGAGCACGGCTTCGGTTACGTCGCCGCCTTCGACCGACGCCAGTCTGCCAATTTCCAAATGGCACCAAGGTGAAGGGGGGCTCCGGCGATGGCTCGATTGAAAAGGTCACACCGGAGACTGGCATCATTACGAGCGTCACCCCGCTGAACTTGGAACATGGAATCAAGGTCAAGTTCCTCGTAGCGCTCGCCGATGGTCGAACAATTTTTGACCGCGCTCGGGAAGGTGGCGATGTCGCGAGCCATTCGGAGGATCAAATCGCAGGTTTCCTTGGCGATGCTCTCGGCCGACTCGCCGCTTGCCGGATCTCCATTGCCACGCTCATCGGCGGCCTCGACGGTGCCACGCGACATTTGGACCACAACCGACGCATCAGGATCCAGAAGGCACGGTCGCCAGGTCGAAGTCGCGGCTTGGAGTTCTGGCGTTTAAGGACGGCCAACTGCTGACCTAACGCGGTTGCGCTGCGAGGAGGTGTGCTGGGTCCAATGGTTCATGTGTAGGTGCTGGCTGAGGGCGGGCCAAGAAACCTGAAACAATTGGAGCTTCGAACACGTTGAGCTCTCGGACGCATGATCCGGGAGCTGGAATTCCAACTGTTGTGCCAACGGCACCGGGACGAACTTTTTCGATACGCCCGTGCGCTTCTCGGGAACAATGCGGATGCCGAGGACGCCACTCAGGAGGTTCTGGTCAGGCTTTGGCATCAACTGCCCACGCTCCACTTTTTCAACCTGCGCGGCTGGCTCTTCCGCACCACGCGAAACTACTGCCTCGATCAGATGCGACAACGCTCGTCGACCACTTTTCCGCTCGATGAGGAAACGCTCGAACAGGAGGAGGATGAATTTGCAATCGACCCGAGTCGGGCGGCCGACGTGGTCGACCGCCTGGAACAGGCCAACGGGGTGCTCCGGAGACTGCCGGAGTCGCTCCGGAGTGTGTTCGTGCTCTATGAGATCAACCAACTTCGATACCGCGAAATCGCCGAGGCCCTCGGCATACCTATCAATACGGTGAAAGTACGCCTGCTCCGTGCGCGCCAAGCACTGGCCCGGCTAGTCCGAAAGGAGGACCCATGGCCGATCCCGTTGAGAAAATAATCCGCGAACTCCGGAGCCAAACTTGCCCCCCTGCGGTGATGAGCCGCGTCGCGGGCCGAGTTGGCTGCCCTTCGCTTGGCGCCCATCCGTCGCGACGGCTCCCGATGGCCGGTCTGACGAGCATTCTTGCCTGTCTGATCGCCCTGGGTGCCTTGATCACCTGGGACGATCCAACGCCCCGAAGCGGTTCGTCCGGACCTGTTACGGTGGTGGAGCGAGACTCGACGGTAATCGTCCAGCAGGCCGTCGGATCCTTTGCCCTCGTCGGCCACACCTTGAAGCGGGTGGCGTCGCGTGCGGAGGGCACGCTCATCGAGAGCGCCGCATCCCCTCTGTTGAGAAGTTTCCGAAACGCCAAATCCAAACTCATCGATAACCTATGACATCCAAAATCTGGTTCGCAGTTCTCACTCTCGCGTTGCTTGCGCTGGCTCCTTTGCGCGTCCGCGCGCAGGCTGGCGTCGAAGCCGATCGGGCGTATCTGCCCATTGACCAGGTCATCGATTTGAAGGCCATTCTGCCCGAGGTCGATATCAACCTGCCTCGTTACCTGCTCAAGGACGCGGTGTCCGAACTCAACGGCGGAACGAATGACCCACTGGCGCGCACGGGCATCAATCTTTCCGAGCTCGTTCGTGATGTGAAACTCATCCGAGTGGTTGTCATCGAGGCCAAGTCCACGAATCGCGCCGCCCTCACCAAGGGCATGGCTTCGTTGCGCACGATACTCGACTCGAAATGGACACCGGTTGTCTCGGTGCCTGGCGACAACGTGGGCATCTACACGCTGGGCGATGCCAAGGGGGAAAGCCTGGCCGGATTGGCGGTGCTGATTCAGGACACCAACGACGCCGTCATCGTCAACATCGTGGGGAACGTCTCGCTGGGCAAAATTCTTCAGGTCGCTTCGAGTTTCGACAAGTTACCGAAGGATTTCCTGCAGAAACTCTCCAAAGTCAGCAGTGACCCGGCGCCCAAGCCCGAGGCGACTCCTGAAAAGACGGTTCAATGAGGATGGGACGCACCCTTTTCGCAGGGCGCCGGGTCTAACGCCGCGGCGCCCCTCGCAACGCGGCCTTCGCTCGGTTCATGGTCTCAAGCGCCAAGGACACTCTCGCGGTGGCTATCTCCAAACATCCAGCTAATCTTCGCTGCATGAAGGGATCCCTGATCCGACGTGCGAGCGCGCTGATTCTGGTTTCTACGGCTGCCGTCGCCACACCGACCGAGCGGTATGGGGTGTATCGATCGACGGATCGGGGTCGAACGTGGATTCGCGCGGATGCCGGGATGCCAAACCAGTCTCGCATCCATGCGTTTGGATCGGTCGGCGAGAGCCTGTTCGCCGGTACGGACTCCGGCGTCTTCAGATCCAGCGATGAAGGCCGCAGTTGGCGTCCCGCCACCGGTGCGGCCATGACCTCCGGTCGAGTCACCAGTTTTGCGACCTTGGGCAAGAGGGTGGTGGCGGGTACCGATGGCCAGGGGCTCCTGGCCTCGGTTGACGAAGGGGGCTCTTGGGTGCGGAATCCTTCGCTTTCATCCATAAAGGTCCGCTGTCTGATCGCGCACGAGGAAGCGCTTTACGCCGGCACGGATGCCGATGGCGTCTTCGTCTTGGACGGCCAAGCAGAAGTTCAGGCCCGTCGCAGGGAAGGGCTTCCAGCTCGTGCACAGGTGTTCGCACTGGCGGTGGTCGATGGCCGATTATTTGCCGGCCTCTACGGCCAAGGTCTCTTTATTTGGAGCGACCGCGAAGGTCGTTGGACAAAGTCGGGTCCCGTTTCACCTCTTGCTCTGGCCACCGCTGGTCGCACGCTGATCGCGGGTCATAATCCCGGTGGGCTTCACTGGAGCGCCGACTTCGGGGTCTCGTGGTCACGAGGGACCGCCAGTTTGATGGAACCATCGCGATCATCGTTTGACGATCCTCAGGGTGCGCTGCCGATGGAGGCGCCCGTTTGGGAACTGGCAGCGAATGAGGTGGTGGCCTTGGCCGGGGCTTCGAAGGGTGTCTATCGCTCGGAAGATCACGGTCGCACGTGGATAAGAGCACAGGAAGGGTTTCCGGCCTACAGTCCGGGCGTGGCCTTTCTGCTTAATCGGAACTTTGTCCTGGCGGGCATTTCGATGGCGAACCGCGACGCCGAGCCCTAGCGAAGGGAGCCCATGATGCTGTCATCAGCAGTGAGGACGAAATGGATCAGCTTCTTGGGAAACTCTTTCGCCGGATCAGTCGGGGCGTTTGCGGGGCGGCCAAGTTCCTGTCCCGACATTCCTAGCCGTCTTCGGGCATCCTCAAAGGCATAACGAGCAGGGCGCTCCCGTTTATCGGTGGGGCCCTCCGAACCGCCATTCCGATTCCCGGGCTCATTCTACGGTTGGGAAGGTGGCAGGACGGGGCCAGCCGGAGTCATTCGTCGTTCAGGCAAGGTCCCGTTCCAGTACGCCAATCAAAGGCCGCAAAAAGCAAAAGCGCGAGGGAAGGTTTCCCTCGCGCTTTTGAAAGCGAACAACCCCGGGGCTCTAGCCACCAGCGATTGTGTCTGATCACGCCGACATTCAGTGGCGCTGCTCCGAACACTGCACGGCCGCAATCCGGCTTAACGTCAATCGCTGGTCGAGAGGCAGTCGCATCGCATCCGCGACCAAGGGTTCAACGACACCTTTCATGCCGCCACATTTAGAGCCTTGGCGACCATGTCGAGGGTGCGGATGCCCCCGCCCAAGCCTGGAACTCACCGACCCGTCATTGGAAGCGGGCGTCCGCTGCAAATCCGGCGTCCGACGAACCGATGTCTGAACTCGAAACGGCAAGCGGCGGTGCGTGTGGAGCGTTCCTTTGGCCGCTCTCAAAACGCTTTCCATATCGTGGCTGGCGTTGCCTGATTTGTGACAGCGACTGGCCAACGCCACATTTGATGGATCGCTACCGGGCCAAACCTGTACCACCTGCCACTGATATGACAGGCGGCAACTGTCGAACTTGGGGTGAAACTGAGAAGATAACCTGCTTCCAGGTGCCAACCGACTCTGGGACTTAACCTCAACGACCAGTTGGTTGACTTGTGGCGACCAAGCAATGCCACGAGTGCCAGGAGCACCACCGAAATAACTATTATCGAACTCCATTGGAGCAGCTTTAGCATAACTAGGGACGTGAAAAGTCCCACCACGCCATGATCACCGACTGAGCGCGTTACGGCTCAACTTGAGGACAGTAGTCCCTCGCACGGTTCGGTGCACGAAATGTTTCGGCCTTGGTGGTTACAGGGATGACGTGGGGTGACCGAAAGCACCCGTAGAGGAAAGATAGAGGTCAGGTCGACTTCGCAAACTCCTAGCCCCGCAGCCTTTCCGCAAATGCCACCCGAGCGGGTCTCGGAGCAGCTTCCTTTGCGCCGAATGCCCGATGACTGGATTGGAGTCGCGGCCCAGTCGGGTGCCGCGCATTGACCGGTTCGATCGCCGGTCTCGACACTTCGTGTCTGTCACTTAGCAGGGCATGTCTGTTTCGGCGCCGCTCCGCGAGGTGGATCTAACCCTGGTCATCACCCGCTAGTTGCGGTGACTCTCGCATGGGAGAAGGCCCCCGCAAGTGAAGATGGGCTGGGCCGATGTTACTGCTTCGACGCAGTCCACTCCCCATTCGAGGGTTCGATGGCCGAGGATGGCCTAAGTGAAGACGTCGATTGTGCAGAATCCGCAAAATCGCCAGGCGCTCGTGGGAGTCGTTCCTGGCTTGGACGAGGCGGCGGGCTTCATTGGGGGTGGACGTCTTGAGGCTCTCGCGTTCGTGGTAAGCCGGTCGAAAGCGTAGAAGGCGTCGGAGTTTCGGCGGAAGAGGCGGTGGCGGTTCTCCATTGCTCGGAGAACGAGCCCAGAGGCTACCGACCCCTGGGATCCCGCGTGACCGAGGACTCGCAGAGTGGTGGGAGAGTAGGGCCAAGATGTGCCGGAGTGGCACACTTTGGACTCACTTTTGGACACACCTGCGGGTGGTCACCGCGCTTAAGTTCCTCAGGCCAAGGGGTTGAGGAGTGGAGCCAGTGGTCGGGATTGAACCGACGACCTACGGTTTACGAATCCACTCGCAGCATGTATCAGCATGCGCGATGGTGCGTATAAGGCCGTGGTTATTGGATGAGGTGCGTGTTGACATGATTTTGGGACTACGCATGGAAGCGCACTTTCGACCCTTTCAAGTGTCGGCAACTGTCGGCGCAAAATCGGGTGCTGCTCTCGACCCGACTTCCTTGGGATCGCAGCGGGCATCCGGCTGTAGTTGGTGCCGGCGGATTTCGGGAAAGGGGGGCGGGGGGGGTGGCATTTTCGCACCGGGTGTCTGGTGGAAAATGGGATTTGGCTCAGAAATTTTTTTAGCAAAGGGGGCCAAAGTTCCCTCTAACATCCGTCCATGGCGAAAGCGTTCCCGCCGCGAATCCACGTGGTCTTGGCCCGCGATTCAGAGACAGCAGTGGTGTTCCGACGTGGGCCAAGCAAGAGTGTTTGGACTATGCTCTGGGACCGAAAGCGCGAAACTTTCCGCATGGGCCAGTGGTTCCGGGGCAGAATCTAAGAGCGCCGAGCTGACCTGTCGCCCCACGGCAGATTCCTGATTTACTTCGCGATGAACGGGAAGGTGGACACCGAGACGGGTGGCTCATGGACGGCGATTTCCCAGGCACCTTGGTTGAAGGCCATCGTCATCCTGTCTAAAGGAGACTGCTGGCACGGTGGTGGGTTGTTCACCGGCGAGCGTGAATACTGGCTGAACGATGGGTATGGTCACCGGCTCACCCGGGACTCCTCTCAGGTTCACCGTGATATCGGCTATCGGCCCGGCTGTGCAGTGACGAT
>JAEUHG010000216.1 GCA_016795425.1 Verrucomicrobiales bacterium
GCATACCAACCATTCTCCGAGCCGTGTATCGCCCAGCCCAGCGGTGTCGCCTTGAAATCGGCATCCAACGCTTCCAGTGGCGGCTGATGTCGGAGGATCTCCCGCGTCATCTCGGCGTTTCCGTGAAACGCAGCCCAATGCAGTGGCGTGCCCTGGTGTTGGCCGGTGATCTCCACGGGAAACCCGACCCGCAGCATCGCCACGACCGCCTTGGTGTTATTGTTGCGTGCTGCCAATGCCACGTGCCGGCGGTAGTGAAGCGGCAATCGAGCGGCCAACCCAGGCTCCAGACGTTCCACCTCTCTCGCCACCGATTCATCCCCCGCCCAGCAGGCGTCGACGAATCGGACCTCGATCGGACTGCGCTCCCGCAAGAGAGCTTCCACCTCGCGATGCCCGAACTTCCTCGCCACGTCATGCGGAGACACAAACCATCCTAGTGTCCACTGGTAGATCGTCCCACCCGCGCGATGCCGCGACATGGGAAAGAACTCCGGACTGACGCGCGTGTGAATGCATTCCGGATGCTCGTCCAGGTGCCGACGCACCAACGCCACATCACCAAGTGCAGCGGCCAGAAGCACGTCGGTGCGACACCCGCGCTTCACCAGAAACCGCGCGATCTCCGGTCGATCCTGAACCATGTACTGCGCCGGTGTGGACTCGTGATCCACATCCAGCGCGTTGATGTCCGCCCCGTGATCCACGAGGAACTCCGCGATCTCGAGGGTGCTGGCGAAGTGCAGCGGCGTCTGACCATCGCCACCCCGGGCATGGACCAACGCCGGATCCTTGGCGACCCAATCCCGCACCCGATCGAGTTTTCCGAGGCGGGCTGCCGCATGGATATCCACGACCGCCCCTCGTTCGATGGCGTACTCGGCCACCGCTCGATCGCCATGGTGCAAGAGTCCAAAGCCGCCCGCCCACCACCGGCTCTTGGCATTCAAATCCGCGCCCGCCTCCAACAGGACATCGAGCATTTCCCGGCTGCGAACGCCGGTGATGGGGGGCGCGTCGAAGCCCAATACAGGCTCGTTGACATGCGCCCTCATCTGCGGGAACCGCGCCAGCAATCGACGCATCAGGGAAGCATCATCAGCCTCGAAGGCTTTCTTGAAGAGGTCCAGCGGATCCTGCGACTCCAGGAGCACGGATTCGACGTGCTCCTTCAGCTTGGGCCAACTGGCGAAGCCATATTCACGGGCCACGACGCATTGGGCGTCGGCGAGTTTGGCTTCGTGCGTGGGAAGCGACTCCTGGAACCGGCGTATGGCCGCGGGATCGCCGGACTTGAAGGCGCGAAGCAGTTCCTTGGCCTGGGCCCGGAGTTGTTCGAGATCCGGGCGTGGCGGTAGCGATGTCGACATATAACCTCTCTGCTATGGCCTGTGGTCCGCAGGCAGGCAGCATCAAGGTTATGGCTGCAGTGAGTTGGACAGGTGGGCTCAGCCCTTTCCGCGGACCCGGATGCGTCCTGAACGCGGCGCGAAAAATGCCTCAGCCTAACCAGGTGTCAATGCCCGGCATTATTCGACCGCCTGCATGACGGATGTGCGAAACCGGCCGAACAACTGGTGCTGGTCGAAGGGAAGGTGCTGACAGAACACCAGGGCCAGCACCTGCTCCTTGGGATCGCAAAAGAAATGCGTGGTGGCCGCCCCGCTCCAGTAGAAGGAACCGGCGCTGAGCGGTTCGCCCGCCGCCACGGGATCCAGCCGCACCGCACTGAAGAGTCCCCAACCATCCGCCGCATTGAAGGCGTGGACTCCCGGGGGAAGCGAATTCATAAGGGCGAGCTCCACCGTCTTGCGCCCCAGAATGCGCGCCCCATCCAATTCCCCGCCATTCATCAGGCATTGGGCGAAACGCGCGTAATCCCCGATGGTGGAGAACAACCCGGCGCCACCGCACGGTATCCCGCGGCCGCGCTCGGCATAGGCGCCGAGGATCTCCGGTTTGGTGTGCAGCCTGCCGTCGCGCAGTTCGTGAATCTTGGCCAGGCGGTCCAACTTGTCGGCGGGCACATCAAAGAAAGTGTCGCTCATCCGCAGCGGACCGGTGATGCGTCGCGCCACAAACTCTTCAAAAGTCATGCCGCTCACCCGCTGGATCAGCGCCCCGAGAATATCATCGCTGATGCTGTAGTTGTATGCCGTGCCCGGCTGGGCGAGCAATGGGAGCTTCCCGACCTTCGCCATGAACTCGTCGAGGCTCGTCGAGTTCCAAAGGTCCGCTTGCTGGTAGAGTTCGTGGACCGGCGAGCCGCTGAAGAAGTCGTAGGTGAAGCCGCCCGTATGGTTGAGCAGCATGCGTACCGTGATGGCACGGGTCGTCGGAACGCAGTTGGGGGCAGCCGCGGTGCCGCTCTCGAACACCTTCAGGTCCTTCAACTCCGGCAGCCAGCGCGCCACCGGCGCGTCGAGGGCGAAACGGTTCTCCTCGAACAATTGAAGGACCGCCACCGCCGTCACCACCTTCGACATCGAATAAATACGCACGATGGTGTCCGCGCGCATCGGCGCTCCCGTCTCCACGTCGCGCGAGCCGAAACTCCGTTGTCCAACGATCCTGCCATGTCGCAAGACCAGGACATTGGCGCCGGCGTGCTGCCCGGCCTTCACCGTTCCGTCCACCAACTCGAACACGCGCTGCAGCCGCTCGGAGTTCATCCCTTCGGCATGCGGCCGACTCACCGGAAGGCCCGCGGCAATGGCCCTGCAGGCGGCGACGAGGAACAGGGCGGCAAGGAATACCTGTGAATGCATGAGGGCGCGATTCTTGCCACTCCCGGTCTCGACTTGAAGCCTGGGCTCGCAAAGATCCATTGCGAATTTGCGAGTCCGATATCGGCCCGCACTCAGCCCGCACACTTCAGGGGGGCGACGGATCGGTGGCGTCCTGCCGGGTGATCGTAAACTCCAATCGATATTCGCTCTGGTGAGGGTTGCGAACTTGCCGACCCAGGAGCAGCGCGGGATCGGCGGGCTTCGTCGCGTTGACCAGATAGACGCTGATCGACGGCAGATGCCGGTTGGTGAGATCCAAAACGTGGGTCCCGGTTCCCAGAGCGTCCCATCCGGCATGGGCGCGGATCCTCAACCGCCCGTCGCCGCTCTTCAGATGCGCCAGCGGGGAGGCGTCGGCGGAAACCACGTGCAGCGATAATCCACGGCCATCCAATGTCACCGCGACATCGCGAAGCAATCGCCGGGCGTAGTCGACCGACTCGGTCGCCGAAATCTCGCCATCCGCATCCAGGTCGAGAAGAGCTAGCACCTGCCCCGCCACTGACGCTCCGGGTGTCAGGTCGAGATCCAGCGTTAGCCGGTCGGTGGCGACGTTGACACGCATCGCCTGCAGGCATTCGTCAAGCCGATGCGTCCATCCCGTCGGCGCGGCGATCCACCAGGACGCGGCCAGGACCCCCAACAACGAAATCGACCGCCGGGTCATGGGAGGAACTGCTTTCCGTAGTCGTTGGTTGGGTCGCGGACCATCGAGTGGATGTGCATCGTGACGTCGCCGCCCAAGCGCTGCGGGGCGTACTCGATGATGAGCGTCGGGCCCTGGACTCGGAAATAAGCCTTGCCCGCCTCCAAAGGTCCGCTCCAGGCGAACCAGGTCTGGTCGAGCTTGGATTCGATTTCCTTCAACTTCCGCTGCGCCGCGGCGTCGTGGATGATGCCCGACCATTCCGCGACGAGTTCGAGCAACAATTGCCGTTGGGCCGCGCTAAAAGTCGCCACCTGGACCCCTTCAGGCGCGATCGTCTCGCCGTCATGCCCGGGACCGAGAGCCAGATCCCGCATCTCGAAGGCGAGAACGGCCGCCTTGCGCTGCGTCGCATCGAGAGACTGGACCAAGGCCAGCGCCTTGTCGGTCTCACGCCCCATTGGACGCACTGTCTTTCCGTTCCACTCGAACATTGCCGGTTGAACGGCGATGAGGCTGGGAGTGAGCACGCCCTGGTCGCCCGCCATGGTGAGGTTCAGGGCCAAATGGTGACCGCCGAATTGCAGCATCCAGGGCGCGGACACCGACGGTTTGCCCATGAACGAGATAAAGAACTCATCCTGGCCAAACGGCACCGTCGAATTCCCCTGGCGCCGCAGCACCTCGTCACTTTGAACAATGCCCAGGATCTTTTCGTAACCGCGTTCGCTCAAGGCGGCACGCAACAGGTTCATGGCTGCCGCGCGTTGTTCCGCGGTGAGGTCGCCCAGGCGCAGGCCGGCCCGCTTCGCCATGCTCACCGGCAGGTTCGACCACCGAGTCCGCTGGGCCGCGTCGTTGAATTCAAACTGCACTCCCCGGCGCTGGGATTCGTTCAAGGTCCGGACGAAGGCATCCGCCGCCTGCGTCACACGTACCGCCGCTGACTCCGCCGCACGCAGCACCGGGACCACCCCCAACAGGCTGGCCCACAACCAAACCGCCATGACGGTGAAGCGCCGGGGTTTTCGCATTCGGGCAAAGGATATAGACATGAGACTAGTCCTCTCTGCCCGGCGCGAGGGTGATGTTCAAGGGGAAACACAACCGATCGACACATCTTGTCGGCGGATTCGCTTGTCCCCATGTCGACAATGCCACCTGCCTGAACTTCCCTTGACACCCGAATTGATGGGACGAGACGGTGATCACCGTCATGAATTCGTCCATGCCCCAGTCCATTCCCTCCCGCAGGGAATTTCTCGTCGCGTCCGCCGCGGCCGGCATCGCCCTCTCCGCGCGTCCCGTCGTGGCCCAGACCATGATCGTCACGCCCGCCGACGATCTGGACACCGGCACAGCGTCCGTTGCTGCCAAGGACGGTGTCTCGATCCCGACCTACTATGCCGCCCCGAAGAAGGCGGGCAAATACGCCACGATTCTGGTGATTCCGGAGATCTGGGGCGCCCACGAACACATCAAGGACGTCGCCCGGCGTCTGGCCAAGGCCGGCTACTTCGCCATCGTCGCCGAGCCCTATATCCGCATCGGCGATCTCACCAAACTCACCGAGATCAAGGAGGTGCTCGCCGGCGCCAACAAGCTCACCGATGACCAGTGCTTCTCCGATCTCGACACCGTGGTGGAATGGGCCGGCAAACAGCCCAAAGCGGACGTGACGCGTCTCGGCATCACCGGTTTCTGCCGTGGCGGCCGTACCACCTGGATGTACACGGCACACTCCTCCCGCATCAAAGCCGGGGTCGCCTGGTACGGTGGCCTGAATCCCAATCCTCCGGCCCAGCCCCTCACCCCCATCGACATCGCCGGCAACCTCAATGCCCCGGTGCTCGGCCTCTACGGCGGTGCGGACCAAGGCATTCCGCAGCCCACCGTCGACAAACTCAACGCTGCTCTCGCTGCCTCGGCGAAGGGCAAATCGTCCCAGGTTCACGTCTACCCTGACATGCCCCATGCGTTTCACGCCGACTACCGTCCAAGCTACCGCAAAGAGGCGGCCGAGGACGGTTGGAAGCGCATGCTGGGTTGGTTTTCCAAACACGGCGTGGTGTGAAGCCGCCGTTGCCACTCTTGTCAGGGGCAACGGTCGAGGTCCTCTCGCTGGGAGTTCTCCTCCCATCGTGTGGTCGTCGGCCCGCCTTGAGCCTCACCCTCTTCGCGTCAATTCGCTTAAGAAAATCCCCCAATCGCCGCTGACATCATCATTGACGCCCGCGGGCACCCGGGAGGCGATTTCAGCAACGGCTGAGCTCCCCGGACCGCACCACTGACGATGGCAGCCTGGAATCATGCGGTGAACCACTGGAACGCGTGTCGGAGCTTGCCCGGCATCCTTCGGCGCCGTCGAATTGCGGCGGCCTCGCCACGTTCATCACCGAACCCGCCTCCCTGCTCCCTTCCATGAACCAGGCTCCACCTCTGTCGCTCCGAATCCTCGTGGGGGTGAATGAGGCGACGGTGGCGTTGGAGATAGAGGCGTGCATTCGAGCCATGGGCCATCTGGTCATCGGCCCGGCGAACACCGGTGAGCTCGCCCTGCAACTCGCGGAGAGGGACCGACCTGACTTCGCACTCGTGGACTTCAACCTCGGCGCCGCCGGCGACGGCCTCGAGACTGCCGCCCTTCTCCGGTCGCGCCTCGACGTGCCGGTCCTGTTTCTTACCACCACCACGGACGACACCTTCCTCGAGCGCAGTCTTTCCACGTCTCCCCTGGGCTACCTGGTCCGGCCCTTCTCGAAGACCGAACTTCACGCCGCCATCAAGCTGAGCATCCACCGCCTCGCCTTCGATCGCCAGCGGCATCAGCATGTCCGGCAACTGGAGGCACGGTTGACCGAGCGCACCGCGGCACTCGAGGAAGAGGTCCCCCGACTTTCGCAGGAAGATGAACGGCATCGATCGGCCGGGCTTCCACCCGACAACACGTCCCCTCGAGACGTCCAAAAGACGGGCCAAGTGGAACACTGGCAACTCGACCTGGTGGCCGGGCGAAGACAGGCAGAAAAGGTCGCCCAAAACTCGCTGGAACTCCTGCAATCCGTTGTCGAGAACGCCCCCGTCCGCGTGTTCTGGAAGGACAAGGACCTCCGCTATCTGGGATGCAACTCGTGGTTCGCCCGGGACGCCGGTTTCACCTCGCCCGCCGAGATCGTCGGAAAGACCGACTTCGAAATGGGCTGGAAAGCGCAGGCGGAAGCGTATCGCGCGGATGACCGCGCGGTGATGGAAGGTGGCGTCACCAAACTCGGGTACGAAGAACCCCAGACCACGCCGTCGGGCAATCTCATCTGGCTCCGCACCTCGAAGGTTCCGCTGCATGGGGAGGGCGGGCAGATCACGGGAATACTCGGGATCTACGATGACATCACGGCGCGCAAACAGGCGGAACAGGCGTTACGGGAGAGCGAACAGCGCTTCCGCCGCCTCTTCGAGGATTCGGCGGATGCGATTCTCCTGTTTGAGAATGATCGGTTCATCGATTGCAACGCCGCCGCCCTCGCGATGTTGCAAATGACCGACCTTTCCCAGATTCGCGGCGCACCGCCCCGTGCCCTTTCGCCGGAGTTCCAACCGGACGGACGCCGTTCGGAGGAGAAGGCGGTCGAGGTGATCGCGGAGGCGTTCGAAAAGGGGAGCAACCTCTTCGAATGGGTGCACGTCCGATCCAACGGAGAACCATTCACCGCCGAAGTGCTCCTGACACCTATCCAGGATCCCAACCGGCGTTTGTTGCACGTCGTGTGGCGCGATATCACCGAACGCAAACGCGCCGAGAACGAACTGCGCGAAACCCACGACCGCCTGGCCACCCTCTTCGAGGGCGCACGGGACGCCATCTTCATCGCGGACGAACAGTCCGGCCTGATCCTCGACGCCAATGCGGCGGCCTGCGACCTGCTGGCTCTGACCAGGGACAAGATTCTTGGTCGGTGCTTGGCGGATCTGCATCCGCCCGACAAGGCGGCCTTTTATCTCGAGCAGATGCGTGAACTCGCCACCCGGGGAATACGGGTGGTCGAAGCGGAGGTGCTGCGCTCCGACGGCCGTCCCATCCCGGTCGAGATTACCGCAGGCGTGGGAACACTCGCGACGGGCCGTCGGGTCATCCAGGGTTTCTTCCGCGATGTCACCGAGCGCAAGCAGCTTCAGTCTCAGATGATGCGGAGACAGCGACTGGAGAGCATTGGCACACTCGCGGGCGGCGTGGCTCACGACCTCAACAACGCCCTCGCCCCGATCCTGCTCGTCACGGAAATGCTGCGCAGCCAGTACCCCGACGAAAACGAGATGATCGGCATCGTGGCCACCAGCACCCGCCGCGCCACCGAAATGGTGAAGCAATTGCTGACCTTCGCTCGCGGTGTCGAGGGGGAGCGCCAAAACCTTCAAACCATCCATCTCCTGCGGGAGATGGAAAAGATCATCAAGAGCACCTTTCCCAAGAACATCCAGCTGCGCACCACCTACACCAAGGAACTCCGCACCGTTCTCGGAGACGCCACCCAACTCCACCAGGTGCTGCTCAATCTCTGTGTCAATGCCCGCGACGCCATGCCCCTCGGCGGCACACTCACCCTCGAGGCCGAGAACCAGGTGGTCGACCAAACCACCGCGGCGAAGATGACCGATGCCAATCCCGGGCCCCACGTCGTCTGGCGAATCAAGGACACTGGCATCGGTATCCCGGCAGAGAACCTCGACCGCATTTTCGACCCTTTCTTCACCACGAAAGCCCCGGAAATGGGCACGGGACTGGGCCTCTCCACCGCCCTCGGTATCGTCCGCAGCCATGGCGGATTCCTTCAGGTCCGCTCCACTCCCAATCAGGGCACCACCTTTGCCGTCTACCTTCCCACGGCCGCGCCTACCGACTCTTCCGTTCCTGCCTCGGACCCGCAGTCCCTGTACCGTGGCAACGGCGAGATGATTCTCCTGGTGGACGACGAAGCCAGCGTGCGTTTGGCGGCGCAGAATGTGCTGCAGCGCCTCAACTTCACCCCGCTCATCGCCAGCGACGGTCTCGAAGGCCTGGCGCGTGCCGCCGAACATGCCAAGGACCTTAGAGCGGTGATTACCGATCAGCACATGCCGCACATGGACGGCCTGAATTTTGTTCGGGTTCTCCGGCGGTTCCTGCCCGATGTCCCCGTCGCCGTGGCGAGCGGGCGACTCGAACCCGCCTCCGTCGAGGAGTACCATTCCCTCGGCGTCCGGATGCGCCTCGACAAACCTTTCAGCGAGCCCGACCTCGCCCAACTGCTCAGCAGGCTTCTCGGTCGCGGAGCTTCGCCGACCGGCGTTTGACTCCAGGACGTCGACCAATCGGAGATCCGAGCCCTTCTCACTTCCCCACCCACCGTTCCCCTTCCCGCCGTCCTTTTCCAAAACCCCAGTTGCACCCACTGTACCAACCTGCTAATCAACACCCGACACGGTTGCCAGTGCGGGTGTGGTTCAATGGTAGAACGCGGGCTTCCCAAGCCTGAGACGAGGGTTCGATTCCCTTCACCCGCTCCAATTTTCGCCTCGCGAAAATTGCCCTCCATAGCCCGCAGGGCGACGGAGGGCCCCCCTCGCGAACCTTCTCCCGCACAGCAAGGCGCAGAAGATCGAATCGTCCGCCTCAGACACCGCCAAGGTTTGAGAAAAGGCTTCGATACCGATTCCGATGGTCGTTTCTTCAAGATCGGCGGCGTCGTCACCGCGATTCGTTGGCGAACAAGCGAAGCCGCAAGAAGATCCGTGGTCAGATTTCAGCTCCACCGAGTTCGGGGTCGGAATCGGTATCGGTATCGGGATCGAACTTGAAGTTGCCCCCCTCAGCCCTGTGTCTTCGCGCGCCCATTCCATTCATCCTTTCCAAACTGCACCTTCCTTTGGATTTGAACCTCCCCCGATCCGCACCTTCGGTCGTCAGGTTCTCCATACACCTCCTCCAGCCAAACCCGACACAACCCGCCCCGACGAACGACGTCCTCGCACAATTCCTTTCCGTCCCCGGCTGTTCCGTCGACGCTTGTAACCGGCCTTCG
>JAEUHG010000224.1 GCA_016795425.1 Verrucomicrobiales bacterium
CCCTGCTCTGATTTTCCGCCTTGTCGATACCGGACGGACAGCACCCACCCATGACGCACTGGCCGGAAGGTTGCGGTGGCGCCTTTCATGATACGTCGAAGTTTGTAGCGACCGGCGGCGGCGCGTCTGGCGGCCCGCGCTCGCGATAGGCCGGCATGATGACCTTCACCAACTGCATCGGTCGCTGACAACACGGACAGAGCGGTACCGGTGCCTTCACTGCGGGCAATGGTGTCGAAGCCCCGAACTGAACCGGCCCGCCCGCATGACACTGGATCCGGAGCCGCTTCGACCGCGCCGCCGGGTGACAGAACCCGTACGAACGAATCGAGCGCAACCCGCGCGGCAGCACATGCCGCAGGTAGCGCCTCACAAACTCGACACCCGGCAGCGTGCAGATTTCCCGGCGATTGCCCGCGTCGCGATTCTTCCAGTGGAAGGTGACCGTCCCCTCGTCGACCCGGAGCAGGCGCGCATCGCTGATGGCGGTCCGAGCGACGTAGATGCCCAGATACTTCAGCGCGGCGGCGCCATTGCCGGCCGGCTTCAGGTGCACGCCCCATGTCTTGCCCCAGACGCTGGGATCGACCTGCCAGTCGTGGACCCTGAAGAGGTCGCGCAGGTGCTCGCGGAAGGCCGCCTGCAAATGCTTCCGGCAGACGAGGTAATTCGACTTTTTGACCCACACGTAGCGGCCGCGATCGTTGAGTCCGGCACCGGGCACCAGGCAATGAATGTGGGGATGAAACCCCAACTGCTGGTTCCACGTGTGGAGCACCGCGGTGAAACCACTCACGCTGGCCCGCAGTCCCTTGGCGGTCGCCAGTTTCTGGGAGAGTGATCCTGAGACGGCGGCGAAGAACAGATCGTAGGCCTCCTTGGCGAAGGGCCCGAAGAAGCACGAACGCAATTGCGCCGGGAGCGTGAAGGTGATCAGGAAGTAGGGAGCCTCGACGAGTTTGCCCAACTCGCGTTGAACCCATCGGACGGTGGCCGCCCGGCCACACTGCGGACAGGCCTTGTGATTGCAGGAATGCCACGCGAAGTGGAACTCACTGGGGTGATCCGGGCACGCGAAGGCCCGACCACCCAGAACCGGCGTCCGGCAATGGGCGATGGCCCAGAGGGCGCGGCGTTGATCCGCGGACAGCCCCGAAGCTGACTTCAGGAAATCCGGCAGGAACCGACGCAGCGCCCCCAGCACCGTGGGGGGAGCCACCACGACCGCTCTTAGCGTGGCAGCGTGCGGCAGAGTTCATCCATCAGCCCCAGCGCGTCGCGCGTGGTCTGATGGGTCAGGTGCAGATAGACCATGGTGGAGGTGATCTGCTTGTGTCCGAGAAGCTTTTGGATGGTGTGCAGATGAGCCCCAGCCTCCAGCATGTGGGTGGCGAAACTGTGGCGCAGGGAATGGACGGAGGCGCCAGGAATGTCGAGTTGCTTACGGGCCACCACGATCAACCGCTGCAAGGACGAACAGGGCATGGGTGCGGTCGCCTGATGCATGCGTTTGGCCAGAGCCTCGGGGCCGCTGTCGCCACGCCCCACGTTGGGAAAGATCAGGAGTGGATGCCGGTGAAAAGCCCAGTACCGGCGCAGTTCCTCGTACAAGCTTGTGGGCAACGGCAGGACCCGGTCCTGAAGTCCTTTGCCGACGCGAATGAAGAGCTTGTTCTCTGGCCCCTTGATGTCGTGGATGGTCAGCGCCAGGCACTCGCTCAGGCGCAGGCCGCAGGCGTAGATCAGCTTGATCGGCGTCCGATACCGACGCAGGCGAATGTGCGCGAGCAGTGCATGCACCTGCTGACGCGTCAGCACCACGGGCAGGGAGTCATGGTCCTGGGTGCGGATCTGACCAAAGACCGTCCAGTCGGCGTGGTCGAGGAGGTCGACAAAGAACTGGCGCGCGGCGGCGAGCGCCTGGCGGATGGAGTTCGGTTTCCAGTGCTTCTCCAATTTGACGAAGAGGAAGTAGTCGCGCAGCTGGGTCTCGGTGAGGAGCGACGGGTCCATGTTAAAGTGCTCATGGATGAGTCGAAGTTGGCGGTAATACGAGTGGCGGGTGCGGTTGGCGTCGTAGCGCAACGCGAGCGCCTTGGCGAAACGGCCCATCGAATCGTAGGGATGCTGGTAATCGACGGGATTGACGAAATCCCGCGGCGTGGTTCGGATGGTGGTGGCTGTTGGTGGCGGCACCGGTGTCCCGGCCGAATCCGGAGACTTGGCGCGACGTCGCGCCCTGGCGTTCTGGAGGTGCTTGGGATGAATGGCGTTGGAATAGGCATTTTTCATGCACCGCCGATCCTAAACGCCCGCCGTGTGCCGTCACCCAGCCACTCGCACTCGCCTTCATCGAAGTCACTCCTGTCACCCACTCGTCGCCGCGCAGCGGCTTAGTTCAACCATTTGATCCACTCGAACCGTGCGAGGGACCATGGTTCCCAAGGTAAGCTTTAGTCCGCACGGTCGGTGATCATGGCGTTACCCGTCGGCGCATGTCAGACCTCGAATCCAGAGTCATCGGTTTTGTAGCTGAATTCACCGGCGTCAGAGCTTCGCGGTTGTCGCCCGCCTCGACTCTTTTTGGTGACTTGGGCGTAGATGGTGCAGACGGTTGGGAGTTGATCGAAGCGTTCGGTAAGAGGTTTCAGGTGGACTTGTCGGCATTCCACGCGGATCGGCACTTTGGACCTGAGGGTTTGCCCATTTATGCACCTCTCCTGTGGTTGTGGTGGTTGCTCAGTTTACCATTTCGCCCGAGGCAGACACCAGAGGAGCGAGCCGGGTTGCTCACCATTCGGATCTCAGACTTGATTTCAGCAGCCAGAGAGAGGAAATGGACCTTATAGCGGCTAACAATAAAGGGTGTATTGCTGCGGAGCGAAGCGGAGCCAGCAACTACAATCTTTTTTGTTAGGTGTCATTACGCGTATGGCCAGCCCCACCAAAGTCAGCCGCAAAGCGTTCGAGGGGTTTGCGGGCGTCCGTTGGAACGCCATGAACGATATGATGGCGCTGTCCGACATTCGTGATCTGACGCCGATTCAGCGAGCCGCGCATCTCGCCTGGTGGTATATGAGCGAGGCATACAACGGCGGACACGAGCAGTTCATCTCCAATCACGCAGACCTTGACCATTTAGAAGTCGTGCAGGCGTTGGAGACGGTCGGTGCTATTGAGCAGGCTGGCATCTTGAGAGACTTTCTTGCTGCTGTCACGGCCGATCCGTCAGGAGCGCGCCGGACAGTGTTGGATTATTTGGAGCACGGCCCAGGCGTTGATTCGTCACGACACGATGCTGCGTTTGGGAACTGCATGCATTCGGTCGAGAGTTGCCTTGAGGACTATCTCGACAAGCATGAGAGGGATTTTATTGAGTGGACACCATGACATCTAACTATTTGATCGACATGAACCGTGCAAGGGACCGCAGTCGCCCAAGGCGATGTGTAGCGCGCACGGTCGGTGATCACGGCGTCGGGTTTTCGAGAGTTCGCTATGAAAGTTTACATATCCTCTACGTACCAGGATCTGGTTGATCATCGCGCAGCCGTGGATCGCACGCTGCGTCGGATGGGCCATGACGTCATCGGCATGGAGCAGTATGTCGCCGAGGGCAGCAAGCCGGTCGAACGCTGCAAAGCTGATGTACGGTCTGCCGACGTCTATGTGATCATCGTTGCCTGGCGTTTCGGGTATGTGCCGGGCCGCACCGCATCACCACCGGACGGCCGATCGATCACGGAACTCGAATTGCAGGAAGCGCAGGCAAGCGGTCGGCCAGTCCTCGCCTTCCTGCTTGATCCGGAAGCGCCGTGGCCACCGAACCGTGTCGACGCGATGGGTGGTGCGCCGGGAGCGGGTGAAGACGTTTCACGGTTGCGCTCGCTGCTCGGTACCGATTACCTCGCTGGTGTTTTCCGTACGCCCGATGATCTCTCCAGCCAAGTCGCGGCGGCTGTATCCGCGCAAGGACTGACACGCCACATGGTCGACCGCGTGCTTGGCGAGACCTCTGTGGCGACGCCGGATATGAATGCCTTTGCCCAAGGCACTCAAGTCAACGACTCGACTTTGTTCAGCATCAAGCAGATGATTCAGCGTGCCGGCGCCGCACGCGCGCTCGTGCTCCAGATCGACGACGGCCAACGGTGGTGGTCGACGCGCCTCTTTCTTCTTGCCAGCTTGCTACGGTCGCTAACCTCGGTGCGGCAGGTTGTGTTCTGCGACGCCGATGGGCGTTTCTTAGGGATGGCCAGCCCGGCAGCTATCATGGATGGGCTCGCGAGCGCCTTTCCAGATCTTGACGAGTTCGCGCGCCGACTCCGTCAGGACGTTCCGTCCGTCGACATCGAGCGAGAGACGGATAGGCAGACCAATGCATGGAATGCTCTCGTTAGCGCACCGATGCCGGGAGTAGTCAACCCGTCTGTCCCGTCACTAGGAGTCGGTATCGATGAGAGTACACTTAAAGTTGGAGTTCGCGGACCTCTACTTGAACGCTGGTTAGGCGAACGTTGGGTCGGTCGTTGCATTCGCGTTGATAGCTACGATCTGAGCATGAACCAGGTGCAACAGATCGTCGATTCGCTTCTCCCCGATGTTCCGATTCAGCGCCGTACAAAGGCGCCCGATAACGGGTATGAACTGCTGGTTGTCGACCGCGACGCCTTCGCACTGCAACTTGCACGTGAATGGGTGCGCTCCGGACTGCCCCGATCCCCGGTGCGTTGAGAGGTTTCGTATGGTAATCAGCGTGCCGAACGAAACGTCGCATTTGTGCGACCGATGAGTTTTTTTCGGCCTGATTGGGCCATCGCAGGCAGGTATCGATCTAATGAATTGATGCCCAACACGGCGATGAACCCCGACGGTCGCCTGCTGCTCCCGCGGATTTTCTCCAACGTTTATCTCGTCGCAGTCGGCGCGAATGCTTGTTAGCGGGGCGGTTGTCGCTCGGTTCGGTCGTTTCGAGCAGGAATACCTTGGTACCGTTCACGCGGGATTCGTGGTTTCGCGTTGGATTTCTACGACCGATTCCGGCCCTGGTCACTCAGTGCATCGCTCGGCAACATCAAAGTAATGTTGAGACTATAGGCCAAAGAGAACGCCGATCGGTGAGTAATGAGCGAAGGACGCGAGGCATGCCTCGCGTCCTTCGCGTTTTCCAGCACAGGGTTTCTTGCTTTCGAGCGATAAGGACATGATGCGCGTCGAGCGAGTGCCAGCAAGAGTGCCAGCAATTGGTGTTGTTGAAAGGTGGGTTGTGGTTCTGCCGGAGGTCCCCGAAGCAGGTCTTGATTGTGAAACGCAAGGTGTTCAGATTGAACGTAACCGTCCGGCGGAACCAGGTACGGGATTCGGGCAGGCCTGAGACGACCAAGCGTTTCGTGGGATGAACCTGGTGGCGGATTTCAACCGCTCGGACCCAGGATGGCGGTTGTCTGATGGAGGCGGGTTTCTTTCCAG
>JAEUHG010000235.1 GCA_016795425.1 Verrucomicrobiales bacterium
CGCCTCCGTCACCGCCGGCCAATTGGTGGTCCCATCCAAGAGTGGACGGAAGGTCTCGAGAGAAAAATCCGTCCCCTTCTTGGTGAACTCCTTGAGATGGACATTCTTCGTTCGCTTGCCCAGGACCGGCACCCAGTGCTCCGGGAACTGGAACATCGAGATGTTGCCAGTGTCGAAATGGACGCGCACCCGGTCCGTGCCAAAGGAATCAACGAAGGCATTCATCTCCATCGGGGTCATGAGGTAGCCGTTAAAGAATATGTTCTCAATGTTGAGGTGGACCTTGAGCCGCTCTGCCTGGCGGACCAACTGACCTACCGCTTCCCGGGCCCGACGGTCGCATACGTCGTTCGGTACCGGCTCATGATCGGTTCGCCAGGGAATGTGCACCGCGCCGGGCACCACCAGAACATTGTCCACCCCAAGGTCGCTTGCCGCTTGGGCGATCTTCCCGGCCAATTCCAGGCCGCGCTCCCGTTTCGTCGCATCGTTGCTGGTGAGCGGATAGGGCCAGAACAGGAACGAACATAATCCGCTAATCTGAATACCAATCCGATCCGCCATTTGTCGGATCTTTACAAAATCGGCGGTGCCGGATTTCGGGGACAGATCGTTCTCCAAATCATAGTTCAATTCGATGCCATCAAATCCCGCGTCCTTCGCCAATTGCAGGCACTCCTTGAGATTCATGCGCTGCGGATAGGGAAAGGCCCAAAGATTGATCGACTTCAGCATCTCATAACGTTTGGGAGATCCCCGCCGGTCGTCCTTTGATGTTGCCTCGGCGGCCCGGGCAGGCTCGAACGCCATGGCCGAAAGGCCCACCCCCGCCAACGACGCACGCAAGGCGTCACGTCGGGACCAAGCGCCTTTCGTTGGTAACGAACCGGACGGGTTCAAGACTTTGAATGGCATGGGTGTCGAGGTTTCCATGGTGGTTATGGCTGGACTGCGGAAATGGCCTTCGGTTGGGCTTTCAACCAATCCTCTCGGCTTACGGTGTGACGATTCTGCACGTGGACGAAGGCCCCCTTCTTGTTCCCGACGACGATGTCCGGGCGACTGTCACGATTGACGTCCACCACCGCCACCTGGGTGCCCACCCCGGAATCGTTGTCGATCAGGTAGGGAACGAAGTCGACCGCCCCGCCCTCGCCACGCACCAATTTGAACCAATACAGGACGGCTGCGCTGTTGCGATCCGGGTCTCCCGTTCGCCCGTGTGACCAGAACCGCTTGCCCGTAACAATGTCGCGCAGGCCATCGCCGTCCATGTCCACCACCTCGATGGCATGCAACTCCGAGAACTTCACACCGTAACGGTTCTCCGAGGGTTCCTTGTTCATCAGGATATGCTCCCGGAATCGGATTTCGCCGTTGTCACGATACTGCTCGTACCACGCCAGGCCGAAACCGTGTGCCGCCAGTCCGGTGATGATGTCGTTCAGACCATCCCCGTTCACGTCATAGGCGTGCATCTGCGAACCCCCCGTCCCCATCGGCGCGGCGTGAAATTTCCATTCCGGGTCGCCCGCCAATGACGGCGGTTGCTCCCACCAACCGTCTTTCTCCAACAGGTCGGCCCGCCCATCGCCGTTGACATCCCCAACCCCCATCCCGTGAGTGAAATTGCCATATTTGCGATCCGGTGTGATCGGGTGGAAAACCCACGGCTTCGCCGGATCTTTCGGGTCCGGTCCGGCATACCCGTAGCGCCCCTTGGTGATGCAGACCAACTCGGGTTGACCGTCCCCGGTCAGATCCAGAAACGTCGGCGACTCATTGTCGGTTTGCTCGAAAATCACGTGGCGCTTCCAATGTCCGGTGGCGCCCTTAGGATTCTGGAACCACGCCGTCTCCTTGCCGGGAAACCCAACCACCAGAATGTCGAGCCACTGGTCGCCGTCGAAGTCCCGGGTCCACACGAAGAAATTGTCCGAATACCGGTTCTCCCTTCCCAGCGTGCCCTCGAATCCCGGAACCTGAATCGAGGTCGAAGGCCCCAACTTCAAGGCGAAGGTCGTGGTCGCCGGATAATACTCGGTGCGCACCTTGTAATCCGGCCCCTTCCACCACCAGGGTCCGGCCACGATGTCCGGGATTCCGTCGCGATCCAAATCCCCGGCATTCGCACCTTCGCTCCAGAATTGATCGTGCAGCGGGATGCGCGTGAAACTGAGCAACTCCTCGGAGTGCGCCCGGGGCGTCCACGTCGGCCCCGCCACGGAACCGACCATCAGCAGCCATGCAGACAAGGTCTTCATGCGTCAGTGTTAAGATCTGGGAACGGTGCAAGACTGCGACGTCGACGCCGTGAAAGCCCAGAACAAACCGCGGCCAGGCAGTCTCAGGGGCGCATCGCAAAGGGGTCGAGCGGGCAGCACCACCTTTCCGGCCGGGAATCGCCGTGTTGGCAAAGCGGCAGGGGATTGCCGCAGACCAGGACGCTTCGCGATGAACGGAGCGAGGGGAGTCCGCCAGGTCTTGGAGTGCGCCAGCCCTCTGGCGCTTTGGCACGGAAAGCCGTAGAGGGCTACCGCAGCGGAAGACGCTTCGCGATGAACGGAGCGCGGGGAGTCCGCAGGTCTTGGAGTGCGCCAGCCCTCTGGCGCTTTGGCACGGAAAGCGGTAGAGGGCTACCGCACTCCACGACGCTTCGCGACGAACGGAGCGGGGGAGTCCGCCAGGTCTTGGAGTGCGCCAGCCCTCTGGCGCTTTGGATCGGTGGGCACCGGCTAATTCCCTCGGAAGGCGGAGTCGCCACGAGGCGGGACGTCCGAGCAGTCCTTCATGCTCGCCTGGCCGAACCATGATTCGCGCGTTCGCGCGGTTCACCTACCACGAAGACTGGCTGCTTCGACGGCCGTTAGAGGTCTCCGTCAGTTCTTGTCCGGTTGGCGCCCGTCGCGAACCGTGACGATGCCCGGATGAGTCATGAGTTCGGTGCCATTGCGGTTGCCGACGACATTGTAGAAACCCTCATCACTCCAGAACACAAAGCCCGCCAATTCAGGGAAG
>JAEUHG010000124.1 GCA_016795425.1 Verrucomicrobiales bacterium
GGGTTCGAATCCCTTCGCTCGCTCCAATTTCTTTTCTTCGGACCCCCTGACGAATCGCGGTTTTCCTGAGTGCTCCCACACATTCCCGTCCCCTGAATCTCGAGCGCAAGAGCATCCGACAAAGGAGCCACCTCAACCTGCAACCCGTCGCAGAGCCACCATCGCCGACCGGGGCAGAGCGTCGCCGCCGTCTGGCCAATGGCTGGTCCATGACTCCGGACCAGGGCTGTTGTCGCCTGGATGCTGCACATTGACCCACAGCTCCCCGCGGTCGGGCGTCAGGCACGGCGAGCAGAACTCGGCCCCACGAGGCGCCACCGCAAATCGAATGGGCTGCCCGGCCCGAGGCCCAACCGTCGGAATCAACAGGAGATGGTTGTTACCCGAGATCGCTTGCGGGCTGTTCTCGATGGGAGTCGCCTTCTGAACATAATCAGTGGTGACGAGCAAGTGATCGGGATCGGCCCAGGTCAGGTTGTCAGGCCATGCCAAGCCGCTCTCGCGGCTGCCGGCGACAAAGATGTCCCACTCGAACTCCCGGGCTCCCGCATCGCCGTTGACCTCCCGCAACCGACCCAGGGCACCGGCCATCTCGCCAAAGTACTTCTCCCCATGCTCGCGACGCTCCCTTTCCCAGGAGGTCAACGCAACATACACGTCGCCGGTTTCGGGATGCACCTCGACGTCTTCTGGCCGCGGCAACGGTGTGCCCCCGCATAGCGACGACGCGGTTCGCGTCTGCACCGCAACCCGGGCGGCATCAAAGCCCTCACGCCGCAACACCGGCTGCACCGCGGGATCCAGCGCCACCCACAGGCCGCGCGCCATATTGGCCACGAACAGGGTTCCGTCGGTTAGCAACTGCCGATTCTTCGTCCCTGCCGCCGCCCGGTATTGTTCCCGCGAAATGAATTTGTACAGGCACTGCTTGTCCCGATCATCACCCATGTAAGCGGCCAAACGGCCATCCAAGGTCAGTTGAAAGGCGATGTTCTCGTGGGAGAATCTTCCCAGCGCGGTGTGCTTGAAGAACCGGCGTTTTTCCAGATCCACCTCCACGATGTATCCGAAGTGCTCCGCCGGACGCCGCAATGCGTCGGGCATCGGAACCAACGGTCGATCCCCCATCTCCGGGTCACCCCAGATGTCCTGAAAGTTCTCCTCGCCGCTGCACACGCTCCCCCATGGCGTCACGCCTCCGCCGCAGTTCGAGGTCGAACCCGTCACCCAGCGCGCCCCATGCACCCAGGAACTCGACGCCGCCGGACCGGTCATTTCGAGAATCGAATCCAATCCGTTCAGGCGAAAATTGCGGCGATGCGGCAAAACTGGGCGCCATCGGTGGTCGGCAGCGCGGGCGATACGGATCGCCGAGCCGCCCATGTTCCGGAGGCAGTCGGCAGCCTGTTGCTCGGTTAACGGCGGCTTCCACGCTCCGGTGACCACCGGCAAGGTCACCCCTTCGTGGTTCACCCACACCCAGCCCGCGTTACGTCCATCGACGATCATCGCCAAATAGTCGTTATGATCCCCGTAGCGGTCTCCGGATCGATTCAACCGATCCCCCTGCCTGATCAGGACCTCGGCCTCGAAGCCGTCCGGCACCACGAGCGAGTCCTCTTGGGAAACCCGCACCGATTCCAAGCCCACACCGTCCAGCAGTGGGGTCGTCACCGTCGGATGCCTCGACGACCGGGAAACCAGCCAGGACGCGTTGGCCCGGTGGCCGGGCGACACCACCGCCGTCGCACCCACGAACTGCAGAAACTGCCGACGAGTCAGACTCCATCCTTGCATGCGCCGACGGTAGTCCGACCGGCGGTCAGTAATCCTGCGACAATCCTGTGACGAAACCCTGGAGCGGACCGATAAGAAAAAGTCCATGTCTCCGCGAGGCAGCGGGAGAACTGATGGGCAATGGGGGAGAGATTCCGAAGCGGTTCGGGGTGGGCAAGCGGCACCCGGCGAACGAGCTCCCACGGAGCGTGCGACAGGGTCGATAGTCAATGTCCGACCTCGTTCCCCGTTCGCAGGGCCAAGGTTGACGGAATTGACCTGTCAACGCGCGCGACGAGCCGGGATGGGCGCCCGTCAAAAGCCTGCCTCAAACCGACACGGAGGCTCGGAGGGGAGATCTCGACTTCGCTGTCAGAAGACCAATCGTTGGTTCGTTCGGAGGAATAGACTCGCTAGAACGCCACCGCAAAGCCGGCATAGAAGTTCCGACCGTATGCCGGGTCGATGCCATCCCCGCGGATGCGCGCGTAATAATCCTCGTCGAACAGATTGTTGATCCCGGCCATGAGCCGGATCATGTCCTTGTAAATGGCGGCTTCGGCAGTGAGATCCCAAGTCATATAGGCCGGAATCGCACGCGTTGGATTCTCGTCATCGCTGGCAAAGTGCGCACCCATGAAGGTTCCGAGGAATGCGACTTTGACCCGTTCGCGCCACCGATAGATGAAACCACCCCGCGCCATATACTCCGGTGCGTACTGCGGTCGCTTGCCATCCGAAACGCCTCCTTCGATCCCGGCCGCCAACAACGTGAGGTTTCCGTAGAGATTCAGAGAACCAAGCCGGCCCACCCGATCCTGCCCGTCCCCAGCATCGAACCACCCCATCATGTCCACCGTCGCCGCCGCATCCCAACCGTAGTTGATCGAGCGCCCCACGTTGCGAAGGACGGTCACGTTGCCGGACGTCACGGTGCCGCCAAATTTGTTGTCGAGATCGACGAGGAACAGACTGGTGTCCCAGGTGACCCAGGCCTGGGGATGCCCACGAAAGCCGATCTCGTACTGAATGCCCTTCGACGGGGATAGGTCCGCTGGCGCAACGGTGCCGCTGCTCGGCACGATCAGAGATTCGGTGAAGATCGTGGTGCGATAGCTCTCGGAGACGTTGGCATAGAGATCAAGCCCATCGGAGAGTCGGTATCCAAGACCAAGGCCGAAGAGCGGTTCGAAATCGAGTTGGTCCTTTTCGCCGCGGGATCCCACGGCACCGGTCACGGGATCGAAGTTCTGCGAATTCAGGTCCTGATGAATCGTTTCCAACCGCAACCCCGGGGTGACCGAGAACCGACCCCAGGCGAACCGGTTCTCCAGGAAGACCGATCCGTAATGGACGGCTCGCTCCGTGTCGCGAAACAAAACGCCGTCCTCGGCATTGGGCGCCGAACCTCGGCGATCGGTGCGGGGGGAATCGGATTGGTAATACTGGACTCCCGCCGTCAACACATGTCCTTCGCCGCCGCCCCATTCGTGCCGCAGGCGCGGTTCGACGCCGAAGGTGTAAAACTCCTGGCGTTCAATGTCGTTCGAGTTGGAGGCCGCGCCCGTCGGGAGTGTGCCGAAACCTCCCCCGCGCTGGCGTCGGCTCCACCGGTCGTAATAGCCGCCCCAGAGCGCGAGGGACATCGAGGTGGCTTCGTTCGCGTTGAGATCGTAGCGAACGGACGGCACATATCGGCGCAAGCGAAATCGATCGTGCGGGCGCGACACGGCCTCGCGATTGACGTCGTAGTTCACCGCATTGGCCCCGCTGGCGAACGTCAGGCCTCCGGGTTCCCCGTGTTCCTCCTCGTACGCGTCCAAAGCCAGGGTCCAACGCGAATTCTCGGTCGGCTCCCACACCACTTTGAAATGCCCGCCATCGAGCACGTAATCGCTGTTGGCGACACGAAAACCGTCGGACTGCCGATGATTGTAGTAACCGAGGTATCCGACCTTGCCGATGGTCCCATCGAAGGCGTTGTAGGTGGAGTACAGCCCGTCACTGCCGAATACATGCTGGGATCGCCCAGAGATCTCACGATCCACGCGCGGTTGGTAGGTGACGTAATTCAGCGCACCCCCAGGTTGTGGTCCATACAACAAGGCAGCACCGCCGCGGACAAACTCGATGCGGTCGACCACATCCAGTGGCGGCGTGTAGTAGCTCTCCGGGTAACCGAAAGGGTCGGCGTGGATGGGGATTCCATCCTTTAGCACCTGGAGGAATTGGGATCGGTGCGGTTCGCCAATGCCTCGGTAGCCAAGGCTGACCAGTGGCGTGGATTCCTCGCTGTAAAGGAGTCCGGGCGTCAATGCCAGTGCCTGCCGGTAGTTGTTGGCCTGCACTTTGGGAAAAGCGTCCAGATCCAGAAGCGTGGCGCGTTTGCCGTCGAAAATGCGAACCCCGTCGACTCCGGTGAGAAATGGCTCCCGCACCAAGGCATCCGCCTCTGCCTCCCCGCGCACCAACATGCCAGGCAACACTTCAACGGCATCGGCCGGGGCGAGGCCGAGTTGCGGTTCGGCCTCCGACCGAACCTCTGCCAGAGCCGATACCGAGCTCACCATTAGAATCGGCGCGGCCGCCGAGAACCATCGTTTTGACCTACCCCTCGTGGTGCACAGCATTCGTCGACTCAATCACATTCCCCGAACCCAGCACCCATGGCATTTTGCGATTAATTGTCGCTGGCTTGCTCGCGCATCGTCCGACGCAACCCAGGCGGAGCATGCTTCTCCCGACCACGATATGACGGAAGCTCCGGACAATGGGACACCCATTGCCTTCTAGCGGGCGCCGCCCGGCGGAGAACCCGTTCGACCCACTGGGACATTCGACCTAGCGACATCGGCTAGCTCAATCGCCCCAATGAGCGGGTTCTTCGAGAATCCCCAACATCGCAAGGCGCGGTTTCCCCACTCCTGGGTCACTCGAACACCACGAGCACCACGGTCCCACCCCGCCTGAAACGCCGCGTGGAATCTGTCGCTCAATTCACCGGTGCCCACGCCGATGCACTGTCCAAGGCGATGCTCGCCTCTCCCCAGGGTCGATGGCGGTAACGGAGGTGAGCGGTCGCCCCACCGAACAAAACTCAATCCTCCCGCTTCATCCATTCCCTCACCATGGCCACCATCATTCTCATCGACGACAACGAATCCTTTGTCTGGGTCATCAAACGAACCTTGGAGAAGTCCGGTTACCAGGTTTTGGGAATGCACCATGCGTCCACGGCCTTGCGCTACCTGGACGAAGGACCGGTCGATCTCGTCATCACCGACTTGAATCTTCCGGGCATTGACGGCTTTGGAATCATCAGCGAGATCCGCCGACGCGGTCTGAACATTCCCATCATCGCCGTCTCCGGTGAGATTCCCATGGGGGACACCTTCAGCCTGCCACGCGCCAGGCAATTCGGGGCCGACCGCATCATCGCCAAACCGTTTCTTCCCCATTGCCTTATGGAGCAGGTGGAGGAACTCCTCGGCACCCACACACTGCCCGCGGATATCTGCGCGGCGATGATTTAGTCTTCGCACTCAACATCGAGGCCAACGCCTCACCCAGGCGCCACCCTGGGCGCTGCCTTGGAAGGGTCGCGGCGATCGCCCGGGTCACCACGCCATTGATCGGGGCGATCCCGTGGCCCTGATCCCAGGACGCATCCGCGACGTTGCCCTCCACCTTCTCCACCAGCATGGCTGTCGAGGAGATCTCTCCCGTGGTGTCGGCGCCCGGCCCATGCCGATGGTCGGCACGGTCTTTGACAACAGGTCATGCGCCAGCCACGTTAAGCCCGGATCCCTGATCAACACGTGCGCCCACCGGGCCGCTGACCCGCGCCCAACTGACGGAGATGGAAGGAAGATCATGACGCATTCAGGGGGCTGACGAGCCGAGGTCCGGTTGGCGACGGAAGGAGGGGGTATGATTCGAAGGACATGCGGGTGGAGAGGCAGGCTGGATACACGGCGAATCACAACACGCGGTCTCTGCCTCTCATTCATCGGGCTCGTAAGCTTCATCACGATCGCGGCGCTTCCAGCCGCCGAGTTTCGCATCCACGCCGTTCGTCTCGCCGATCCCGGCCGCCTGCGATTGGATGTTCCGTCGGACCCGACCAGCTATTTCATCCTGTTCCAAGGCGCCACCGTCCAAAGTATCCGCCAAGCCTCCCAGGTACGCCTGGGTGACCTCGGGACTCTGACTCTGGAGACTGACATCGGCGGCGAATCAGCCAGCTTCCATCGCCTCGCTCAGCAACCGGTCCAGTCTCCGCTCGACATCGACCATGACGGCATCGATGACGTCTTCGAGCTCCACCATCCGCGCTCCCTGAATCCGCTGGACCCAGCCGACGCCTCCCAGGACTTCGACGGTGACGGCGCATCGAATCTCGCCGAATACCGCAGCGGCACAGATCCCGAGATGGGCCCATGGTCGGGATCGGTCTTCTACGTGGTCGATGATCCACCGCTCGGCAGCACCACGCACTTCCGCACCCTGGCCGAGGTCCTGCACCGCCTGGGAGAAGTCATGCCCGCCCATGAGGCCGTCCGAGTGGTCGTGGCGACCGATCGCCCCCAGAACGTCGAGAGTTTCAACCTCCTGGGCGGGATCGAACTCGAGGTTGGCGAAGGCCACACCGGCCGTGCGATCCTGCGGGGCCCGGGCGATTCTCCGCTGGCAATCCAGGCCAGCGCAGGCTTCGACTTGCGCGGTTTCGAAATCCAGAACGCCGGCGGATTCCGCGTCTCGGCTGCGCATCGAATCACCCTGCGCAACAACCGCCTGCCCACCACCACAGTGAGCCTGGCGTCGCCGGCAACCGGTCCACGCAGCCTGCACGGCGGCGCCGGTCCGGCGCTCACCATGGCCGATTGCCGGGTGGCCGGTGCTCTGCGGCTCGATTGGTTTGGCAGTGCCGGCGCCGGAGCGCAGTTGGGGATCACCGGAAACCACGCATCGGTAATCGAGGCGACGGTTCGGGGTCTTTTTGGCGGCAGTGCCGAGATCAGGGGCAATGTTGCCGACAACGTCAGCGTCGGTTTCGAGGCCCTGGCCGCCGGCAGCGTCGCCCTGCGGGAACTCACCGAGGTCCAGCAACTCAACTTCTCGGCGCAAGCAACCGGCAATCCCACCCTGTCGTTCTCCCAGATCCTGGCCGGCGCCGTCACGGTCGAGTTCGGTGGCGTCGGGTCCGTCTTTGCCTCCTTCGAAGAAATCACCACCCACACCTTTCAATTGGACCTCGGCGCGGCACGGTCCGACACCTCGGTTTCGCAGCTCACGGTCGATGACATGATTCTGGAGATGCCTGTTGGACCCGCGGGCGCGCCGCGTGTCCGCCACCGCCAGCAGGGTGTTAACGCCAAGGGCGGGATCCGCATCAATGCCTGGGAGGCCAAGGGAGGAGAACTCGACCTCTCGCTGGCAGCCATCAATGCCTCCACGCTCGAACTTCAAACCCGAGCCTCGACCACACTCCAATTGAACGAACAGGTGACCCTCACGGGCCAACTCAAAGCCTCAGTCGATTCCGACATCCTGACCTTCAACACCGTGCAGGCGCGGTTGGAAGGTGGCCTGGAGCTGCGGGCAACAGGCCTGGCCGCGGGGGTTAGCGGCTTCTGGCAGGGTGGCTCCGTTCGTGGCAATACGGATCTTCAATGCGGCCATGGCGTCTGGGTGGGTATTACGGTCGATGGCACGGCCTTCGAGCCAGGCGGGGTGTTTCACCTCCATGAGGAAGCCGCGCCTTTCCCGCTTCTCGAGGGCGCCCCCGGCCCGATCATCATCCCCCGACAGGGGCCACTCCCGGCCGGCGACCGTCGAACCTTTCAATTTCGCAACATCGAACAGGCGCCCAGGGAACTTCTCATCGCGGGGATCGAATCCGGAGTCACGCTGCAACAATGCTCGTTTCACGGAACGAGTCTGACTCCCTCGGTCATTCTCGAGGACGTGGAGGGACCGATCCGCGTCGAGGATTGCCGGTTCACCGGCCAAGGACTCGGAATCTCCGACGCTCGCGATGCCGTCGTACTGGCGGGAAACCGATTCGCGCTATC
>JAEUHG010000258.1 GCA_016795425.1 Verrucomicrobiales bacterium
ACTCCCGCACTCCACGACGACCAGCGTTGGCCTGGCCCCAGGGTGCGGACTGGCGCGAAGCGTCGTGGACTGCGGCAGTCCCCTGCCGCTTTCCCAGCACGGCGATTCCCGGCCGGAACGGTGGTGCCGCCCACTCGACAACTCGGAGATGCGCCCGGTCCGCACGCCAACGTTATCTGGGGTTGCTTCCCTGTCAGATGGCGGCACATTGCCACGAACATCAGTATGAAATCGTTTGTGATCCGAGCGGTGGTTGCGGCCTTCGCCCTTTCGACCGCAGCTTTCGCCGAAGAAGCGCGACCCGGCCAAGCCCAGGCCGCCCCAGAGGCGAACCCGCTCCGACACCTGCTCGATCCGCCGCCTTCCACCACGATTTCCGGCAAGGATATCAAGGTCAAACTCCCTCCGCGCGAAGCCGGCAGCATCGCCCGGGCCACCGGAGCCGTCCTCACCCAGGGCCACTACCGTCAAACCGCCCTCGACAACGATATCTCCAGGACCTTCTTCACCAATTACTTGTCGGCACTCGACTATTCGCGACTGGTCTTCACCCAAACCGACATCGATGAGTTCGGCAAACGCTATGCCGAACAACTCGACGACCTCACCAAGGCCGGCGACGCCTCCCCTGCATTCGAGATCTTTCGCCGCTACCTCGAGCGACTCGAGGAACGCAATACCTTCGCTCAAAAGCTGCTCGAACAGTCCATCGACTTTTCCACCGACGAACGATTCAACCCGCAGCGTGACAAGACCTCCTGGCCCGCCGACACCGCCGCGGCCGAGGACCTGTGGCGTTTGCGCGTTAAATTCGACGTCCTGCAAGGCCGTCTTGCCAAAGACAAACCTGAGGAGGTCGTCTCGAAATTGTCCAAACGCTACAGCCGCCTGCTGAAAACGATGAAGGACTACGATGACGAGGAAATCCTCTCGGCTTACCTCACCTCGCTGGCCAACGCCTACGATCCCCACTCGGACTACATGAGCCCCTCCGAGGCCAAGCAGTTCGAGATCCAAAACGTCAAGTTGTCCCTCACCGGTATCGGCGCCCTGCTCGAATGGGATGACGGTTATACCCGCGTCAAGAGCCTCGTCCCAGGCGGTCCCGCGGAACGCAGCAAACAGCTCAAACCCAAAGACCGCATCGTCGCCGTTTCCCAAGGAGATGAGGAAGCCGTCGACGTGGTCGAAATGCGCCTTAACAAAGTCGTCGAACTCATCCGCGGCAAAAAGGGTTCCGAAGTGCGGCTCACCATCGTTCCCGCTGAGTCCGAAGATGGATCAAAACGTGAGGTTCGCATCATTCGCGATGACGTGCCGCTGGCCGAACAACACGCCAAAGCCCGCATTGTCGACCTGCCTACCTCGACCGGCCACTCCGCGCGCCTGGGCGTCGTGATTCTTCCCCAATTCTACGAGAACTGCGCCCGCGACGTGGAAAAACTCATCCAACGCCTCCAGGACGAGAAAGTCGAAGGCCTGGTGCTCGATCTGCGTCGAAATGGTGGTGGTATCCTCGAAGAAGCCATCGAACTCACCGGCCTGTTCATCCGTGAAGGCCCCGTGGTTCAGGTCAAGAACCACAACGGCGCCACACGCGTTCTCGAAGACGAGAATCCCAAAGTCACCTGGGAAGGACCCCTCGTCGTCGCCGTCGGGCATCTCAGCGCTTCCGCCTCCGAAATCGTGGCCGCCGCCCTCCAGGACTACGGCCGCGCCCTGGTCGTCGGAGATGCCGCCACCCACGGCAAAGGCACGGTCCAAACCTTGGTGCCGCTCGCGCAATTCTTTGATCGTGGGCGCGTGGGTGCCAATGCCGGTAAGCTCAAATTCACCGTTTCCAAGTTCTACCGTATCGCCGGTGGTACCACCCAAAAATACGGCGTCACCCCGGACATCCAATTGCCTTCCGTGCTCGATTACATGGAACTCGGGGAATCGTACCTCCCGAATTGCCTGCCCGCCGACCGCACCACGCCGCTCGATTTCGGCCGCATGGATGAGGTCCAACCGTTCCTCACCACCTTGCGCGACCGGTCCTTGAACCGTGTCGCCGCCAGCCGTGAATTCGCCTTTATTGTCGAAGACATCGAGGAAATGAAAAAGCGCAAGCAGGACCCGTCCGTTTCCCTCAATGAGGAAAAACGCCTGGCGGAAAAGAGTGAGCGCAAGGCCCGGGAGGAAACCCGTAAAGAGGAACGCAAGAACATCGATTCCACGCCGGTCCCCATCCACGAACTCACCCTTGAGGCTGTCACCAAAGGGGAACCCGCAAAACTCCTCAGCAATAAGACCAGCTCGACGTCCACCGCGCCGACTGCCCCCGCGGTCGAGGGCGCTGTGACCAACGCCACCACCGTGGCTGCTGCACCCGCCACGACTTCGCCTTCCTCAAGCAACGCCGAGGACGAAGATGCCGAGGACGAGACCGCCGAAAACCGTCTCGAACCTCAACTGCGCGAGACGCTCAACGTGCTCAACGATTACCTCGACCTGCTGGCAGCCAAAGGCAATCGATGGGTGATGGACCACCGTGCTCCGCGGAACTAACGGTTAACGCTCGGACGCCTCGGGCATGAAGGCCAAGCCCCTGCGGCTCACTTTACTCAGGGCAGTTCCTCGACCGTAAGGTCTTTGAACGCGACTTCCGCCTTGCCGCCCCCGTGAATCTGCACGGCGATCAGGCCGTGCTGAGCCAGCGTGGCATCCGTTTCCGTATAGTCCACCGTCTGAATGCCGTTGAGCTTGAGCACCACTCGCCGGCCTTCCGCGCGAATCTCGTAGTCGTTCCACTCCCCAGGTTTCACGGCCCGCTTGACCACGGCCTCATCGGCCTTCGCCAATACCGTGTTTCGACGGGACTCATCGTAAATGCAGCCCCACCAACCCGCTCCGATGTCAGCCTGATAACCGATCATTTCGTGATGATTCGGTATCCGCTCGCTGCGGATCTGCACACCCGAATTCACAAATCCCTCGGTTCCGGTCAACTTCACTTTCAACCGCAGGACGAAGTTGGTGTAGCGACGGGTGGTGGCCAGGAACTCGTTGCGCGCCACCGTCTGGGTCAGAGAACCCGCGACTAACGCGCCATCCACGATCCTCCAGACCTTGGTCGTGTCGCCCTCCCACCCGTTGAAGGTCTTGCCATCAAACAGCGGCGTAGGGGCTGCCGCCATGGCAGGGATGGTCACGGAGGCAAAGAGGGACATCGCCAAGGCGAGGCATGGAAGGGGCTTCATGGGACCATCGTGCGGAAGCATTCCGAAAAAATCCAGCACCCCAACTCCACCCCCTCGATCTTCCCATCATTCCTTTCAATCCATGCGCGCCACCCATTCACCTCGCCACGTGGTGAAGGCCTGACCTGACAGTTCCACACGATCTCCCTTGACCCGCACCCCTACCTCCCCGCCCCGCGCACTCGCCTGCCAGGCGTGCAAAGAGTTTCGGCCAAGGCGCTCCGCCCAGTAGGGGCCCAGCGAGCAATGGGCCGATCCAGTTACCGGATCTTCAGCCACTCCCACGCCGGGAGCAAAAAAGCGGGACACAAAATCAAAACCGTCATCGCATCGCGAGGTGACAATGACACCCCGCACCGGCAGGCGCGCGAGGGCGCCGTAGTCCGGTCTCAGCTGTCGCACCACCCTGGCGTCCCCAACTTCGATCAAGAAATCATAGGCCGTTCGCCCGACCCACACCGCCTCACAGCCAAGACTATTCAGCAATCCCGATGGCGCCTCGGTCGCCGAGGCCGGGCGCGCCGGAAAATCCATGGCAATTCGGTCGCCGTCCCTGCGGCAGCTCAGCACTCCACTAACCCGGGTTTGGAACTCGGCCGGTTCGTCAGGTTCTAGAAAATCCGACTCCCAGAGAACATGGGCACTGGCAAGGGTCGCGTGACCGCACAGGTCCACTTCTGACGACGGCGTGAACCAGCGAAGTCCCCAGCGTCGCGTGCCTGGTTCCGGCACGAGAAAAGCCGTCTCCGAGAGATTCATTTCCGCCGCCACCGACTGCATCACGGGCACCGTGGCGGCTGCCTGGAGCAGACATACCGCTGCCGGATTGCCGCCGAAGACTTTCGACGCAAACGCATCGACGCCGAACAGCCGGATTCTCGGATCAGAGTGCTTCGTCATGTTCCCAGGGTCCAGATACCTGACCAAACTTGACCCGGCCGGCCCGTCAACATCAACCGCGATGAAGCCGTGCCCGGCACCGGTGATGGCACGGACACCCAACAGGTTCCGCCGCAAACCTCGGTGTCCGATGCCGACGGAAATCAGGAGCTAGCCGGTGCCTGATGACTCGCCCAATGGGTTGTCAGCCCCTCCATCCACGCGCGGGATGGGCGCCCCAAACACTGGACCAGACCTACTCTTCGGACGAAGTGCACCGAAATTCGCGTTATCCATAAACCCGAGACTCAGACCCTACCAATCCGTGGGGGGCTCCACCAACCTTCTCGCCCACCCCCCCGCGCCCACCCAAAAGCCCGGGCATCGGCACGAACCGACACTTAGTGACAGGCTGGTAGAACTTCATCGATAGACTCGGCCGCAACCCCGTCATTAACCGGTCAACCGTCTTGCGGCTTGGAGACTGCGGCGCTTCAGACTTTCGACAACTCCGGACCAGACCTCTCGTCCGCTTGATCCACGCGCGGGATGGGCGCCCCAAACACTGGACCAGACCTACTCTTCGGACGAAGTGCACCGAAATTTGCGTTATCCATAAACCCGAGACTCAGACCCTACCAATCCGTGGGGGCTCCACCAACCTTCTCGCCCACCCCCTGCGCCCACCCCAAAAGCCCAGGCATCGGCACGAACCGACACTTAGTGACAGGCTGGTAGATCTTCATCGATGGACTCGGCCGCAACCCCGTCATTAACCGGTCAACCGTCTTGCGGCTTGGAGACTGCGGCGCTTCAGACTTTCGACAACTCCGGACCAGACCTCTCGTCCGCTCGACCGCATCTGCTCGTTGTCCCCTCCCAAGCCGTACCGAAAACCAGTTCCGACCAATGGTGGGGCAGACCTGAAGTTGTGGATGACCAAAGGGATAGGCAAAGCGGACTCGAGCTCGTCAATCCCACGACTCCGGCCAAGACTCCCGCCCATTCTATGCCCCGTTACGTCGCTTTTCTCCGTGGCATCAACCTCGGAAAACGCCGCCTTGCCATGACCCGGCTCCAATCGCTTGTTCAGGAAATTGGATATGCCGGCGTCGAGACCTTTATCGCTAGCGGCAACGTGGTTTTCTCCACGCCCCAATCCAATACTGCCACCGTCGAAACGACCATTGCCCGGCATCTGGAAAAGTCCCTGGGGTACCCGGTCGACACGTTCGTGCGGAGCCTGAAGGATGTGGACCGCATTGCAGGCACCCGGGTGTTTCCACAGGACGGCCAGGAAGGGATCACCATCCATGTGGCATTCCTGCACCAGCCCTTGCCGAAGGAAACGGTCGCCGCCTTAGGAAAGATCCAAACCGGGTACGACGAATTCCGCGTTCATGGCCGCGAGCTACACTGGCTATGCCACGGCAAGATGTCGGATTCCAAAGTCTGGACCCTTCCTGAGGTGAAGGCCCTTAAAATGCCCTCTTCCACGATGCGCAATATCACCAGCTTGCGTAAACTCGTGGCGCGGTTTGCGGTGACCCAAGACTAAATCAATACGTTCGCCCACACGTTCATCCGCCCTCGCTCAGCGGTCGACATTCACCTAAGCTTCCCCGTACTTGGTCACATGCGCACCTACAAGAACTTCATCGGCGGCGAATGGGTTGGATCGGCCAATGGAAAAGCCTTCCAGACACGGAATCCGGCTGACACCGACGAAATCGTCGCCGAGTACCCGGCATCCGATGGGACGGAAGCGCGGCAAGCCCTCGACGCTGCATCGCAGGCATTCGAAGCCTGGTCCAACCAAACCCCCGTCGCCCGCGGCCGAATCCTGAGCCAAGCCTCAACGATCCTGCTGGGTCGGAAGAAGGAACTAGCCGAACTGCTCACCCGGGAGGAAGGGAAAACCCTGGCGGAAGCGACGGGCGAGGTGCAGCGGGCAATCGACATTTTTCGGTTCTATGGTGGCCTCAGTTACACGCTGGGCGGCCAAACGCTACCCCACGACTTGCCCGGGAATTTCCTCTTCACGCGCCGCGATCCGCTCGGAGTTGTGGCGCTCATCACTCCCTGGAACTTCCCCGTGGCCATTCCCGCCTGGAAACTGGCTCCTGCTCTGCTATGCGGCAACGCGGTGGTCCTCAAGCCGGCCAGCGCCGCCCCTGCCCTCACCTGCGAACTCGCCCGAGCCCTCGCCGAGGCAGGACTGCCTAAGGGGGTCTTGAATGTGGTCGTCGGGGATGGGCGTTCCTTCGGCGAGGAAATCGTCGGCCATCGCAGCGTGGCGGGTGTCAGTTTTACCGGATCTCGCACCGTCGGTTCACAACTCTATACCCGCCTGGCACCCCGAATGATCCGGTCCCAAATGGAAATGGGGGGCAAGAACCCGACCCTGGTCCTCGCCGATGCCGATCTCGATCTGGCGGCCAAATTGGTCGCTATTGCTGGTTTCGGACTCACCGGCCAGGCCTGTACCGCCACCAGTCGGGTGATTGTGGAACGGAGCGTTCTCGAGCCGTTCACCGAAAGGCTGATCGCCAAGGCGCGTGCCCTGGTGGTGGGCAACGGATTAAAGGATGGCGTGACCATGGGTCCAGCCGTCACGGAAGCCCAACTCCAAACCAACCTCGAATATGTCGGCATCGCGACCGCTGAGGGTGGCACGGTGCTCACCGGCGGTCGCCGGCTCTCGACCCAGGATCACGCCCGTGGCTGGTTCATGGAACCGACCGTCATTGGCAACGTGAAGCCGTTGTCCCGATTGGCCTGCGAGGAGGTGTTCGGACCGGTCGTTGGAATCATCGGGGTGGACAACTTCGACGAGGCGATTGCCGTGGCGAATGGTGTCGAGTTCGGCCTGAGCGCCAGCCTGGTCACACGCGATTTCGCCAAGGCATTGCGTTACGTGGACCGCATTCAAGCCGGCGTGGTGAAAGTGAACCAGATCAGCACGGGTCTGGCCCTGCAGGCCCCTTTTGGGGGCGTCAAAGGCAGCAGCACCGACACCTTCCGCGAACAAGGCCTGGCTGCGCTCGATTTTTATACCCGGACTCGAACGGTCTACCTGGATTACTCGTCCTGAACCTCGGGACCCTCAAAAGGGGCTTGAAAGTCGCCTTGTTCCGGGTGGCGGGTCGGCACCACACTGCGCCGTCATGACCCTAGCGGAATTGCGGCACGCCATTGACCGATGCGACGAAGAGATCGTGCGCCTACTCAATGAGCGGACGCGGCATGTACTGAAGATCGGAGAGTTGAAACGGGCGGCGGGCCAGGAAATCTACGCACCCCATCGCGAGCGCGCCGTGCTGCAGCGGGTTTGCAAACAGAACCAAGGGCCGATTACCGACGTTTCGCTACAGCATATCTATCGGGAGATCATGTCGAGCGCCCTGGCGCTGGAAAAGCCCATGACGATCGCCTACTTCGGTCCGGAGGCGACGTTCACTCATCAGGCGGCGATCCGACGGTTCGGTTCCAGTCTTCGGTACGCCCCGATGAAGACCATTGGCGACGTCTTCACCGAGGTGGCCAAGGACCGTGCCGACTACGGGGTCGTCCCGGTCGAGAATTCCACCGAGGGTGTGGTGACCCACACGCTCGACATGTTCATTGATAGTGAACTGAAGATCGTGGCCCAGATCATCCTCCCCATTCAGCACTGCCTCCTTGGAAAGGTCCAACGGCGGGAGGAGGTCAAACGGCTCTACTCGCATCCGCAGGCGCTCGCCCAATGTCGGCAATGGGTGCAGATCCACCTTCCCACGGCCGAGGTCATCGAGGCGTCTTCCACAACCCGGGCCGCGGAGTTGGCCATTCGAGGACGTGGCGCCGGGGCAATTGCCAGTGCGCTGGCGGCGGAACGCTACGGACTGCGCATCCTCGAGGCCGACATCCAGGATAATTCATCGAATGCCACGCGTTTCCTGGTGCTTGGACGTCAATGCGGATCGCCGACGGGTCGCGACCGCACCAGCCTCATGTTCAGCGTCGTCGATGCGGTCGGTTCCCTGCACCGGGCGCTGGCCCCGCTCTCCAAGCATCGCATCAACATGACCCGCATTGAATCCCGGCCCAGCAAACGACGCGCCTGGGCCTATTTCTTCTTTGTCGACGTTAAGGGCCACTACGAGGATCCGCCCGTTCATCGAGCACTCGAGGAACTCAGTCGTCACTGCAGTTTCGTCAAAGTGCTGGGCTCGTACCCCGACGCTGGCTGAGCCGATTCTACCTCCAAGATCAAAGCCTGGCACCACCGCGATGAGCTCCAATTCCTTTCTTTCGGCCGGCAATAGGATCCCCCGCTGGGCATTCCTCACCTCCGCGGCGGCTGCCGCCGCATTGTTGTTGAGTGGGTGTGCCTCCCACGAGGGCGCAACCAGCACCCCCGCCAAACGAAAATACACACCGGCGACGGCAGAAGCGCTGGCTCCCTTTCGCGACGTGGATCTGCACCTGGAACGACTGGTGTCGGCCGGCCAATCCATACCGCTACCGGCAGCGACTCCGATCACCATTCGCCTGGGAGCGGGCGGCCGCATTGCCGGCAAATCGTCCGTGAACCGCTTCTTCGGCACCTACCAAATGGAACCCGATGGCACGCTCAAATGGCCCAATGCGGCCTTGGGCTTAACCCGTATGGCCGGACCTCAGGACGCCATGGATTTGGAGTCCAAGTTCACATCCAGCCTCGCCGCCAGCCAGAAGCTCCTGGTGGCGTCGGACGCGGTACGCTTCGAAAGCAACGACGGCAGCCACATCGCTGAGTTTCGCAAGTGACCGATCTCAGCGGTGCCGTCGAAAACTGTGACGAAGTCGGGCGCTGCTCCTCGCCCCCGTTGCGATCCTGGGTCGTGACCGCGCTCTTCGGACTGACCATGACGGTGAGTGCGGCGCTTCTGTTCGCCGCACAACCGATGTTGGCGCGCATGGCGCTACCCACGCTGGGGGGTTCCCCGGCGGTGTGGAACACCTGCATGGTATTCTTCCAAGCCGCCGTCCTCGCCGGCTATCTCCTGGCCCATTTCCTCGCTCGCAAGGTTTGTCCGCGCCCCGCTGTCGGCGTCTTTCTGATCCTCTCGATGCTGGCTGGGGCCGGCCTGCCCATGATCATAGCGGGGGACACTTTTCCACGCTCTGGCAGGGCTCTGACCTGGCTGCTGGGCCAATTGACGGCCGAGGCATTTCTGCCCGCGATGGTTCTGGCGGCGACGAGCCCCCTGCTCCAACGCTGGTACGGCGAAGCCTCGTCGCGCCGTGCTGAACCCTACTTCCTCTACGTCGCCAGCAACGTCGGCAGTCTCGGAGCCCTGCTGGCCTACCCGATCGCCATCGAACGGCTGCTCCCGCTCGCAGCTCAAGCGCGGGCCTGGCAGAGCGGCTACTGGATTTGGGCCATCCTGGTGGCCGCCTGCGGACTTACCATGCTGGCTCGGCGACGTCAGCGAGAGGTCCTCGTTCCCGATCCTGACCCACCACTTTCGGAGCCCGGTCCATCCACCTCACGGCCATCCGAGGTTCTGGCCTGGATTGCCCTTGCTGCGGTTCCCGCAAGCCTGCTTCAAGGGTGCACGCTCTTTCTGACAACCGACCTCGCCAGCGTGCCCTTGCTGTGGGTGATACCGCTTGCCCTCTACCTCGTGACGTTCGTTCTGACCTTCTCGCGGTTCGGCCCCGCCTCGGTACGCACGGCGGATCGGGCGCTGCCATTTCTGGCAGTGGCCGTGCTTTACATGGTCCTTAGCCGGTCCACCCAGCCGGTGCTGTTGATCCTGGCGTTGCACCTCGTGTTTCTGTTGGCAGCGGGATTGGTCTGCCATGGCCGGCTCGTGGAGCGCCGCCCACCTCCCGCGCACCTCACCCAGTTCTACCTGGCCCTGTCCCTGGGTGGCGTTGCCGGCGGTGCCTTCAATGCATTCCTCGCGCCGCTGCTGTTCCGAACCGTGGCCGAGTACCCCTTGGCCATCGCCGCCGCGTGCGCCGCATTGCCCGCGCGGGCGCTAACGGGCCGAAGCAAGTCGTCGTCCGGTTGGCGCGATCTTTCCTGGGCCCTCGCCTTGGGGATACTGACGCTCTGCCTCGGGTTGGTCATGCCCTGGCTGTTGGGGGACGGCGCGCGTTGGCGCGACGGAATCGTCTTTGGTATCGCGGCCGTGGCGGCTTGCACCCAACTGGATCGACCCCGACGCCTGGCCCTGACCATCGCCGCCATATTCGGAGTCGGGCTTTGGTTGCAGTCGCTGTGGGCCGGGACGCGCCATGCCGAACGCAATTTCTTCGGCATCACCCGCGTGACCGTCAATGCCTCCGGCGACATGCATCAACTCGTTCATGGCAACACCTTTCACGGGCGGCAATTTCGGGACACCTCTCGGCGCGGCGAACCCTTGACCTATTATCATCGGCAGGGACCGCTGGGAGGAGTGTTCGAGACCCTGCGAACGCGACTCCCGACCGCCCGCATCGGAGTCATTGGACTCGGCATCGGCAGCATGGCGGCCTACGCGCAACCGGGTGATTCCTGGGTCTTCTACGAGATCGACCCGGCGGTCTTGCGGGTGGCTCAAGACCCCAAGTGGTTCACGTTTCTTTCTGATTGTGCCGCTCGGGACGTCCACCTGGTCGAAGGCGACGCCCGGCTGCGCCTGGGCGAATCCCCGGACGATTCCTTTGACCTCCTGGTGTTGGATGCTTTCAGCTCCGATTCGATCCCGGTGCATCTTTTGACCCGCGAGGCAGTAACGTTGTATCGGCAGAAGCTGCGAGCGGACGGATGGTTGATGGCGCACATCTCGAACCGCTACCTCAACCTGGAACCCGTACTGGCGGCCCTGGCCCGGGACGCCGGTTGGGCCTGTCGGTCGGCTGATGATTCGCAGGAACACGACTACCCCGGCAAGGAACCCTCGCACTGGATCGTAATGGCCCGGGACGACAACGGATTGGGTCGGCTGGCGAGGCTATCTCGGTGGGTACCGGCCGAAGGCGACGACCGGATGACCTTGTGGACCGACCAACGTTCCAGCGTCTTCGAGGCATTCGATTGGCGATAAACCAACGCCGCAGTTGCCCATGGCGGGGCCAGTGCTCTAGCGTGTTCGCCCGGTTCAATTGTCAGCGACTATGAGCGTCTCGATCCTCGGACGGTTGTTGGGAGTCACGATGGGAATCACGGCTGGCGCCCTGCTGTTGAGCGGGTGCGGCGATGGAGGAGGCGGGTCGTCCGCCAGCTCGGGCGGCAACGTCATTCCCATCGGCGAATATGCCTCCTTGACCGGCAAGGAAGCCACCTTCGGGCAGTCGTCCCACAGCGGAACCCTTTTGGCTGTCGAGGAGATCAATGCCGCCGGCGGTGTTCTGGGCAAGAAGCTCGAACTCAAAACCGAGGATACTCAATCGAAAGCCGGTGAACCCGCGACCGTCGTGCGCAAACTCATCACCCGTGACGGCGTGGTGGCGGTCCTGGGCGAAGTGGCGTCTTCCCGGTCCCTCGAAGCCGCTCCCATCGCCCAACAGCTCAAAGTGCCGATGATTTCGCCTTCCTCGACCAACCCCAAGGTGACCGAGGTGGGCGACTTTATCTTCCGCGTCTGCTTCATCGATCCCTTCCAGGGCACGGTGATGGCCAATTTTGCCTGGAACACCCTTAAAGTGCGCAAGGTGGCGGTGCTTACCGACGTGAAGAGCGACTACAGCCTCGGCCTTGCGCAGTTCTTCGTCGAACGATTCAAGCAACTCGGCGGGCAGATCGTGGCCGAGCAAAGTTTCAGCGGCGGCGACAAGGACTTCAAAGCCCAACTCACGGCCATCAAAGCCTCCGGACCGGACGGCCTGTTCGTTCCCGCGTATTACACCGACGTCGGCCTGATCGCCCGGCAGGCCAAAGAGCTGGGAATCAACTTCCCGTTGTTCGGCGGCGACGGCTGGGAGTCCCCGAAGCTCATTGAAATCGGCGGGGAAGCCATCGAGGGCAAATTCTACTCCACCCACTACTCGCCCGAGGACCCGTCGCAATCCGTTCGTGATTTCGTGACGCGCTTCAAAGCCCGCTTCAAGGGTGAGGTGCCCGACGCCATGGCCGCCCTGGGTTACGACTCGGTGATGGTGCTCGTCGACGCCATCAAGCGCGCCGGCTCGGCGGAACCCGCCAAAATCCGGGATGCCCTGGCACAGACCAAGGATTTCGAGGGTGTGACCGGGAAGACGACGATCGACGCCCAGCGCAACGCCTCCAAAGCGGCGGTGATCATCACGGTGAAGAACGGACAGTTTGCCTTCGTTGAGAAGGTGAATCCCTAAGGCTGGGCGTCTTCGAGGATCTGGGCGGAGATCAGGTTTGCCAGCCTTCCGTCGCGTTGCCTACGCTGCCCGGGCGTTCGCGATGGCGGTCGCCCCGTGACCGGCATCCGGCGGATGAGCGAATTCCTTCAGCAGTTTCTGAATGGCCTGGCCCTGGGCGCGATCTACGCCTTGATCGCCCTGGGCTACACCATGGTCTACGGCGTTCTCCGGTTCATCAATTTCGCCCACAGCGACATCTTCATGGTTGGGGCTTTCGCGGCCTATTACTTCTCCAACTGGTTTGGACGCTTCCTGCCTCCCTCGTCGGTGCTCGGTGCCACCATCATCACCCTGGCGTCCATGGCCGCCTGCGCTCTGCTGGGCGTGGTGATCGAGAAGCTCGCTTACCGCCCCCTTCGCGATCGGTCCAAACTGAACGTCCTCATCACCGCCATCGGCGTCTCGCTGTTCCTGGAATACGCCGGCCAACTTTGGTTCGGTGCGGATCCCAAGACGTTTCGCCTGTTGCCCAGCCAAAACGTGCACGTCGGGGACCTCGTCCTGAACAGCAACCAACTGATCGTGTTTGGGATGACGCTGATTCTCCTGCTGGCCCTGCGGTTCATCGTGATGCACACCCGTATCGGCACCGCCATGCGCGCGGTGTCCTTTAACCACCAGGCAGCCGCCCTGATGGGTATCAACATCGATTCCATCATCTCCTTCACCTTCGCCCTGGGCTCCGCCCTCGCCGCGGCCGGCGGCATCCTGTATGCCATGAACTACCCCGCCATCGACCCGCTCATGGGGGTGCTCCCCGGTCTGAAAGCCTTTGTCGCCGCCGTTCTCGGAGGCATCGGCAACATCCCGGGTGCGGCCTTGGGCGGCGTGCTGCTTGGACTCGTCGAGAGCTTCGTTCGCGGAAGCCGATTCTCCACCTATGCCGACGCCATCGCCTTTGCCATTCTGATCCTCATTCTCCTGTTCCGACCCGCCGGAATCCTTGGCAAACGGGTGGTGGAAAAGGTCTGAGCCCCGCGACCGGCCCTCCGGAATGAAACGACCCAAGACACTGCTCGCCCTCTCCCTCGCCCTGTGCGCGCTGGTCTCGTGGGCGGTGTCGTTCGCAGGCAGGTCAGGCCATCCCGTCAACGCCTACTTCCTCTACGTCGCTTACGACGTGGGCATCAGCATCATCCTCGCCGTCAGTCTGAATCTCATCAACGGGTACACGGGACAGTTCTCCCTGGGGCACGCTGGTTTCATGGCGGCCGGGGCGTATACCGCGGGTGTCTTGAGCACCCACCTGGGTCCGCGCCTGATTCCGCTGCTGGGTGGCGACAGTCCCTTCGCGCATAGCATCGTTTTCCTCACCGCCCTGCTGGTGGGCGGACTGGCTGCGGCGCTCACCGGTTTGCTGGTGGGTGTGCCATCCCTCCGTTTAAAGGGCGACTACCTCGCGATTGTAACCCTGGGCTTCGGTGAGATCATTCGCGTCATCCTCCAGAACACTCCCGCCGTCGGGGGATCGCGCGGCTACTCGGTGGCCATGGGTTATACCAACCTGTTTTGGACGTACGGATTCGCGATGATCACGATCTATGTGGTCATGGCCATGGTGCATTCCACTTACGGCCGGGGATTCCTGGCGGTGCACGACGATGAAGTGGCCGCGGAGGCCATGGGCATCAACACCACCCGCTATAAGGTTACGGCGTTCGTGACAGGGGCCTTCTTCGCCGGAATTGGCGGCGGCTTGTATGCCCATTCGAAGCAGTTCCTGAACCCAAGCGGGTTCGATTTTATCAAGTCCATCGAGATCGTGGTGATGGTGATTCTGGGTGGCATGGGGAACACCGCCGGCGTGGTGTTGGCCGCCATTGTTCTCACCCTTCTCCCCGAAGTCCTGCGTCCGATCGCCGGCTACCGCATGGTCATCTATTCCCTGCTCCTGATCATCCTGATGCTGACCTGTCCGCAGGGGCTTTTCGCCAGTATCGGCAGCGGACTCCGCCGATTGCTCCGGCGGAAAACCGGCGTGTCCACGTCGCCATCGACCCACGGATGAACGCCCCCGGACAACTCCTGGTGCTGGAGCAATGCACCATCCGCTTCGGCGGCTTGACCGCGGTAAGCAAACTCGACCTCGCGGTTTCAGAACGGGCCCTGGTGGGCTTGATCGGCCCCAACGGCGCGGGGAAGACCACGGTGTTCAATCTGATCACCGGGGTGTACCAACCGACCGAAGGCCGCATTCTCTTCGATGGCAAATCCATCGACGGCAAACGCCCCTACCAAATCACCGAACACGGCATCGCCCGCACGTTCCAGAACATCCGACTGTTTCCGTCGTTGTCGGTTTTCGACAACGTCCGGGTGGCATTTCACCTGCACGTCTTGAGCGGGATCGAGCACGCCTTGTGGCGCGGGCGCGCTTTCCATGACGAGGAAGCGGCGATCACGGCCCAAGTCCTGGAGATGCTCGCGATCTTCAAACTCGAGCGCTTCCGGGACACGCCCGCAAAAAGTCTTCCCTATGGCGACCAGCGGCGATTGGAGATCGTCCGTGCCCTGGCCACCCGACCCCGACTGCTGTTGCTGGACGAACCGGCCGCCGGCATGAACCCGACGGAGAAGGTGGAGTTGATGAGTCTCATCCGGTTCATCCAGGAGAAGTATCATCTGTCGATCCTGCTCGTGGAGCACGATATGAAAGTCGTCATGGGTATCTGTGAGCACATCGTCGTGCTCGATTACGGTGTCAAAATTGCCGAAGGAAACCCCGCCGCCATCCGCAGCAATGCCAAGGTCATTGAGGCCTATCTCGGCGAGGATTCCGGGTCTGGCGCGCCCAACTCCCAGTCCCCGCCGTGAACACGTTGCTTGAAGTCCAGGGGCTGTCCGTCCGCTACGGCGTCATCACCGCGCTTCAATCCATTTCCTTTTCCATTCCCAAGGGCGCCATCGTCACGCTGATCGGCTCCAACGGCGCCGGCAAAACCACAACCTTGCGGGCCATTTCCGGACTCCAGAAATCCGCGGGTGGCGAGATACGTCTGGAAGGCACCTCCATCACCGGCCTCAAGCCGCATGAATTGGTCCGCCGTGGTATTGCCCATGTCCCCGAAGGCCGCATGGTCTTCGCCAATCTCACGGTGCAGGAGAATCTCTGGATGGGCGCCTACCTCCAGCGTGACCGCCAAGCGATTCGGACCACCCTCGATTTCGTCTACGCCACTTTCCCCCGGCTCCAGGAACGGGAGAAGCAGCTCGCCGGCACTCTCTCCGGGGGCGAACAACAAATGCTCGCCATCGGTCGCGCCCTGATGAGCCGTCCGCGATTCCTCATGCTGGACGAACCCTCACTCGGCATCGCGCCGATCCTGGTCAAAACCATCTTCGCCAAAATCGTCGAAATCAATCGGCAGCAGGGAATCACCGTTCTCTTGGTGGAGCAGAACGCCAACCTGGCGCTCGAAGTTTCTTCCTACGGCTACGTTCTCGAGACCGGCCGCATCATCCTGGCCAACGAATCCGGAAAACTTCGCCAGGACCCCCAGGTGCGCGCCGCCTACCTCGGCGGCTGATTCGGCGTCGGTCCAAACAGTCGCTCGAAATTTCTCTCGGCAACCTCCGCGAGTCGTTCGAGCGGTATTCGCAAGATCACCGACAGTCCGCAATACACCAGACCCAGGTTCACCGGATGGTTGAGGCACCCGCCGTTGGGCCCCGGAATCTCGACCGGTGGCGACCATTCGCAACCGACGGCCGCGGACTCCGAAGTCTCATCCAGTTGATCCTGCCGCCAGGGTGGTGTCATCGGCAGACGCTGATCAGGGGCATCCGTTTCGACCAGCAATCGTGCCTCAGGAACATGACGAAACACCTCCCGTTGGCGCAGTTTCCGGGTCTGCAGAAAATACCCGGGAAAACTGAAATAGGCTCCCAGTCGCGCCAGCGGTTCAACCAACTCCACCGGACCTCCGTAGCTGTGCAACAACAGGCCTCGCGCAGGTCGTGGCCCCGCCCGAAGCCGGTCGTGCAAGGCACCCCACGCTTGAAGACAATGGACACTCGCCGTCACTTCATACTCCGCAGCGATCGCGAGTTGCTTCGCGAATACTTCACCCTGTTCCTCCAATGGCGGCGCCTGGAGCACCGCCAGCTCCGGTGAAACCGCCGCGCGCGCGGCCGGCGGACACTCCAGTATCCAACGGTCCATCCCGATCTCTCCCACCGTCGCTCCGGGACACCCGTCCAGGTAACGCCTCAAACACCCCTGCCAATCCGAAGTCCGCTCCCGCAGATACCACGGATGAAGCCCAAACGCGGGCACCACAAGGTCGGGATACCGCGCCGCCAACGCAGCCACGGCCGGCCAATCGGCCTCACAAGAACCATTGACCACCATGCGCGCAATGCCCGCCTTTCGGCAGGCAGCGACCAGCGCGTCTTGCCGTCCTTCGTATCGTTCGTCGTGCAGGTGGTTATGAGCGTCGACCAGGCGCATGCCGCGCCGACACTTTACGCGAACCGCCAGGGAATGACGATCCGTCCGGGCGCAACGCCTCCGGCAATGCCGCCAAGGCGGTGCGCAAGGCACCGAGGGGCAATCCCACGACGTTGGTGAGCGACCCGTCGATCGATTCGATGATGCGTTCCCCGCCCGCCTGGATCGCGTACGCGCCCGCTTTGTCGAGCGGCTCCACCTCGCGCAGGTACGCATCGATCTGCTTCCGGGTCAGTGGCTGGAACGTCACGTCCGTGGTGACCGCAAAGCTGCGTCGGTACCGACCCGACACACACATCAGGCAAACCCCGGTGATGACCTGGTGGGTGCGGTTGGCAAGGATCTCCAGGAACTCGCGTGCTTCCCGGCGCGAGGTCGGCTTTCCAAAAACACGCGTTCCCAACGCCACCTCGGTATCGGCCCCGAGCACCAGACACCCAGGATTCTCGACCGCCACCGCCCGCGCCTTGGCGGCGGCATTGGCCAGGCAGATCTCGCGCGGAGCCAGGTGGCCGGCGGCCACCTCCGGGACCGCGGAAGCCTGGACACGAAATCGCAATCCCAATTGCCGCAACAGTTCCACTCGACGAGGAGACGCCGACGCCAGGATCAAGCAAGGAGCGCTCATGACTAGACTGCCCTGAGAAATGGGGAAGGCGGAAATCAACCCTCCCAACCGCTCGAATCCTGACCCGATCGAACGCCCGGGTCAATCTCCCGACCGGGGATCGGCGACACCCTTCAGGACCGCAGCAAGGATCGCAGGACCCGGCCGTCGCTCAAGGCGATGGGACGTCCGACGGGTGTTACGATCTCCTTTTCGGGATTGATACCCAAAGCCGCGTGCAGGGTGGCATGCAGATCGGCCACTCCAACCGGCTGGCTGGGTTCGCGACGTTCTCCCGTTGGATCCGTGGCACCCAACACCTGACCTCCCCGCACGCCGCCACCCGCAATCGCCACCGAGAATCCATAGGGCCAATGATCCCGGCCTCCAACAGGATTCAGCTTCGGCGTGCGCCCGAATTCGCCCCCACACAACACCAGGGTAGAATCCAGAAGATCACGCTCCTTCAGGTCTCGCAGCAGTGCCGCAAACGCCGGATCCAGGATCCGCACATTCCGGCGTTGGAGCTCATGATTGTTGGCATGGGTATCCCAACCGCCCAGGGTCACCTCCACACAGCGAACGCCGCGTTCGATGAGTCGAAGAGCGGCCAGACAACCTCGCCCGAAGGCGGTGTCCCCATAGGCGGCACGCTGCGATGCCGGCGCTTGGCGAACATCAAACGCCACCAACTGTTCCGAACTCATCATTCTCAACGCGCGCTCCGTCGCGTGCCGGTGAAGCGTGGTGGTCGCATCCAGATCGGCAGGACGGCCCTTGGCAAAGGTGGTCTCGACCACCTCCAGGTCGCGCAATCTCCGCTCCCGGCGCTCCACTGGTACCCTGGCGGTGATGTCTTCAATGGACCCCCGAGGATCATGAACCTGAAACGCGTCGAACTGCGCTCCGAAATATCCGCCGCGCGCCGGCCATTGATCGGGCAAAATGGAAATATGGCGCGGAATATCGACATTCTCGTCCGGCAATTCGTGGCAAAGGATCGCACCGACGGCCGGGTGCACCACGGTGGGCACCGGCCGATATCCGGTCTTCATCGTGTAGACCGCCCGCTCGTGATCCGCTTCCTTGCTGACCATGGAACGGACCAAGGCCACCGAGGTCATGTGTTCGGCGATCAATTCCAGACCTTCGGCCAAGCGGATCTCCTTCGCCGCCGTTGCAATCGCGCGCGTTCCCGCAGCGATGGTCGTCTCAGGGTGCGGATCAAAGGTCTCCAACTGACTTGGCCCGCCCGCCATCCAAAGAATAATAACCGAGCGCGCGGGCTTCCCCTTGGGCGCGCGCTCCTCCTCCCGGGCCAACACACGTGACACCGGTGTCAGCCACGCCAACCCGCTCAACCCGGCGAGCTTGAGCAAGGTGCGACGTGAGAAATGGTCCGGCGAACCGCAGGCGCCCTCCCAAAGCATCGGTTTCATATCAGTGATTCCAGGCAAACTCCGTGGAGTTGATCAGGGTCCAGTACAGATCCTCGAGATGATGCGCTCGACTCACCTTCGCATCGTTCTCCAGCCGGTCGACAAAATGACGGGACTCCTCTGGCGATGGGCGCCGTGTCAGCACCGCCAGATAGGCAGCCTCCACCGCCGCAGACGGAGCCGGCGCCAGCGCCGCAATCCGCGTGGCGGCGTTCATCACCAGGTCGTCCTTGGTCCGCTCCTTGACCAAACTGCCATTCATAAGCACCAGACGTTGCGGGATGGTGCCGGGCACCACCTCGAACTCATCCGAGCCAGCGTCCCCATAGTGCCGCACAAAATCGCGCTGCTGAAAATGCCGGATGACTCGACTCAAGACATGGGCATTGGCATCCACGGTCTTCAGGCTTGCCGACTGCAGGAGCGAACCGGCGACTTGCTCGGGCCGAAGCCGGGTCAAGGGAAACGCTGCAAAGGTACGCACGGCTTCCGCCTGAATCTCTCGACGTCCTGCCGGCAGGGTACTGTCGAGTCGAAACACCCGGGTGCTCGCGATCACCCGCAGCAATCGGTGCAAATCGAAGTCATGGGCGATGAGGTCATCCGCCAGGATCTCCATTCCCGGCGGAAACGGACCATCCAGCGGAATGGACTCCAAGGGCTCATGAAGTGGCCTCTGAAACAAGAGGGCCCAGGCACGGTTGACCAAGGTACGAGCAAAGGGCCGGTTCTCTGGATGCGTCACCCAGCGGGCCAGGCGATCTCGTAACGCCCCATCGGCGGGCAGCAGGTTCTCCTGAAAGGGTACTTGTGGTAACACCGGTTCCTTCTCGCTCCGACCCAGGTAGCGGTATTCGTACTTCTTTTCCGGGTTGTCACGAACTCCGGTGATCGACATCTCCGCCCGCGCGAAAAAAGACGCCAACTCATGAAAGTGCGTTTGCTTCCAACGATCGCTGAACTTGTCGTCGTGGCACTGAACGCAATCGATGCGCACGCCCAGAAACGCACGCGAAACCCGCGCGGCCAATCGCACCTCGTCCGGGCCCTCCTGCTCATTGTTCGGATCGACCGTGACGGTCACAAAGTTGACCTCCGGCCGCGTGGTCCAAATCCCCGACGACGCGATCAGATCTCGCGCCCACTCGCCATACGACCGGTTCCGATGGATCTGATCGCTCAACCAGCTCACCAGTCGGTGACGTCGGTAGAGAATGAATGGACCGTCCTCAACGCCCACCATGGCCCGGGCAAATCGTTCTGCCAGGTAATCGCTGCTTCGTCGGTCGGCAAGCAGGTAGGACACCCACAAGGAGAGGGTATCCTCACCCGCGGAATGGGATTCCAAGGCGCGAATCTCCGCCAGCGAGGGAATGGTGCCGGTCAGTGCCAGGGACACCCGCCGGTACACCGTGAGTGGCGGAGCAGGGGGCGAACACTCCAACCCCGCCGCCTTCCAGGCCGCGTCGAAGGCGTTGTCCACCCGCTCGGCGACTTCGCGAATCTCGGCTGCCTCGGCATTCCCCGCGAACGCCCGGAAACGAGGGACCTCCAGCACCCGTCGTCGAGCCAGGACCTGGTCCACCGCCAGGCCAAGCGCGGCCACGAGGACGAGGAATCCCAGGTATGGACGAAACCATGGCTTCATGGCTTGGCAGCAGCGGTTGGCGTCACGTTGTCTGGTCCGGCCCACGGCCGCCGCGGAACGGTCGATCTCCCATGAAGCCCCTTTATGCCATTCCACGGTTGCCAGCGAAAAACTTGAGACTCCACGACCGTGAGCATGGTCCTAAGAGCATTTCACAGGGAGTATTGTTTCCGCAAATATGCGCATGGACACCATGACCATGGAAGAGCCAGGGGCGGCCATCGAGTCTCATGAATCAACCTCGGCGTCGCCCATCGCCTCGGGTCCCCGCCAGTCCCTAGTCCAGCGCTGGGTGCTGGGCCTGGCCTCGGCGATCGACGCCTTCTTCGGATTTCTTTCCCTGATCACCGCCCTCGCCGTCCTTTCGGTGATTCCCGGGCTCAACCTGCTCAGCCTCGGCTACTTGATCCATGTGTCCGGACGCATCGCCGCCACCGGCCGATTACGCGACGGATGGGTGGGGATTCGGAAGGCATCCGTGATCGGCCGTTTCGCCGTTGGAACTTGGTTGGTCCTGCTTCCGATTCGATTCCTCACCAGCCTGGCGAATGAAGCCGCTCTGGTCGAAGCGCAGGGCCGCTCCGCGCGCACCTGGGAGATCGCAGTCGATAGCCTCTGGGTTCTCGCCTTGATCCACATCGTGTGGGCCGGGGTTCGCGGCGGCAGGCTGCACCATTTCTTGTGGCCCGCTCCCATTCGATTCCTTCGATGGCTACGAACTCCGGGAAAGCTGGTCGCCGTAGGGTCCAGCGGCGTCCGTTATCTTCGGGAACTTCGGTTGCCGTACTACTTCTGGCTGGGAGCGCGTGGTTTTGCCGGGGCCGCGCTTTGGCTCGCCTTGCCGGTCGGCCTGCTGATCCTGGGTGCCCAGTCGGCCCCGAATCCGATCGGCGGAGTCCTAAGCTTCGCAGGCGGCGCGATGCTCATGCCGGTGGTGATGCACCTGCCGTTCTTGCAGGCGAATCTCGGCAGGGAAAACCGTTGGGGCGCCCTCTTTGACCTTCGCCGCCTCCGCGACCAATTCGCGCGCGCACCTCTGGCCTTCTGGATGGCGCTGTTCGTGACGTTGTTGTTCGCCTTGCCCCTCTACCTACTTAAGATCGAGTTGCCTCCGCGCGAGCTCGCCTGGCTTCCCAGCCTCGTATTTGCCCTCTTCGGCCTGCCCGCCCGCTTCGTCACCGGCTGGGCGCTGGGTCGGGCCGGACGTCGCGCCACCCCACGCCACCGCGCCATGGCATGGATGAGCCGGTTGGCGATGCTGCCCCTCGCCCTCGCCTACGTGATTTGGATCTATTTCAACCAATTCCTCTCTTGGAACGGCGCCTTGGGATTGCTCGAGCAGCATGCCTTTCTGGTGCCCGCTCCGCTCCTCAGCCTCTGATTCAAAGGAACGACACTTGTCCCCCGTGCCGTTCGGATTAGGGTCGCGCCCGTCCTCATGCGTGTTCCCACCGGAAACAGGACCACGAGCCGTCGCTCAGGGCGCCGACTGATGCCGGCTGGTTGCAGAGGCCTTGCCCTCTGGACCTGCTTCTCGTTGCTCACCTTCTTTTCGGCTGGATGCGAACGTCACTCCGATTCCTTCGCGGGCTCCGCTCTCAACGGATCCCCGCGCGTTCTTTACCAACCCACCCAACCCCGATCAGGACAAGCCGTCTCCGTTGCGATCTTTGTTCCCAGCCAGAATCCCGTCGTTCAAATGACGCTTCAGGTGCAAAGCGTCGAACCCGGTCGATACCGGCGACGCACCGACCCGGAGTTCGACCAGGACTGGCAGGATTTCCCGATGGAACCGGGTCCGCAGGAGGCAACCAACGGTGTGGCGCCTGGCACGCCCTTTACCGCGACCGTTCCCGGGGAACTCCAAAGACATCGGCACCTGATGCGCTTCCGGTTTCGCGGTGTCACGGACCAGGGATCGCCTGTCGCCTGGCCTAATCCGACTAACGAATGCCCGAACTTCGCTTGGTTCGTCTACGACGGCCTGCCCTCCTGGACGGGTGCCAGTCGCCCCGGACGAACAGACGCGAGGAGGTTCTCTTCCAACTTCCTGGCCACGCTTCCGGCGTACCACCTCATCGCCAAGGGCAAGGACGTCGAGCAAAGTCAGTGGGATCCCGAGCATAATCGCCAACCATTCCTCGGGACTCTGGTGTACGACGACCGGGTGTATGACCACATCCAGTTTCACAATCGCGGACAGGCGAGCACCTATGTCGCGGGCAAAAACAAGTGGGGGTTCCGATTTCCCAGGGGCCAGGAGTTCCACGCGCGGGACGCTTGGGGCCGTCCCTACCGTCACGGTTGGAGAGCTTTCAATCTCAATGCCTGTGCCAGTCCATGGGCCCAAGTGAACCGCGGAATGGCCGGCTTGGACGAAGCACTCTCCTACCGCGCCTTTCAACTGGCTGACGTGCCGAGTCCCGACACCCATTGGGTTCACTTCCGCGTCATCGACGCGGTCACCGAGTCCAACGATCGCGACCAGTATCAAGGCGACCTCTGGGGGCTCTATCTCGTCGTACAGGACAAGAATGGCACCTGGCTGCGTGAACGGGGCCTGCCCGATGGCAATCTCTTCAGCGCCGAGAGCGGCCTCAAACACCGAGCCACGGGAATGCCCGAAAACGGGAACGACCTCCGGGACTTCTTCATCGGCATGGAACACTCCCCTTCGGAGCGGTGGTGGCGTCAACACCTCGATGTCAACGCGTTCCTCAGTTTTCATGCCATGAACCGCGTGCTGGGCAACGTCGACCTGCGGCCCGATGGCAACTACTACCTGTACCATCGGCCTGACGAGCAATGGGTGGTCCTGCCTCACGACCTCGACATGATGTTTATCCCGCGCACGCATTGGCCCGGTACCATGCAGGCCGTCGAATGCCTCGCCATCCCGGCGCTCCGCATCGAATACAAGAATCGCGCCCGCGAAATCCTCGATCTCTTCTGCTCGGATGCCAGTCCCACGGGAGGTCAGGTGGGACAGTTGATCGCCGAGTTCTCCCGATTCATTGCGCCGCCAGGACACAGTCGCACGTGGGCCGAGTTGGATGAGGCCATGTGGAACTGGCATCCCTCCAGCCAGGCCCGTGGTGAGTTCAATCGCACTCCCTACCATGACCATCGCTTCGGTGGCGATTGGGTCCGGCGTCTGTCACCGCCGGATTTTTCCGGGTTCTGCCAATACATCCTCGATTACTGCACCGACACGCGTGCCGAGAAGAACTATCGCCCAAATGACGGCGACCAACGCGGCTATGGGTTTGGCTTCCTCCAATTCGAAGCGCGCGACCCCGAGATTCCGGAGCGCCCCACCATTCACCCCCTGGACTCGGCGCCCGAACGGAATCCGCGGTTCGCCTTCGGTGTCTCGAAGTTCGTGTCGCCCAAAGCACACCCCTTTCAATCGATCGAATGGCGCTTGGCCGAGATCGGTGCCGAAGCCCAAGGCCCCTGGCATTACGAATTGCAGGCCTCCCGCACAACGCCTCCGTTGACACGGGAATCCCCGGAGTTCCACGTCGAGTCGACCACCCTTCAGAGCGGCCGTAGCTACCGTGTACGCGCCCGCTATCGGGATGCCACCGGCCGTTGCAGCCACTGGTCTCATCCCATCTCCGTCGTCGCGGCCGCCGCGTCCAACCGATGAGAGCCGCTCAACGTTCGCTCCTTATCACGCGTCGGAACGGCGAAACCACCCGGTTGGCTCTGGAACCCGGGACCTATCCCGTCGGACGCGACGAGGGCAACGCCATCATCATCGATCATCCCTCCATCGCCGGGCGTCATTGTGAATTGTCAGTCTTCGAGGATGGCGGCCTCTTGATCCGCAATCTCGCAACGGTCGAAGAAACATCCATCGATGGCATTCCGGCCGGCGTCGCCGGACTTGCTCCCGGACAACGCCTGCGTCTCGGCGAATTCGACTGCTGGGTCGTCGGACCGGAAGGAATTCATGAAACCGAGGACGCTCCCGACCCGACGACGGCTTCCCTGATTCGAACAGCGCGCGCTCCCCTCCCTGCACCGCAACCGGCGGAAGCACCCGGGACTCCCAGCGAATTCTGGCAGACGATCCCGGGCGCCCTCGGCTACCCCGTGCGCGGCGACGGCTGGATTCCTCTCCTGCTGCTCGTCGGATTTTCGCAAGTGCCTCTGCTGTTGCCCGTCGCCTTTTCCTTCACCGGCATCGGCCTGAGCTTCCTCATCGGTGCTTACCTCATCCAGCTCGCCAAAGCGATCGTCCTTGGCACCGCTGACGATCCGGCGGCCCCGTTTCCCAGTCCGGACGTTTCCTTGCACGCCGATGATCTGAAGGAAGCCTTCCTGACCCTGTTGACACTCGCTCTCGTCTGCTTTGGACCCGCCATGGCTACCCAGTGGATTCGAGGCAGCCCCGCCTGGCTGAGCCCAACGCTGGCGGCGGCAGGCTGCCTCTACTTCCCGATGGCGTTGCTCGGAGTGATGGTCACGGAGCACTTCGGCGCCTTGAGTCCGACCTTTGTGTTGCCTTCGATTTCCCGGGCACCGACCGCCTACGCCCTTCTCGCCCTCAGCTTTGCAGCGCTGCTTCTGATGGGGAAACTGCTCCCAATCGTCGAAGGCGCGATGGGCATGGGGGCCGGCGTGCGACTGGCTCTCTCCACCGGCGGAACAGCCGCTGGATTCTACCTGCTGTTCGCCTGGTTGAGATTACTCGGCCTGTTTTACCGGCATCATCGGGTGCCCCTGGGATGGGGTCTCTGAAATCAACGTCCGCGCGAACGTCTCGCTGGAGGAGCCGACACGCCAAGGGGCGATGTGATTTCACGTCGCCTCCACTGCTCCGGCCCGGGAATTTGACACCCCGCTCGCACTGCGCGGATCCCTCCGCGCGCCGGGCGAGACACGTCGGCGATCGTCAGGCCTTCTCAGGATGTCGAGCCAGGTAGTCCCGGAACCAATCCACCGTGCGACGCAAGCCTTCCCGCACCGAAACCTGCGGCTTCCAGCCCAGGATTTGGTGCGCTCGTGTCGCATCGGCGTACATCCGCCAGATCTCCGTCGGTCGATAAGGCAGCGCTCCGATCTCGACACTCGACTTGGTCTCGGTGAGCTCGGCAATCATGCGCACAAGATCGCAAATGCGAACCTCCTCGCCCGCCGCGATATTGATCGGTCCTTCGATAGGCTTGGGATGAAGGCCTGCTCGAATGAGGCCATCCACAATGTCGGAGACGTAATTGAATTCCCGGGTCTGCTCGCCCTTGGTGGTACGCACTGGCACACCCTTCAGGCAATTGATGATGAGCTCGGGAATGACGGCCTTGCTGCTCTGGTAAGGTCCAAACACGTTGAACGGTCGCACCACGACGATCGGGAATGTTCCCGCCACGCGCTGCTTGAGGCGGCAATACATCTCTCCCGAATACTTGGTAATCGCATACGGCGAGATCGGATCCGGAGTCATCGTCTCGACAAAGGGCACCGAGGACTGATGACCGTAGACCTCGGAGGTCGACATATAGACGAACTTGTCCACCGTCCCGCACGTGTCCAACAGGTTGGCAGTGCCCTTGGCGTTGACGTCAAAGCACTCCTCGACCTGCGTGAAGCTCTGCCCGACGTGATTATAAGCCGCAAGATGGAAGATGATATTGGGCTTCCATTGGCGCACTTGGTCGAGGGCCCCGCGATTCCGCAGATCGGCTTCAATGACCTCGATGTCATCCCACATTTCGCGGAGGCGCTCGTTCTTCACGATGTTGCCATACCGCACGGTCACCGCGACGTTAGCGCCTTCTTCGAGGCAGCGGCGTACCAAATGCGACGGAATGAAGCCCGAGCCGCCGGTGACGACGACTTTGAGGCCTTTGAGGGATGCGTTCATGGTCATGGGACTGTGAATAATTCGGGTAGCTGACGTTCCGCCTGGGCGCGCTCCTTCTCCGTGTTCACGGTGAGATGGCTGCCTTCGTGGCGGTAGGAATACAAGCTCCCGCCTCGGGCGAGGCCCTCCAGAAACTCGGGCATGTCCGAACCGCGCTTCAATCCCGACAGCACACCCGGCTCCAGGAGCAAAAATCCGATGTTGATCCAGTACGGCAGCACCGGCTTCTCGCGAAACTGCTGGATCCGTCCCGATATGTCACTGTCGACGATGCCATACGGGCTCTGCAGCGGGTAAGTGGTCAGAGTCGCCCCCGCCCTCTTCTCCTCGTGACACCGCACCAGCGAGGGAAGACTGACATTTGCCAGGGTATCGCCATAGCAAACCAGGGCCCGCCCGGGAACCAGCGCCCGCGCGTCCACCAGACGATCCGTCATGGTGGCATCCCCGGAATCCACCGCGTGAAACCGTTCCTTATCCGGGAAATGTTCCGCCAGAAACTGATGGATCATCTCCGCCTTGTACCCCACGCAACACACGAACCGCCGTAACCCCGAGATCTGCAGATACTCGATCAAATGATGAAGCATGGGCCGCCCACCCAAGGGAACCAGCGGCTTGGGGCAGTGCTCCGTGAACGGCCGAAGGCGCTCGCCCTTGCCGCCACACAACAATACGGCAGTGATGTCCTGCATGAATCAGGTTGGATCCGCCTCGCGCTCCATCACGATGCGGACGCGGAAACTAGTCGGTGGCCCGCTCGGGACAAGCTCATTTCTGCGTGGCTATTCGAACGGCGATCCCGGGATCTTCTCCACCAGGGCCCTTGCCTCCTCGTAAGTCGTCACCTCGGAGGGGAGGTCGATCAAGCTCCATTTGAGCGGAAATTCATATGATTTCCGCGACGCCAGCCGCGCCTCGGGACTATGCGGCGCGATCTCCGTCTTCGTCTCATCCCAGGCCATCGTCACGCTGTTGCCTCCCTCGGAATAGGTGCCCACCGAGTAAACCGGGAAATGCACCACAAACAACGTTCTTCCAAGGACATACGCCACCCACTGCGTCCCGGTATCCACCCCCACCCGTGTGCTATTCGCTCCCGTCCGCGCAACCAGCACCCCGTCCAGTATCCGGACCGCCGGCGACTCGGGTTTCGCGCCGTCATAACTCAATTTCCCGTCTGTCTCCCGGAGTATCGACCAACCCGCCCCAAAACGGCTCTTCTTGTTCAACGGGACAAAGGCGAAACCTCCGGGACGGCAGGCAATGCGATGCCACAGGCAATAGGCTTGGTTTCGGTCGCTGAGGTTCTTGATCCGATGGACGAAACCCAGGTCGCCGGTGGCTGGATCCAGGACCACCTCTTTTTCCATTTCCAACTCGAGCGCCTTGTCCTCGCCACTCTTGAGTTGGAGCACTTGGTTCTTCCGTCGTGTCGCCGAATACACCCCGCTCCACAAAGTCGGGTGCGGCTTCAAGCCCGCGACCAAGGGTCCAATGTCGCATTGGAATCCGCCAGGATCAGCGGACTCCGTTCCGGCGCTCGCATTCGGATTCGTCCAAAGAATGTTGTCATCCCGCCTGCCGTAGGAAACCACGCGGCCACCCACCGACGGAACCACCACCGCTCGAATCCCTTCGTTCCGGGATTCCAGCACCACCGCGTCAGACCATCCCCCGGTCGATGTTCGATCGGTCGGCTTCTCACTACGCACAGGAGTCGCTGTCGCCAGCGCCAACAGCGTCACTACGGAAACTAGACTCAAGGACTTCATGAATGGAGGAACTCCAAAAGGCCGTTCCGGCCCCAGTCAACCGCCCGCCACCCCCCCGGTGCAAGCCGTCTTCCAGTGGATTCCCAATGCCCGACCCGGCGCATTCACGGCACCCTGACCCCCGGAAGATCAGTAATCAGAACCGTTTCCTTGCCCATCCGACCGGAAAGCACTCGCGCCAATGGCGTGTCCTCTCTGCCGGCCAAACTGGCACGCAAGACGGCTTCCTTGCCGGCACCCGTCGCCGTCACCACCACCCGCCTCGCCTCCCAGAGCAACCGATACCCCATGGTGAGACGCTGGGGCGGCGGCTTCGGTCCAATTACCGCGCGGAACGGGGAGGCGGATTCCAGGTCGGCCGGCAAATTCACCGGGAACAAGCTGGCGATGTGCCCATCTTCGCCAACCCCAAGCAGCACCATGTCGAGGATCGCCCCTCGCCCACCCCCGCGACGCTCCGACCACCGGCGCCACTGTTCGTTGGCCAGGGTAACCGCCCGTTCGGTCGGAAGTTCGCCACCCAGTCGATGCACGCGTCCGGCATCGACTCCCAGTGGATCCAGCAACCCCTGCCTTGCCACGCGGTAATTGCTGTCCTCGTGCGAGGGCGGAACACAGCGCTCATCCGCCCAAAAGAAGTCGACCACGTCCAGCGGAGTCTTCCGTTCCTGGCTCTGCCGCACCAATTCCCGGAACACCCCGGAAGCCATTCGCCCCCCGGACAGGGCGAGTCCAAAGTCTCGCTCTCCGTCACGCACGAAGGCATCGAGCACCAAACGCGCCGTTTCCCCTGCCGCATGGCGATCGTCCCGGCAGAGAATGATCCACGGATCCAAGACGTCGGGGATGTCGGAGGTTGGCTTCATTGGGGAGCCTGGGGGTGCCGCCAGGCATGACCATAACGGGCCAGCAAGGCGTCCGCCGCCTCCGGTCCCCAGCTTCCGGCCGCATACCAAGATTCAGCCGTCAGCGGCTGGTTTCTCCAACCCTCCCGAATGGCATCCACGAATCCCCACGCCGTCTCCACCTCGTCGCGTCGAATAAACAGCGTGGCGTCGCCCGCCATGGCCTCGAGAAGCAGACGCTCATACGCCTCGGGCGTATAAGCTCCGAATTCGGCGTCGTAGCTGAAGTGCATCCGCACCGGTCGAAGCTGCATCGAGGTCCCGGGCACCTTGCCATTGAAACGCAACGTGATGCCCTCGTTGGGTTGCAGGCGAAGGGTCAGCGCGTTCGCGTCCAGCTTCGGACCGCATTGCGCTGCGAAGAGCACGTGGGGCGTCGGTCGAAACTGAACCCGCACTTCGCTCGCGCTGAGCGGGAGATTCTTCCCCGTTCTCAAATAGAACGGAACGCCCGACCACCGCCAATTGTCGATGAGCACGCGCAGGGCAACGTAGGTTTCGACGCTCGAATCCGGCGCCACCTTCGGTTCCGTTCGGTAGGCGGGTCGCGACTGCCCTGCCACTTCACCCGCCGTGTACTGCCCGCGCACCACCTGCATCGCCACCTGCTCGGGTTGCCAAATCCGAAGGGCCCGCAGGAGTTTCACCTTCTCGTCTCGAATCGATTCAGCCTCCAGCGAAACGGGAGGTTCCATGGTCATCAGGGCGAGCACCTGAAGCAGATGATTCTGCACCATGTCCCGAAGCGCCCCAGCCTCCTCGTAATACCCTCCCCGACCTCCCACGCCATGCTGTTCGCTCACCGTAATCTGGACATGCTCAATCGCATCGCGATGCCACAGCCGCTCAAAGATGGCATTCGAAAAGCGGAACATCAGCAGGTTCTGCACCGTTTCCTTGCCCAGATAATGGTCGATGCGGAACAACTGCGATTCGTGGGCGTACCGGGTCAGCTCGGCGTTCAGACTGCGCGCCGTGGCCAGGTCACTCCCAAACGGCTTCTCGATCACCAATCGCTGCCAGCCTTTTCGCTGCTCACTACGGTCCACCAAAGCACTCGCGTAAAGACGCTCCGCCACTTCACCGAACTGCGAGGGTGACGTCGCCAGATAACAAAGGAGATTGTGCGCCAGCTCCGGAGGTCCGAAACCTTTGAGCATCTGACGCAGCCGGGCATACGCCGCTAACTCGTGAAACTCGCCCTGGCAGTAGTGCAGGTTCTCCGCGAAGGCACCCCAAATTGCCGCATCGACCGGCTTGGTCCGTGAAAACTTGTCGAGCCCGGCCTTCAACTCCAATCGCCATTCCTCATCGGACTTCGGCCGACGCGCGAATCCCACGATCCGGAACGGCATCGGCATCTGGCGCCCCAGGTACAGATGGTAAAGGGCCGGCACCAGTTTGCGGGCGGTCAGATCGCCGCTGGCGCCGAATATGACGATGGTGCAGGGCTCGAGCTGCCGACGCCCGGTATCCAGGCGGCACACCAGCAGCTCGTCGAGGGTCGACGGGTCGCTCACAGCTCACAACCATGGAGAACGAAAGGCGGCAACGCAACCGCGCCGCCCGTGCTCCGTTCTCACCTCATTGGTTCAAAAAAGTCTGGATCATCTTCCACGCGGCTTCGTCCGTCGCCGTCGCACCTGGATTGGCGCCGGATCCCGACGCGACGTTGCATAGAGCCACCACCGCGAATTCCTTGGCGGGCGCGAACCAGATGACCGAGAACCACTGCAGGTTGGATCCGTTGTGGGTATAGGCCTTCCCTGGTGCGGCCCAGGGGCGGTCCACTTCGATCCATCCATGCGCATACGACGCGTTGTTCGGATACGCGGTGTGCAACTTGAGCATCGCGGACACCGGAAGCAGCCCAAGCTCACGATGATGCGCCGCCGCGTGAAATCCCGCATAGCGCGCCAGATCAATCACCGTGCAATGCACGGTTCCCGCCGGTCCAATCGCCGGAGGATTGTCCGCCGAGGTTCCCGGCTCAACCGGAACCGCCTGACCGCCGGTGAACTGGTGACCCCAAGGCTGATCGACGTACCGTGGCGTCGCCGGCACCCCGTATCCCGCTGAACTCATCCCCAGCGGCACGAATAGTCGCTGCCGAAGTAGATCCTCCCAAGGCGTGCCCGTCACCGTCTCCAACATGTGCCCAGCCAAGGCAAAACCCGCGTTCGAGTACTCGTATCCCGTTCCAGGAGCACGCGCCGGCGGCAACACGGTCAGCTTCTCCAGAAGCAATCGCCGCCCTTCCCGAGGCGTGCCCGCGAAATTCCATAGCTGCGCCCAGATTCCCGAAGGTCCGAGATCGCCCGGCGCCCCACCGCGATTGGACGCCAATTGCTCCAGCGTCGCCCCGCGCCAACCCACATTCATCCGGCCGGCCCAATCCGGAAACACCTCCTCGAGGGTCGCTGTCCATCGGATCTTTCCCTCCTGAACCAGAATCGCCGCCAGCGTCGCGGTCATCGACTTCGTCAAGGACCCCTGGTGCCATTTGTCCTGCACCGTCACCGGCGCGGAGGTCACACCCGATTTCCGGAATCCCACCGCTCCCAGTCCGACCATCTTGTTCGAAATCACCACCGCGCAGGCCAGGGCCGGCACCTTGTTGGCAGCACGAATGGGTTCCAAAAGCGGGTTCAGGTCACGAACCGAATTGGTCGATACTCGGTAGAATCCCGGCGTCGACTCGGCCGTCGATGCCAGAACCATCATGGAACCTCCGGTGCCGATAAAACTGGATTCAAACGGACGCCACTGGGACAGATCCACCGACTTCTCCAACTGATACGCCACGTTCGATTGAGTCGTCAGCGAGAGTTCGATCGCAGGACGTATCTTCAGACTTTGCCCCTGGCTGGCAGAGCCGCCGATCGCCACCAAGAGGCTGAAAAACAGCCCTCCAAGGCCCGGCACACGCCGGGGTAAGAATGAGACGGACGCGCCAATGGCACAACCAGCGAGGTTCTGGTGAGGATGTGAATGGTGCATGGATATTCAGGGATTGGCCCGGGCACGCGGACCCGCAACCAGCGCGGACCATCACTGCCATGGACCCGTCGCCACGTCCAGTGTCAGCCGGCCTAAGTTTCCACATCGCGGCTAGTGAGGTTCTCAACGACTATTTCCCCCACGGATTGCGTCGGCCCAGTGATCTGCATAGGCTTCCACCGACTCCACCCTCAAGCCCGCCTCTCTTTATGCGCTGGAAAACCCTTCAACCCATCCTGCTCTCCGCCGCTTTCACCGCCGCTACCGCCCTCCTCGGATCCGGGTGCGCCGAATGCACCCAGGTCATCCTAGGCAAAGGGGATCTCTCCAATGTCCGGCCACCCACCGGGGCTTGGAAGGCCGCCGGAGATGTAAAACTGAATCCCACCGACCCCTCCCGTTTCGAAATTCTTCCGGGCACCGGTGTCATCGTGAACGGCCCCGATGGCAAGACCGTCGATATCCTCACCACCGCCGAGTACGGAGACCTGCGCGTTTCCTATGACTTCTGCATTCCTAAAGGCTCCAATTCAGGAGTCTATTTCATGGGACGATACGAAGTCCAAATCTTCGACAGTTACGGCGCCACCGACTTGAAACATTCCGACTGCGGCGGAATCTACGAACGCTGGGAAAACGACCGCGGTTTCGAAGGCCACCCTCCCAGGTCGAATGCCTGCAAAGCCCCAGGAGAATGGCAGCATTTCGAGGTCGTCTTCCGCGCTCCCCGCTTCGATCCTTCCGGCCGCAAGGTGGAAAACGCCCGGTTCAAACGCGTCGTCCTCAACGGAATCACGATCCATGAAAATGTCGAAGTCACCGGCCCGACACGCGCCGCCCATTTTTCAGACGAACAAACCCACGGCCCGCTGATGGCACAAGGCGATCACGGACCCATCGCCTTCCGGAATATTCGCATCACGCCGCTTCACCTGCCTTGAGGTCGCTCTCGTGGAACAGCGATCCTTCAGTCGGTCGCAACGTCCCACCGCTGGTCGCTTCTTCGATCGATCCTCATCAACAAAGAGGCGGACCCAAGACTTGGGTCCGCCTCGTATGTGGCACAGGTGCGCGGATGGTAGCCTAGCCTGAGCGCCTTCGCGCCTCACACTGTTTCACCTCTGCACGCACCGTGTGGAATGCAGGCTAGCTCCCTGACCCGGAGAGCTTGGTCGCATTCTTTGTCGCAAAGTCGTAGCGCGCCTCGACCCACATCCCCAGCTTCAAGTCTTCGAACGTGCAGTTGAGGTTGTTCAGTGAAATCTTCGTCGCATCCGTCACCTTCAAGGCGCCCGAACCGTAGTACGAAGCTCCAATCGTGATGGTGCGCAGCGAATAATCGATGGCTGTCACATAGCCGGTGACCCGGGATTCGACGGTCTTGGCCGAACCACCGCCACCGCCACCGCCACCACCACCACCACCACCACTCTTGCTTCCACCCGCGGCAACAGCCGATAGAGAGGAGGAGGTCACGATAAGCGCCAGCGCGATACAGGCCGTCAGGCTTTGGGGCATTCGATTCATCATTTTGGATTGTTGTTGGTTCGCGGAGGCGAATGCCCACATGGGCGTTGATCTCTAACCGGGCAGAGCCCAGCCGCAACCGATCGAACCAATTGGTGCCTATGCAGCCCTCGTGCCACCTTCAGTCGCCCGGCGCCTCTGGCTCGACACCTCGCCCCAATCCCATCGAGCCAGCATCATCTCACGCTGCTTAAAACCCTCGATCGCATAAGATTGGCGACGCCTCGCCGTCATCGCCCCGCCTCGACTTCCGTCTCCCCTCCGATCCGAGGTCATGATCCGCTGGTTCGCATTCGGACTCCTGCTCGGACCACCCACGGCACATTTGGTCCAATTCTGGACCATGATCCACTTCTCCTCATCGGACTCGCCGAAACGTTTCCATTGTCCCGATCTTGACAGGACGACTCATGATCGCTTACCACAGTCGTAATCCACAAAAGCCAGACCTTCCTCCCCCATGGCATCCACTATGAATCTGACGTATCGAATCTCGTCGATCCTCATCCAGCCATCGTCGGGAATTCCCAAAGCGCCGGTCAGACGGCTTGGTCTACTCATCATGCTCCTCGGCGTCAGTATGGCGGGCTCGTCGGCAACCGCCCCTGAACGCGGTCAACCCAGCCAAGGTAAGGTGCGTATCGGGGCCGCACCCACCGTGACGATCCAGCGACCGAAATTCGATTACTCCGGCATCGGAGGCATGGTTTACGCCACCGGGTTAGGCGAAGTCACCGTCACCGTGCACTCAACCAGGGAGTTCATTTCCGACGGCCACCATCCCTACCCGATGACGGTCAGTCTTCTTCAAACCAATCGTGAGATCCTCCTGGGATCCAATCGCAAGAAGGCCACTCTGAACCTCGGTCGCCTGGACCGCGGCGAGCTCAGGCTGGTCGCCCGCTGCGACTCTGGGGATGGGACGTTTGAGTCCGGCCCCGGCGAACGCAACCGGGACGGGGCTCCGCATTCACGCGTGAAGGAAATCCGCCCAGGAGTCGTGGAAGTCTATTTCGAGAACACCATGGTTGAAGGCAAGAGGAACGATCGGCAGGAGCAGCATTGGTACAAGGACTTCAAACTCACCTTCACCGGTGCCGTCACCGCCGATTCCGGTGTCGTACTCATGCTCAACCTGGCCAATGATTCCAACCCAGCTACCCGAGACGCCGCGCGGCAAGCGCTCAAGACCGGCTACCCCATGATGGCCCGGCAGGCTGGCATTCCATAATCCCAGAGAGGATTCCCAATGCTGGAGCTGCCGCCTCGGGTCTCTCGCACTGACACCACGCCGTCGCAACTTGGAGTCGACTGGTCAGGCGAGGGCGAGACCTGGCTCGTCATCCCGGTCACAAGTCCGCCGTGATCGCGAAGAGACATGGTCCTTGCCTCGCCACCGCGGAACGGTAATCGACCAGAACCACACGGTTCCCCGGGGTCGGATTCTCCCAAGTTGTCCGATAGAGCGTTTGATGCCGAAACTGACCCGCCACTTCTGTCGACCACGCCACGGAAGAACCGGCGGCCCGGGGCAACTCACGGTTCCTTGAAAAGGCCGCACCAAGCTCTTCACCATATCGCAACGGCAACTCGGTGAGAGAACCTCCTTCAAAGTAGACGGCGATGGTGCCTACCACGGTGCCGACAGGCACTTCTCCGTCGGTCGCATGGAGAAAATGCAATCGCCGACTCAGGGCCGGCACCCGAATTCCTCGTGCCGCCACCGGAAACGTCGCACGGCGGAGTCGTGATTCCGCCGCGGCCAACTGCACCACCCCGCGGATCTCAAAAGTGACGCCATCCAGTTCGACGAGTCCGCGTGGTAGCGCATCGAGTCCCAACGCCTGCCGAGGATCGAAGGGAATCGTCCAGCGCGGAGACAGGGCCTCATTAAAAAAGTCCCCGAGATCAATGTGCCCGTCGGAGGCATTCGGCGTCCTTGGAGGAACGGCGCCGGAAACCCTTCCTCCCGGACCTTGGGTCAGACGATTCCGCAATGAACGGCACCGCGCGAAATCGGCGATCGCCCGCTCCCAATCGTGCACGGTGAGGGCGGCGCTGCCGCGCATCTCGAGCGCCTCCGTGGAGTCCGGCGACAACGACAGAGCACGGTCCATGTCCTCGAGCGCGAGTCTGGCGTCCCCTGCCAACAATCGCTGACGGCCGCGCTCGATCCAGAGAGTGGCGTCCCCCGGCTTCGCTTCGAGGGCACGGGCCAGGTCTTCCAATGCCTCGGCATTCCGTCCCAGACTGCGTTGGACCAGGCCTCGTTCGCGCAGCCACTGGGCCTGCCCGGGCGATTGTTCAAGCGCACGGGTGTAGGAGATCAGGGCGTTGGTGCGATCGCGGCGACCAGACTCGAGGCGCCCCCGCCAGCACCAACGGGAGGCGTCGTCGCGCGGATCGATCAGCTGATCGATGGTGGGCACGTGATCCGGACCCTCCGCGGGCGCCAGGGCCGCTTCCCGCCAATGCCAATACGTGCGCTCGGCGGAAGTGGTACGAAAGTGTTCCGGCGCTTCCCGGACCAGTCGCTGATGCAATGCGGCGAGAGTGGACGGCTCGAGGTCAACGAAGTTGCGCGAAGGATCGATCCAGCGTCCCGAAAGCAGTTGGGCCAGCGCTTCGAGCGCCTCCACGGGCCGTGCGTCCGGTTCCAGCCGCCAAGTCTCGATCGAGCCCGATCCGCTGAGCACTGCCAACCTCCGACCGGCGTCGTCAAACAGTGCCTGATAGACCGTGGCCGGATTGCGCAAAGGCGGAGTGATCGGGTCGCCCGTCTCCATCTCCCAGACGCGTGCCGCCCGATCTTGTCCGGCCGTGACGACGAATCGACCGTCCGGGCTGAACGCCGCGGTAATGATGGTCTCGCGGTGCTTCAGCGGCGGAGTCAGTTTCTCCCGCGACCCTGTCCTTTGAATCGAAGCGCCGTCCTCCAACACCAGTTCCCGGGTGCCGTCGGGATGCTCGAGTCGCGCGGGCATCTTCGTATAAGCCAGCGTGGGCAGCGCCGAGGTCGGCCGGACCTCTGATAGCGGCAACTCCTCTCCCGTGGCGATATCCCAGGCGCGCACGTTGCGCTCGGCATCGGCCGTCAGCAGGTGACGGCCCCCGGACGCGAATCCGAGCCCGTGGGGACTTCGAATCCGCAGGATGGGACCTTCCAACGCGGCGTTCGCCAGGTCCCAGATTCTCACCGTGGAGGCATCCAGCGTCAGAACGCGGCGGCTGTCTCGGCTGAAGCGGGCATGGGTGGGCCGCTTTCCGTGGCGCAGCACGCAAAGCGGTTCGCCGGTCTGTGTGTGCCAGACTCGCGCCGTCTGATCGTCGCTCGCGGTCACCACGCGCAAACCATCGGGACTGAACTCCGCGCTTCGCACGCCGTGATCATGCCGCAGCGGTGGAATGGTGGTGCGATACTCGCCCACGCCCCAGACCCGTGCCAAACCATCACGGCCACAGGAAATCACGGTATTCCCACCAGGCCCGAAGCGCGCATTGTAGGTCCAGACGTTGGGATGGGAGAGCAGCGGAGTCAGGGGCGCCTGGGTGGCGGCATCCCAAACCCGGCAACCGGACCCGCTGATACCAAGGAGCCGCGATGCGTCCTCGTTGAATCGGACACCGCGCAGCCCGTTGGCCATTCCCGATTCGATCAGGGACTTGATGATCCGACCCTCGCCGTCCCACAACCGGATGCCTCGGTCGAGCGCGGCGGCCAACCGTTGGCCATCCTGACTGCAAACGATCCCATACACGCCTTCGGAGACCGGCAAATGAAGCATCCGCTCCCCCGTCGCAGCATTCCAAATGGCAACGCCGCCGCGTTGCGCCGAGGTGATCACGCGACGTCCGTCCGGCAAGAACACGCCCCCAGTCACACCTGCTTCGTGACGCATCGGAGGCGACATCGGCTCGCCGGTGCGCGCGTCCCAAACCCGTGCGGTGCCGTCATAGCTGCCTGTCAAAATCCGGTCCGCGGCGGCGTCGAAGGTCGCCACCGGCGTGAATGCCGTATGCCGCATCCGCGGTGTGAGCGCCTCGCCGCCGGCAATATCCCAGACCTGCGCGAACGCTTCCTCATCGGAGTGGATCAGTACTCTCTCCCCATCGGGTGAGAACTGCCCCGAAGTCAGATTGGTGCCGACTTCGAAAACCCTCAGCAGGCGAGGCATTTGGTTCAATGCGGCCGCGATGCGAATCCGATGGACTTCTTCTCGGGCGGGATTGCCGGCGTCCAGCTGCAGCGCCTTCACGAACCAAGGCAACGATCCGGCAAGGTCGCCCTGATTCATGAAATCCACTCCTCTCGAGACGTGGAACCGCACCAGGTGCTGACGATTCTCCTCCGCCTTGATCGCCGCCTGGGCGTTGGCCAGTTGCAATCGCCAATTCATCACCGTCTGCGACACGACCAACCCCAACAAGGCGAGCATGGTGACGCCCAACAATATCGCGCGCCGAGGATGCCGGCGCACCCACTTGCCCACCCGCTCCCAAGCCCCCACCGGCCGGGCCCGGATCGGCTCCTGGCGCAACCAGCGCTCCAGATCCTTGGCCACCTCTTCCGCCGACCCATATCGCCTCGCCGGGTCCTTCTCGAGGCAACGGAGACAGATCACCTCCAGATCCGCATCCAAACCGCGGTTCCACTGGGTCGGCCGCCGCGGCTCCCGTTCCAGCACCTGCCGAACCACCTCGAATGCTGTCCCGCCTTCGAAGGGAGGGTGGCCCGTGATCAAATGATACAGAATCGCACCGAGGCCGTAGACATCCGCCGCCGTGGTCAAAGGTCTGGTCCGACCCGTGGCCTGCTCCGGGGCCATATACGCGGGGGTTCCAAGCACGGCGTGGGTCAGCGTGACTGTGCTCTCCTTCTCCAGGAGTTTGGCCACGCCGAAATCCGTGAGCAACGGTTCGGTCTGGGAATCCAACAACACGTTCCCTGGCTTCAAGTCGCGGTGCAGAATCCCGCGTTGGTGGGCGTAATGCACGGCACGCGCGATCTTCGCCAACAGTCGTGCCGCGTCCCTTCCCTCCAGCGGACCGCGCGCTCGATCGACGCAATCCGCCAGCGTCCCGCCCTCGATCAGTCGCATCGTGAAGAAGGACTGTCCCCCGACCTCACCCACTTCATAGATGGGAACGATGTTTGGATGGTCCAGGGCGGCGGCGGCCTCGGTTTCGTTGCGAAACCGCTCGCGGAACTGCGGCGACGCCGGATCGCCGGCGGCCAGGAGTTTGAGAGCGACGATGCGATTGAGCCGCGGCTGCCGCGCCCGGTACACAATTCCCATGCCGCCTCGGGCGATCTCCGCCAGCAACTCGTAGTCGCCGAAGTATCGCAGGATAGGCTCGGGCCCCCCCATCGGCTCCGGTTCACCAGCGGGTGCGGGTTCCATGGCTTCCATCAGGAGGCACCGCGGACACAGCCCCTGGTTCACACCCTCGGAGAGCGGGCGCGCGCAGCGAGTGCAGGTGTTGGAGACGGTCGGGCTCAAAGAAAGGTCTCGATTTTAATGAGTCGGAGAAATGGCGGAAAGAAAGGACGCACCAGAATTTCCGCATTGGTTGGGTCCATGAACCGGATATAACGCCGAGTTGCCCTGTCGTAATGCGACAGGGCCTGCCTGGACGGGTTCATTGCCCACTACGGTAGCCCTCGTCGGGCTGCGACGAAGGATGCGGCGTCCAGCGGGTCATTGCAGATGCCCGGTGTCGGTTCACTTCGGAAGCGAGCACCTGTCCCGCATTGACTTGAAGAGCACATACTGTGCTAATGACAAGTGTTAGAAAAACCTCTGGATTGAATCCTCCGTCGTATGAAACCCCTCCTGAGTTTGGCATCGGGCGGTATCACAGTCCGGCCATGAACCCATCCCCGCTCCCGGAACCCGCAGCATCCCCGAAGTCGGGACGGCCTGAACCGATCCCTTATTGGCACCCCGGATGCGCAGGCACTCGGGCCCGGGGATCCCTCGGAATAGCCCGAATCCTCGTGGTAAGTCCCTGGGTCATGGCCACCCTTGCCGATCATCTGCCTGAAGTACCCCATCTTGGTTTGAGACAACCGATGCCAGGGGAAGGCTATCTCGTCTACGGGCCGGATCCCGGTGCGGACGGTGGGGCGCGGTTCGGCGACGAATGGACTGGATGGCTGGATGTCCGTCATCCCTCTCTCGCGGGTCCGGTCAACACGGTCTTTGGTTACGGCCGGAGTGATCGATTTCTCCAGGTGCAGACCAGTATTCTCACCGACAGCACGGGCGCCCGGGCACGATCGGATCGGGTCACTGATTTCACGGTGGCCAACGAGGTCTATATGGCGCAGGCAGGTCTGTCGGTGCTCGAAACGCGGAGCCAGGAGTTGGTATCGGTCAACAACGACCCGGCGAGGAGGTTCAGCTTTCCTTTGAGCTTCGCGGTGGAGGAGGTGGCCATCATGCAGAACCTCAACCTGAATCGGGCGGCGCCGCTGATTGACGTCTATTACGCCAATGCCTTCGATACTGGTAACCTCGCGGAAACGTGGTCCCCCTCCTTTCCGACTCCGCCGGCCAATCCGGCGGCGTTTCCCGATGGCATCTTCATGGCGAACTTCAATCGCATCGACCTCGGCGGGGGGCGGTCCATTCAAGGTCCCGTGTCCACCGTCCTTGCCCACGAGTTGTACCACTTCGTGGGAGACGGGGATCCGATCCATCGTCCAGCGGCGGCGCCCGATAACGCGCATTCGGCCGATCCGAGGAACCTGATCGCCACCGGAAACAACAATTTCTTCCCCGGAGCGACTCGAAACCAACTCGCCGCCGGATCTCCGCCTTGGGATATCCCTTCTGGCACCGAAGTCATCGGGCCTCGCCTTGCGACGGCCGACGGCACTCCCGGAGGGGCGCCGCGAGTGGGTGGCGTCGGGCAGATCACCAGTGACCAGGTGGTGCAGATTTTCGCGGATCCCCAGGTCACCCCATATTTTCCCGCCGGCCAGCGGGGGGACAGCGATCGGGCGGGCAACCGTGTCGATTGGGACTTTGTGGTTGATCAGCCCAGTTTCCTGCAGGACAACGACGCCAGCGCGACCACGCCAGACATTCGATTCGGCCTCGAAGGACTGGGCTCGGGAGCGGACAATCATCGGGGCGTCGATTCGTTGTTCTGGTCGATCCCGACTGCGCCCACGGCGGGGCCGGTCCACACCCCGCCGACCGCTGACAACCTCGGTCATGATCATCGGGGCTTGTCGATCTTCGACGCTCTGAACGATTTTGCGGGGAAATCGTTCTGGTCCGTCGATGTCTTTTCGCTCGACGTTCAGTTCGCGGACAACGATGCGACCGAGACCTTTCGGTCGACCCGGCAGAGCATTCTCGACTACGACCTTTGGTTCGTAGGCGCGAACGACGCGATCGTTCCCGGCCAGCTCGAGGTCGTCTTCATCGAGGGCTGGGCACCGGCCCAGCATGCCGATGATTATGTGGCTCGATGGATATCACCGATACCCGCCACCGGACTGCTTATTCGGGCTCACCCGTTCGGTAGCGAGGGACACGATGGTAGCGTTCACATTGACGCCATCATCGCTTCGGCAGTGCGTGCGGATTATGTGCCGGAATCCACCACAACGCTCGCGGGGATCGGCGCCGCGCTAATGGCTGGGCTCACCGCAGCACGTCGGGCGTGGCGCAACGCCGGATCGAAATGTTGACGGCCCGAATGCCCGAACCATTCGCCGCTTCGGTTTGATCGTCTGCTCGGAACCCTTGCCCCGAGGCATGCCCATGAACCGTCCGAGGGAGAGGTAACCGTGGCGCGCGCCTCGCCGACCGAAGGCGCGGTGGATGGCAATGAGTTGGATGCCTTCGCAGTACTAATGTTTGACTGCGTAGTAAATCACGTAAAACCACGAAAACAGTCCGTGAACGATAGCCCAGAGGATCGACTTATTGACGCTCCAGGAGATAGTTATAGCCAAAGCGGTTCCGAAGCCAATTCCTGCCTTGGCTGCGCTGGTGGTGGTCGCTTGCGTCATAGATTGATCCGATTCCTCTTCCCCCTCGTTGTCGGTCACTGCCCTCCACACCGCTGCTCACCCTCGAAACCGCCGTCGCTCAAAGCACTCCGTCAACCGGAGAAATCGATGATACATCCTTCGAGTGTCCGGGCGAGGGTCACGTTGCCGCTCGACCAAGTTCCTCGGCCGCTCAAACAGGAGAAAACCTATGGCAATCAAAACCAACAAGGGTTCCAAGGCAAGCAGAGCGCCGCACCACAGCTCCTGGTTGCCAAACGACTCGGGAACTCCATTCCAGAAAGGAAAGGATGAGACAATGGCCACGACAACCCAGATAACCGACAGGAATCCAAAGAAACATGCCTTCGGCTTTCGCAGCCCTCGCCTCGACACCCAACCGCCACCCTCAATGATTTGCCCATCGGATTTCATAGAGTAGAGCGCGATTTGGGATTCGGTCCCACAATTACCACTGCCAAGATAAATGACCATCAAGCTAGGCCATCATCGATGGAAACGATCGGGCGCACCTTGGCACAGATGCCGCCCAATTGCCAGCGATACCTCCATGCCGAACAGGGCGCGACAACCTTCGCATTCTTCGAGATCAGAACAACATCTACTTGCTGTTCCCTGTATCCCGATTTCCCGACACCATCTCCATCCGTTCCTTCATATCCGCATAGGCAGTCTCGATGAGCCTCATCAAGGCATGCGAATCGACTTTTCGTCCCGCTCTGAGCTTTACGTGGCGCATAAAACAACCCGTGCCCTCCAATAATCCCGCCGGGTCATCAAGTTCGGCTCCCCGAAAGAATCCAACATTCACATGTCGCGTGAAGATACCAACGTAGGCAAAGGCAGCGTCGGCAATGCAGGCTGTTGGGCATCCGTCATGTAGTACCTCTCGCACTTCGTGCCCACACCCTCGAATCCGCTCAAACCAATGAAGTGCCAGACCGCCAAGCTCCCCCTCGTGCTCCCTGAAGAATGCGTCGACAGCGGGGTCTTGCTTCACTGTACCCGAGAGCCGAAATAGGTTTCCCATGATTCTCCTGCTCCTCAAATTCCTCTAACGCCAACCCCAGAAGACTCCGTCAGCCTGCATCCAGTGTCTTGAGGTTGAATCTCAAATACTCCGTCCTTTCTTTCCTCTTCTTTGGCCAATCCACGCGCCAGAGAACCAACGAATCAGCCTCAATGGTGGCTTCCATCGCACACCGACACACAATTCCAGTCAACAAGCGGACCCACCGACCGTCCTGCTCGACGAATACATGCGGCTCGCTTGTAGCGATGCCAGAAGTGTAGGAGCGAAAATAGACCACCAACTTCCGCTTCCTGTAGGTCAGTTCCGTCATCCCTGCGCCACCCCACGCGGACATCGCCCACTTGTGCAAATCAGTCGCAGACTCAAAAACTTTTGGACTGCTGTTGGTCAATGAGTCATAGCTGTTGGTGCGTATGTCAGCATACGCTGAACAACTCAGAAGTAGAATGAGGCTGATTGTGCGCATAGATTTAAATAGGCCAGCGCCGCGCTCGTCCAATGCCATTCTCTGACTGGTAGCGATGCTCGACAATAGTGCGTGGATGCACGCGCAAATTAATCATCAAACCAAGCAGGATGAACACAGGCTGCGAAACAATAGGAACCCTTCGCGGCCGTTCCCAGCTGAAACACGACCCTGCGCTTCCGGAATGCAGACTTGTCAGGCCACATTCGAGATCCAAGCACTTGCTGAAACCGATGGATTCGGCCCCGCGCCAGGAAACCACTTGGTATGCGATGCCTGAACACTCTTGTTCACCGCCTGACGGAAATCCAGAAGGCGAAACGCGTCCAGCCACCAACCATCCACCGCTCTGGGTTCAATCGCCCTTTCGGAGTTCATGCGCCCAGGCAGTCCTTTGAAAGGCTCGAGAGCCGTATCGGTGGCGCTCGCGATTCCGACCGAGGGCGCGATGGATGATGACGAGTCGAATGGAGGCAGTGGAGGGGCGCCTCCCCCCAGAACTGTGGATTGCACCCTCGGTGTGCGTTCGCCAACCTCCGGAATCCACGGCGGCCTGCCTGACGTACCAACTGGAAACGTTGGAGACGCACACCATGGTTGCTCCCCATAAGCCTCGCGCCACGGGATCAGACGGGGACAAGTTCCCGCCTACCCGGTGGAGCCTCATCCTGAACGCCTGCGGACCTCAGGACGAGGCTCTGAGGTGGCTGTGTTCCGCCTACTGGTATCCGCTTTACGCGTTTGCGCGACGTTCCGGTCTTTCGCAGGCCGATGCCGAGGATCTCACTCAGGCGTTCTTCGCCCATTGGATCGCCAATGATCTCCTGACCCAGGCTCGCCGGGAACGCGGCCGGCTGCGCAGCTTCCTGCTCCGGGCGTTCCGTAACTTCAGCGTCGGGGAATGGCGAAAGCGCGTCGCACAGAAACGCGGCGGAAATCAAACGCCGATCGAGTTCGACGCGCTCTCGGCGGAGGAACGCTTTGCTCTCGAGCCAAGGCACGAGGTCACGCCGGAGATCGAGTTCGACCGAGCGTGGGCCCGGGAACTGCTGCGCCGAACGCTCACTCAACTCCGCGAGGAGTACGACCGATCCGGCAAACGTACGCTCTTCGAAGCGCTCAAGGACCAAATCGCCGACGGTGCCTCCCCGGCTTCCTATGAGAGCTTGGCCGCGAAACTCAGATCGACAGAAGGAGCGCTGCGAGTCGCCGCGTTCAAGCTTCGGCAGCGTTACCGCACCCTGCTCCGCCAATCGGTTGCCGACACCGTTGCCGATGAAGACGAGGTCGACGAGGAACTCACCCACTTGCGCCTGATCTTCGGTGCCTGACGATGCCTCCGCCGACTCCCAAGTCCTGTGGACAGTGCGGCGGAATGATCGAGGATCCTTCGCTCCCGTGCCCGCGATGCTTCCTGGCCGCCGGCATGGCCACCGACGCAGGTTATCGGCTGGACGCCCTCTTCGCCCAGGCCATCGTCCTTTCTCCGGAGGAGCGCCTTGATTTCGTCGCCGACGCGGCATCCGGAGACAGTGAACTCAGGGCCCGACTTGAAGGCATGCTCGAGGCCTGGGCCTCCGAGGAGGCGGACCCGGAGGTCCAACCTGCCTCCAAGGAACCTCCCTCCGATCCCCCGGCGTCGCCCGTCGGCGCACCTCCGCTCACGGAGGAACCCGGCGCCTGGGTGGGTCCTTTCCAATTGAGTCGACGGCTCGGTGAAGGCGGCATGGGATCGGTCTGGGAGGCGCACCAAGCGAAGCCCGTCCGCCGTACCGTCGCACTCAAGCTCATCAAGCTGGGCATGGACACCCGGGAGGTGGTGCGCCGGTTCGAACGTGAGCGCCAGACCCTCGCCGTCCTCAACCATCCGAACATCGCCCAGGTCTACGAAGCGGGCGCGAGCGCGTCCGGCCGGCCCTACTTCGTGATGGAGTTGGTGCTCGGTCAACCCATCACCGCCTACTGCGACGCCGCGGGCCTAGGTCTGCGGGAGCGCCTTCGTCTGTTTCTCGACGTCTGTGCCGCTGTCGAGCATGCCCATCGGAAGGGCATCATTCACCGGGACCTCAAGCCCTCCAACATTCTCGTCGCCGACGGGCGGGTGAAGGTCATTGATTTCGGTGTCGCCAAGGCAACCGATGTTGCCGAGGGCAGTCTGCTTACCCGCTCGCACCTCGTGGTCGGAACGCCCTCCTACATGAGCCCCGAGCAGGCGCTCTCCGGCACGACGGATCTCGACACTCGAGCGGACGTCTACTCGCTCGGCGTGGTGTTGTACGAATTGCTCACGGGATCGCTGCCCCTCGAAACCTCCCGCCTGCGCCAGAGCAGCCTGCTCGAGATCCAGCGCTTGCTGCTCGAGGTGGAACCACCGTCCCCGAGCGTGCGCTGTCTGGCCCATCGTCACCCGGGAGCCGCTGGAGCAAAGCCCGCCGTTTCGTGGGGTCCGGCGCTACGCGGAGAACTGGACTGGGTCGTCATGACCGCGCTGCGCAAGGATCGCGAGCGTCGGTACCCCAGCGCCGCCAGCCTCGGCGAGGATCTGCGCCGACATCTCGACGGCGAACCGGTCACCGCCGTACCTCCGACCTTCGCCTACCAGGTCGGGAAGTTCATCCGACGCCATCGCGTCGCCGTCGCGCTCTCCGTGCTGATGGCAGCCGCCATGATCACCGGAACCACCATCAGCGTCTGGCAGACCCTGCGCGCGAATCGCGCCTACCGGGTCGCCACCCAAACGCTTTCAGACATGTTCGCGCGTTCCGGGCTGGCGGCGGCGGACGACGGCCAGGACTCCCGGGCCGCGCTCTGGTTTGCCAACGCCGCCATGATCGCCAGTACGGATCCACACCGCGTGGAGGCGAATCGCGTCCGGACGGCCGCTTGGAGCCGGAGCCTCCTGCGCCCCATCCGCGCCCTGGGCATTCCCTACCGGGACTTCGATTCGCTGGCCTGGAACCCGGCGCAACCGGCGATGATCGTGTCCGCCGTCGCGGCGAGGGGCGCCTATGTCTGGGATCTGGAGGCCGACCACGAGTGGAACCCGGGTGGAATCTCGCCCCTCCGAATCGCCGCCTGGAATGCCACGGGTGACCGCATCGCGACGCTCTCGGGGACCAACCTCCTCGTCTGCAGCTATCCGTCCGGCACAGTGCTCGCGCGCCAGCCCGTCGCGTCGGCGACCGTGCTGGCGTTCTCCCCGGATTCACGCTGGCTGGCGGTGGGGGCGGAGTCGGCCTTCGTATGGAATGTGGAGACCGGCGAGCGCAGACCGCTGGCGCTGCAAGGAACTTCGCCCTCGGCGCTCCACTTCAGCCCTGACGGCGGATCGTTACTCCTTCAATGGGACACATGGGTCGGGATTACCGACCTCGCCGTGCCCTCCCAGTTCCGGCATCCGCCGGTGCCCAATGCTCCGGGCGGCCAGGCAGGCTTCCTCGCCGGTCGTGACCGGTATTTCACCGCCGGTCCGGAGGCCGTTACTTATGTCCGCGACGCCCTCAGCGGAGTCATCGTGGAAACCCACCCCCGCAGCGAATTCGTTCCCCATGGATATCCGGTCGCGTCCAGCCCCGACGGACGATTCATTGGCCGCAGCAACGGGCCGGTGCTCGATCGGACCACCGGCACCTCGGCCAATTTTCCCGCCCACAACAACGTCATGACCGCGGTTTGCTTCGCCTCCGACGGCGCCTGGTTCGCCAGCGGAGGCGCGGACAATGCGGCGAAGCTCTGGGAACTGCCCGGGGGCAAGTTCATCGGCGACATTGGACACCACCAGTCCGACGTCCAACGACTCGCTTTTTCTCCGGACGCCTCCTTGGTGGCTTCGGCGCAGGATGGTTTGGTTCGGGTCTGGCGCATCGCCAGACCGCCACTGATTCGTCCGGTCCTCGTGGAACGGCCGTCCTTGGCCGTCCTCTCGCCCGCCACTGGGTTGATCGCGCCATCCGGTCGGACGGTCCGCGGGCTGGAATCCGTGGACCGGACCCGCGCCATCGACATCACGACCGGTCGAGCGATCGGCCCCGACCTGGTCACCGGTGGGATCATCATGGGGGCCGAGTTCAGTCCCGACGGCGCCTGGCTGGCGGTCATTACGAGTACGACTCCCGACCGGCCCAACACCGCTCTGGAGCGTGAGCCTGGTTCGGGAAATCTGCAGTTATGGAATCACCGGAGCGGCCAACGGCTGGGGGAACCGATAGCCCTTCCGTCCGAACCGCGAGGCCTGGCGATTCATCCCTCAGGGAAATGGGTGGGCATCTGCTGCAACGGCGGCAAAGGCGTCGAAGTCGAAGTGGCCACGCGCCGGATCGAAGTCCTGTTCGAGAACCAGGCCTATACGGACAGCAGGCAGACTCTGAACAATGGACGGTGTGCCTACAGCCCGGACGGCAGGGTCTTCGTCGTCTATGGATCGCCTCCCTTCACGCACCTGTGGGATCGGGAACGTGCCCGTGAACTCGTCCCGCCCAACCAACTTGAGGGGGTGTCCTTCGACGTCGCGTTCTTCGGAAACACGGTGGCCATTGCCTTGCTCGCTCCGCGAAGCCGTCTGGAATTCCGCGACACCCGAACCGGCGAACCCGTCGTCCCGCCCATCGCCTACTCGGGTTGGCCGTTCCTGGGCCGCTTCAGCCCGGACGGTCGAGTCTTTCTCACCACCGGTCGGAACCGGGTGGGTGAAGTTTGGGACTGGCGAACAGGCCAGCGGGTCTGTCCGGCGTTGCCCCACGACCACGAAGTCATGGGGGGCGCGTTCATTCCCGGCCGTTCCTGGGTGGTTACAGGAGGGCATGATGGCAGAATCAAATTCTGGGATTACCGCGACGGGATGCCCCTGGCGCCGTCGATCCATCGAGAGGGCCGCGTTCTGGATCTCCAAGTCACCCCGGATGGCGGAACCCTGCTCGCCAGCACCACGCTGGACGAGTCCATCGACCTCATCGACCTCGCCGCGGCGTTGCCGAAGCCGGATCTGAATCCGGACGACGCCCGGTTGCTGGCCGAGATCGATGCCTCGGCGGAGGTGCATCCCGGGGGAAACTGGGTGCCCTTGAGCGCCGAGGAATGGCTCAGGCGTTGGCGAGCCTTTCGGCAGCGACATCCTGATTTCCCCGGTCACCGCCTTGAGATGGAACCTGCCGTCCGCCGCGCCTGGCACGAAGCCCGCGCGAGTGACCTCGCCCAGGCCAACCCGTCCGCCGCCGCCTGGCATCGCCAGCACGCCAAGTAAGCTCCGGCCGCGTCTCGCGGAGGGAATGGGGCTTCAAAAGAAACGCTAACGCGTCCGAAGCGTTCGCGTAGGACACGATGGACACCTCCTCCCTGCCCACCATGAAACCCCAACTTCCACGCCCAGCCCAGTGCTGGCCCACGCCGGCGTCCGTCGGCCCCCGAATCCTGGGTCCATTGCGTCTCTGCCTGTTGGTCCTCGCCGCCTGGCTTGGGGGAGGCGAGACGCTTCGAGCCGCGGACTACTCGAATTGGATGACCGTGCACTGGGACAAAATTAAAACCAAGACCCTGAGGCAGTTGGTCATCCCCGGCACCCACGATTCCGGGTCCTACGACATGGTCGACGCCTGGGAGTTCACCGACGCCGACTTCTGGTCGATCGCGCCGAAATTCGACGCTCCGGACACCGCCGCGGCGGCCTCGAAGTACGTGGCGTCGGGTCCATTCTTCAAGCACTGGGCGAAAACCCAGAGCCGGACCATCTACGAGCAGTTGAAGGACGGCATTCGGGCCCTCGACCTGCGGGTCGCGTACGGTCCGAACGGTGACTTCTGGATCGTGCACAGTCTGTATGGTCCCCGACTCAAGGTCGTCCTGAACGACATCGCCCGATTCGTTCGGGAGCAGCCGGGGGAGTTGTTATATGTCCGGTTCGACCATTTCCACGATCTCCAGCTTCGGACGGCCACCCAATACAATGGAGGGACAGACCGGATGCAGGACGCCAGGCACCGTGAGTTACGCGCGCAAATTCAGGCGGCGCTGGGGGACCACCTTATTCTGAATTGGACCCCGGAAAAGACGCTCGAAGCGTTACGCGATCCGGCCAATCAGAGGCGCATCGCCCTGTTCTACAATGAACAGGAGAACGTCGTCGCAGACAGCTCGGGGAATCCGATCGGACCACTCCAGAGAATCTCGGGTTTCGTCAGTGATGCACGGTTCGCCAACAACTCGGATTGGGTGTCGCCCGATCTGCACCAGGGCGATCCAACCCGGTTCAAGACGCTGACCTTGCAGAGGATCGAGTCGGCGCAGACCAACCCGATGAGGATGCATCGATTGGGGGCAGTGACTCCGACGGACCAACAGTTCGACGCCTGGTGGCAGGACGGGGGCATTGGTGGAAACAACCCCAAGTCGCTGGAAGGTTACGCCGGTGACACGAACCCGCACCTGGCCAAGTGGATCCGTGACGAGTGGTCCACCAAGCAGCTCAACGTGATTCACATGGATTTCTACCCGGATTACCTGGTTCCGCTGTGTCTGCAACTCAACGGCATCGCGGTGCCGGCCTTCACCATTCCCGACGACACCGATTGGGGTAATTACCGGACTCTCAGGCAAATCCTCTCCGACGCCTACCAAGCGGCAGCGAATTGGACCACCACCGCGGCGGCGGACGTGGAGAGTTGGTTCAACACGGCCTATAGCGACGTGAACGCGTTCTTCGCCACCGTGGGGTCGGGCATCCAGAACTTCTTTGAGCAGCGGTTCGAGGCACCGCAGGCGGGGACGCCGCCGCCAGGCGGGGTGGCGGCAGGGGTGCGGCACTATCAGGTGACGGTTCACCGCATCACGGTGTTGAACGCGGTCGGGGAGTCCGACCGGGCCTTGGAGCTTTACGGCCAAATCTACATGGTCCCGAGTCCGTTTGCCTCCACTGACAAGGGCGCCAACAAAACCCTCTGGGCCCTTTCCGAAGGCTCGGCCCAGCGAGTGCCCGAACAAAGCTCCCTGATCATCAACGCCACAAAGAATCTCTACGTCCCGGAAAACCAGGCCTCCGGACTCCAAGTCGCGGTCGGCGGCGTGATCATCGACAACGACGACAGCATTTTCGGCGGCGGCGGCGACGACCGTTTGGACCAGGACACGGGTCTGCGCCCCGGGCCTCTCGTGTTCCACCTCGGGAATCTGGGTGAGAACGAGGGATACCCGGAGCAGTCGGTGGAGTACGTCATGGGGGGCGAGGGTCGGGTGGCGGTCTATTTCTCCGCCCGCCGCCTCGCGGCCCCTCTGATCCAAACGGAGCCGCCCCTGGAGTGGACGGTGAACTTCCTGACAACGGTGGGCGTCGACCGCTTGAATCGGATGGGAACAGGCCTGCTCCAGGCATTCAGCGGGATTCCAGGCCGCATCGAATACCAGCCCGCCGCCGGCACTTTCCTGCCGCCAGGGACGACGCTCGACGTCCGAGCGAAGTTCATTCCCAACGATACCCGGCGGTACACCGAAAAAGTCATCTCGAGGTCGGTGGTGGTCGGGCCCTTGAGACGTCCGATCCCGGGCCCGGTGGAGGCGGAGGATTTCGACGCTTTCCACGATCTCTCGACGGGTCCGTCGACCGAATCGACGACCGATTCGGGGGGCGGGCTCCAGGTGACGGCGACGCAGGCCGGCGAATGGTTGGCGTACCACGTCTTGGCGACCGCGCCGTTCCACTACGTGCCCAGCCTGCGGTTCGCGACCGCGTCCGCCGGACAGCGCGTTCGATTGATGATCGACGGACAACCCCTCCCCGGCGGGGATGTCACCTTGCCGGACACGGGCGGACTGCAACGCTGGCAGACCATGACCTTGCCCGGCCTGCCCCTGCCGACGGGCACGCGCCGACTCGAGGTGCACTTCCTGACCGGCGGCGTGAACCTGAATCGAATCCACTTCGCCTTCCCGGCACAGGCCGAATACTCCCAGAACTTCGACGCGTTCGCGGATGGAACCACATCGCTGGGCGACGGTTCGGCGCTGGTATCGACGCATCTCGGAACGGCAACGCGGATCCACGCCAAGGAACTGCGTCTTACCGAGCAAACCGTGGACGGCACCGACGCCGCGTTCCAGCTGCCGGGGCTGGGCGTTGACGGTCTGCCAACGTGGACCGGGTTCGAGGCGAGCTTCCGGTTCTGGTCGAGCTGGCCGGTGCCCCTGTCGTTCCGGTACGGCACTCTGTCACTCCGGTTCCTCGAAGACATCGGAACCTCGGTTCGCGTCCTCGTCGACGGCCAACTCGTGCCCGGGGGCGAGGGACGCGGCTTCTTCACCGCCCACGGGGATTGGCACGCGGTCGTCATTCGCTGGTCCAAACAAACGGGCACGGGCCGGTTGTCGGTGACCATCGACGGACAGACGCGCCTCTCGGAGATCATGACGCCCGGGTTTGATCCCAGCCCCGCAGATGGGATGAGCATCGTCGGCAGCGTCGGATCGCCCATCCGGCGAAACCTTCTCCTGGACGATGTCCGGGTCAGCAAACTGCCGCCCGAGACGCGGATCCTGACCGCGACGGTGGGCGCCACGGACTTCTCGCTGCTCGCCCTCGGCAGTTTCACCACGGACTACACGCTGCGCAACGAGGGCAACTCGCCCTTGAGCATTCGGTCGTTGGCGCGTTCGGACGGTCGATCGCCGGACGCAGATCCGATGATCCTGGGTGCGGGAGAGACGCGGGCGCTGAAGTTGTTCCAACTTTACGAGGGCGACGGGGATTACCGCGTGACACTGACCATCAACTCCGACGCCACGGCGGGGGTGGATGCTTCGGGCAATCAGTTCGTGGAGTTTATCGTGACGGCGCCGGTGCGGAACTCGGGAGCCAGGCTGGTGGCGCGGTTTCCGCTCGATGCCAACGGGGACTCGGCGGACGGCCGATTTGTGGCCGAAGGGACCAAGGATGTGACCTTCGGGGGCCCGGGGGCGCGGTCATGGACGGGACTGGCCGCGCGCTTCAACGGGAAAAGCAGCAGGATTCGCCATGCCTGGAATGCCTTGCTCAACCCCGGAACCGAGGAGGCCTCGAGCAGCTTTACGGTGACGGCGTGGGCTCGCCACGAAGGGTCCGAAGACTATCAAAGCGTGGTGACCAGTCGACGGGCCGCCGCGCCGGACAGCACCGGCTACATCCTGTACCAGAATCCCGCGGGGAACTGGGAATTTTGGTCGGGCAATGGTCTTACGGACGGCGATTGGCAAACGGTGTCGTCGCCCAGCGGCAACCCTGGGCAGTGGAAGCATCTGGCTCTCGTTTACGACGCGACGTTCAACCGGAAGACACTCTACGTCGACGGCGAGAACGTCGGCACCGAGAACACGATCGTCGGAGCAAACCGCCAGCAGCCCTTCCATATCGGATCGGGAGACAACTTGGGCGATGCCTTCTTTTTTAACGGCGACATTGACGATGTGGCGGTGTTCCTCGGGGCGTTGACCCGCTCGGAAGTCCGACGCGTGATGAATGGGCAATACGATGCCCTCGTGGTGCCTCCCGAACGCCTCCTGGCTCGGATGGGCGGCAACGATCTGGGTTCCCTGACGGCGGTGGATGGCCGGATTGTGGCCAAGTTCACCTTGATTAACCGCGGCACCGCTCCGGTGACCGTCCGAAGGTTCAGGCTCCCGGCGGAGGTTTCACTGGATTGGACCGGGGGCACGCTGGCGCCGCAGTCCTCGCGGGAAATCACCATGGTACGCCAAACCTCGCAGTCCGGTCCCGCCGCATGGCAAATCGTCGTCAGTTCCGATGCGACGTCCGGTGCGGACGCCGCGGGGGATTTGACCCTCCCGTTCACGGCGCAGGTGACGTTGAGTACCGGTACCACGACCATTTCCGCCTTCACCGGCGCCGATCCCGGTGAAGGACTCGACCTGGATGGACCGTTCATTTACGCCTTCAATGTGGGCAGTTCGGGGGCGGCAGGCCGAGCACGCGATGCACAATTCACCGCCGACAACGCCCCGGGCATCACGCTGTCCGCCGGCAACGAGGTCGCGAATTGGTCGACGCCGGAGTACGGGCCGAGCTCCGATGACCAGGTGCTCGAGAAAGTCATGCAGTCGATCCGCTGGAGCTCGGCACCCGACGGCACTCCTCCGTCCGTGGACATGAGCCTGACGGGCCTGACGGCGGGCAACTCCTACAAACTGCAATTGCTCTTCACGGAAGCGTGTTGCGACGTCCGGGCTTTCGACGTCCTGGTCGCGGGCCAGGTGATCGTGCGCGAGTTTAGTCCCGCGGCCGTACAAGGCGGCGCGAACGGAACACCGGCCAACGGAGCGGTGATAACCCACGAGTTCACCGCAGCAAGCGCCACGCTCGCCATCTCGTTGGATGGGCGGAATGTCTCCACCCCGGAGTTTACCGACCACAACGCCACGCTCAGCGGAGTGACTCTCGAAGCACTTGGTGCCAACGCTTCGAGCAGCGATGCCGACCTGGTCAGCCTGGTTTCAAGCACAGGTTTCATCCCGGCGTTCGATGGCCGCACGACCACTTACTCCGTCAGCGTGTCCAATACCGTCGACTCCATCACGGTCACTCCCACGGCGTCGCAACCCAATGCCACCATCCAAGTCAATGGCGCGGCCGTCCCTTCTGGCGCGACCAGCGCAGCGATGAGCCTTGCGGTCGGCAGCAACCCCATCACCATCACGGTCACCGCCCCGAACGGCGCCACGGTCAAGTCCTACGTCCTGACCGTCACGCGGGCCGCCGCAGTCTCTCCGCCCGACGAAGGCACACCCGGCCTCAACCGACTGTTCTACAGCGACCGGCCGGGGCTGACACTGGACGACTTCTATCCCGCACCCCGCGGCAAAGGCGCCTTCCCGACGGGAGCGGAACCGGTTGGAGCCTCGCCGACGCAGAGTGGCAGGGTGACAAGCTTCGAAGCTCCGACGGATATCGACGACGATTTCGGCCAGATCCTCCACGGCTACATCGTCCCTAAGGAAACTGGAGACTACACCTTCTACCTGTGCTCGGATGATCAAAGCGAACTCTGGTTGAGCACTGACAACGACCCCACCAACGCACGCCTCATCGCCTCCGAGCCCGAGTGGAATCCCCCGCGGACGTGGAATACCACCGACCGCCGCCCGATCGTGAATGGTCGACCCACCAACGTTAGTCCGTCCATCCGCCTTGTAGCCGGCCAATCCTACTACGTGGAAGCCATGATGAAAGAGGCTGGCGGTGGTGACCATCTCGCTGTCGCCTGGACCCCCGCCGGTGCGCCCGCGCCTGCAAATGGGTCCGCTCCCATCCCTGGCACTTTTCTCCGCACCAAATCGACGCAGGGACCAGTGCCACCTTCCAGCCCGCGGCTGACCCTCCTCCGAGAGGGCGCCAGCCTGATTGTCACGTGGCCGCACACCTCCGGATTCCTCCTGGAACGGACAAGCCGCCTCGCCGCCGATTCGGTGTGGATCAATGTGCCCTTCGACGTCAGGGGGACCACAGCCACCACCCGCGACGACCCCATCGACAGCGCAGTGTACTTTCGCCTTCGCCTTCCCTAGCCGAATGCCACCTGTCGCTCACAGTTCCGTCTTGCGTGAAGGTCATACCAGCACGCGGCGGAAGAAGCGTAGCCGTTGGGCGGGCGCGGCAAATGCGGACGAAGGCGTTGCCGAACGGGACGCTCTTGGGGGGAGAGCGCGGTCCCTCGCACAGTTCGGTGGACCTATTGATTGAGCAAGGAAGGCATCGCCTCGGAAAGAGCGTAAGGAACGGTCTCTCGAGGGGCAAATAGCTGTCGCAGATCGCGAATCGCTTACCGTTGCCCATCGGCGCCTTGTACGGGTGACGTCATCGATTCATTCTCTGATGGTTGCCCTTCACCAGGATTCCTCCAGACGGGCGGTGCGAAACGCCGCCCTCAATCAGCGCGGCCGCTCGCCTTTATTCGGTATAGTAAAATGGTATTGCTCTGCGCAAGTTAGGTGATGGCAGGGACCGCGGCGTGAATGCGCGCCGCAACAAGGGTGTGAGTACCAAGTGCTTGTAGACGGTTTCTTTCAGGCAACTGCATCGTCGGATAACCTGGCGCCAAGCCTGAAGCGCGGGCCCTACCGGTGGATTGAAGCAGCAGATGCTTCTGAACCGTCCCGCGGAGGAACTGCAAGCCTGCCGCACCCTGGACAATTTCTTCCAAATTCACGCGAGCCTCGTACGTGCTTCCGATGCTTCGACTCGTTCCACAGCCTCGACATCTACGGGCCATCCGCCGGTCCACGACATTCATCAACCATGGAGCAACGCAGATCGGAGGGAGATACGCCGGCGTCAACGCCAAGAAGACGTGCGCGCGCGACCATGAGGACGTCGTGGCGATTCGCTCGGCTAAGCGGTGAGCCAAGGCCATGCCCGGGATCACGCAAGACCGGAGCTTGGCGTTGTACTCGCGGTGGGTCATTGATGTCGTGCGGAACGACCCGGGCCGCTACGGTGAGAAGGAAAGCCCCTCATGGGCCGAAACGGCCTGACAGCTGTCTGACGGAATCCGATCTTAGCCTGCAAAGGGAAGCTGCGATCCAACGCGATTCTCCGTAAGTCGTTGTGGCGGAGAGGGAGCGAATCGAACACTCCTGAGCCGGGTCGACCGGCTCACAACGGTTTTGAAGATCGGTCCTTCGACCTCGCAAATGCGCGCAAAAAACGCTGCAAACGTCGCGATTACAACCTTTTGCGGCAGTCGCCAAAAATTCGATGTGCCGTGCCGTTGCGCACGATTCCGACGCAAATTTGTCTGACATTGTCTGACAAATTCGACCCATTCATGCCTCGTCTTTCACGACCTCGTTTCCAGCGACGTTATCACCCAAAACAACAAGAGCGCGAAGAAGAATTCCTCGCGCTCTGATTCGTCCGACAACCTCGACAAAAGTCGGGGCGGCGGTTCAGCACGTTACGCGCGCCGGTGCGAGCTCGCGCCTAGGACGGTCTCCAATTTCGGTCACCCGGTAACAAAGGGCCTGACGTCTTCCCATTCAAGATTTCTGAAACAGCACGGACGCAGTTCCTCAATCATTTCCGAAACCCATAAGCGCGCTGAGCGAACAACAACTGCCGCAGCCAATGATCGAACCTACAGAACTCGCCATACAGAAATCTAAAGCGAAGACCTTCAGCCACGGTGTTCCCATGCTTGGAACGGAGGACGAGGTCCTAATCGAAATTCGTCAGTCTGATCGAGAGTATTGGTGATTTGGGGACGTCTCCCGCCCGGGGAGATCTGAGGGTACGTTGTCTTTCAACGAGTTGAACAGGGTGGTTGCCGCGGCGGCCAAGTAGTGGCGAAGAGCCCGTTGTCCGGCTCTTACACTCTGGCGTAGGCTCCGATCATTTTCCTGCGTCACAACCGTCGCGTCGTCGATGGCGAGAGCTATAGTACTGGAGTCCGGTCGAGACGTACCGGACCGCGAAGGGGCCGCGGCAACGCGTCGTTGCGAACCCCGGCAAGACTCCCGGCCTAGACTCCGCGCATCAGCGTCAATGGGCGGATCTAGATCTGCTGCTGGAGGGAACCCGCCCGCGACGGTGCAGGTGCCGCTGCCTTCGCCGGCCTTCGCGTTGGCCGAGTCGAAGCCGTTCTGGGCGGAGGTCGATTTGGCCGGATTGCGAGTCGAGCGCGTCCACGATTTCGGCCACGTCTATCTCAGTATGAGTCTGTGGCGTCCCTGGGATTGCATACGGTTGGGCAATGCTAATCATTCTTCACCTGGTGAAACTTAATCGTCACTGCACATACGGTCCCGCAAGCACTTCTGGCTCCTGGACGGGAGGATGTTCCGTGGGATCTGACGGCGCGCATTCTCACGCTGGCGAGATTCTGCGAACAGAAGAGGGAGTTGCAGTTGGCCCAGCGATGGTACGCACAAAGCTCCCTCGATGATTTGCTGGGCGTGAACTCGACCCAGGTCAACGACGCGCGTCGGTACCGGGGGCTAAATGCCCTCCTCCCGCAGAAGCAGGCGCACTGCCAACACCTGCAAAAGCGCTACGAGAGTCTCTTCGGCGTGCCCTTCGAGTTTCTCCTCTACGATGTCACAGCACCTCTTTCCAGGGACAGTCCAAGGAGAACAAGAAGGCTGCTCTTGGCTACGGCCGGGACCGGCGCCCGGACTGCAAGCACGTGAACATTGGGCTGGTGGTGTCGCCAGAGGGACTGCCTCTGGGTTACGAGGTGTTCGCCGGGAACCGGACGGATGTCACGGCGGTCGAGGAGATGGTGCGACTGATGCAGGAGAAGCACGGCCAAGCCGAACGGATCTGGGTGATGGACCGTGGCATGGTCAGCGAGGAAGGCATCGATTTCCTGGGGACCCATAGGGCTCCGTACCTGGTCGGAACTCCGAGGCGCCAGCGCCTGAAGAAGGACCTCTAGAGGACCCATGCGACGCTTCAACGAAAGCCGATGACGGACGCGGTGGCGCTGTGGAGGCGGTACATGCAACTTACCCAGATCAAAGAAGCGTTCCGGATTTCCAAGAGCGATCTGCATCTAAGACCGGTGTATCACCAGAAGACGGAGCGCGTGGACGCGCAAATCTTGGTTTGCTTTCTGTGCTTGGTGCTATGGTGAACGCTGGAGAACTGGATGAGGCCGCGGACTGGGAACCTGCGCTCGGCGGTTGATAGTGGAAATGACGACGGTTCGGCGAGTCGACGTGGTTTTGCCTATGCAAACGAAAGCGGCAGAGTCGCCCACGGAACTCCGACTGCGTGTGGTCGCCCGCACCGAGGCGGATTGAAAATATAGTGGCGAAGAACGAGGCGACATCTTCGTAACACCCTGCAAATCAAGCCAGGATCCTCAAGGACTGACGAACTTGGCTTAGTCGTCACAGAGTCGGCCACCCTACCCGCCAGTCCGGATTTGAGCCTCCTGCAAGGCCGGAACGCCGTCACTACTGGAAGGCTGAAGCCCTTCTGTTGCTCACAACACCGCCGACGGTGCGCCACAAATCCTGTTCGTGTAATCGCTCAGGGAAGGCGTGAGAAGAGGCGAGGAGACCGACAAGTGCGCCGGTGGTCTCGGCAAGCCACTTGGGATTGACCTGAAAGGTGGACTCTTCTTGGGCGGGAATCTGGGAGGAAATGCCGAAGGAAGGCTACGAAACAAAGCCAATGCTCGAACGCAAAGCCGCGCACCGAGCTGAATAATCTAAAATGGGCGGCAGCTGGCCCACTGCACGACCGGGCGAATAAATCGATTCCCGCTGGCCTGATGCCTGAATGTCACCCGGTACCAACAAGGGTTAGGGCTGGGTCAAAAAACGAAACCAAATTTCTCAGTCGGAACCCGGATGGAAAAACGGAAGTTCAAGAACAGTCTAAAGAAGCGGGCGATTAACCACAAGGAATGAACAGCAGATCGAGGAAAAGTAAAACGAGGGCTCCTGGCAGAACCCTCGTGTACAGGATCAACATCTTGAACCAAAAAAAGGACGTAGCAGAAACTTAACCAAGTTCCATCCATCAATGGACACCTAGCTAAACCACTTGCGGGAGGACAGTTACAGCCGCCACGCCCGAAGCTTTATCTACCACGTTCCAAGAAGGACGTGATCCTAATGGTTGGTACGACATTTCAGCCCGGATGTGACTACATTTCTCGCCTTGCTCTGGTGATGACCACGAATCCAAGACAAATGGCTGAAGACTTGACAACTAAGCCAAATGAGATAATAGACAGGTCGGCAGAGGTGGATCCTGGCAGATTCACCTAGCGCCAAAAAGCTATTGGATCAGACTATGGACACCATCATCCTAGTTTGCACCCTGGTCGGAGGATGTGCAGCAGTCCTGCAGATCGTTATCATCATCCGAGATTGGGGCAAACCCAAGACCTAGAGCGACAAATAGTTACAGCTATTCGTCAACCCTCACTAAGCTGACCGCACGCCCTACGATCGGCCAGCATCCACTGGACTTCAAAGAACGAGCACTATCCTCATTTACGTGAAGCCTAGGAAAAGGTGACAACAAAAATCTCTGGTTCTCCAGTGGGGCTGGAGAACCAGGCTTATTCGCCATGTCAGAAGGAGGTTCTTCAACAGTCTTTCCGGCGACCACTTGGTCTACGATATTTAAGGCCCAAGGTACCGATCCTGAAGTGCAAGAGGCCGCGCTTAGTCGGCTCGTTGAGCGTTATTATCGGCCCATCTTTCTATATATCCAGACCCAGGTCGGATCCCGTGAACGCGCAGAGGACCTCACGCAGGAGTGCATAAGTACCCTTCTTCGACGGAATTTTCTGGAAAACGTCGACAAGAATAAGGGGAGCTTCCGAGGTTTTCTGAAGGCATCGATCAAGAATTTCCTCAGGGATGCATACGACCGGAGTCGAAGGCAATCTCGGGGTGGCGGCGCCTTGTTGCACTCCCTTTCCGAGATTGACGAGGATGGCGATGTTCTCTTCGACCCTCCCGCCCAATCAGATTCGGCACAGGAAGCATTTGATCGACAATGGGCCAAGCAAATAATTGATAATGCCTTGGCAATTCTTCGCGCCGAGACCGAACGATCCGGTCACGCTCGACTCTTCGACAAGATAGAACCTCATCTCTTCAAAACAGACGACGCAAGACCTTACAGAGAAATCGCCATGGAGTTTGGTATGACGGAGGTAGCCCTTAGGAAAGCGGTGTCGCGAATTAAACTGAGACTCGAAAGATTAATCCGAGAAGAGGTTAGAGCGACGATCGGATCAGAGCAGGATTTATCTTCAGAATTATCCTATCTTGTCTCAATATTTCAAAGGAAGCCGTAAGACGATCAAGTACGCAGATGAAGAAACTGACCCGAGAGACTTCGTCAAAAAAAGTCAGAGAGGTGATCCACAATCGCGCCGAATCACCCATTCTCATTCGCCGAAGACTGTCACTCTTCAAACGTGCGCTCCTCGGAGCTGACAAAGAGAAAGAAGCTCCTCTGAGTCTGCGCGGGATTCCGAAAACAGATACCGACATCAAGCAGTTCGACGGTCTCAAGATTCAAGCGGTAATTTTTAAGTCCGAAAAGTCAATTGTATACCACGCAACAGTTCTAGGGACTTCTCACCAGCTCGCATTGAAGGCTCCGACGGAGTGCGGGCTGGCAAACAGAGAGTGGCTCTCAAGCTTTAAGCACGAAATTCGAGTTCTAAGGCGCATAGAACATCCAGGTATCGTTCAAATGACACGTGCTGCCAAAATTTCCGAAAGACCTTTCTACACGAGTAATTTGATTCTTGGGAAGAACGGGGCGGTAGCCCCTTCGCTTTCCCAGCTCCTTAGTGAAACTAAAATCTCAACTGGGACTGCGGTCCGTTACATCCGTGAACTCTGCGCTACCCTATCCTGGCTACACGATAGTGGTATCCTGCACGGTGATATTAGCTTATCGAATATTGTCATAGATGAGTCTGATCGCCCCAAGCTTCTTGACTTCAACTTAGCCGTCTTCCTCGATGAAAGGGGTCGCCCTGTTGGACCCATTGCAAGAGGCGGCACTTTCGGATTCGCCCCTCCGGAGCGCTTCACAGAGGAATGGGGTTTAATGGGTACCTACTCGGACGTATTCGGCATAGGAGCCGTCTTAAAATGGTTGTTAATTAACAGGGTGCCGAGTTTGTGGCGAGACTTTGCCGTTGCTCCTCGGCGCAACTTGGAAGGGTTGCCTCTATTTCAAATATCCGCGCAAACTTTGCCGTCCGAGATACCCCAAAAGCTCCGTGCAATTGTCGCTAAATGCTTGGAGAGAAATCCACGCCGTCGTTATCGAGACTGCTCTAGTCTTGTCGACGCTCTGTCGAAGTTCTAACAACCCTCTAGCACGCGGTAACGCTTGGGACCCAGTCCAACCCCCGGTTGTTCATTCCACGTAGGTCCTCGAACTCATCGGATTCCTGTGCGTCCCACGAGTTAATGACCCAGGTCGTGGTTCGAAATAGGGTAACACTTCCCGTTCTGATTTGATGGCGAGACCACGATCAGTTCCTGGCAGCGGAGCCAGGACTCGACCGCCCAACGCCAGGCGCGATCAAGGTC
>JAEUHG010000276.1 GCA_016795425.1 Verrucomicrobiales bacterium
GATGGCGCGGACTCCTTATCGACCCGGCAAGGCACTTCATTCCCGTTCGCGATTTCGAGCGCTACCTGGACGTCATGGCGCTGCACAAATTCAACCGCCTGCAAATCCATCTGACCGATGACCAAGGTTGGCGACTCGAGATACGGAAATACCCCGAACTCACCCGCGTGGGATCCACCATGGATTTCACCTCGATTCAACGGGATGCCGCAGCCCGAGGCGACGGAACCGGACGCTATTATCGCCAGGAAGAAATACGCCATCTGGTAAAATACGCGGCGGCACGGCACATCACCCTGGTGCCCGAGATCGAAATGCCCGCGCATACAGGTGCTGCCATCGTCTCGTATCCCATGCTGGCACTTTATCCGGACAAACTGGCGGCGCTTCGCTCCTCGAAACGATGGACTGCGCACGAGGGAGTCGTGGCGCCGCGACCGCAAACCATCACCTTCTTTCAGAACGTCCTTGAGGAGGTTCTCGAATTGTTCCCTAGCCGCCACATCCACATGGGCGGCGACGAGGCGAACATTGAACACTGGAAGAAATCGACGGAGATGCAGGCGTTCATTCGCGAACGTGGATTGAAGGACGAGGCCGGTCTCCACAGCTGGTTTGTCCGGCAGATGGACGATTTCCTGACCCAACGCGGACGACAGCTGATCGGGTGGGACGAGATCCTGCAAGGCGGACTGGCACGGGGAGCGGTCGTCATGAGTTGGCGGGGAGAAGAGGGTGGTATTGCGGCAGCTCGTGCCGGCCATGCGGTGGTGATGGCGCCGACGTCACACGTGTACTTCGACTACTACCAGGGCCCTGCCGAGAAGGAACCCAAGGCAATCGGTGGATTCGTGCCTCTGGAGAAGGTGTTCCGGTACGAACCGATTCCCACCGCTCTCAGTTCCGATCAGGCCGGGTTCGTTCTCGGTGCCCAAGCCCAACTCTGGGGGGAATTCATCTCCACGCCTGAGCATCGCTGGTTCATGACGTATCCCCGAGCCTGCGCCCTGGCAGAAGTGCTCTGGTCGCCCAAGTTGAATCGCGACTATCCCGCCTTCCTGCAGCGCCTCTCCACGCACGCGGAACGGTTGACCCAACTCCAAGTAAGCTACCGCCCTTGGTGAAGCATTCCTTCATCGGCCTCCCACCCGGGCACCAACCGAAGATGCTCTCCGGCGTCCGTCGGAATAGCCCACCGCCCCGGCGGTGATACGGACAGTTTGCCGCGCCACGACTCTTGGCACCGTCCGTGCCAATATCTGGCGGCACATTCTCGTTGCGTCAAAATCCTCCCCGACCTAAATGCTGTCGCAGTTCCCCGACTATTCGTTGGCGTGGGGCCATTTCTTGAACCGCCGGGTCACCCGGTGGGACGGCGTGCCTGAGGCACAGGATATCTCTATTGGATCATAGGGGGGACCGGTTCAGGCGCCGCGCGCCGCGCGACCCCTGGACCCCGTCGCGAGACCGCGAGGTTTAATTCGGCAACACCCGGCGGGATGGAGTGGCGGAAGGCGGATAAGGCGCCAACTCGAAGTTCACTCCCATCAGGTTGCCCGTCGCACACCGATTTTTGAACCGGCGGATCGGACGTTGTACGCCGCCATCGCATCTGCACTCCAAATCATCAAAGGACCGTCTCCGATGAACGCATCATCCCAACTGACAATGAGCCACCCCCAGCACCGTCGCGGATTCCTCCAAACGGCCGGACTTCTGTCTGCCCTCGCTCCCTCAACGCTCGCTGCCGCGTCCCTGCCGGACACAACCCTCTCTCCCGATTGGCACCGACGTGGCAAGATCGTCTGGATGGCGGAAGGCATCGTTCCCTTCACATACGTGCTACCTCCCCCGCAAATCAACCTTCCACCCAACACACCTCCGATGGAAGCGCGGGCACGGCTCACCTTTCCGGTCAGCCGAAATAAATGCCGCCTCTCCGTCCAAGTATTCATGGTACCTGAAGGACTGCCGGTCCTGCCTCTCCCCGAACCTCCCCCGCTGGTGCCACAGAAACCGGACGATCCAGTGACGATCTCCTATTTCGAAGTGGAAATCGACGACCTCAAGTTCGGGGAATCTCCGATCGCTGGCACCGATCGGCGCATGGCCAGCCTCCAGTTCAATGGCCGCGTGCTCAACAATCCCGTCCTGTCCCCGTTTGGCGACCTGACAGGAGCGCCAGCGACATTCTCCACCGCCTATGCGATCACCGACGCCAAATGGGGCACCGCGGACTTTGTCTTCTGTGGCGGGATCGTCGCTGGCAGTCATGCCACCGTGGCGCCCACCGCGAAAGGCTACTTGCTGCTGCCTCGGTAGGAGTGGAGGTCAGACAGTCCCGCGACGCG
>JAEUHG010000070.1 GCA_016795425.1 Verrucomicrobiales bacterium
TTCCACGCTGGCGGAGCTGCCGCCGGACATTTTTGCGCCGCAGGTCTCCAAATTCGACGTCGACGCCGCGCCGGTGATGAGTTTGGCGATGTCGGGCGATCGTCCGGTGCGGGAGTTGACGGAGCTGGCGGACAAGATTGCCCGGGTGCAGCTGGAGCGTGCCGACGGCGTGGGGGAGGTGGAGGTTTTTGGTGGATTACCGCGGGCCATCAACATCTGGGTGGATGCCGATCGTCTGGCGGCCTACGAATTGCCGATCTCCACGGTGCGTGACGCGTTGGTGCGGCAGAACGCGAATATTCCGGCCGGCAACCTGACGGGGCCCTTGAAGGAGCGCGTGTTGCGGACGATGGGTCGCGTGGCGGATCCGCGCGATTTTGACGACCTCGTGGTGGCGACGGTGAATGGGAATCCGGTGCGTATTCGGGACATTGGCCGGGCGGAGGACGGCACCAAGGAACAGCGATCGGTGGCGCGGTTGGACGGGCGGCCGTGTGTTCAATTGGACGTGCGCCGGCAGTCGGGAGCCAACACCGTGGCGGTGATCGAATCAATCAAGGCGAAGCTGCCGGCCTTGTTGGCTCAGTTACCGCCGGACGTGAAGATCGAGGTGATTCGGGATCAGTCGCGGTACATCTACGAGGCGCTGGCGGAGATCCGCCGTCACCTGATTCTGGGGAGTGTTTTCGCCAGTCTGGTGGTCCTGGCATTCATGCGCAGTTGGCGGGCGACCTTGATTGCCGCGGTGGCCATTCCGGTGTCGGTGATCTCGACCTTCGGCATGATGTGGGCGCTGAACTTCACGCTGAACAGCGTCACCATGCTGGCCCTGGTGCTGATGGTGGGGATCGTCATCGACGACGCGATCGTGGTGTTGGAAAACATCTTCCGGTTCGTCGAGGAGAAGCAATTGGGCGCGTTCGAAGCGGCGCGCATGGCGACGGCGGAGATTGGCCTGGCGGTGATGGCGACGACGTTCAGCCTGGTGGTGATCTTCGTGCCGGTGTCCTTCATGTCGAGCATCGCCGGCCGCTTCCTCTTCCAGTTCGGACTCACGGCGGCGGTGGCCATGCTGGTCAGCCTGCTGGTGTCCTTTACGCTGACTCCGATGATGAGCGCCCGGCTGTACCAGTTCACCTCGTCGAAGGCGCAACGACACGGTGGGTCGCGCAAAGGGCCGTACGCTTGGATCGAACGCGGCTACCTGCGGTCGTTGGGGTGGTCGATGCGCCATCGATGGTCGGTGGTCCTCTGCGCCGTGGTGGTGGTGGCACTCTCGTTGCCCTTGTACCGGGTGGTGCGCCAGGAATTCACCCCGGGGAACACCGACGAAGGCGAGTTCGAGATCACCCTTTCGGCACCCGAAGGGACAAGCCTCGCCGCGATGGACGAAGTGGTGCGGCGCGCGGAGGATTTGGTGCGGGACGTGCCTTATTTGAGGACCGTCCTGGCCTCGACCGGATCCGGGGGCGGTTTTTCGGGGATCAATCAGGGCCGCTTGTTCGTGCTCTTGGCCCCGCACCACGAGCGGACGTTCACCTGGAGCCGTCTCCTGTCGTTGACTCCGTGGAAGGCGTTCGAAGGAAACGCCTCGCAGGGCGAGGTGATGCAGATGGTTCGGCAGCGACTGAAATCTCTCGCTCCGGTGCGGGTCGGGGTGCGCGGAGGCGGTTCGTCGATCAACATCGGCGGTCCGGGATTCGAGATCGACTTCGCGCTACTGGGGCCGGACCTGGATCAATTGGCCGCTTATGCCGATCGGTTGCGGGAACGGGCGCCGGAACTGGGATTGCAGGATGCCGACACCACCTTGCGTCTGGACAAGCCCGAGCTGCGAATCGAGATCGATCGCGCGCGCGCGGCGGATTTGGACGTGGACGTGCAGGAAATCGCCGCGGCGTTGAGAATCATGGTGGGTGGCGACACGCGCGTTTCGCGGTTCCGGGATTCCGGGATCAACGACGACTACGACGTGCAACTTCGATTGACGGATGTCGACCGTGACGATCCGGCGGACCTGGGCCGGCTCTACGTTCCGAGGAAGTCGGGTGGACTGGTTCGCTTGGATAACCTGGTGCGGGTGGTGCCCGGCGAGACCGCCTCGCGCATCGACCGACTGGATCGCCAGCGGACGGTGGCGTTACGGGCGGGGATCGCACCGGGCTATGCCCTCGGGGACCGGCTGAAGGCCCTGCGGGATGAAGTGGCCGCGATGAACCTGCCGGCGACCTACACGACCAAGGTGTCGGGACGCGGACGCGAGTTAGAGGGAACGTTTCGGGAGTTTTTGTGGGCCTTCGCATTGTCGGTCGTCTTCATGTACATGATTCTCGCGTCCCAGTACGAAAGCCTGGTGCATCCCTTCACCATCCTACTCTCGCTGCCGCTATCGCTCCCTTTTGCGCTCCTCTCGTTATGGGTCACTGACAACACTCTCAACCTGTATTCGGGCCTGGGGCTGCTGGTCCTCGCAGGCGTCGTGAAGAAGAATGCCATCCTTCAAATCGATCACATGAACCAACTGAGAGCGAAGGGGCTCGGAGTGTTGGAGGCGGTGCTGCAGGGCAACCGGGACCGTCTCCGGCCGATCCTCATGACCACGCTCTCTCTCGTCGCAGGAATGCTCCCGCTGGCGCTTGGGAGCGGACCGGGATCGGAGGAACGACGCGCGGTGGCGGTGGTGGTGATTGGGGGGCAGTCCCTCTGCCTGCTATTGACCCTGCTGATCACACCCGTGGTGTATTCGCTGCTGGATGAGGCCCGACTGCGCCTCCCTTGGATCGCCTGGATTCAAGGGCGCAGCGCCGTGACCCGAGCTGCGTCCCCGGACACTGATCAGTCCGGGCTTTCGGCTTCCCTGCGGGACTGAACCGTCCACACTTGGCGGCACATGGGCACCTCATTTCGCGTGTTTGGCTTCGACGGTAAGATCTACGGTCCGGTCCCAACCGCCTCACTGCTCGAATGGGCGGGCGATGGCCGCGTACAACGAGAGACCTGGATTCACGTGGAACCGGGGGACTTGTGGCGTCGGGCCGGCGAACTGGACGAGTTATCTTCAGTGTTCACCGTTCCTTCGGAGGCCTCCGCGGTGCCGGCGAGCCACGAAGGTCCCGCCGCGACCCGTGCCGGTGTGCCAGCGAAACACCTCACCCGACTTAAAGTCTTTTCCGAACTCACGCCCGAGGAATTGGAACCTTTTGCACAGCAGATGGTGGAACAGTCATTTCGCCCGTTCAGCATGATTGTCACCCAGGGGTCCCATGGCGATGCGATGTATTTCATCATCCAAGGAAAGGTCGGCATCAGCACGAAGGGGCAGGTGGCCGAGTCCTTCCTGGTCACCCTCGGGATCGGAGACACATTCGGCGAGATGTCGCTATTCGATCCTGGTCCGCGCTCGGCGGACGTGCGGGCCGAGAACGATGTGATCGTTTTGAAGTTGAGCGCCGATTCCCTGGCGAAGCTGACGACGGACGCACCCGTGGCGGCGGGAAAATTCCTCTGGAATATCGCCCGACTGCTATCGGCGCGCATTCGAGCCATGGATAAGAAGGCGGCGTCGGCGAAGGACATGGATGCGGCGGGAAAAGCGGTTCACTGACCGGCAGCAGGCCGACCGCGGTTTGCCGTGCCAGCAAACCGCGATAGGGTGCGTTCATGACAGGCCTGGAGATCCTCTGGCTGGCCGTGGCTCTGATTCTCATGGGAATTGGAGTCTTGGGGTGCGTGCTGCCGGGCCTGCCGGGCACCCCACTCATATTCGCGGCTGCCGTCGGCCATCGCTGGTTGGTGGGGGCCGACACCGGAGCGCCTTGGTGGGTGTTGGCCATCCTGGGATTCCTGGCCGTGGTCTCAATCGGCGCGGATTTTCTAGCCACCTACTATGGGGCGCGGACCTTGGGCGCGACCCGGCGGGGCATGGTGGGGGCCGTGCTCGGTGGGGTGGTGGGGCTTTTCCTGGGACCGGCGGGCATCCTGGCGGGCCCCTTTGTGGGAGCGTTTTTGTTGGAATGGAGCGGCGGACGGGCATGGAGAGACTCGGCGAAGGCGGGGGCGGGGGCGACGGTGGGCTTGTTGGCCGGGGCGATGGGCAAAGTCGCCTGTTCCGTGTCGATGATCCTTCTGTTTGCGGCCAGTGTGTTTTGGAGAACTTTGGCGACCTGAGGCGATCGACGCCCATTGATCCATTCAGCATTCGATTCCCATGGCAAAAGGCAAAGCACCCCCCATCACCTTGAAGGTCGGAGATCCCGCACCGGACTTCTCGGGCAGGACCAACAACGGCGGCAGCATCGCTCTCGGCGAGCTCCGCGGAAAATGTGTCGTGCTGTATTTTTATCCGAAGGACGACACCCCGGGATGCACCAAGGAGGCGTGCGGATTCCGCGACCAGCACGCGGCATTGGTGAAAGCGGGAGCGGTCGTGATTGGCGTGAGTCCCGACCCGGTCAAGGCCCATGACAAGTTCGTGGCGAAGTTCCAGCTGCCCTTCCTTCTGCTTTCGGACGAAGACCACCGCATTGCCGAAACCTATGGAGTCTGGGGCGAAAAGCAGTTCATGGGACGGACGTACCAGGGCGTGCATCGGGCGACTTTCCTGATTGATGCCGCCGGCCGTTTGCGGGCGATCTGGCCGCAGGTGAAACCGGAAAATCACGCCGCGGAGGTGCTGGCGGCGCTTCGGGAGGTTTGACACACACCCCGACTGCGTCCATTTAGACGGGGCCGATTCGTCGGCCAATCAATCACACACGCTAGCCGTAAACCCCAATCCACGTATCGACATGCCAATTGCCGTAGGAACCAAGGCCCCTGACTTCACCCTCAAGTCCAAGAACTCGACCGGGTTGGTGGACGTCAAGTTGAGCGCCAATTTCGGGAGCAAGAACACGGTCCTGCTTTTTTTCCCCCTGGCCTTCACCAGCGTCTGCACAGCGGAATTGTGCGATGTGACCCAGGGCATCAGTGCCTACAAGAGCCTGAACGCCGACGTGATCGGCATCAGTGTCGACAGCCCGTTTGCTCAGGAAGCCTGGGCGCAGAAGGAGAAGATCTCACTTACGCTGGTCAGCGACCTGAACAAGGAAGTCACTCGCGCCTACGGAGTTGAGTTCAAAGGCCTCGCCGGGATCGGCGATACCTCAGCGCGTGCCGCCTTCGTGATCGGCAAGGACGGCGTGGTGAAGTACTCGGAACAGACCGCGACTCCGAAGGATCTGCCGAACTTCAATGCCATCAAGGAATGCCTGGCCAAACTCGGCTAGGCATTCAGGAAGCGCAAACGCTGCCTCCCAGTTGAAACGCGAAAGGGTGCCTTTGCAGGCACCCTTTTCATTGGGTCGATACCGACAAGAGCCTCCTGGTGGCCAGGAAGCGTGGAAGGGTCAGTTCGAATGCCCGCCTCGGGACAGGCCAGCTGAGCGCCGCCAGCGGCGAGCCAACCCGAAACCCAGGAGCCCCAGACCCGCCAGCGATGCCATCACGGCGGGTTCAGGCACGGCGGCGAAGCCCACCGTCAAATTGTTGACCGCTGAGTACTGCCCGCTCACGCCATTCAAGGTGATGGACTGAATGTAGTTGGGAGCGGTGGTGGTGAAGCCGAGATAATCGAGGCTTCCAGAGGCGTGGCTGTTGACGTCAAAGGAGGACGTGCTGCCATCGTTCAGCGTGACACTGATCGTGCCATTCGCCGGGCTTTCATTGCCGTCCAAAAGGAAGAATTCCCCACCCACGGCGGTGATGTTCGGGGTGGTGAAGGAGAGGACGAGAGAATTGTTGAACTGAATGGTCGTCAGTGCCTTCGACGAATCCGGCAGCATGGCGACGTACAATTCGACATTCGCCGAAGCGGTATACTGAATCGGCCCCGTACCGCCGCTGAAATCATAGGTGCTGAGAAAATCCAGCGGCCCGGCCGCAAGGCCTTCGAAATCCTCGAAATAGGCACCCCCCTGGATGGCTGCATTAAACGAAGACAGCGAGGTGTAAACGGCCGCGGAATGGGCCGAAAAACTCGCCATGAGCCCCGTGGCAACAACCATCGCACAAGTCTCCAAACGATGTTTATGGCATTTCATAATTGGCTCGCCTCGACACGCAAACCCCACTCGGAGACGGGCCCTCGTCTCAAAGGTGGCTTGCAGATCGGATTTCCCCTCTAGCCAACACGAGGATGGCATTCATGGCAAGGCTAACGTTCTGTTCTCCTGCGACTTGAAACCAAATTCCTTAACGCCGGGTCGAGGCCTGTCGCCGACTCCTCCCCAACGCACGAAGGACCGAGCCAAACCCGCTGGCGACTCATGCCGCTCAGATCATGGTGTTGACCGCCGGAGGTGCAGTGCTTTTTCGGACGATGACCTCCGCGCGAAGTGTGCGCGATTCCGCCGGTCCGCCCGCCAACAACCGCTGCATAATTTCCATGGCGGCAACACCCAGCCGGAACTTGGGTTCACGGGCGGTGGTGAGTGGAACCCGCGCATGTTCGGCGGTTAGAATATTCCCGAATCCAGCGACCGACACGTCTTCGGGTACTCGGACCCCCTGCGACACCAGGGCGTTGACGGCGCCAATGGCCACCAGGTCGTTAACGGCCTGGATCGCGGTAGCCCCGAGACTCTCCCGAACCAATTCGAGCGCGGCCTGGAATCCGTCCTCAATCGATGTCCCAGCCTGGAAGATGAGACGGTCGTCGTGATCGATCCCGGCATCGCGCAAGGCACGGCGATGCCCGTCGAGGCGGGCCTGGGCGGAGGGCGACACGGTATGTCCGGCGAGAAACGCAATGCGGCGATGCCCCAGGCTGATCAAGTGCTGGGTCAGGTCCCGGCTGGCGCCGAGTTCGTCGGTGGCAACCCGGGAGAAGCCCTGGCAGAACTCCGGCGCGGGCCCCAGGATGACCACCGGCGTGCGCAGGCGTTCCAGGTCGGCGTAAATTCTGGGGGTATCTCCCAGCCGCGGCACCGGGATCACAAAGAGCCCTTCCACACGGCGCGCCAGCAACCGCCGCAAGGCGAACTCCTCGCGTTCCGGCTTTTCGAGTGTGTGGGTCAGGAAGAGATCGAAGCCCAGGTCAAAGGCCCGGTCTTCGAGGGCCATGATAAGCCGCGAATAGACCGGATTGATGACGCCCGGAATCACCAGTCCGAGAAGGCGCGTGGCGCGGGTTCGAAGGCCGGCCGCCATGGCGTGGGGAACGTATCCCATCTCCGTGGCCAGAGAGCGGACACGGGATTTCGTGTTGGCGGAGATGTCCGGGGCGTCGCGAAGCACTTTCGACACGGTCATGATCGAGACGCCGGCTCGCTCGGCGATGTCTTTAAGGCGTACCATGGGAGATCGTGCGGTGTTGGATCAGGCGTGGGAACCGCTCCAATGCAGTTTCTGTTGGAGGGTTTGGAAGAAGGAACTGCCCGTGAGCCGCAGGAGGCGAATTTCCTCGGGCGCCTTTCGAATCACGGTTTCGTCACCCAGCCGCAGCCGGGTGGCCACCTGGCCGTCCGCCGTGAGATGCGTCTTGAGCTTCCCGGTACAAATGCGGACCAGGACCTTCGAGTTGAGGTCGACGATGACGGAACGATTGGAAAGGGTCAGCGGACAGATGGGCGTGATGGTAAACACCCGGGCGGACGGACTGACGATGGCGCCGCCGGCGGCGAGGGAATAGGCCGTGGAACCCGTCGGCGACGCCACGATAAGACCGTCACAACGGTAGCGGGTGAGTTCCTCCCCATCCACGGCGACCTCGACCTCGATCATGCGAGACACATCGCCACGGGTGAAAACGAAGTCGTTCATCGCCCGCAGCGGCGGCCCACCCCGCTTCAATTCGGCGAGCATCAAGGGCCGCGCCTCGATCCGGTAGTCGCCAGCCACGATGCGGTCCACAGCGGCCCCCAGTTGTCCGGCCGTCACTTCGGCAAGGAATCCCAGGCGCCCCACGTTAATGCCGAGCAAGGGTGTGGGTTGGCCCGCCACTTCGCGGGCGACCCGCAAAATGGTGCCGTCACCGCCAAACACCAGCATGAGGTCGCACGCGGCGGCCAGCGCCCCGGTATCGGCGTGCGCGGCGATATCCAGCCCGGAGGTTTCGACAGTTGCTGCGTCACCGGCGACTTGGAATTGGTAGGCACGAAGCAGGCGGACTGCCTCCTCGAGCAAAGGCAGGCAGTTCGTCTTCTCGGTGTTCATCACCAATCCGACGCGCCGAATGCGTTCAATGCGCTTTTTCAAGCAATGCCAGGAACTCTTTGTTTCCAGCTGGCCCTAGTAGGGGAGATTCCGTGTGACCCATCCATTGAAGCCGGGTCGAGCCCAACGCGAAAGAACGGAGTTCATCGATCACGCGGGCATGAATGCCCGGGTCCGAAATCACGCCACGACCGCGGTCGGCATCCTCCCGCCCGGCTTCGAATTGCGGCTTGATCAGCACGACCATGCGACCGCCGGAACGGAGCAGGGGCTCCACCGGCGGCAGGATCTTGCGCAGCGAAATGAAGGAACAATCGGCGACGGCGAGGTCAAAGGGAACAAACGGCGCCGGAAACGAGACCGGTGTCAGGTGCCGGGCGTTTACCCCTTCATGAACCCTGACCCGGGGATCCTGGCGGAGTTTCCAGGCCAATTGACCGCGACCAACATCCACCGCATCCACCGACTGAGCGCCATGCTGGAGGAGACAGTCGGTGAACCCGCCTGTGGAAGCTCCGATGTCGATGGCACGCAGGCCGGAGACCACAAGGGCGAACGTTTGCAGGGCATGCTCGAGCTTGAAACCGCCTCGGCTGACGTAGCGTTCCGGCGCTTCCAGTTCCACTTGATCGTCGGGACGGATCTTGCGCCCCGGTTTATCCGCCCTCTGACCATTCAGTCGGACCATTCCCGCCAACACGGCGCGTTGGGCTTTCTCACGGCTCTCGCAGAGGCCCAATTCCACGAGTCTTTGGTCCAAGCGCATGGCGTCGATGACGATATAATGGCTGGCGCCCGCGCCTTTGGCGATTTTGGATTCGCAGGCTGAAACGCCTGGGCGCGTGGCCATCATCACATGACCGCAGCGGAACAATGCATTCGGGAGGAAATCCGCCGACACGGGGTCCTGCCATTCTCCCGATTCATGGAACTGGCCCTCTATGCGCCCGGACTGGGCTATTATGAACGACCGAACGGACGCATCGGTCGCCGTGGCGATTTCTACACCAGTGTCAGCGTGGGTCCGGCTTTGGGTCGACTGCTCTCGGCGCGCTTCGCGAAATGGGCCCGCCAATTCGACGCCGTGGATTGGGTGGAAGCCGGGGCGCATGACGGCCAGTTGGCGGCGGATATCCTGGAGGCGCTCGAGTCCGAACCAGCCCTCCTGGACCGCCTGCGCTACTGGATCGTCGAGCCTTCGGAACCCCGTCGCCAGGAACAGGTGAAACGATTGGAACGCTGGTCCGGCCAGGTTCAATGGCGTGAACGGTGGAACGACTTCGAACACCCGATCCACGGGATCATCTTCGCCAATGAACTTCTGGATGCGTTGCCGTGCGCGCGCTATGGCTGGAATGCGGCGGAGAGACGATGGTTTGAATGGGGAGTCACGGTGGAGGCCGCAGCCTTGACCTGGGTCCGCATGGAAGGCCAGCCCACCTGGTGGACGGGCCGCTGGCGCGCCTTGGAAGAGGTCCTTCCGGATGGTTATGTCATCGAGGATTGCCCGGCGGCGGTGAATTGGTGGCGAACGGCGGCCGGGGCGTTGGGGCGTGGGTGGCTCGTGACTTTGGACTACGGCGATGCCGATGGACCCATCGTGCGACCGGAGCGCGCCCAGGGAACGTTGCGGGCGTACTCGCGGCACCGGGTGAGTGACGACCTTCTGGGGTCCCCCGGTGAACAGGACCTTACCGCGCACGTCTCGTTCGCGAGGATCGTCGAGGCAGGCGAAAGCCTGGGACTGACGACCGTCGAACTTCTGCCGCAAGGTCGATGGTTGGGAAAAATCGCCACGGAACAATTGGCGGAAGGTGGGCCCGGGGCGGATTGGCTGCAGCGGCACACGCGTCAGTTACAGACCTTGATTCATCCGGGGCATTTGGGGCAGGCCTTCAAGGTATTGGTCCAGGCGCGGGACGGCGATCCGGGTCCTCCGTCGGGAAGTTGAGGCAGTCGGTCTCTTGGCCGACACGTCGAGGTGCGGTAGCGTGGCCGTCGACGTCGATGGGTCCATTCAACGGCAGCCAACGGAAGCGGAGTGCGATGCGGGCCTTCACCCTCATCGAGCTGCTGGTGGTGATCGCCATCATCGGCATTCTGGCGAGTTTGCTGCTTCCGGCTTTGGGCCAGGCCCGCGGCAAGGCGAGGGCGACGCAATGTCTCAACAACCTTCGCCAAGTGGGCATGGCAACCCTGATGTACGGGCAGGATCAGGCGGGATTGGTGCCGATTGACGCTCCTTTGCTCAAGGGCGTGACATGGGGAAGCCTCCTGGCAACCAATGCCGGTGTGCGGCCTTTCGACCAGTTCGTGTGCCCGAGTTACCGTCCGTTTCGATTCACCAACTGGATCACCATCTACGGAGTCCGACTGGATCCACCGCCGACCTATACCCGCGGTTCCTTCCGGGAGATCCTCAACCTGGAGGCGGTGGAACGTCCGGTCGAATACCTCCACCTGGCCGACACCACCAGCCGCGGACGGGAGGGATATGGAGCCCAGCAGTTTTATTTTTTCCGTGCCGCCAGTGAAAAGGAGGTCCATGGCCGCCACGGCAGGAACGCGAATGGCTTTTTCCTGGATGGTCACGTCGAAGGCATGAACCGCCCGCGTCTCGAGCGTCTTGGCATCATTGGCCTGTTCGAAGCCGACACCGTTCCGGGCTATTTCCCATGAAGGTTGCGCCACGGTACTGGATTCCCATGGCGGCGGTAGTCGTTGCCGCAGGCTTGGGTTGCCGCCCGCCGGAGATGGGGTTGGCACGAGAGCGGCGCCTGATGGTCTTTGAACGGCTCGGCGAGGTGATCGGGGCGTCGGTGCCGGATGCCCGAATTCTGGTGGTGGGCAATCCCTTCTCCCGGAAGACCGGTGCCGCGCCCGACGTGCGACACGCCGCGGACGACGCTCTCCGCGGCCTGAAAAAGGGTCTCGGGAAGGGCTCATGGTCGATCGAGGTCGGCTACCCCGAACTGAAACCCGGGGCCCTCGATGATCCGCGATCGGTGGACATTCCCGCGGGAGCCACCACACCCTTGAGCTTCATGACGCAGCCCGGGGCGTGGGATCGGTTGTCGGAGGCGCACCGAGGGGCAACGGTCTGGGTCAGCCTGATCGGGCTCCCGGCTGATTTGGCGAGCACTCGGGCGTGGACCGAGCCAGGTGGACCGAAATGGGTGCTTTATCTCGCGGATCTGGAAATGATCGGTCCAGGGGATGCCGTTGCCGCGGCTTTACGTGAGGGGCGATTGCTGGCGGCTGTGCTGGCGCGGCCGGGAGCCCCCGCGGAATCCAAGCCTCTGGATGCGGATTCTCGCGCCGAATTCGACGCGCGCTACCTGCTATTGACCAAGGATCGCGCCTCCGGGTCAGCGGGTGCGCCGTCCGATGCGAAGCGGCCAAGCCCGCCCCCGTGACCCGGGATTCGGAAGAAGCAGTCTCTGGCGCTACGGCGTCGTTCCTGGTGCGGGGCCGGAGAGGCGAAGTCGAAAAAACACCGGTCCATCGCAGCAATCCGGAAGCGTCGTTTCGAGGGAGGAGACCGGTCCTGCCACCGTCCGCCACTCCGCCGCCTCCAAACGATCGGCGCGCTCAACAGTGTACCAATGGGTCGAGGTGTCCGTCTGGGCTTCTTCGTCGTGCAAAACGCTGGACGGTCCGTGCCACCGGAGAATCCAGCCGCCGGATGACCTTCGGAACTCCACGATCCTGGGGCGCGGCCGATAGCCAATCACTCCGCGCAACGGCAGGTCGAGTTCACCCGACGGGGTCCAGCTTTCAGCGGTCCAGGGACTCAACTCAAAGTCGCCAGTGGCCCAGCTGGTGCGATAACGAACGTAGGGGGTGCCGGTATCGTCGATGAAGTAACCGTAGGCGAGCATCGCATGGATGATGGGATTCACCTTCGGGTAGCCTCCCAAGGCACGGGAGAATTCACCGTACCCCTGCATGAACAAGAGAACCGGATACCCCGCGTCGATCTCCGCTCGAAGCTGCTCGAAGGTGTATCCGGCCGGGGAAGTCTTGTCGGGGTTGAACTCGACCAACTGCGAAAAGGTGTCGGCCTCGTTCCCGCGAAATCGTGTCCATTCCCTTAGGCCCGATTGGATATCTGGAATCGCCGTTCCGTCGGCCTGGGTCGGTTGATAGTTGTCACGACGGACTCCGGAAGGATCGAAGAAATTGAACGCGTACCCGTCAATATTACCCGCGCATTCGCCGTTCAGATCGGTCCACCGGAACTGGCTGAGCCCGATAAAATCACCGAGGCAATCCGAGGAGTGCGGCGCCCGGTTGGCTGTCAGATACGGGTCCTGCCGGGTGGATTCGTAGTCGATGTAGTAGTCGTCCACGTGGCCGGGTTGATTGGATGGGCGCCCATCCATGCCGGCGCGCGTGGCCCACAGCGACCGTATGCCGGAGTTGCTGCCGAAGCTGTGCAAGGGCGCGATCCCCCCGGTCGTCGGACCCGTATAGAAATTGGGGAACCCATGGCGGTCCCAATATCCCATGAGATTGCCGGTGGCCGTACCGAAACAGCCGAAGTGCCAATCGTAGTCGGGAACATCGACGAGGTATCGATTCTCCGCGGCACTGACGATGCCTGCATTCAGCCCTATGGACGCAGCCAAACTCACCAGCAGCCGTGGCCATTCGCGTGTGGAATGTCGCGAAAGAGGCAGGTCTACCCATCGACGCACGCCCCCAAAGCCGCGGATCGCGGGAGACGGAGAATCGCTCTCGCCAACCCGGGGAGGTTCGGTCCTTCGTCGGCGCGTCGGCATGCGCGTCAGTTTATCACGCTTGCACCGGCGCCGCGAGTCGGCTCCTTTTGCGGCAGGCCGCAATGAAGGCTTGGAACAACCGGTGGTGCGGCGGGTGTCGGTCCCACAATCGTTCCGGGTGGTACTGAACCGCGATCAGGAAGGGGACAGGGCACGACCCCGGGTCACCCCATTCCAGGCCCTCGATGATGCCGTCAGGACTGCGAGCGACGACCCGAAGGCACGCGGCGACTCGGGCGATGGCCTGGTGATGGGTACTGTTGACGCGCAGTGGTTGCACCCCGGAAAGGGTGGCCAAAGACGATCCGGGCTCGACCTGCACATCGTGGACCGGTTGAAAGCGTTCGTCCTGGCGGTTGTGGTCCAGAGCTCCGGGGTGCTGGAGGCGAATGTCTCCCAGCAACGTGCCTCCGAGCGCGACGTTAAGGATTTGGATGCCTCGACAGATCGCCAGCACTGGTTTGCCTTGGCTCAGAGTTTCCTCGATGAGAGCCAACTCGAACGCATCCCTCCCGGCAACGGCTTCAACCACGGTCTTGTGGACTTCGGACTCGAAAACCCCGCCATAGCGCGACGGTGTGACGTCCTCGCCTCCTGACAGCAGCACGCCACCCGCATGAGAGATCGCTTCGGCGATGGTATCGCGATCCGTCGTGCACGGAAGCACCATGGGCAGACCTCCCGAACCAATCACCGCATCCGAGTAGCGAAACGAAAGACTGATGGCGGCGTCGGGAAACTCCGTTCCCTCGGTTTCGGTGTGAGGAGAAACAAGAATCAGGGGGCGTTCCATCGCAGCGCAATGCTTGAGGCGGATTCGCAGCAGTCAGGCCGGCATCGCGGCAGGGACGGTGCGGGCAAACAACCGAGATAGCAAGAACCTGACCGATTCCCGGCACGATCGAGAACGGTCTCCCCAGGCGCACATGGATCCGCCGTCAGCCCGGTGACTCGGTTCGCGCCTCGGGAAGCTCACGGTTGAGGACCGCCGATCCGGAACAAGTGTTCTTCCGATCGGATGAATAATGCCCCTTCCTGGATGGCATAGGACGCCAGCGTGCGCTCACCCAGGGCGTTCTCGGCGAGCTTCCTGAACTCCTTCCCCGGGGCGAGGACCACCCCCAGTCCCTGCTCGTCCAAAAGGTAGATCCGACCCGCGGCATAAACCGGCGAAGCTGAACTCTGTCCGCAAGCGCGTTCCTGGTAATGCACGCTTCCCGTGCGCGCATCGACGCAACTCAGCACCCCGCTGTCCGCCAGCAGGTAGAGTTCGTCGCCAATCAGGAGAAACGACGGCGTGTTCGGAGCGCCTCGACGAATCGTCCAGGCGACGTGAGTTTCCGTCGCGTCTCCGTCGGCATCGGGCCGAATGGCAAGCGTGGTTGCGGTCTCGTAGCCGGTGCCAACGAACACCAAACCATGGCCGAACACAGGTTTGGGAATGACGGACCAGCCTTCGTGCCGGACACGCCACAGTTCCTTGCCGTCGTCGGGCGAGTACGCCGCGATGAGGCCTGCGGCCGGGGCGATGATCTGTCGGCGGCCCGCCGCCTCAATCAGGGTTGGAGTCGCAAAGGAGAAGGTGCGCGGGAATTGGGAGTTGCGCGGCGTTCTCCAGGCAACGGATCCATCGGTGGTCTTGAGCGCGGCGACGAAGGGGTCGCTTCCCCCATCGGCAATCAGCACCAACAGGTTGCCGACCAGGATGGGGGACCCGCCATTCCCATGAACAGGTGCGTAGTTGAGTGAGGTCTGGCGCCAACGGACCTGACCGGCAAGATCAAGACACGCCGTTCCCATGTGCCCGAAATGAACGTAGATCCGGTCCCCGGCCAAAATGGGGGTCGGACTGGCATGGCTGTTCTTTCGGTGAATCGCCGGGGCGTCCGCCTTCTGCCCAAACACTTCCGTCGACCAAATCACCTGGCCATTGTCGGCATTCAACGCCATCAGGCTGAGGGCCAGGGCTCCGTCATCGCCTTTGGGAATGGCCGAGGTGACATAGACTCGACCGTCCCCCAGGACGGGCGAGGACCAACCCCGGCCGGGCACGGTGACCTTCCAAGCCACATTCTTGGAATCCGACCATTCCAGCGGCACCCGGGCGGCCGGGGAGTGGCCATCGCCTTTAGGGCCCCTGAACTGCGGCCATTCCTGCGCCGCCGATACAGGTCGCCCAAGGACAAGAAAGAGAAGGGCGGCACCTTCCATCGAGAGCAGGATGCGGTTGCAGGCAGCCAACATGAGGCCGAGCATAGGCATCCCGGCCGCCGGTGCAATCCACCCCTCGAACATCTCCAAAGAAAATTCGAACGAATCCGGTGCCGGGCGCGTATCACTCCATGACGGCGTCGTTGGGAGACCGAATGGACGAAGCAGCAGCAGTCATGACGGACGAGCAGGCCATGTGGCGTGTGCAAATGCACAACGACTCCCAGGCGTTTGCCGAGATCGTTCGCCGTTGGGAAACGCCGCTGAGGCGCCTGGGTGTCCGTTTGCTGGGCGATGTGCACCGAGCCGAGGATGTAGTTCAGGAGGCGTTCGCGCGGGTGTTCAGTCACCGGCGCGACTTTGAGCCGGGCTGCCGGTTCTCCACCTGGGTCTGGCGCATCACCATTAATCTTTGTCATGACGAACTGCGCCGGCGCCAACGGAGACCGGAATCCGCGTGGCCCGCGGAAGACGTCGAGGACGTCGATGCCGAACGATCGACGGCCCCGGAGTGGGTGGCGGATCGGCCGGGCCCTGATGAGGCGGTGGAACATCTCGAGCGGGCCGAGGCGGTTCGACGCGCTGTCCTGCGCCTTCCGGAACCGTACCGCGTGGTGGTGGCCCTGAGGCATTATGAAGGGCTTCGATTCCACGAAGTGGCGGCCATTCTCGATATCCCTGAGGGCACCGTAAAATCGCGCGTCGCCGAGGCCCTGGACCGCTTGGAAGTCATGCTGCGACCGTGGAACGACCGGAAAACCTGATTCCCAAACTCTCTTCCATCCCATGAGGCACCCCGATTCAAACGCCTGGATGAGCTGGCTCTACGGCGAAACCGAAGCAGCCGAGACGCTCGAACTCGAGGCGCACCTGGCGGTGTGCCCGGACTGCCGTGCGCGGGTCGATCGTTGGCGCCAGACGATGGGACACCTGGATGCGGCCGCCGGACCGCGTTTGGAAACCGTTCGACGCCGCTCCGTTTGGCCGGCGGTTAAGTGGGCCGCCGCCGCCATGATCCTTCTGGCCAGCGGCATCTGGATCGGGCGCCAGACCACCGCCATGAATCCGATGGTGGCTGAGGGCCTTCGACAGTGGGAAGCGGAGTGGCAGACGCGGACCGAGGCGCAGCGACGTCGGGATTTGGAAGTCTATTCCACACAGGCCCTCGCCGCCATGCGCGCGGAAAATCAGGAGATCCTCGGCGAGCTGTCGCGGAGGATTCTGGCCGGGCGCGAGGAGGATCGCGTCGCCGTGTTGCGTCTGTTGGAGCACGTCGATCGACGTCGCTCCGAAGAGATACGTGAAATCCGAGACGGGTTGACCGTGCTCGCCACCCAAACGGGGGCTGGCCTTGAGAAGGCGGAAAGCCAGATGCGCCTGTTGGCCGGCACTCTCGAAGAGTCTTTTTCGCAACCTAGAACCACCCTTCCAGAAGCACCATGAACTCACCATTGATTCGCCTAGTTCCTTGCACCCGCGGCGTCCTCGTTCCAGTCATCGTCGCGCTCGGGTTGGTGACCGTCGGAAAAACGACACTGGCTGCCGACAGCGCCTCGGATTCCTCGCGTCGTCAGATCGCCCTGGTGCTCGCCCCGCAGGAGCAAGGAAAGGACAAGTCCACCCGGGCCGAGGACGAGGTTGCCGCGGCCGTGGCCGAGGCGTCCGAGGATGTCCGTGAAGCATCGGAAACCGTCCGAGGGGTCGTGTCGAACGCCCTCAAAGAGGCGGGCAAAGCCATCTCGCAAGCCGCGCAGGTGGGGCGATCCGTGGCGCTGTCCTTCCGTCGCGGAGGCACGCCGTGGGCTTTGGTGCTGCCCGGTGATCGGCTGACCACGGAGCAGGCCGAGAACATGACGGAAGACCTAGCCGTCATGACCAAGATCCTGCGCAAGAGCACACGGCCTGGGGATGCCGAGACGGGCGCCTGGCGCGTCGGTCCGGGATTCGTGGGATACCTGTACGGAGGCTCCGGCCCGGACGCCCTCTACCTGGATGGTTTCGGCGCGCTCTTTCTCATTTCGGTCGACTTCCCCTTGGTCGGACCCAGGGAGGCGTCCGGGAACCGGGAGGAGCAGGTCACCGACGAAACCTGGGAGCGGACCCGCCGCGAATTGAGGGAAGGTGGCGATCCATTCGACCGCAGCCTGGGAAGGAACTTTCGCCAGCCGGGCGAGGCCCTGGTCTATCGCGAGGACCGCGTGAATGAACTGCGGGAGAACCTTATCGACGCCTTGAAACACGCCACGAATCTGGGCGGCGTGCCCGCCGACGAAACCATCGCCATCGCCGTCTTCTGTCCGACCGCACGGGGCGACGAGGCCAACCCGGCGGCGGCAGCCAAGCGCAAATCGCGCTCCGCGTACTCCAAAGTCGACGACGACGGGGTATGGACCACGGGCGCCATGATTGGATTGGAGAACTCAGGCCAGCCCGGAAGCGTGATGGGGCTTCGCGTCCGAAAGTCGGATGTCGACGCGTTTGCGAAAGGGAAGATCGATCGCGACGCATTTGCGAAGAAGATACAAATCAGCACGCGCTAAGGCCCCCGCGAAGGGCGGCTATTGGCACTGGGGCGACCGGCATTGTGGGTGGGTGCCGCAGTCGCCCCTTTCGATTTTGGACCCTCTCGCCGAGGCAATTGAGAGTTTTAAAAATTGACACTCCTTCGGCGCAGGCGGTGTCATCTCGCGCATTCAGCCGCCGTCAGCCCCGGCCTGCACCTGCGTTTCCACGCCTGTGCGGGTGCCGACGTCGGCAAGCCATTCTGTACCAACATGAGCGAGCGCAAGATCAACATCGCGATCATTGGCCTCGGGTTCGGCGCCGAGTTCATTCCCATCTACCAGCGGCATCCCAATGCCAACATGTACGCCATCTGCCAGCGTTCTCAGGAGAAGCTGGATGCGGTGGGTGACGCGTTCGGCGTGGAGAAGCGCTACACCGACTACAAGGACCTGCTCAAGGACCCCAACGTCGACGCGGTCCACATCAATTCGCCGATTCCTGATCATGCGTGGATGTCGATCGAGGGCCTAAAGGCAGGCAAGCACGTGGCCTGCACGGTGCCGATGGCGACATCGATCAGTGACTGCAAAAAGATCGTCGAGTTGCAGAAGAAGACGGGGCTCAAGTACATGATGATGGAGACGGTCGTGTACGCCCGGGAGTTCCTTTACATGAAGGAACTCTACGAGAAAGGGGTGCTCGGCAAGATCCAGTTCCTCCAGGCGAGTCATCAGCAGGATATGGACGGCTGGCCGAATTACTGGCCTGGGCTGCCCCCGATGTGGTACGCGACGCATTGCGTCGGCCCGGTCTGCGGCCTGCTCAACCTTACCGCCGAGTACGTGAGTTGCTTCGGGTCCGGCACCATCCGGAAGGAACTCATCCGGCATTACCAATCGCCGTTCGCCGTCGAGACCACCCACATCAAGTTCAAGGACAGCGATCTGTCGGCCCGGATCTATCGTTCCTTGTTCGACGTCGCCCGGCAGTACCGCGAGAGCATCGATGTTTACGGATCGAAGGTCTCGGTGGAATGGCCGCTCATCGAGCATGAACCCCTCGTGATGCATCGGGCAAAGCTGCCGGAGTCCAAGATTCCGAAGCTCGTGAAGACGCCCGATTTCGCCAAGCTCCTGCCCAAGCCGATTCGTCGATTCACGACCAAGGGTGTCTATGACCTGGCCAAGAAGACACACCTGAGCTTCGCGCAGGGCGCGGGGCACGGCGGAAGCCACCCGCATCTGGCGCACGAATTCGTTTCCGCCCTGGTGGGGAACCGCGATCCGTTCCCGAATGCCAGGCAGTCCGCCAATTGGACCTGCGTGGGACTGTGCGCCCACGAATCCGCTTTAAAGGGCGGCGCCCTGGTTAAGCTCCCGCCGTTCACCCTCTAGTCTGTTCACCGTCACCATCCCCCTAGCACCGCTCAGCAAGCACAAGGAACCCAGACCTGTATGAACATCAAGAAGGACGGCATTACACCCAACGCCGGAAGGCTGTTGTGGGCCGGATTCATGGCGATTCTCGCCGCCGGCGTCGGTTTTGGAATTCGCGGCGGTATTCTCGCGAACTGGGGCGCCGAGTTCGGATTCACCGGGCAACAGCTCGGTGACATCAACGGCGCCGGCTTCACGGGATTCTGCTTCGGCATCATCATCGGCGGCGTCGTTTGCGATAAGATCGGGTATGGAAAACTGGTGATCGCCGCCTTCGCGTTTCATGTGCTCTCGGCCTTCGTCACGTTTGGTGCAACGTCGGGCATGGCGGCGGACACCGCCTACAAGTTCCTCTATTGGGGCACGTTCATTTTCGCCGTGGCCAACGGCACTCTGGAGGCAGTGGCCAATCCGCTGGTCGCCACTCTCTTCCCCAGCAACCGCACGCATTACCTGAACATCCTGCATGCCAGCTGGCCGGCCGGATTGGTGATCGGCGGACTGGTGGGCTGGACGTTGGGTGAACAAATGCAGATGTCGTGGAAGGTCCAGCTGGGGCTGTTCCTCGTCCCGACGGCCATCTACGGCATGATGTTCCTGGGCCAGCACATGCCGAAATCCGAGGCGTCCGAGAAGGGCCTGAGTCTCGGTGAGATGCTCAAGGACGTTGGAATTCTGGGCGCCCTGGTGGTCTGCTTCCTCCTGGCGCTCTTCTTCAGCAATTCCATCGGGCTGCCCACCGCCGCGGCCTACGGCATTTCGGGCGTGCTCCTGATCGCCGTCGCCGTTCTGACCCGATTCTCCACGGGTGCCTGGCTTCTCTTCGTGTTATTCGTGGTCCACGCGCTCGTGGGTGCGGTGGAACTCGGCACCGATGGCTGGATCCAGAATATCACCGGTAACATCCTGACTCCCGGCCAGGGCAAGCTGCTCTTTGTCTACACCTCGTTGTTCATGTTCCTGCTTCGGTTCTGCGCCGATTTCATCGAGAAGAAGATCGGTTTGTCGCCGGTTGGCATTCTCCTGGTGTGCGCGGTGCTGGCCTGCATCGGTTTGAATCTGGTGAGCCGCATCGACACTTTCATCGGCGCCATGGCGGCCCTCTCCGTATATGCGCTCGGAAAGACCTTCTTCTGGCCCACCATGCTCGCCGTCGCCTCGGATCGATTCCCGCGCACCGGCGCCGTGGCGATCTCGATCATGGGCGGCATCGGCATGATGTCCGCCGGGCTCATCGGATCGCCCGGCCTCGGCTATGCCAAGGACCGGTTCGCCGGGGAAGAACTGATTCAGGCCGACGCCACGCTTTACGCGAACAGCAAGGCCAAGACGCCCAGCAAATTCCTTTTCTTCGAGGAGGTTCATGGCATTGACGGCAAGATCCTCGGCGAAGCCAAGGCCGCCGGAGCCAACCGCACCACCGAGCAGAAGACCATGGTGCAGGCCGATATGCGTGGCGATCGCCGGACGCTGGTCGCCGATTCGTTCATCCCGGCGACCATGGCGGTGATCTATCTCCTGTTGCTCCTCTACTTCAAATCCATCGGTGGCTACAAGCCGGTGCACTTGGAGGGAACGACGGCGGCATCCTCGCATTAGCCGAGGCCCATTACCCGGGCGACACTCCCTGACTCCGAGGCCCACCTCGCTTTGCCGCGGGTGGGCCTTTTGTTCAGGCGGGATCCACTCACCGGGGCCTTGGTGGCGTCGGGAACCTCAGGAAATTCCCTTGCCGGAACCTTCCGCAGGACCTTCGGTCTCCTTCGCCACCGAAGTGCCTGTATCCGATTCGGACGGCATCCAGGGCTTGCCGTCGGACGCGTGGGCGGGTCGGGTGGTGTCGCTCTCCGGGTGGGCTGACTCAGGTTCGGCGGTGTCGGGGCCTTTGGGTTGAATCAGCGTCAATCCCCAACCTCGCGCCACTGCGTCGAGCAGCACTCCAATCCGGGCCTGCATGCGGCGGGCCTGGAGTCGATAAAAGAAGCCCAGCGCGGCCAGGGTGACAATGGGGATCCACCAGCCTCGCCAATTCACCTGGAAAAGCCCGATCAACCCTAGCTGGGCCGCCAAGGTGCCCCAGAAAATCATCCGCGCCGGCAGGGTCCATCGCGGTCGCAGCCGGCAGCGCAAGACCTGGGCTCCGTCCCGGGTTGTCTCGGCAACGGTTACCAGAGCCAATCGGTTCCATTGGCTGCCGTAGATCTCGAGGTCGAAGTCGCTCCAGCCTTGATCAGCGCGACAGGGCCACGACTGATCCTCCAAGGCCGCCAGGATGCGCTCGACCCAGTCCCGTCGTTGCCGTGCCGTGGCACTCCAATACGCGCGCTCGGCGGCACCCGTGGACGCAGCCTCGTACGCTTCGGATTCCGCCTCCAGGTTGGTTGACGGTTCCGTCGAACCCATGGGTTGGCTCAGTCGCGCGCGATGCCGGGCGGCGCCGCGCACCAGAGGCTGGAGGTAGAAGAGGAATGACAGAACTGGCCGAGCCCACCATCGGCCGCGAGCGCCGCGAGCCAGAGGCGTCGAATACCCGGCTACTCCTGCGAGTGCCATCGGGAGAAGCAACGCGATGAGGGTGGCGGACCAGAGTCCGGGCATCGACAGCGCCAGGAGTGCCAGTGGGAGGACGACCACGATATGGTATTCGAGGCTGGCAACGATCGCGGTGAGGCCCTCCGACGCTGGCGTATACAGCGTCTGGAACATGCCGGTGGCAAAAATGCCTCGAAAGATCGAAGGCTGGCGCCACGGCCAAACCGTGTCACTGCCACCGATGCGACCCTGCCACCGTGCCGAGCCCAAAGCGTTGAAATTTGCCGGATGCTTGGTGAGAAGCAGGGCTTCGGCTTCACCGTAACCGGCCTGCTGGGTCAGGTAGGCTCGAATCGAGGATCTTCGGTGGTGCCAGACAAAGCCCGCGCCAGTGAATCCCAACTTCCATCCCCGACGCTGGAGGCGCCAGCAGAGGTCCACGTCATCGCCTGCCGTTCGAAAGACCGGGTCGAATCCACCCACGGCCTCCAGCGCCCATTTCCAGAAGGCCATGTTGCACCCCGGGATATGCTCGGCGAACCGATCATCCAACAGGACCTGAACCGGACCTCCTGGCGCCGTCATCACCACCGCCGCCAGCGGGGGATCTTCTGGCGGCAGGAAGTTCGGTCCGCCAATGCCGGCGATCGGTGAATCGAGAAGGCCCGACACCAAGAACCGCAGCCAATCCGGATCCACCCGACAGTCGGCGTCCGTGAACGCGATGATCTCGCCGGTGGCGGCGCGGATGCCCAGGTTCCGCGCGCGGGACAACCCTTCGTTGACCTTCAAGCGCAGGGTTCGGACGGTGGAATACTTCGCGGTGATGCGCGGGGTGTCATCGATGGAACCGTCATCGATCACGATGATCTCGTAATCGGGGTGGTTCAGCTGCAACAAGGCATCGAGGCACTCGGGCAAGGTGGCTGCCGCATTATAGGCGGCGACCACGACGGACACCCTGGGTGAGCGGGCAGGGCGGGGTGGAGGAGCAAGGAAGCGCGATTGAACGCTGGTGAATGCCGGCCGACGCTCTCGCTCGATCGTGGTCAGGCCCATGGCCCAGTCCTCGACCCGCACCCCTCCGCGCACCCAGTCATCGGTGAAACTAAAGACGATGGCACCCGCCAACCCGGCGGTGACCGTCGCCTCGAGGGTCCAGGAGAGGATCTCCGCCTGCCGCGCCAAGCCTTCCCGGCGACTGTCGATGCCGCATTCCCCCAGGAGGAGGGGCTTCCCGTCCGCCAGAATCTGGAGGTGATTGAGGTAGTTCAACAACGCGTGGCGCGTGTGGAGAAACACGTTGAACGTGATGAAATCCAATTCACGCGGCTGCAGGAACTCCGTCGGCGGATAGTTGCTGTAGGTGCAGAGGCAATCCGGATCCACGTCGTGCACCGCCACCACCAATTCATCAAGAAACGCCCCCACGCGATGGGCCCCGCTCCAACGCAGAATATCCGGCGGAATCTCGTTGGCCAATGCCACCGCCAGGATCGCCGGCTGGTGGTCCAGCGCCTGGACTGCCGAGGTCACCGCGGTCCGGGCCTCACGTCGGCTGTTGCGGGTATCCAGGAAACAGGATTCCGACCGCCAAGGTATGCTGACCAACAGGCGCAGGCCCCGTAGCGCGGCCGCGTCGATGAGCCAACGCGGCGGAATGTCGTACACCCGGACGGTGTTCGCGCCGAGGGTCACCATCAGGTCAAAATCGCGTCCGGCTTGTTCCGGCTCCGGAAACGGTTCGCCCGCCTGGTTGGGGCCGAATGATCCGTAGGTAACGCCTCGCACCACGAAACGTTCGGTGCCTGCCCGGAAGAACTTCCCGTCGAGTCGGACGCGTTGGTTCACGATCGGCGCTCCACGGACGTCGGGCATTCAGGAGCGCCGTGAAATCACGTCACGGGCCGCGGCGCGAGCCCAGTCGTCGGCGGCGAGGATTTCCTCGAAGCTCGGATGCGGTTGGTGGGGATGTCGTTGAAGTACCTCGGCAACGATTTCCGTGATGCCAGTGAAGGTCAGGCGCCGTTCGCAAAAGGCGTCGACCGCCACCTCATTGGCTGCATTGAGAACGGCCGGCAGCGTGCCCCCGCGATCCCCGGCTTCCCGAGCCAGGTTCAGCGCCGGAAAACGGTCGAGGTCCGGTTCCTCGAACGTCAGAGAGCCGATCGCGGCGAAATTGGTCTGCACGCGCTGGCTGGAGGTCCGCTCAGGATAGGTGAGGGCGTACTGGATCGGCAGGCACATGTCCGGGGTCGAAAGTTGGGCCAGGATCGAGCCATCCACGAACTCCACCATGGAATGGACGACGCTTTGTGGATGGACCACCACCTGAACCCGGCTCATCTCGATGCCGAACAACCAACGGGCTTCGATCATCTCGAGTCCTTTGTTGAACAACGTCGCCGAGTCGATCGTGATCTTGCGTCCCATGACCCAGGAAGGGTGCTTCAGCGCGCGTTCCACCGTGATGCCGGCGAACTCCGATTTGGGGGTCTTCCGGAAGGGGCCTCCGGATGCCGTCAGCCACAGATTGCGAACCGATTGCGGTGACTTGCCGTCGAGACACTGGAAGATGGCGGAATGCTCGCTGTCCACCGCCAGTACCCGGACGCCCTGGCGCGCGGCTTGGCCCATCACCATTTCACCGGCCATGACCAGGATCTCCTTGGAGGCCACGGCGATGTCCTTGCCAGCCTGAATGGCAGCGAGAGCCGGTTTCAACCCGCCGGTCCCTACGATGGCCACCAGCACGATGTCCGCATCGGCAAGTTGCGCGAGTTCCATGAGGCCTTCCGGGCCTTGAAGGACACGGATGGACGAGGGCAGGGCCGCGCGTACGGCGGCAACCTTGGCGGGGTCATGGATGCAAACGGCGGCGGGCTTGTGCTTGAGAGCTTGTTGAATGAGCAGTTCCGCATTGCCGCCGGCGGCCAGGCCGATCAATTGGATTTGGTCAGGCAGATCTTCGGCCACCTTGAGAGTGCTGGTGCCGATCGACCCGGTGCTGCCGAGGAGGACAACGCGCTTCATCGCTGAGCGAAGACTGGCCGATTGCGCCTTGGATGGCCAGCGTGACGACAGCCCGCATTATCCGGTCGCCCGGCCAACGGTGGCGGGGAAGCAAGCAGGATCCGACTCACCGCTTCTGGACCGTTTTCCGAAACACGATCAGGTGTTGCCAGGGCAACTCGCGGCGGGTTTCGACCCACTCCAGGGTGTGGGCCTCGGCCTCCTTGCGCACCTGGGCCTCGGTCATCTTGTGCAGCGGCTTGATCGGAACCGAGACTTGTTCTCCGCGGAATTCCACAAAGGCGACGCGACCGTCAGGTTTCAAGGCCTTCACGATGGCCGCCAGCATTTCGAACGGGTGATCAAATTCGTGATAGACATCCACCATCAGAGCGAGGTCGAGGATGTTGTCCGGCAGCTTGGGATCGGTGATCGTTCCCAGGACACCCACCACGTTGGTGACTCCGCGGCGCGCCATGTTGGTGGCGAGCAAGGACAGCATTTCCGATTGGATATCCACCGCATAGACTCGGCCGCCCGGCCCGATCTTCTCTGCCATTCGCCACGAGTGATATCCGGTGCCGGCACCGATGTCGGCGACCACCATCCCGGGTTTGAGTGAGAGCAACGAGTGCAGAAGGTCCGGTCGCTCCTCGTCGATGCGTTCGGCGCGCTCCAACCAGGGGGCCCCGAGGTGTCCCATCACGGGGGCGATCTCACGCCCCATGAAGAATCGACCGGTCCCGTCCCGGCCGGCTTCCCGTTGTTCATACCGGGAACCGGGTGGCTCGGCGCCACGCCCGGCGGTCATGAGAATGACCACGACAACGACTGGCGCCAGGCGGCCTAGCCTGCGGGTCAAAGCAGGGTAAATGGGAGTCACGACCCGAACCTAGCGAGTATCCCGCCCGTGTCTCCCGCCAAAATGCGCATTGACTCGACAGCCTCCGATTCACTACACCCATGCCCAGTGATTTGCACTGGAACCAACCTGCTGCTTACCGAGGCGCTGCTGCTGAGCAGCGCGGCAGCCCGGGTTTAGTCGATCACTAGAACCAGTTTCGACCCGCCCGCTGCCGCAAGACGGTGGCGGGCTTTTGTTTTCGCCGCTGCCGTCTGCGACCGCAGGCAGGTCGGTCACCAACGAAAAATGCCATGTTGATCCAACCCGCAGCCAAATACAGGGCCTTCCCTCCGGTCCATTTGCCCGATCGGCAATGGCCGAACCGCACGGTCACGTCCCCGCCAATTTGGTGTAGTGTCGATCTGCGCGACGGCAACCAGGCACTGGCAGTGCCCATGAACGTCTCGCAGAAACTTGAGATGTTCGACGCCCTCGTGCGTTGTGGCTTCAAGGAAATCGAAGTCGGCTTTCCCGCCGCCTCCAATACGGAGTTCCGATTCCTCCGCCACCTCATCGAGGACAACCGCATTCCCGACGACGTCACCGTTCAGGTACTCGTCCAAGCCCGCGAAGACCTCATCGAGCGCACCGTCGAATCGCTGGTTGGCGCCAAACGCGCCATCATCCATCTGTACAACTCCACCTCGCCAGCGCAGCGCCGCATCGTGTTCGGCCTCGACAAGCCCGAGATTCTCAAGATCGCGACACGAGGCACGCAATGGGTCAAGGATCGCGCTCCACGGTTGGCGGGGACCGACCTCCGCTTCGAGTATTCGCCCGAGAGTTTCTCGGCCACCGAGGTCGAGTTCGCGCTCGAAATCTGCGAGGCGGTGGCCGACGTCTGGCAACCCACGCCGGAACGCCGCATCATCTTCAACCTCCCGGATACCGTGGAGGTGGCGATGCCGAACGTCTACGCCGACCAGGTCGAATGGTTCATGCGGAATCTCCGCCGACGTGATTGTGCGCTCATCAGTCTGCACACCCACAACGATCGCGGCACGGGAACGGCCGCGACCGAGATGGGAATGCTCGCCGGCGCGGACCGCGTCGAAGGCACGCTGTTCGGCAACGGCGAACGGACCGGCAACCTCGACATCGTCACGGTGGCCTTGAACCTGTACATGAACGGGATCCATCCCGGGCTCGACTTCAGTGACCTGAACCATTTGCGAGAGGTCTATGAACGCTGCACGGGCATGACGGTTCCGCCGCGGCAACCCTACGCCGGTGAATTGGTGTTCACCGCCTTCAGCGGTTCGCACCAGGACGCCATTCGCAAGGGATTGCACGCCTGGGAGACGTTATTGGAGCAAAAGGACGGCGGCATTTGGGACATTCCTTATCTCACCATCGATCCCCGGGATGTGGGCCGCGAGTACCGCGAGGTGATCCGGGTCAATAGTCAGTCGGGTAAGGGCGGGGTCGCCTACCTTCTAGAAAGCGAATACGGCATCGAGTTGCCCAAGGAACTCCAGCGGGAATTCGGACCGATCGCCAACGACGAAGTCGACCGCCTCGGTCGCGAGGTCAGTGGCGCGGAACTGAAGACAATGTTTTGGCGGGAGTACGTGGATCGCACGTATCCCTGGCAACTGGCTGGGTTCCGCACCGAATCGCGCAACGACGTCGTCAAATGCAAGGCGCGGTTGCTGCGCGACGGAAAGCCCATCGAGGTGTCGGGGCAGGGGAACGGTCCCATCGCCGCCTTTGTGAACGCGCTGACCAAGGACGGTTCTCCGCGCTTCGAAGTGGCGTCGTACAGCGAGCACTCGCTGAGTTCCGGCGAGGGCGCCTCCGCCATCTGTTACATCCAGATCCGCCTGGCAGACGGCCCGTCCCGGTGGGGCGTCGGCGTCGACACCAACATCGAGCTCGCCTCCATCAAGGCGGTACTCAGCGCGCTGAATCGGGTGTAGGGCACCCCATCGGCGTGCCGGCATACCAGCCCCGGGGACCGGCGGGGGGCAGCGAACGATTTCCTCAATCCCAAAGAAAGCGTTCGTCGTAAGGGATCTCGTGGCGAATCAGAAACGATCGGAATTCATCCTCAAAGGATTTCCGACGGTGATGTTCCGCCTGACTGGAAATATAGGCTTTCACCGTCGGAACAGCGGAATGGCTGACTGAGAACGCCGCATAACCATTCTGCCAGTGAAAGGTCGCGAGCGACAAATCGGCCTCCTTCAGCCACCGTGACGAACCTCGTTTCAGTTCTCCAACGACTGATGCCAACGCCCGCCTTCGGTGAAGGTGAAACAACGCATGCACATGGTCGGGCACGGAATTGATGATGACCGCCGGACAATCGACGCTCTCCAGAATACCCGCCATATAGCGATGGAGATCCGGGCGGAATGCGTCAGATAAAAGCTTCGCGCGATGTTTCGTCCCGAAGACGAGATGGACTAAATTCCTGGCCAGCGATTGCGACATGGTCAACGAAGCGCCTGCGCCAGAGATTGGCGGCGCCTTCCTCCTTTGGCGAAAATTGCCGCGCGGCTCCCGTTCGCAGCAACCGAAAACCGGTTTTCGACAAGGAACCTGGCACTCCTTCAGAGTGCCGGAGCTCTATCTAGGCACCAAATACCCGGGGTGTTACCCCGGGCTCAATTGCCGCCACGCCGTGGGCGTGTCAGGGGAACGGACAGCGGATGCCGAACCTGGCGCAGGGGAGGACCAGACGATCCGATCGTCAGAGGTGCCGCGCCACCGGGCGCTCGTGCGCCATGGCTTTCGTTTCCGCAGGGCACGCCGTGGGCGTGCCGGCATACCAGCCCGGGGTTACCACCCCGGGACCACCGATCCCGCATCATTCTATCCCACCCTGAAGGGGTGGCGGGGGGCGATGTTTAGGAACTCGCGCTCCCGTAGTGGCGTACCGACCACCTCCAAAACGCCTCCGATAGCCAGAAGATGGCGACACTCATCCCTCCCAACCACGCCATCTCGGACCATGAACTCAATTTCTCGAGAAGCACCTTTACCGGAACGTTCGTCACTAACAGGACGGGTACCACAAAGGTGAAAATCATCCGGAACATGCCCCGGAACGCTTCATCCGGAAGCCGCGCCAATTGGAACAAATTGTAATAACCCCAAACGATCCCCTGGGCGCGCACCGTCCAAAAACTGATGCAGGCCAGGATGTACATCACCGAATAGTGGATCGAGAGCCCCAAGAGCAGCAGCACGGCGGCTCCCACCAGTTGCACGACACTCGGCTGCAGCCCCAATTGGACCCCGGCATACACCATGACCGCCACCGCCGAGGCGGCGTTCACGAAGGCCCCAAAATCCACGTGCCTGAGCGAAATGAGGAACCGCGCGTTCACCGGCATCAGCAACATGAAATCGAGTCCCCCGGATCGCACGTTCTCCGACAGCTTCACGCAATTGTTCATGAACAAAGCGGTGAAGAGCTGCTGGACAAAGTGGTTGGCGCCCACCAGCAGCACCACCTGCCATTTCGTCCAGGAGGCAATCCGGTCGGTGTGACTGTAAATCACCGCCATGAAGGTCAGCTGAAGGCCGAACCACAGCATCTCCACCACGATCCAGAGAATGAAGTTGATCTTGAACCCCATCTCCCGAACCAGCGAGTTGCGCCAAAAGGCAGCGTAAATCGCCAGGTAACGTCCCAATCCCGGAGGCACGGCGCGGCTTCCGATTTGAGGAGGGTCGTCGAGGACGTTGACGTCGGGTGTGGGCATGGGTCGAGGATCGCAGAGATCAGGGGCTGGTTCGTCATCCGCCCACGGCGGAATAATGCCGCAAGCCGCGGGACCACACCCACCGGGCCAACCCCAGGGTGGCGAGCACCCAAAATGCCTGGATCCCCAAGCCCTGCCACAGCTCGGCGCCTTCCACGCGCCCCAGGTACACGCGAACCGGAAAGTACAACATGTACGGGAATGGGGTCAGGTGCAGGACTTTCAACAGCGTCGGAGGAAGCATGTCCAAAGGGAACAAATGGCCGCCCGCCACGTACTCGAAGGCGAACAGGATAAAGATGAAAGTCGCCACTTCCAACACCCAGAACGCCAAGAGGGCCATGGTGAACGAGATGAAGAACTGGAGCAGTGCTGTCAGCGCCAGCGCCAACCCGAACGCAGCGAAGTGTCCTGCCGATGCCGGGGCCTGCAAATGGTCCCTCTGGAACCAAAGGAACACTCCCATGGGCACCAGGGCCGCTGCGGTGTAGACCATGCGACCCGCGGCAAACAGGCAGAGCCGGTACTTCAGGTAGTCGATAGGCTTCAACAGGAACTGGCTGATTCGTCCGTCCCGGATGTCCGCGGCAATCTGCCAGTCGTCCTCGGTGACGGCCGTCAGCGCCACAACCACATTCACCATCAGATAATAGGTGATGACCTCCGAGAGTTGGTACCCCCCGACGTCGGGGCCTTTCGCTCCTTCGTAAATCGCCCGCCAGAGCAGGATCAGGGCGAAGAGCGGGACCAAACCAAACAGCGCGCGCACCAGGAAATTCACCCGGTACACCAGCGTGCTCTGGATCCCAATATTGATGACGTGCCAGTACTTCGACATGCCGGACCTTGCTTCACCAAGGCCGCCAAACGTAAAAACCCGCGTGCCCCCGAAACAAGCGTCGAATCCGATCCCGATCTCCCTACCGATGTCCTCGGGACTTCGGCGATTCCTGTACCTCACCGCCACCCTCACCGGCGCCGCGGTCCTGGTGGTCGAAATCCTTGGCGCCAAAATGTTGACGCCCTGGTTCGGATCGTCGCACTTCGTCTGGACCGCGCAGATCACGATTACCCTGCTGGCCCTCGCCTGCGGGTATTACCTCGGCGGCTGGGCGGTGGATCGATCCCGGCGGCTTTCCCTCATCTACGGTGGCCTGGTCCTGGCCGCGTCGTACCTGGCGTTTACGGTCACCATCCGCAATCCCCTCGCCGCGGCCTGCCTCAACCTGAACCTTGCCCTCGGCTCGATCGTGGCCTCGCTGATCTTGTTCTTTGTCCCCTTGACCCTCCTCGCGGCAGTCGGGCCGTTCTTTGTCCGTATGCTGACCTCGTCGGTGGAAGGCGTGGGACGCGCCGTCGGCCGTTTGTCGTTCTTAGGCACCCTCGGTAGTGTCGGTGGAGTGCTTCTGACCAGCTACGTGCTGGTTCCGTACTGCCGGGATTCCGTCGCCATGCTCGGTACCGCTGCCGCCCTGGTTGTTCTGTCAGCGGTCTATTTCATCGGATGGGGCCTGGGTGAACGGGGTGGGGGTGGCGTCGTCGCGGGCGCGGTGGCCGTGACCGTGCTCGGCTTCGTTGCGCTGCGTCGCGAGGGCGAGTCCACCATGAAGCATCACGTGGAGGTCGCACGGGCCAATTCCCATTTTGGTTCCATGCAGGTCCTGGAGGCCAAAGACGGCCGCCGTCGCTATTACCTCAACGATTTCCTGGTGCAGAACACCTACGACCCCGTCGACCGCCGCAGCCTTTCCATGTTCACCTACGCCCTGTTTCATCTCGCCGATGGGTATACCCCAGCGCTGCGCAACGCGCTCTGCATCGGTCTAGGCGTTGGCATCGTTCCGCGCGAACTCGCCGCTCGCGGGGTGGCGGTGGACGTGGTGGAGATCAATCCCGCGGTGGTGCCGCTCGCGAAACGCTGGTTCGACTTCGATCCTTCAGCGGTGAACCTCATGATTGACGACGCCCGCCATTTCCTGCGCGTGGCGACCAATCGTTACGACACCATCGTCCTCGACGCGTTCCTCGGAGATTCTTCACCCTCCCATTTGATGACGCGGGAGGCATTCGCCGAAATCCACCGGCTTCTGAATCCTGAAGGCGCCCTGGTCATCAACGCGTTCGCCGACTTCGAGACCACGCGCGACTTTTTCGGCACCTCGTTGCACCGGACGCTCAAGGCCGTCTTTCGCGAGGTGCGAGTCCACGTGTCTCCCGGCGGTAACACCTTCTTCGTCGGGACCGACCGAAGTCCGCTGGCCTTCCGTCCACCGGCCGCATTCGATCACGTCGCTCCTTGGTGCCGCGGCGAACTCCAGGTGGCGCTGGCCGCCCCGAAAGCCGTGAACGAGGAACGCGGACTGGTGCTGACCGACGACTACAACCCGGTCGACTACTTCGATGCGCGCAATCGGGAGCGCACGCGACGGATTCTGGCGGCGGGTGCGGATTCGTGGTGAGCCCCTGCGGGAATGAGAATGACCTCGCGAACCGGGGCGCGTTGATCTGCGCGTACCACTTTCAGCCTGCCCCAAAAAAGGGTTGCGCGAGGCCCCTTCGCTTCGGTTTAGTTCCGGTCCGCCGTTCGCGGCGGTAGCCGCCGTGCCTCGGTAGCTCAATGGTAGAGCAGCTGACTCTTAATCAGTTGGTTTCAGGTTCAAGTCCTGACCGGGGCACCAACTGATCTCCCTCCTTCTGATCGCTTCCGTTCGTCCGTCATGCCCATGGTTGCCCCGCGCTCTCCGTATTCCTGGGACCCTGTCCTTTCTGCGCGGTTGCGAACGACCTGACTGTCGCGCCAAGACACCGGATCGCCGCGTCGTTCCTCTCGTGGCGCCCGGGTCGGCCTCAGAATACAGCGGGCTTGGCGACCGTGAGCCCGGCCCGCTGAAATTGAGCGACTCTCCCGCGGAGTTCCGGATTCACGACGCGGATCGATGCCGGGTCCTGAAACATCCCTGGTCCAGTTCTTGACTCCAACTAATCAGGTCTTTTAGATGACCTGGCTCTGATTTGTTCGATTAGAGAATTACCTTAACCGTCCATTTGGTGATGTCTGCAGTGGGCTATGCGGGCGAACCCAAGCTGGTGAATGACTCCTTATGAAGATGCTTAATGCTCCTGGTGGTTTTAGAATGCTGGCTCTCGCGGTTCTTGGTGCGTGTGGCAGCGCGTCCGTGCATGCCGCCATTAGCTACGACGAAGGCCTGTCCGGCGACCTGTCGGGATCGGGGCTGGCTCCCACCTCGATTTCCTTGAGTTTGGGCTCCAACCAAGTCCTCGGCGACACGGGTCGGAACGTCAACGGGGCGGTTGATCGGGATTATCTGACCTTCGTAGTGCCCACGGGGACGGCTTTGAAATCACTGTGGGTCCTGCCTGGTACCACCTCGGGCGGAGCTCGCGGGCTGGCGTTCCTTGCCTTGGAAGAAGGTCCCCAGGTCACTCTGCCCACATCGCCGGCATCGGCGGCGGGTTTGCTGGGTTGGGAACATTACGGCCCCGACGATATTGGCGAAGACATTCTCGACAACATGGGCGTGTCCGGAGCAGGGGCCACAGGATTCGTTCCGCCCCTCCCGGAAGGCACGTACAGCGTCTGGATCCAGGAGTTGTCCACCGGCACGTTCCCCTATGCGTTCGATTTCGAACTGAAGGCAGTGCCGGAGGCCAAGAATGGTGTCCTGCTCGGCGGCATGCTCGCCGGCTTGATCGCATTTCGGCGCTGGAAGCGCGCCTGAGGCGGGCATTGCTCGCCAATCAGGCCGTTATCAGCGGTCGCCGACTTGAACCGCGAAGGTCGTAGTGGACCTTCGCGGTTCTTTTTTCAGCGCGGGTGGTGCGTCAACCGGTCCCCGCAGTTTAACCCGACCATGGCACAGGTCCCCTTCCGGGGAATGGTGGAGACGGTTGTCGGTCGATACCGTCGCGGACATGGGATTCTTCGATCGATGGCTTGGTACCAACTCGTCGCCCGAGGCGGCTGACAAAGTGGCTCGACAGCGCCTGGTGGAGATGGTGCTCGGCGCCCTGCGTGATCCGTCGGGCCGCATCCGCGTGGAGGATGCCATTAGCGTGGCCGCCACCATCGTGGCAGAACGTTGTATCGACGCCGCAGGGGATTACTCCATGCGGGATCACACCTTCGCACCCGGGTCACGGGTCTTTTCCGATCGCGTGAACCAACTGATCTGCGGGGACGACGCCGCGGCAACGGTCGAGACCCTGCCAGCGTCCACCGTGCTCGGACACCTTCGCCGCCGCCTGGATCCGGGCACTTACCGTAACGCGGATTTTCCAGCCATGCGCCTGGTCATTCAGTCGTTTGCGGCAGGAACGGGCGATGCCAACGACTGGGGCAAGGTACCGCTCTCCGTACCGACGGAACATCTGCCTTGGATTCTTCCCCTCCAGGCCGGGTACGAAACGCGAGCGCAGGTCGACGGAATTCTGAGACCGATGCGGGACGATCCACCGCGTTGCTTGCGCATCGCCACCGAGGCGCTGGCGGAAATCCTGATGATGGTCGCGACCTCCATCGATCGTCGGCATGCATTGGCACTCGCCGTCGAGACGTTGCATGGCATGTCCAAGACGGCCCCCATGACCGAAAAGGCGATGAGCGAAGCCCAGCGAGGGGCACGAAGGTAGGCAGGGCCGCCCCGGAGGAACGGACGCAGCGGTTCCGACGACAGGATTCGCTCGCTGGACCGTATACACACACAGGACCGCTTCGGGTTTCTGGCCGAAGTTCCGCGGGTGCGTCGGTCGAACGATCCGCCGGGGTGGCAAAGCTCCTCCGTTATGACTAACCTCGACGCATGAACCTCGGTCGAGGGTGGTGCCGTTACTGCATGGGGTCGGCGAGACGCGTGGTTTGGGTGTTCCCGGTGCTGCTCGGACTCACCGGGTGCACGATCGTCATGGCGCCGAAATCGGAGTCGGAAGTCGCGACGGCGGCTGCCGAAGCTCCAACTCGGCGCGAGGTCCTGGACCAACGCCGGGTCCTGGTTTTTGGCGACATCACACCCGTCGTGGCCGAACGGGTGGTCCGGGAGTTGTTTTACCTCGATGCCAAGAGTGGCGAAGCCATCGATTTCTACCTGATGACACCGGGGGGCGATTTGAAGGCGGCGTTCACCATCGAGAATGCGATGCAATTATTGAGATCGCCAGTGAACACCTATGCCTTTGCCGAGTGCAATTCGGCTGGTGCGATGTTGCTCGCCGCTGGGACCGGCCGCCGGGTGGCATTCCGGGGTTCGACGATCACCATCCACGGCATGAACTCCCGTGGAAAGCCCCCGGCACAGTACATGGAATCGGTGCAGGCCTATTACACCGATTTTTGGCGCCGCCGCGCCCGCCTGCCGGAGGGATGGCTGCCGTTGCCCAAAGGGCAGACCCATTTTCTCACCGCCGACCAGGCCCGGGAGTATGGATTGGTGGACTCGGTTCTCGAGCGTAAGGAACTGCCGCGGGAGATCGCCCCCGAGCGCGCCCGGTGAACCGAAGGACGCCGTCGATCACTCGTCGCAGCGCGACGAGTGCCACCTTACGGGGCCCATTACCAACTCAGGGAATTCTTTACCGGGGCTAATCGCCGCCAGCCCCCATCCCGTTCACCCCCGCTGGATCTTCTCACCGGTCGTTGAACTTCCGTCAAAGGGACTACAGAAGTGAGATGTTGGGTTTCCAAGCTACTGACGGCTTTTCCAATCGCCGAATGCCTGAAACCTCGATGGAGCTGAACCTGCCTGCCAATCGATTACTGGGAGACGGGCGCTGGCGCTGGCGTGGGCGGCGCGGCCGCCCGACCGCCGGATGCTGGGGCGCGTTCGACAAAAGGCGCCCCTCCTTCCACCCAGTGCGCCACGAGAAGTATTTCCTCGGGCGTGAGCGGTTTCTTGCCTGAGGGCGGCATGGCTTCGTCGTGTTCGGCGGGCAGCAGGATGCGACGCACGAGTTCACTCTTCATCAGATTTCCGGGTGTGATCCCCGTTGAGCCACTTTCCCCTCCCTTAAAGGCGCTCTCCTTCTGGTCGAGGCGATAGTCTCCTTTGTGCTTTTCGGGGCCGTGGCAGGAGTAACATTTGGCTTCGAGGATCGGGAGAATGCGCTGGGTAAAGAGCGCGTCGCCTTCGGCGGCTTCTGCTTTGGTCGCGGCGGGGGATTCAGCCGACTTCGTCGGGCGCTTCAGGAGTTTGGCGAGCATCGGCGGCGCGTTGGCGGTGAGGAAATCGGATCCGTGAGTCAAGTTGCCGCCATAATGCCCCGCGGGGACCAGGGTGATCATCGCCGCCGCGACCAGGCCGCGGTAAACGTGGAGCAAGCCCTTGTTCGACGGCGCCCTTGAAGAGAGATACTCGGCGATGATCGCAAAGGCAGTGAATCCGACCACGGCGAAACCAAGGTTTCGATGCATGTTCACCATCTCCGCGTCGAATTCATCGTCCCAACCTCGAAACAACCCCAGCACCGCAGCGGTGATGCCGCTGATCAATGCCAGCCAAAGGACCATGCGATTGACACGCCGAACTTCCGGGCTCGGGCGAAAGAAATGGTAAGCTTCCAGCAGGAACGCGCCGGTGACGAAACCGATCGGGTAATGCAGCGCGACGATGTGGAAGGCGCCGAGAAAATCAAACCACTGGCCCGTCCCCTCAGTGGAACCGGTGTCCGCCGGGGCACCACCATCCGCGGCCGCCACCATGGCAGCGATGGCCGCCGGAGCCGCCAGGGCAGCCAACGCCAGCAGGATCCTGGATAAACCGGATGAATGGAAAAGACGAAGTCGCGATGACATGCGAGGATGAGCGTGGTATCGAGGTTCGCTGCTAGAAATACCGGATTTTGGGAGGCTGTCGACGGGGAACCACCGGGCCAGGGGGTCAAGGGCATCGCGCCCGCTGTTGGTACCGAAACCAACCCAGAGCTGCGACGCCAGCGGCAGCGATGTGGTACCCCGATATCGGTCCGACCAGACGGGGGGTGTCCCGCATGAACTCATGCAGAAACCGAAATGTTCCGTAGCCCATCAGATAGAGGTGGAAGCACTGGTGACGGCATTGACCACCCCGCTGCAATCCGTACAGCAAGGCTGCTGCGGCGAGGTTGAAGGCCAATTCCAGCGGCACAGCCGGCCAGCGGGCGATGCCTTGGAGGTCCTTCTGGGTCCAGAACCCAGGAGAACAGGGTTGTCCCAGGCAACAACCATGGATCCAGCACCCCACCCGCCCCATCGCGATGCCGATGGGCACCGCCACGGCGAATCGGTCGCCGGTCGGTTCGCCGTAACCAAGTGCGCTCTTGGCGTATTCGACGCCCGCATATCCCGCGAGAAGGCCTCCCAGAATGGTCTTTCCACTCGCCCAGCGGAGGAGCCAATTCGGGTCGTTTACATCGTGCCAACCCTCCGCCAGCAGGTACACCACCTTCGAACCGACAAAGGCCGCCACCAATCCTGCCATGTAAATCCACGGCAGTTGGCGATTCTGGCGCGCCATCCGCATCCAGAGAAACGCGGTGACGGCAACCGCCGCCAACATCAACCCGACGTAGGCACCCGCAATGGCACCTTGGGCCGGATTCATGGCGCCGGGCGCGTATCGGGAAAACCCGAATAATAGCGACAAAAGGAGTCCAGCTTGCCGTCCGGCCGGATCACATGCGTGCAGCAGCGATCAATCCGGTCCTGATCCCACGTCCAGGCATCCATGAACGGTTTGATGAACAGTCGGAAAGTGTGGGAAGCATCCATTTCGTACTGTTTCAGGAGGTCGGCGAGCGGTTCCGACTCACAGCCGCATCGCGCCAGGTCTTCTGGTTGGTAGCGAATCTTGTCTTTCAGGAAGCTCTGGACCTGAGTGAAATCGACAAAATCACTGATCGATCGAACCTGGCCTCCTAACTTGAGCAGATAACCGATCGTGGCACAGTTCGGGTCGCCGCACGGGAGCGGGGTGAAATCCTCGAAGCGGAGACGGCCGGCGGACTGACCGACCGCAGCCAGAATGATGTCCGCCACGCCGAGGCGATCCGGTGCCTGAATTCTTTCTGCATCGGCGGTTCCCCCGGAGGAGAGTGGGCCGCCCACGCGGAATCGCTGGGGACGAGACCCGTTGGATGCCGGCTGTCGGCCGCTGAGGAATTCAGGTTGAAAACTGATGCCACGAACATGCGGCCACTTCAGTCCGAACTCGATCGCCGCCCAGAGCCATCCAAGGTTCTGCCGGTTCACCGTCATGGCGAGTGTCACTGGCAGGCCCAACTCGGCGCAGTGCTGAATCGCCGTCTCACGACAGGCACGAAGATCGGCGCCACGCAGGGTGCGTTGCCCCTCTTCCTGGGGGCCGTCATACTGCAGATAGACCTGCATTTTTCCCGCACGCACGCGGGGACGAAACTGTTGGAGGAAGGTCGCATCCGTGGCGAGGCGGATGCCGTTCGTGTTGAGCAGGAGGTATTGAATCGCGGGATGTTGGGAGACCCAGTCGAGAAGCTCAAAAAACTCGGGATGCAAAGTGGGTTCGCCCCCGGACAACTGGAGGATTTCGATCGGTCCCTTGCGATCGATGACGCCTTGGATTCGCGTCTTCAGATTCTCGAGCGACGGCGCCTTCACCAACGCATCCTCGCCGGGTGGCGAATCCGAGTAGCAGGTCGGGCACCGCAGATTGCACGAGTCCACCACTTCAATTAAGGCCAGGCAGGTGGCCAGCTTCTCGAACGTTTCCTGGCCGCGGCCGCCGGCATTCCGACCGAGCGTACCGGCCACGCTGCCATCGCTGGCGCGACAGGCGCCATTGGAACAACCACATTGGGAATTCGACGGGTCGCCTTGTGCCAACCAATAGAAGCGGGCGTCCGACGCCAGGCAGAGGGTGGCTTCTCCATGTTCCGCACACCTTCGGCGCAGGTAGACTCTCCCGGGTGCCTCGCCGACCTGGAGGACCTCGGCAGGACACGGCGCGTGGCACACCGGACAACGACTGGTGGTGGCCTTGAGCCGGCGCGCGACGTCAAGGGCGGGGGGAATGCCAAGGAGCATGCTGAGGGTTGGCAGGTTGGGCGAACCGCGAGCGAGGGCTCGCGGGCCGCCGGCCCGTCGAGGCGAAATTATCGATTCGAGTAGAGACCCGTCAGGCAACCTCCGAAGCAGGCGATGGCGCTCGCACCGATGCAGAGGAGACTTAGGCCGATCGCCACGCCGACATTGGTGCCGTTAGGCCCGGCGAAGCGGCGGGCGATGCGAATTCCGCCGCAAATCCCGGCAGCCAGGCTGCCGAGCACGGCGATGGCCACGAGGACCAGGGCCGCATTCAGACCGCTGGAATTGCCCCAGATGGCCCCGATGAGGAAGCAGCAGACTGCTGGCGCGAAGAGGATGCCTAGGGTCGCCATCGGCGAGGAGCGCGATTGGAGCGCAACCGCTGGCGCAATCGACCCTGCCGAACCCGTTTCGGGCGCGGCCGGCGTCGGGGGATTTGGATCGGAGCTCGGTTGGGCTTCGGGATCGCTCATAAGGGGAGCAAAGCGGTTGGCGGTCTTGCTGACGAATTGAATTATTCGATGCCAACGTCGATACGGTCTCCCTCTCAACGGCTCGCCACCAGGGCTTCACTGGCCAACCGCCGGGTGATGAATTGTCGCAGCGTGGGAATCTGGACCTTGGTCAGGAGATCGAGGCCCGTCGCACCGTCACTACCAACAACAGGTTCCAGCGCGAACCAGTACATCAGGGGAAGATTGTGATCCGTCGCGTCGGCGGCCCGGGACACCAGGGGCTCGAGCACTGGAAGACGCTTGGCGACCGGCGTGCGTTGCATCGCTGACGCAAGGTAAAGCCTGACGAACGCGGAGTTGTCGTCGCGCGCGAGTCGCGCCAATTCAGACAAAACGGCGTCACTCGGATTCCTGGACTCGCAAAGCAGCTGGATCGACCACGCACGCAGGTACTCGTCCGGATCCCGCAGCAGTCGCAACAGAAACGTTTCCGACGCGCCCCCGGTCGCATGCATCGCCCACAGAAGGCGCAAGCGGTCCACGGTACTTTGAGTGCGGGCGAAATTCTCCGCCAGGGCGGTTCGTACCGCGGCGGGTACTGCCGACGCCGAAGGCGTTGGATGGGCGGGAAGGCCGGACACCGGGCGGGCGCTCCACGCGCGTTCCATCAGCACCCGTTGGGCATGGCGCGACATCCAGTGATTTCGATGAGTGAGCAGCGCGAGGAGGTCGGCATCGGACTGGGTGGTGAGATCGAGCCGGCTGACCGGAGCATCGCCATAGACAACCTTGTAGATACGCCCATTGCGACGGTCGTGACCCTCTTCGCGATTGTGGTGGCATTGGTTGGCGTCGTACCAATCGATGACATACATCGAACCGTCCTGGTCGTAGAGCTGGTTGAGAGTCTGGCTCCAGGTGTCGTTGAAATTGAGAAAATCGGGAGCGTGCCGTCCGACATAGCCGGAACCTTGGCGTTCGCCGAAGTCCATGTTGAGGCGTTGGCCGTGGATGTTTCCGATGAGGATCTTGTTGTGATAGTCCTGCGGCCACGAGCCGCCGAGATAGACCATCAACCCGGCATGGGCGTGGCCACCCCCGACGGCATCGCTCCGTGCATTGGCCGCGTGCGGCCCTTTGGAACCCGCCCAATGCACGTGGTCACCATGGGTGCGGATGTTGTCGTAGATGAACGGGTTGATGTGGCGCGGGGCGCCGGCGGGAAGGTGCTTTTGGCACCGCTCCATTTCCTCGAGCGTGATGGCGAAGTGTTGACCTCCCTGACGCTCGTAGCGCGCGCCCTGGATCATGTGCCAGAAATGCGGAATCACGCAGGCCTCCTGAAAGAGCTGGCCATGCTGATCGAAATCGATGCCCCAAGGGTTGCTGGTGCCCTCGGTGAAGATCTCGTACTGGTGTTTCACCGGATGATAG
>JAEUHG010000297.1 GCA_016795425.1 Verrucomicrobiales bacterium
CGGCCGCGAATCGACGATTCCATCGCGTACTGTTCCCGAAACTCGCGATTCAACTTTTCCAGCAGGTCCATATGCCGATCCCGGTCGGCCGCGGATATCCCGGCAGGCGGACGCAGGTTGCGGATCGGCTCGTCACCCGCCATCAAAGGTGTCGCCGACACGCTGGATCCCAGGAATCCGCCGCTCACCTGCACCGGCGACGTCGGCCGCCCCAGATTCACGAAGGCAGGAAGATTCTCCGTCGAGCGTCCCAATGCGTGGGTGACCCAGCTGCCTAAACAAGGATGCTCGAGAAACCGGTTCCGATGACCGGTCGACGTCTCGATCACCGCAGGAAAATGATTCGTCTCGTGGCACCACATCGAGCGAATCAGCGCCATCTCATCGACGATGCCTCCGACATGGGGAAACCATTCCGACACAGGAATCCCTGACTGCCCGTGGCGTGTAAAGGTGCGACGGCAGGGGATCACCGGCCGCTTCATTTCGGCCAGGTTGTCTCCGAATCCAACGGCATCGATCAGCGTGCCGGCCCATCGATTGTCCTTGGGATCGAAGGTATCGATGTGACTCACCCCGCCGCACATGAACAGGTAGATCACCGCCTTCGCAGGCCCCCGATGCATCGGAATGTGCGCGGACTCGACCGCGCCTTTTCCGCCCACCCCCATCGCCGTCATGACCGTCCCAAAGAAACCACCGGCGGTTTCCCACAAAAACTGCCGACGCGATCGGAGCCGGAATTTGATTGGATCAGTCGGATTCACGCGTAGCAGAGCATCGCTGTCGGCTCACCGCACATAGACAAACTCATCCAGGTTGAAGAGCAGCCAGGCGAATGCCTTCAAGCCCGCGGTCGTGTCCTCCAAAGCACCCGTGAGCCCTGCCAATTCCGCGTCCGTCGGTGGCCGCGCCAACGCTCTTCGGTAACCGAGCTTCAACGCCTCGATCAACGAGGCTCCCTCCCGTTCCCGCAAATCCTCGGCCATCCAACCGGCCACCCGATCGACGAACGCGCTGTTCATCAGGAACAAAGACTGCGGCGCGGTCACGGTTTCCAGCCGCCTCGGACACACCGCCCGCCCGTCATCCACGTCGAAGGTCATCAAATAGTCGGGCATGATTTCGGCGTAGGTGCGGTACCCTCGGATCATGTAGGCGGCGCGCCGGTTGGCCTCCGCGGTGGTGTCATCGCCAGCGAACGATTTGCCGCCCAGTCGACAATCCAGTTTGCCTGCCGCCGCCAACATGGCGTCGCGGATCGGCTCGGCCTCCAGGCGCCGCAACGGGAAGCGCCACAGCGTTTCATTCGACGGATCCGCCGCCTGATTGCGTTCGAGCACCGACGGCTCGCCGGTCGAGGCTCGGCCGTAGGTTTCGGTTAGCACGATTTCGCGATGCAGCCATTTCATGCTGAAACCATGCGCCACGAATTGCGCCGCCAGCCAATCGAGCAAGCCAGGATGAAGCGGCTTGCCGCCCAGCGCCCCAAAGTCATTCAACGTCGGATGCAGTCCCGAGCCAAAGTGCCACGCCCAAATCCGATTCACCGCCACCCGGGCGAACAACGCGTTGTCAGCCGACGTCATCCAATCGACCAAACCCTCCCGGCGACCGTGTCGAAAATCGTAATCCTTCGGCGCGAAGGGAAACCCCGAGGTGACGGGATGGTTCTTGCGGGGCCGCGCCGGATCGCCCGTGGTCAGGACGTAGTTGGTTTCCGCCGCGCGCTTGGCGTCCTCCACCACCGTGAAGAACGTCGGCAGCGGCTCCGGAGGCTTTAAGTCCGCGACCTTCTTGAGATGCGCATCGTAGATCTTGATCTCCTCCGGTTTCATGAGCTCCTTGATCTTGGGAGGATCAATGCGCAGCACCGGATAATAGTCGTCGTAGATCTTCTGTTCGGCTGCGCTCCGCTGGGTCTCCAGCTTGCGAATCGCCACTTGGACATCGGCGGGCAGGATCGAAACACGCTCCTCGTACAGCCGATCGAAGTGCGGCCGAATGAAGGCCTTCATCTCGGACACCGCCAACGCGAGTCTGCGCTCGAATTCCTCCACCCGCCGCCCCTGCTCGAACACCTGTTCGGGCGTCGCCAAATCCACCTGGCGCAGCATCAGCGGGTCGAACAACGACTTCATGGAGTAGTAATCGCGCTGGGTGATGGGATCATAGAAATGATCGTGGCAACGCGCGCATCCGACCGTCATGCCCAGGAAGGCGGAGGAAATCGTATCGACCGCGCTGAAGGCCAATTGTTGATCACCATCTTCGCGACTCGCCGCACCCCGAGCGAGGAAACCCAGGGCGAACACGTCTTCGGGACGCGGATCCACCGGCGTGAGATGGCCGGCCGCCGAGATGATCCGCCGCTGCCGCGCCCGGTTGCCGAGCACCTGCGCCCGAACAAACTGATCGTAGGGCAGGTCCTGATTAAGCGCGTTGATCACCCAATCGCGCCAATAATGAATGCCCGGCGCTGCTGGCATGCCTTCGTCGACATCCGTGTACCGCAACACATCCAGCCAATGCCGACCATACCGCACACCGTGTTGCGGACTCGCCAGCAACCGATCCACGACCTCCCGTCGCGCCTCCTCCGTGGGATGAGCAAGAAACGCGGCCTGCTCCTCCGGGGTGGGCGGGAGTCCGGTGAGATCGAACGTCACGCGCCGCAGCCAAACGGCCGGATCCGCCGCCGGCAATGGCGTCGCGCCCCGGGCCTGAACGGCATCTAGCAAAAGCGCATCAATAGGATGTCGGTTGCCGCCTTGCGGCGCGGCGGGAACCGCCGGGGGCGCCAAAGGCTTCAGCGACCATCCATCGAACTCGGTCTTGGTTTCTGTGGCAGCACCCGCTGAGGAAACTCCCGAAGCCGCCAGTCCAAGCAGGACTGCCAGGCATCGCAGGGAATTCCATCTGCTGCGCATCATGAGATTCATGAATAACCACGCCTCCTGAATCAAGGACGGGATGGGATGAACAGGGACCTTTACTCTCGCGGCGGCCGAAAGCGGTAGAGGGCTACCGCACTCCACGACGGCCAGCGTTCACCACACCCCGCGCGTCGACTGTCGCGAAGCGTCGTGGAGTGCGCCAGCCCCCTCTCCTCCTTACCCACAGAAAGGCGTGCTGTACACGGAGGGGGGCCAAATCTCGCGGTTTTTGCGGACTCAAGTTCATCACCTGGCACTCGCTCAACGCTGAACTCCCTGGTCGCCGATACCGGATCCTCGAGAAACCCA
>JAEUHG010000298.1 GCA_016795425.1 Verrucomicrobiales bacterium
TGGGTTTCTCGAGGATCCGGTATCGGCGACCAGGGAGTTCAGCGTTGAGCGAGTGCCAGGTGATGAACTTGAGTCCGCAAAAACCGCGAGATTTGGCCCCCCTCCGTGTACAGCACGCCTTTCTGTGGGTAAGGAGGAGAGCCCTCTACCGCTATTGGGTGCACGGAGCGCGAGAGTCAGCATTTTGATCAATAGCGCCAGAGGCCTGGCGCACTCCATGACGCTTCGCGACAATCAAAGCGATAGGCGTAGCAAGCGCTAGCCGTCTTGGAGTGCGGTAGCCCTCTCCCTCCATTCGTCCCTTGGCACGCCGAGGAAGGTTATGCTTCGCTCGTCGGCAGCGATGAACCGCCTCCTTGCCTTCACCACCGCTCTGTTTTGCTGGGTGGCCCCCGCGCTCCGCGCGGCGGAGGCGTCCGCCGACGCGGATCCGTCGCAGCGCGAACAAATTCAGGTCGAGTCGCTCAGTCCCGATTTCCTTTCCGAATACGACCCGGCCACGGGACTGATCACCGCGTCCCACGGGGTCCGTGTCATCTTCCGCGATACCCGTCTGACCGCCGAACGGGTGCAACTCAACGAGGCCACCGGCGACACGCTCGCCGAAGGAGGCGTCAACCTGGTGCGCGGCGCTCAGACGTGGTCGGGAACCCAGCTGCGCTACAATTTCCGCACCGACACCATGGGCGCCGAGGATTTTCGGCTCGGCGTGCCTCCCATCTTCGTCGGGGGCGAACGAGCCATCACGCTGGAACCCATCGGCACCAACCGGGTCTATTCGCTGACCAACTCCTTCGTCACCACCGACGACCTCGCGGCCCCGGGCTACCGAATCCGTGCCCGCACCCTGATCGTCCGCGAGGATCGCCGTCTCATTGCCAAGGACGCCGTTCTGGTTCTCGGCAATACCCCGGTCTTCTGGTTCCCGTACTACACCCGCCGCATCGGGGATCACAAAGCCCGCTGGATCATGACGCCGGGCTACCGAAGCCTCTATGGTGCCTACCTGCGCGCGGCCTACGAATTCGAAATCGGCACCAACACCACCGCCGCCGTTCACATCGATTCGTTCAGCCGCCGCGGCATCGGACTCGGGCCGAGCGTCAGCTACGACCTCGGTCCCGCCGGACACGGCGAATTCACCGGCTATTGGATCGCCGATCAACATCCGGAAGATGACCCGGTCACCGGCGAAAAGATCGATGCCCAACGCGAACGCATCAGCTTCAGCCACCAGGTCAGCCTGCGCCCCGGCCTCACCGGAACTGCCGTCGTCCGCCAACAATCGGATTCCACCGTCATCCGCGAGTTTTTCGAGGACGAGTTTCGACAAAACCCGCTACCGGGCTCGTTCGTCGAAATTCAGCAGGCCTGGCCTGATTTCACCCTGAACACCCTCGGCCGTTTCCAGGTCAACGAGTTCTTCGAGACGGTCGAGCGCCTTCCCGATGTTCGCCTGTCCGCGCATCGGCAGGAACTCGGTCAATCCGGCATCTACTATGAGGGTGAGAACTCGGCCGGATGGTACCAGCACCGCTACGCCACGGACGGCCCCACCAACGACTACTCCGCCTTTCGCGCGGATTCATTCCACCAACTGCTCCTGCCCAAGACCTTCTTCGGCTGGCTCAACCTGACACCGCGCGTCGGCGGGCGCCTGACCTACTATGGCGACACCGACAGCGCCGGCTGGGATTCCCTCGAGGCCAAGACCCGCGGCGTGTTCAACACCGGCGCCGAACTGTCCTTCAAGGCGCACCGGCTTTGGCCCAAGGTTTCGAGCAAGTTCTGGGATGCCGATGGCATCCGCCACATCGTCGAGCCTTCGCTCAACTACGCCTTTACACCCGAACCCAACGCTCAACCGCTCGAACTTCCGCAGTTCGACACCGAACTCCCCTCCCTGCGCCCTCTCCCGGTCACCTATCCGGATTATAATTCCATCGATTCCGTCGACAGCCAGAACGTCCTGCGATTGGGCCTCCGCAACAAGATCCAGACCAAGCGCGACGGGCAAGTGGAGGACCTGCTCGATTGGGCGCTCATCACCGACTGGCGTCTGGATCCCCGCGAGAATCAGGGCCGGTTCAGCGACATCTACTCCGAAGCCGACTTCAAACCCCGCCGCTGGCTCACCCTCAACTCCGAGGTGCGCGTCGACCCCGAAGCCGCCGTGCTCCGCGAATCTCATACCTCCGCCATTCTTAAACCCGGACGCGACTGGTCCTTCGCCGTCACCCACCGCTATACCAAGGATGATCCCATCCTCGGTCGCGGAGGCGACCTTTTGGGAACGCGCCTTTACTTGCGCTTCAGCGAGAACTGGGGGTTCCGCACCTCGCACTATTTCGAAATCCGCGAGCAACGACTCCAGGAACAGTACTACACCATCTATCGCGACCTGCGCAGCCTGACGGCCGCCCTGACTCTCCGCTTCCGCGAAACCCGCGAGGACGAGGACGATTTCACCATCGCCGTCTCCATCTCCCTCAAGGCGTTTCCTCGATTCAAGACCGGACAGGATGCCGAACGTCCGTTGCTTCTGATCGGAGGCTGACGAGTTCGCCTTGCGCGGCTTGCGGCGCACCCGTAATACCACCGGGTCATCGCCATGTCCGATCCAGGCGCACGCGCACGCCCTCGCCACCTCCCGCCGCGTCCATGGCGAGCGGTCGCCTCCCTCATCCTTCACCTGCTCCCGCTCCTGCTTTGCGCCCCCGCTCGAGCCGAAGTCCGGTTCGATGTCTTCGTCGGAATCGATGATCGCATCCGCGAAGGCCACTGGTTTCCCATCGCGTTCGAAATCGAGAATAAGGGACCGTCCTTCGTCGGTACCGTGGTCTTCGGCCCCGATGGCCGCATCAACTCTCAGCAACGGTCATTCACCGTCGAACTCCCCAGCAGCACCCTCAAACGCATCGTTCTGCCCGCCTTCTCCTCCGAAGCTCGCTACTCTCGATGGGAAGCCCTCCTGCTCGATGAACGCGGCAACGAAGTTGCCGAACGCAACGCGATTCAACCCAAGGATACCGCGGCCCAGGTGCCCATGCTCGGGGCCCTCCCTCGCTCATTCGGCGGCCTGCCCACCCTCCCCGAAGCGAAGGAACGCTCCCCCGAATTTCAACCCGCCGTCGCCCGGGTTCAGTCCGACTACTTCCCTTCCGACCCCATCGCGCTGGAAGCGTTGTCGGCGTTCTACCTCAACTCCGAAAAGGCCACGGACCTCAAACCGGAACAGGTCGACGCTCTCCTGTCCTGGCTGCATGGAGGGGGCCATCTCATCGTGGCCATTGAACAACCCGGCGACGTCACCGGCCTCCCCTGGCTCGCTGGCTTGCTCCCGTTGACACCAGCGACTCTCACCAATCGCCCCTCCGAAGGCTCCTTCGAACGATGGCTCGTCAGTGGGCAACCCGTTCTCCAAGTGCCTTCCGTCATGCGACAGCCCGTGCCGTCCTCCCGCCAACGACGCTCCGGCCGACCCAATGTCACCGTCCAAACCCCGGCCAACTCGAACCCGGATGACCCCTTCACACGCATCGAACCTCAAAACGATTTCAACAACGCCGACATCTCCTTTGTCTCCGGACGACTTCGAGAGGGAACCGTCGTGCTCAGCCTCGGCGCCGATCCGCTCATCCTATCGGCACCCCGCGGACTCGGCACGGTGACGGTGCTGACGTTCAGCCCGGAACGAGAGCCGTTCCGCGGATGGAAGAATCGGTCCTGGTTTTGGGCCAAACTCCTGGCGGTTCAACCCGATCTGCTGGTGGCGTCCCAGACCTTGCGTTGGAACTTCGCCAGCATCGACGGCCTGCTCGGCGCCATGCTGGACAGCCGGCAGGTTCGGAAGCTCCCCGTCGCTGCGCTATTGCTGCTCCTGGTTGTGTACCTCGTCGTGATCGGGCCTTTTGATCAATGGATCCTGAAACGACTCGGCAAACAGATGTGGACCTGGGTCACCTTCCCCATCTACATCCTGCTCTTTTCCGGCCTCATCTATTTCATCGGCTACCGGCTTCGTGCCGGCGACCTGGAACTCAACGAACTGCAAATCGCCGATCAATTGCCTCGTGGCGATGGAGCCGCGTGGCGCGGTCGCACCTGGGTCTCCATCTACTCCCCTGCCAACGCCCGCTACCGGCTCGCCAGCGACCAGCCGTTCGCCACTCTGCGCTCCGAATTGCAAAAGGGTAACACCCCCGGAACTGAGTCCGGGCGCCTGGAACTTCGACACCCCGGCAAAGGCTTCGATGCCACCGCCTTTGTCCCGGTCTGGGTCAGCCAGCTCTTCGCCAGCGACTGGGTCCAAGCGGGCCCCCGCCTGGTTGCCGCCGACCTTCGCATCCAGGGAGGTTCCACCAACCTCATCGTCACCAATCTTTCCGGTTTCAAACTCGACGCCTTCACCGTCGCCTACGCCGGTCGTCTGTTCGAGTTCGGCGGACTCGCTGCCGGCCAAAAACTCGAGAAACCTCTCCATTCCGCGTCCAGCCAGTCCCTCGAGGACTTTCTCCTCACCACCCTCCCCCCCGCCATGGCCAGCGCCCAGCAACGGCGCTTCGCTTTTGGCGGTGAAAACTCGGGCCGCTTCGACCGCAGCCTCAACGGAGCCATTCTCGCCTCCTTCGCTGAACACGGAGCCAATGCCAGCGATGGCAGCGAAGACTTCAGCAGCCCCACCGGCCTGGATCTCAATCCCGTGCTGCAGCGCGGCGACGGCATTCTCTTCGCCTGGATTTCCGGCCAGGGCATCGCGCCTCCCATGCATCGATTCTCACCGCGCCGACTCCAGCGCGACAGCGTCCTCCGATCCGCCATTCCCGTCTCGCGCCAGCCCTGAACCGCTTTCTTCCGATGAACCGCCGAACCCAGCGCACCTCGTCGCAACGCGACGAGGGCCACCCGACCGGGCCCATTTCCAACTCAGATGGGTCCTGTCGCGCCGCGACAGAGCGGTCCCGTCCTGGTTCATGGAACCTTTCGCGAATTCTGGTTCGCCACCCCCAATCATGAACTCAGCCCCACCTGCCGTCGCCATCCAAACCAACGGACTCACGCGCGTTTACGGCAATCTCATCGCCCTCGGAGGCCTCACCCTCACCGTCCATCAAGGGGATCTCTTCGGTTTCATCGGCTCGAATGGCGCGGGCAAGACCACCACCCTCCGCATCCTCGCCACTTTCCTCGTCCCCTCCGCCGGCTCCGCGGTCGTCTTCGGCCACGATGTCGTCCGCGATGCCGACGCCGTCCGCCATATCATCGGCTACATGCCGGACTTCTTCGGCGTCTACAAGGATATGGAGGTCACCGAGTACCTTGATTTCTTCGGAGCCTGTTATCGCATCCCGGCGACGCAGCGGGAAAAGACCGTCGCTGATGTTCTTGAACTGGTCGGGCTCACCGAGAAGCGTGGCACCCTCATCGGGGCCCTCAGCCGCGGCATGCAGCAGCGCCTCGGCCTCGCCCGAGTCCTTATCCACGACCCGAAGCTCCTGCTGTTGGACGAACCCGCCAGTGGCTTGGATCCCCGCGCGCGCATCGAGATGATGGCCATCCTGCAGGAACTTCAGCGCATGGGGAAAACCATCATCATCTCCTCTCACATCCTCAGCGAACTCCAAACCCTCTGCAACCGCGTCGCCATCATCGAAAAAGGCAAACTGATCTACTCCGGTCCCGTCCAGGGAGCCCAACAGCAGATCAGCGACAGCGCTGTGTTCTGGGTTCGTATTCGGGGCGATCACCAGGGCGCCGCCAAGTGTCTTGCCGCCCATGCCGATATCGTCGGCACCGAATACGTCGAGGACCGGCTCAAAGTCACGCTCTCCAGCCACGAGGTCGACCCGAGCTTTATCCCCGAACTCCTCATCCAAGGCGGCTTTCGACTCGTCGAGTTCTACGAGGACGAGGTCGGACTCGAGAAGGTCTTCATGCACGTGACCAAGGGTGAAACGCAGTAACGTGTCGAACCTGGACTCCGCCATCATCCGTTGCCCCACCTGCCGCCAGAAAGGCGCCTGGTTTGCCAGCCAATGGGGCCCCTTCTGTTCCCAGCGCTGCAAATGGGTCGACCTCGGCAAGTGGCTCGATGAAGAACATCGTATCGCCCCGGAGCCGCTCGATCCCGAGGAACTGGAGCACAGGAAGCCGATGCCCCCCACTCACGGGTCCTGAACCCAACTTAGCGAAGTCGCTGCTCCAACCAAGGCGCCACCTTGTCCACCCACCGCGCCGCGTGCTCGCGCAGTCCGGGACCGCTGAAGTGGACTCCCCGGCCTCCATTCTCACGAAGGTCGCCCTTGAGTGCATCACTGTCCGGCCCCTCCAAGGCGATACCGTCCGCCCACAACGCCGCCTGGGCGGCTCGGATGTCGGGCGACCCTTCATCGCCAGGCACATGATAGCTCGCTTGAGCGACGAACCATGGAGCCTTCCATCCAAGCTCGCGCTGCGAACGACGGATGAGTTGCTCCAGGTAATCGCGGTAAAGATGGCCCGGCAACGTCCGTACTGGATCAGACTGATTGGCATCGCTCTCCCCCTGATGCCAGAGCACGGCCCGAAATCCACGCAGGCCCAATGGTTTCAGTCGCGCCAAAAAGGACGCGTAAATCGTCCCCCGGCTCTCCCACGTCCCGTCGACCACCGGCTGCACGTGGCCGGTCAGTGTCGGAGGATTCGGAAATCGCGCCCCGGCAGGCAGCCACTCCCGAACGCTCGTTGCCCCGACCCCACAAGCCACGATGCCAATGGGAACGCCAAACTGTGTCGCCATGGCGTCGCCAAACGGCGGAAGAAAACTGCCGCCGCCGCCGCTGGCACCGGGTTGAGGATCGTCCGCACGCACCCAGCGCCGGCCGTCAAACGCCGACACCAGCCCGGTCTGTGTCCGTTGCTTTTCCTCGCCGTGGTTGGCGGAGTTCGACTGCCCGGCGACGACAAATACCTCTCCCACCCCAATGTGCTCCGTTGTCGATTCCGCCACGACCTGGCCGCGAACCAGCGCCCTCACGTGAAGTCGATGCCAACCGCCCGCGGGCGCCTCCCAATGCGCCTCAAACCGGTCGGACCGGGCATCGACCGGGATCCGCCGCCATTTCCCCGCCTTGCCGTTCACCTCGAGCCGCGCTTCCACAGTCGGTGATCCACCTGAAACACCTGCCAACTCCCCGCGGATCACGAGTCGACCCCGCGCTCTCGAGGTTCGCTGAATGACTTGGTAGTCCAGGGGCGAATGTAGAGTGAGATGGGGTCCCGCGGGCACCTTGGCCAAACGAATCCGTTCCTCCGTCCGAACCATGTCGGGCCACGAAGTGAGCCCGTCAGGCAGGATGAACAGGTTCTGGCCGTCGGCCAGCAAAGCAGCCCGCGGCCGAGGCAGCACCTGGTGCGACCGCCGCATGTTCCCATCCCCAGCGACCGCGCGCGACAGCTCCAGCGGTTCGCACGCCATAAGCAGCACCAGCCAGGACATCGTCCTCTTTAGCAAGGCAATCATGATTTCGATCCGTCTCCCACACGAAGTTCCTTACGGACGCGACGGGCCTTCCTGCCTCAGCGCAACGCCAGGAATTAGAAGACCTCCACCACCCGCCGGCCCAGGACTTCCATCCTGGGTTGGATTCCGAGACCTGGTGCCCGCGAAGCCGCCATGCGTCCCATTACCCTTTGAGGCGCGCCCTCCGCCGTGCTCACCGTCACGTAGCTGTTGAAATCCGTGGTGCTGAACAGGAACTCAGGCGGTGTGCTCTGCGCCAAATGGGCGATCGCCGCGGTCGCCAAGTCTCCCCCCCAGGAATCCTCGAGCGTCATGCCGATCCCCAGACTCACGCACAGATCACGGGCTTGTTTGATTTTCGTTAGCCCCCCGAGCTTGCTGATCTTCAGATTCACCACGTCCATCGCCAGGTCGGCCCTTCCGCGAAGCAACATGCCCAGGTCATCGATCGTCTCATCCAGCACGAACGGGTGCGGTATCTGACGTCGCACCGCCAGACACTCTTCATAGGTCAGACAAGGCTGCTCGATGTACACGTCAACGTCCCGCACGGCCTTGGCCACACGCACCGCTTCATGCTGGATCCAACCCGTGTTGGCATCCGCCACCAGACGGTCCCCCGACTCCAGTTGGGCCGCAACGGCGCGTATGCGCGCAATGTCGAGATCCGGGTCTCCTCCGACCTTGAGTTGAAATCGGCGGTAACCCTCCGCGCGATAGCCCGCGACCTTGCGCGCCATCTCTTCGGGCGATTCCTGAGAAATCGCGCGGTACAAGGGCACCGAATCCCCGTAGCGACCCCCGAGCAATTCGCAGACCGGCATTCCCGCCGATTGCCCCAGGATGTCCCAACAAGCGATATCGATGCCGCTCTTCACGTAGGGATGCCCCTTGAGGGCGGCGTCCATGGTGCGATTCAACTTCCCGAGCTGGCGCGGGTCTTCACCCAGCAAATGCGGCCCCAGTTCGCGCAAGCCGGCACGTACCCCTTCGGCGTAGGCCGGCAGATAAAAGGGACCGAGCGGACACACCTCGCCGTACCCGACCCGACCGGTATCCGTCTCGATACCCACCACCGTGCTGTCAAACACGGTCACCGATTTTCCCCCGGACCAGCGATAGGTCGTCTCGTGCAAGGGCAGTTCGATGCGATGGGCAAAAATGCGTTGGATCTTCATGCGCGAGCGGGATGGGCTGGAGGTCCCTTGGTAACGTCCAAACGCCTGCTGAGCAACTGCTCCCTTCCCTGCATGCGAGGAGGCGTGGCTCACGGGCTTCTATCCCTGCCCCACCCGAACCAACCCTTCGGGGCTACGCTCCTTTCAGGCTTCGCCCTCGAACCTCTCAGCCCAGAATCCCCAGCACGGGCTTCGCCGTACCGCCCTCCGGCACCAATCGCACCGGACGACCGTTGAGGGTCACCTCCATCGTCGAAATCGGAAATCCGAGCACATGGAGAATCGT
>JAEUHG010000146.1 GCA_016795425.1 Verrucomicrobiales bacterium
GTCAATCCATCATCCTTGCGGAAAAGGGTCGGATATCGGTTTACTGGCGCGCTGTTCGCGCGGGGCTCCCATAGCTCAAATGGATAGAGCAGCGGTTTCCTAAACCGTTGATCCAGGTTCAATTCCTGGTGGGAGTACCAAACACATAGCCAATACTTTACAGAAGATTTGCCGTTCCGACTTTCTGATCGACTTTGACTCTTGGGAACAAATTCGGAACACTCGGGAATGGCTTCGCCCGCCAATCCGAAGTTCCCGATGGTGGTCAAGGTGGGGGCAGTTTCGGTGAAGATTTACCGGTCGATCGATCGCGGTCGGTACACGAAATTCACGGTGCCCGATTATTCGACCGGTAAGCGCCGCCTCCGGCAGTTTGCCGACTTGGCCGAAGCCAAGAGCGAGGCCGAACGCCTGGCGAACCTCCTGTCCCGCGGGGAATCCGCAGCGGCGTCGCTCGGGGCAAACGAGCGCGCGAGTTACGGCCGGGCCATCGAGCTCCTGTCTCCCACGGGTGATTCTCTGGAACTCGCCTGCGCCCGCTACGGCGCGGCCGTACAGATCCTGGGCCAAGGGGATCTCCTCGAAGTCGCGGCCAAGGATTACGCGCGGCGGCATCCCGCGACGCGGGAGCATCGTCCGACGAAGTCGGTGCGGGATGCGCTGATTGCCTCGCGGAAGGGCCTTGGGGCTTCGCCACGCTATCTCGACGATCTGGAGAGTCGCCTGGATCGGTTCTGCGAAACTTTTGGTGCAGTTCCCATCGCCACGATCGGCACGAGCGACGTGCAGCGGTGGCTGGACGGGCTTGGGCTGTCGCCCCAGAGCATCGTCAATTATCGGCGGGTTCTCGTGACCCTCTTCGAGTACGCGGAGGCGCGGGGATCCATCGGCCGCGGTGACAATCCGGCTCTCCAATGCGAAACACCGAAGGTGCGTCGGGGAGAGGTCGAAATCTTCACGCCGGATGAACTTCGCCGACTTCTCGAGGCATCGGCACCCGCCTTTCGACCCTGCCTGGCAATCGGGGCCTTGGCGGGGCTCCGCTCGGCGGAGATCGAGCGCTTGGACTGGGACTCCATCGATCTGGAGCGGAGGTACATCAAGGTGGCAGCGGGCAAGGCGAAGACACGGAGTCGGCGACTTGTTCCGGTTTGTGCCTCGCTGGCGGACTGGCTCGGTCAACACAAGGATCGCAAAGGTCCTCTTTGGGATGGAGGGCATGACACGTTTTACGCGGCCCAGAAGTCAACCGTTAAGGCGGCGAGGGAAGCAGGCCACGGGGAGATCCGCTGGAAGGCCAATGGCCTGCGCCACAGCTATGCGAGCTACCGTCTGGCGGCAACCTCCGATGCAGCCAAGGTGGCGCACGAGATGGGCAACAGCCCGGCGATCGTGCATGCCCATTACGCGGAACTGGTGACGCCGGCGGAGGCAGAGGAGTGGTTCAACGTGCGAGCGAAATCGCCGGGACCGTCGGACGTCGGCGCTGGTGGAGTGGACGCAGTGGATGAGAAGGCCCGGGTAGCCATCCCCGCTGCCTCGTGACGTCCGGTGATGGTGACCATTGGTCGCGGGATCACGGCCGCAACCCAGCGGCATTCATCGCGTCTCTTCCGAAACACCGCACATTCCTCTTGACCGCTTGAGCGTGGTATTCGCAGTCGGCGGACCTCCGACTAGCCTCCAGACGAGGTTGCCCTCTAGGCCCTAGGTCCGACCGGAGGAGTCGGACCCGCTATTCATGGGTGAGGCTTTAGAAGGCCCCACACCGACACACACGAGAGGGCTTCGAGGTTCTCGGTCTTGCCCTTCCAGAGCAGAAGGCTCCCGATGTAGTAGTCCAAGAAGATCGAGCGCATCAGCTCACGAATGTCCCAAGGTTTCCATTCGAACTCGCGCTGGAAATCTGGAATGACGAAGCGCCCCTCGCGAAGATGGTTGATGAGCGTGTTAAGACTGATGTGATCTGGCTTCTGAGCGTCCTTCATCTGAATAATCCTTTCTTGGTGAGGATTGAGGCGAACCTCTCCTCCGCCGCTGACAAGAATCCTCGGATGCGACAAGCAGCATTCTCTAAACACTGAGTCCGAGGGGGCTCTGGCGATTCTTGGACCCGATGTCCAAGTGCTTTAGCGACAGCAACGATTCTTCGAGTCACGTCCTCCGTTTCTTAGGGCGGTCATGGTTGCCCATGCACGTAGAATATCTTCCCGATCAGATCGCCGTTGGGTGTAGTTCTCCACTCTTGGGCACCCTTGAGTCGATAGGAGGTACCGAACTGCCCCTTCTTGTGCTTGATGTAGCCATCGACCGTCGGGCGTTTCCTCCCGAAATCTAGCGTCACTTTCGTTCCCCATCGGGCAGCGGCCTGTCGCTTGGCGGCCGCGACGCGGGTGGCCTTGCTAGTGGATGCCCAGCGAGCGCGGATGGCGCGATCTTGTTGAAGCTCCACCTCGAAACTTTTTCCGCATTTTGGACACGTGCAGGTCATCGCGAGGCCAATCGTGACCCATTATTCGGGAAAATGTCCATATGCACACGCGTATGCATGAGATCGACCCGGTCCATGGTATGAAGTGGGGGGAGACTCAAATCGATTGGATTAGGTATGATTTCCCCGTGGAACGGATTGAACGTGGTAGGCCCGCCCTGAAGGCGCTCGGTTTTCGCTACCGAATATTCCGGTAGTACCAGCGGGGAACTATTTGCCGGCATTTTGAGCCCGGAATCTCGCCCATCGAGCTTTGGCAGCCGCTGCAATCTTTGCCTTCCCTTCGGCACTCATCTTTCGCCGCTTCCCTGATCCGGGAGGTCGACCTCGGCGCTTGGTGGCGGATGCGTTCGCGTTGCCTCCAAAGAGTCCGGTAAGCTCCGACTGGAGGGCTTCGATTTGCCGGACGATTTCGGCGGCGCGCTGAATGGTTTCGGGAGTTGGTAACATGGCTGTGCGATCGATCTTTAACGCAATCCGCACCGTTTCTGCGAGACGATTTACCTAGACGTGGCAGGTGGCGAGAGCCTCTACAGCTCAACGTCCCTGCACTTTTGCTCCAGCTGATGGTAAATCCTTTGCGCCTGGGCTTCATCCAAACTGCGCCTCTCCTTTTGGATGAATCCCACCACCTGTCGGCCGCTCAAGATCGGCACATCACATTTCGCGCGAAGGGTCACGAACCAGCCAGGCAGCGCGACTAACGGAACCACGGCGACATTGTCGCCTGTGCTGGACGTTAAGAATCGGGTCAACGACTTTGCGTTGGTTCTTGCTTGGGGAATGGCCTTTCCATCGTTGCACCACGCGTATTCCAGGGTGTCACTTCCATTGAAGATGACCTGGTTGGCGCGACGGCCTGGGAGGGGATTGTGCCGGCGTCGGGTCTTGGTCTCGATTGCGAAAACGCCTGCGGGCCCGACGACGACATGATCGACGTTCCAATTGGGGCCTCCTGGGAAGTCATGGAACACGCGATAACCTGAAGGAAGGAGTTCCCGTAGTTGCTCGGCCATAAATTCCTCGCCGGTGGCGCTTCGCCGATACGGCGCCGACGCCAGTCTTCGAACGTGACCAAGGCGCTAAGGGTGACCAGAACGCCCGCGGCGGGGCCCAACGTGAAAACGAACGTCTCCATAAAACCTCCGGAGGACGATAATGCTGCCTCAGTCGCTCGGCGAAATTGCCGAGTGGCGAGAGTGGGGAGATAGCGGCAAGAAATCGGTAGATCTATTCGCTATGGATTGGTTTTAGGGGCCACCCAAGTTCGCCACCATTGCTCCTGGTGCTTCATCCGGGAATAGGAGGCGTGGGTGAAGCTCCGGATCGGATCTGGTTGGGGAATATCGCCCGAGCGCTAGAGGTGGCTTGGCTATCCATGTTTACGCTCACGCTGTTCCATCTGTCGATTGCCGGTCCGTTCGTGGAGTGGCGGATTACGGAAGACCCGGGCGAACGATTGTGCGCAATGCGCACAAAATCGTTTTGGAGATGTGGCACGCTCGCCCCCGGTGGACCCTTCAAAGAGGACCTGTGCGACACGAGCCCCACGACGGCGGCGCTCGCGCACGGGGATCCATTCCATCCGGACACCAGTTACCGCCAGATTTGTTCGCTGCAGCGATCAAAGCCTGGTCCCGCATTCATGCGTAGTCGCGGGGGGACACTTTTTGCCAAGGCGTGACACGCCGGCACCGGTCCAGGGAATTGGTGCTCGATTCCGGAATGGAATGTGGCGGCTGGCCCAGGGCCTGGGCTTAACCAGAATGGAAAGCGTATTCCGCTCCCACTGGCGGCTTCCGACCATGCACCTGGCGGTGTCTTCCTGGAACAGGGGAGGCAACCGTCTGGACCATGGGGATTAGGGGGGACGACGGGAAGGGCAATTGACAGTCAAAGGCGACCAACATCCGGCCGATTCCTGCGATGCGGGCGGCTTGCCAAAGGATGACCACCAGCGAACTGGACCGACAACTGACGGATCCCGGGAGGGGCGAAGCCGGGTGACCAAGCCCTAGTCGTGAATTAGCGAAAGACAAAGAGATGGCGTGGATTGAATCACACCAATCACTCGGCCGGCATCCGAAGATGCTCCGGCTGGCCGCTCGCGTAAGAGCTT
>JAEUHG010000027.1 GCA_016795425.1 Verrucomicrobiales bacterium
CCTTCGCCTGGCCGATTGGAGTGCCGTGCTCGGCAATGGGGTGCGCGGAACGCTCGCCGTGCAGGCGGAACTGGGAGTGCGCAATAGTGGCAAAGACCTGCTCTTCGAGGCCCGCGCCGGATTGCGTGATTTCAACGGCACCTTCGGCAGCAATACCGTCAGCAGCTTGGGGATGGACTCCACGATCGGCGGTACTCTGGCTTCATTCGCCGATCCGACGGGTCGTCGACTCATGGCCAATGCCGCGGTGACGAACTTATCCGGACGTGCCGCTGTGGTGGAGTTCGACCGCTACGCGGTTGCCGCCAAACTGGACGTGAAGCTCCCTGCGGGAGGGATAATGGTCAACGAATGGACGATGAACCTCAGCCAGGGTGGGCAGCCTGGTGGTTCCGTCGGTATCACCGGCCAATGGCAGATCGAGCGTGGAACCGGTGAATGGGCGGTGGCGGCCAAGGGATTGAACGAAACAGGGCTGCGACCCTTTGCCAAGGCCGCCCTTGGAGACAAGGACTTGCGGAGCATTCTGCTCACCTCGGAAACGAAGTTGGGTGTTCCCAACCCGGGCGAAGGCACCCTCGTCATGAGCGCGACGCTGACCAATCTGGTGGTGACGGAGGTGGGGGCCAAGGCGCCCTCCATGCCACTGGCGGCAGCTTGGATGCTCGACGCTTCCGGTGCGAATCAACGATTCAAGATACGGCAGGGTCTGTTGAAACTGACCCCGACCGCACGGGCGGAGAACCAGGTGAACCTGACCGGTGACCTGGATCTGTCGAAGACCAACGCGATTTCCGGGGCACTCAAGTTGGCGGCCGACGCCCTCGACGTCACTCCCTTCTACGACGCCCTTTCGGGTAGTTCGGCCAGCGACACGGCCGAATCAACGCCGCCGCCGACACCAGCGCCCACCGGGCCGTCCAAGGAGCCGGATGCTATCGCATTGCCGGTCGAACTCCTCACTTTCGATGCCCGCATCGGGAAGTTCTTCCTGCGCGAAGTGGCGGCGGAATCGATCGTGGCCGCACTCAAGGTCCAGGGCAGTCGGGTGGAGCTGCGTCCAATGGAGGCGAAATTGAACGGCGCTCCGGTTAAGGGGGGCATGCTGTTGAATCTCGGCGTGCCAGGTTACGAATACGATCTTCAGCTCTCGGCCGACAACGTCCCCGTTCAGCCGTTGGCGAACTCGTTCGTTCCGCTGCTGAAGGGGCGTATTGAAGGCACCGTGGTTGCGGGCATGGACGTGAAAGGCGCAGGCACCACCGGCACCAGCTTGCAGCGAAATCTCGCAGGGCAGGCCAATCTAAGTGTCACCAATGCGAACCTGAAGCTCAGTGACTCCGGCAAGCAGAAGGGCTTCCTCAGTGTCCTGGCCGGTTTGTTATCCACCGCGCTCAATCTCCGCGAACTGAAGGACCAGCCCATCATGGAGATCATCGCCGTCGCCAAAATGGGTCAAGGTCGTATCGACCTGACGCAGGCGGTGGCGCGCAGCGCCTCGTTCCAGGCTTCGGCGGTTGGCGGTATCCCCATCGCGACGGAGTTGATGCAGTCCAAGTTGGATTTTCCGGTCGATATCGCCTTGAAGCGCGAACTGGCGATGGGTGCCCGTCTCGCCGCGGCCAATACCCCCACGAATCAAGCCTACGTGCAGCTGCCTCGGATTGCTTCGTTGAAAGGGACCTTGGGTGCCCCCGCACCCGAGATCGACAAAGTGCAGGTTGGGCTGCTTTTGGCCAAGGGCATCGGTGGCATCGTCGGTGGTCAGGCGGGATCATCGATATCCGGCGTTACGGACCTCATTACCGGCGTTTCCAAGGGTGACACCAACGCCGTGGGAAACTTGATCCAAGGGGTGGGTAATCTGCTGGGCCGAGGCAACAAGTCCACCTCAACGCCAGCCAACAACGCGACGCCGGCACCCGCCGCACCGACGACGACCAGTCCCGCACCTGCGTCGGCTCCCCCTAAGACGCCCTCCACTCCCGCACCCCAGACCGCCCCACCTGCCGCAACCAAGGCGGCCTCCACCAACCCGCCAGCGGTCAAACCGCTGAACACGGTTGTACCGCCCAAGCCAGTGGCCACCAACGCCGCCCCCGCGGGCGCGGGGAAAGCCACCAACGCCAGCCCGACGAAGGCCACCAATTCTGTGCCGCCTCGCGCTTCTTCCGCCGCCACCAATGCGCCCCAGGTCAAGCCCCCCCCACAAGGGGTATTGCCGTCATCCCAGCCGACGCCTCAAAAGAAGCCGTGACCGGTCCCCGGGAAAGGGTCGCTGCAGGGGCAAGAGCGGATGCCAGGCATCGGTGGTTCGAGGCTTGGACCGCTGGGGACTCGGATTCGGAAGACGACGGAGCAAAAGGGACTCATCATGATCGACAGCGCTGTAGAGAAGTATTTGTCCGCCAATCAAGAACGGTTCCTCGAGGAACTTTGCGAATACCTGCGGTTTCCTTCGGTTTCCGCTCAGCCCCACCACGCGAGTGACATGCGCGCCTGCGCCGATTGGCTGGCGGCGCACTGTCAGAAGATGGGACTCGAGGTCGAGTGCTGCCCCACCGCCGGCAATCCCATCGTCTTGGCGCGAACCCCTCGAACGAAGGGTTCACGAAAGCCTCATTTCGTCGTCTACGGCCACTACGATGTGCAACCGCCCGAGCCGCTGGAACTCTGGCAATCGCCTCCTTTTGAGCCACAGGTTGACGGGGACCGGCTGCGCGCGCGGGGGTCCAGCGACAACAAGGGACAGCATTTCGCGCACTTGAAGGCGGTGGAGGCCTATCTTCGAACGGGCAAGGAGTTGCCGTGTGATCTGACGTTCCTCGTGGAGGGTGAGGAAGAAGTGGGCTGTACGCACCTTGGAGATTTCCTGCGCCGTCGCCGCCGTGATCTTCGTTGTGAGGCCATCGTGATTTCCGACACCGGCATGCCCAGTCCGAAGCATCCGGCGTTGACCTATGCCTTGCGTGGAATTGCCGCCATGGAAGTGGTGGTCACCGGACCCGATCGCGATCTCCACTCCGGGATTTTTGGCGGCAGCGTGGATAACCCCGCGATGGTCCTGTGCGAACTCATGGCGCATCTGCGGGATGCCAAGGGAAGGATCACCGTGCCGGGGTTCTATGAAGGGGTCCGCAATCTCAAAGGATTCGAGCGCGAGCAAATCGCCCGGCTGCCGTTCACCGAGTCGAAGGAGGCTCGGTTTCTTGGGGTGAAACAAATGCGCGGGGAGCAGGGGTTCAGTTTTCTCGAGCAACGCTCCGCGCGTCCCACCTGCGAGATCAACGGACTCACCAGCGGCTACCAAGGCGAGGGGAGCAAGACCATCATCCCATCATGGGCCCGCGCCAAACTGACGTTCCGACTCGTGCCGGATCAGTCGCCCGACCAGGTGATCCGCCGCGTGACGGCGCATCTCAAGAAGGTCTGCCCGCCAACGGTTCGGTTGGAGGTGATTCCCGGACATGGCGGGGCGCCGTATCTGTTGGATCCCCGGGGCCCGTTGGCACAGGCCTCCTTGCGCGCCCTTCGCGAATCGTTCCGATGCGAGCCGATCCTTCTGCGGGAAGGCGGCTCCATCCCGATTGTGAATGAATTCAAGCGCTTGCTGGGCGTGGACTCCCTGCTGCTGGGGCTTGCCTTGCCCGACGCCAATGCGCATTCACCCAATGAAACTATGAGCTTGAATTTGTTCCGCAAGGGAATGCGGATGGCCGCGGTGCTATGGCCCGAATTGGCCGCGGCGGCCCAAAAGTGAGGGGACGCCGCCCCGAAAGCAGCAGCGCCGCCGTTACGAAAGACTCAACAGGGGCGCCCAACCGGGCTGCCCCCCGAATGAATGGCTGCGAGGTCCGAGGCGTTACTTTCCGTAGGCGCGGACGTAGTCGATGCACTGGGTGACTTCCGGCAGGCTGTTGTCCCAATTGTGCTCGTACTCGATCGAGATGTTGCCTTTGAACCCCTGGGCCTTGAGCTCATCCAGCACGGCTTTGAGCTCGGACTTACCCTGGCCGTAGGGGACGTCGTGGGCATTGCGGACGCCGAACTCGTTCAGATCTTTGAGGTGCGAACTGATGATTCGTCCCTTGAGCACCCGGAGGGCCTCGACGGGTTTGATGCCGGAACGTGTCCAGTGCCCGGTGTCAGCGCAGGCGCCCAGGCGTTTGTCGCGTCCTTCCACCAGTCCGGCGATGTAGTGCGGGCTCCACACCTTGTAATTGGGATTGGAGAAATCTCCGGGATGATTGTGGAACGCGACGCCGAGATCGAATTCGACAGCCAGTTTTTCGATGGTCTGAATGGCGTCGGCAGACTCAGTGGTGACCGCGACCATCCCCATCTTCTTGGCGAATTCGAACACCTTGCGGGCGCCGGCTTCATCCTTGGGTATGCCGACCACGCCGTAGTTCACCGCTTTGAGGCCGTGTTGTTTCAACTTGGCCTGGAGTTTCTCGATGACCGCATCCACTTGGGGCGAGTCGTGGGAGACCTTGAGGTTGGCCTCCGACTTGGACAGCGTTTGGCCCGGGTAGAACTCGATGACCTTGCCACCGGCCGCCGCGGTCTTTTCGATGGCTTCGAAGGCGGAGAACCGATTGAACGTGTAGGCTTGGCACCCGATGGCGAAGCCATTGATTCGGTAATCATCGGGAATCACCGGCTGCCCTTGGACTCCCGGTGGGACGAGGCTGGCGGCCGCGGTCAGGATGAATGTGACCAGGGCGTGACGAAGAGAATGGTTCATGGACGAGTGGAAGTGTGCGTTACAACGGAACCGCGCTACGCTAATCGGGCGGCTCCAAAAAATGCAATGAGTCGGGGGTGAACGCATCTTCGTACGTGACCTCGGGCCCCGTTCTGCGCTAGTGAGCCCTCTTTCCTTGGCTGGAACGGCCGGGAATAGTCATTCCGACCATCGTCATGAAGCATCTGTTGAGCCTGGAACAGCTGTCGCGCGAGGACATGGAATCGATCCTGGGACGTGTCGACGCCTTCAAGTCAGGGCGCCCCCAGCATTCCCGTCCGCTGCAGGGGCAGACGTGGGCCCTCATATTCTCGAAGGCCTCGACCCGGACCCGGGTGAGTTTCGAAGTCGGCATTCACGAACTGGGCGGACGCCCGCTCTTTCTCAATGCCAACGACATTCAGTTGGGCCGGGGCGAGCCGATCAAGGACACCGCACGGGTGCTGGGTCGAATGGTGCACGGCACGATCATCCGCACCTATGCGCAGACCGATGTCGAGGAATTCGCCCGGAACTCCGGAATTCCCACGGTGAATGCCCTGACGGATGTGGAGCATCCCTGCCAGATTCTGACCGATGTCTTCACCTTTCAGGAGCGTTGCGGCTCGATCCAGGGGCGGGTGGTCGCATTCATCGGGGATGGGGCCTGCAATGTGCCCGTGAGCTGGATCTGGGCCGCCTCCAAACTGGGGTTTGAACTGCGCATTGCGGCTCCAGCCGCCTACCAACCCTCCCCTGAACTCGTCCGCCGCGCAGGCGGGCGTGTTGTTTGCACGGAGGATCCACAGGCCGCCGCGGCCGGAGCGGATCTTTTATACACCGATGTCTGGGTATCGATGGGCATGGAGAGCGAGGCGGCGCAGCGCCTCAAGGACCTGGCCGGGTATCAAGTGAATGCCTCCCTGGTCCGCCTTGCCCGGCCGGGTGCCTTGGTGATGCATTGCCTGCCGGCGTACCGCGGCAAAGAGATCGACGCGGAGACCTTCGAGGCCCACGCCGACACCATCTTCACCCAAGCCGAGAATCGGCTGCACGTGCAGAAAGGGATTCTCGACTGGCTGGTCAGTTGACATCGATGCCCCTAGGATTTCGTCCATCCATTCGATCCCCGAGATCCACGCATGACCTTCGTTGCCTCCACTCGTCCTTTCCAACTGGCCGCTGACCGCGATGGAATTCCGCCGTTGCTCAACACGGCGCGCCGATGGGTGGCGCGCGGCCTGCTGGTTCCATTGTTGCTGGCGCTCCCAGCCGCCGCCTCGGAGCTTTTCCCGGACCCGGCCCTGGAAGCTGCGGTGCGCACGCAGGTCTTCGCCAAGCGAGGCACGGACGCTCCCTTGGTGGAAGCCGATGTGGTAAACCTGTCGACGGTTGAGGCCAAGGGGCGGGGTATCACGAACCTGACGGGGTTGGAGAAGTGCCGGAGTCTCGCGATGCTGGAATTGGCGGGCAACAAGATCACCGATCTCAGTCCCCTTTCAGGGTTGCCGCGGCTCCAGTTTCTGGATGTCCAAAGCAATCGTGTATCCAATTTGAAGCCCCTGGCGACGGTGACCGCCCTCCAGTATCTCCACCTGGCTCAAAACCAAGTGGAGGACCTCGCGCCGCTCGCTGCCCTCACCAATCTCTCGGCGCTTTACCTGACCGGGAACCGCGTCGAGGACATTCGACCGCTTCTGGACCTTCGCCGACTGTCGTCCCTCTACCTGGATCGCAATCGGATCCGCGACATTTCCGGTATCGGCCAGGTCCGCGGACTGTCGAGCTTGTCCTTGGCGTTCAACCGGATTCAGGACTTGCGGGCGTTGCACGGACTCAACCGGCTCCAACATCTCTTCTTGGAGCACAACCGGATTCGCGATTTGTCGTCGGTGGTGACCTGGGTAAAGGCGGATCAGGAGCAGCGGTTTGCGCCGTTTCTCAATCTGTACCTTGCCGACAACCCGCTGAGTTCGTTGGCTCGAAAAGATCAGTTGAAGGAGATCGAGGCCGTCGGCGTCCGGGTGCACCGGTAACGACGGAGAGGCTTCCGGCGGGGAGCTCCCTTTCAGCCTGACGGCGTGAATGCGTCTCCCAAGGCCGTTCCGGAAGAAATGCAAGACGTCCCAGCGCCCCCATGAACTCGCATCAACAGGGGATTCGCGCGGCCCTGACCGGGGTGCTGGTCAACATCCTCCTCGCCATCACCAAGATTCTTGCCGGCGTGCTGGGGAATTCCTACGCCCTCATCGCCGATGGCATCGAGTCCACCTCGGACATCCTGAGTTCCATGGTGGTCATGGGGGGGATGCACATTTCGGCGCGACCCGCCGATGAGGATCATCCGTACGGACACGGCAAGGCCGAGCCGCTGGCTGGTGTGGTGGTCGCGGCATTGCTGTTGGTGGCGGCCGGTTGGATAGCCGTGAGCAGTGTGATTGAGATCCGCAATCCGCATCACGCTCCGGCGCCATTCACCTTGGCAGTGCTGGCGATGGTCGTGGCTCTCAAGGAGATCCTCTCCCGTCGAGTGCTCAAGGTCGGCGATGCCATCGGCAGCACCGCGGTACGTGGGGACGCCTGGCATCACCGATCGGACGCGCTCACCTCGGCGGCCGCTTTCCTGGGGATCAGCGTCGCCCTCATCGGTGGCGCGGGTTTCGAGTCGGCCGACGACTGGGCGGCGTTGGCGGCTTGCGGGGTTATCGTCTTCAACGGAATCAAACTCCTGCGAGAATCGGTGAATGACCTCATGGACGCCACGGTGCCGACTGAGACTTTGGAAATGGTGAGGCAGGTCGCCGCTTCCGTGAATGGCGTGGTGGCGATTGAGAAATGTCGGATGCGCAAGACAGGCCTGGAATTGGCCATGGACATTCATGTCATCGTCAACGGCGATTTAACCGTCCGCGCCGGGCATGCCATTGCGCATGAGGTGAAGGATCGCCTGCTGGCCGCCGACCGGCGGATTGCCGACGTCCTGGTCCACGTGGAACCGCACGACGCCGAACACGGACCGCAGCGGCGAAGTGGGGCGGAGGATGAGGGAAGGGGGATGAGGGAAGGGGGATGAGGGATGACCTTACACCAACAGAGGGCGGACGACTTTGCCATGGACGTCGGTCAATCGGAACCGGCGTCCCTGGAAGAAGTAGGTGAGACGTTCGTGATCGATGCCGAGAAGGTGCAGTAACGTGGCGTGCAGGTCATGCACGTGCACGCCGTTTTCGGCGACGTTGTAGCCAAACTCGTCGGTCGACCCGTAGGTGATTCCGGGCTTGGCGCCGCCTCCGGCCATCCAAACCGAGAAACAGCGGGGATGATGATCGCGTCCGTAGTCGGTGGCGGTCAGTTTGCCTTGCGAATAATTGGTCCGACCAAACTCCCCGCCCCACACCACGAGCGTATCATCAAGCAGTCCGCGTTGTTTGAGATCGGTGAGCAGGGCGTAGGAAGGTTGGTCGGTCTCCTTGCACTGCTGTTTGATCCCATTGGGCAACCCGCCGTGCTGGTCCCAACCTTGATGATAGAGTTGGATGAATTTGACGCCTCGTTCCGCGAGCCGTCGGGCCAGGAGGCAGTTGGCGGCGAAAGTGCCGGGTTTGCGAGAGTCCGGACCGTAGAGATCGAAAACCGCATCGGGTTCCTTCGAAAGGTCCGTCGCCTCGGGGACGCTGGTTTGCATCCGGAAGGCCATTTCGTACTGGGCAATGCGGGTCTCAATCTCCGGATCTCCCGCCGTTTCGACAGCGTGCTCGTGGAGTTCCTTCAGGCGATCCAGCATGAGCCGCCGGCTCTCGGGCGACACGCCGGCAGGGTTGTTGAGGTACAGGACGGGCTCTTTGCCGGCGCGAAACTGAACGCCCTGATGGCGGGAGGGCAAAAATCCACTGCCCCACAGCCGCGAGTAGAGGGGTTGATCCACTTTGCCGCGGGTGATGAGAACCACAAAGGCCGGGAGATTCTCATTGTCGCTTCCCAGACCGTAATGGACCCACGCACCGAAGCTGGGTCTACCCGAAATTTGAGATCCGGTTTGGAGAAAGGTAATGGCGGGATCGTGATTGATCGCCTCGGTGTACAAGGAGCGCACGATGCACAGGTCATCGGCGACCTTGGCCGTGTAGGGGAGCAATTCACTGATCCAGGCGCCCGATTGCCCGTGCTGTCCAAACTTGAAGATGGAGCCGGCCATGGGCAGCGAAGCCTGGTTGCCGGACATGCCGGTGAGGCGCTGTCCCATGCGCACCGAGGCCGGCAGCTCTTGCCCATTCCGCTCGTTGAGCAGCGGTTTGTGGTCAAAGGTCTCGAGTTGCGAGGGACCGCCCGCCATGAAGAGATAAATCACGCGCTTGGCCCGTGGCGGCGTGTGGAACTGTCCGGCGAGAATCCCGTGATCCAGGGAAGCGGTGGAAGCCGGGCTCGCCATGGACCTTGCCGGGTTCAGCAGATGGGCGAGCGCCATGCCGCCGAGGCCCATGCCGAAACGATTGAGAAACCCGCGTCGGGTCAGTCGGTCCGCGGGAAAAGGGCCGGTGCAGAGGGGAGCGCTCATCGTTTCATCACGAATTCGTCGTGGTTCATGACCGCACTCGCCAGAACGGCCGTCGCGGCAAGATCGAAGGGAGGAAGAGTCTCATTGCGGGGTCTTTCCCCGATGCCGAGATACTGCATCGCGGCCTCGGGATTGGCGCGAAAGTAGTCCGATTGCTCGCGATACAGTCGGTCGAGCACGGCGATCTCACGGTCGTCCGGGGGGCGACCCGTCAGGCGGCGAAATGCCTCGCGACATCGAACCGCGGGATCCTTGGGATGATCCATGAGCAAGCGCTCCGCCAGTGTTCGCGCGGCCTCGAGAAACTGCGGGTCATTGAGCAGGACGAGGGATTGCAGGGGCGTGGTGGTGGTCTCGCGCTTCGCGGTGCAGACCTCTCGCGAGGTGGCATCGAAGGTGAGCATGCTCGGAGGCGGGGCGGTGCGCCGCCAGAAGGTGTACAGACTGCGGCGGTAGAGCTTTTCCCCTTTGTCTTGGGAATAGGACTTACCGGTGCCCGCGTCCTCCCACACACCGGCCGGCTGATAGGGTTTGACGCTGGATCCGCCCACCTTGTCCACCAGCAGTCCGCTGGCGGAAAGCGCGCTGTCGCGAATTTGTTCGGCATCCAGACGGTGCCTGGGACCTCTCGCCAACAATCGGTTTTCCGGATCGCGCGCGAGGAATTCCCCCGGCGCCTTCGAGGATTGCCGGTAGGTTGCCGACATCACGATCTCCTTATGCAGCGCTTTGCGGTTCCAGCCGGAATCAATGAAGCGACGGGCCAACCAATCGAGAAGTTCGGGATGCGAGGGAAGCGTTCCCTGGGCACCGAAATCCCACGTGGTGGCCACCAGTCCGCGGCCGAAATGCAGCCGCCAAATCCGGTTGACCGCCACACGGGCCGTCAGCGGATGCTGGGGATGTGTGAGCCATTGCGCCAAGCCGAGGCGGTCATTCGGCAGCCCGGCCGGCATGGGGAAGATCCGCTCGGGAACGCCTCGTTCGACCGCCTCTCCCGGCGCATCGTAGGCCCCGCGGCGTAAAACAAAGGTGGGACGCGGTGTTGGCAGGTCTGTCATCGTCATGATCTCACGCACGGGCGTGATCACACGGTTCTCCTCGGCACGCGCCTGCTGCAATTGGGTGGCAGCCGAACGAAAGGCTTCGTCGTGCCTGGCCGAATAGTATTCCAGCGACCGGTCGCGGTGTTCGACCGAGGTCCAATCGGGCGTCGCGGCGGCTGTTCCCTGGGCGAGCCAGCTGACCTCGAGCGCCGTCAGGTCGAGGTCGAAGGCTTGAAACTCGTCGATGAAGCCGTTCTTGAAGCCGTTGTCCCGGAAGCGTCCCGCGATGGTGAGCGGAATGGCGCCGGCTTCGGAATCGCCCCATTCCGCCCGGTGCTGAATATCCTTGTAGAGGTGATCGCGAACGATTTCGAGCTCCAGCGGCCTGCCGTCGAGAAAGAGTCGAATGCCGTTTGCACGGCTTGATCCATCATAGGTGACCGCGAGGTGGGACCACGCACCAAGAGGCAGCGGGTCGCGGGCGCGCACCGCGATGGCGTTGCCGGGCCAGAAATGGATGAGGGCGAAGGACGGTCGGCCGCCGTCCAGCACCAACTCATACCCGCGGCTTCCAGAGTCCGTCCAGGAACGCGACGCATGAAAGACCACCGCGCGTGTCTGGAGTTCCGTCGGCCTGATCCAGAGTCCAAAACTGAACCTGTCCGTGCGACCGAATTTTCCGGCGAAAGGCACGGTGGCGGAGTTGTCGCCGCTGAATTGCATGGCCTGACCGACCTTGCCCGCGGCGATCTGCGGGCCGTCATGGAGGAGCGCGAGATTGGTGCTGACGGCGTCGGTGGTGCGGCCGTTGGTGATCGACTCGAAGGCGAGATGGAGAACCGGTTTGGGCAGGATCGGGGACTTGGGAGCCGCGGGAAGCCAGTCGTTGAAACGCTCGCGCGCCCGAAGGCGGGCCGTATTCAGTGTTGCCTCGGCGTCCGCCACGGCTTGCATCGCCGCGTCGTGCTGTTTCTTCGCCCCATCTTCCCACAGCAGAAGAACGGGTGTCGGCGTGGCCCGGGTGAAGTGCGAATAGAGGCCGGATTCGTCGATGGAATTGAAGAACGCCGATAGCCGGTAGTAGTCACGCTGGCTGAAGGGGTCGTACTTGTGATCATGGCAACGCCCGCATTCCAGCGTGAGCCCCAGGAAAGCAGTGCCCATGGTGTGGACGCGGTCGGACACATACTCGTTGCGGAATTCTTCATCGATACTGCCTCCCTCGTTGGTCTGCCGATGAAGTCGGTTAAAGGCCGTGGCCAATCGTTGATCCTGGGTGGCTTGAGGCAGCAGATCGCCGGCGAGTTGCCAGGTGATGAATTGGTTCCAAGGGAGATTGTCGTTGAATGACCGAATCACCCAGTCGCGCCATGGAGAAAGATCGATGTCGACGTCGGCTTGGTATCCGAAGGTGTCGGCAAACCGCGACAAATCCATCCACTCCTGCGCCATCCGCTCGCCATAGCGCGCGGAGCGGAGCAGTCGATCGACGACGTTTTCGTAAGCGTTCGACGAGGTGTCCGCCAGGAAGGCGTCGATTTCGAGGGTCGATGGCGGCAGTCCGGTGAGGTCGAGCGTGACTCGCCGGATCAGGGTTTCGCGGGGTGCCTCCGACTGCGGCGTCCAGCCCTCTGCTTCCAGGCGGGCAAGCACGAATCGGTCGATGTCCGTTCGGATGATGCCAGCGTTCGGGCGGATCTCGGGAACGGCGGTTGGGCGCAGGGGCAGGAACGCCCAGTGTTCCTTGTATTCGGCGCCGCCGGCGATCCAGCGGCGAAGCTGCTCGATTTCTTCCGCGTTGAGTGCCGGTAGTTTGGACTCGGGCGGCGGCATCCGATCGTCCGGATCCGTGGTGGTCAACCGCCGCAGGAGTTCGGAGGCATCGACATCCGCAAGGTTAATGGAGGGTTTTTTGGATTTGCCGCCTCTCAGGGCACCCTCACGGGTATGAAGATCGAGGTCCGCCTTGCGCGCCTTGTCGTCGGGTCCGTGGCAAGCAAAGCAACGGTCCGACAGCAGCGGGCGGATGTGGAAATTGAAGTCGACCGGACCGGAGGTGGCGGCGGAGGCGGACGGGTTTGGGGCGAAACCGGCACCCAGGCGGACGGCAAGGAGGAGAATGCAGGACGGGAACTTCATGCGTGGCGCGACCTATTCACCGTTGCCGCCGACGTCCGGCTTCAGCCATCCGGTGCCAGACCAGTACCAGTCGGAGGCGCGCTTGGTTTCCACGTGGCTGTCGGCGAAGAGGACGTTGCTGCGCTGGTTGTGGCGGAGGTGGGGGCCGCCCCAGTTGGGATCACCGGTAGAAGTGACGCAACCGCTGCACGGCTGGTCGTTGGCCGGATCGTGCACAATCCAGCAGCCGGGCTTCTCCGTGGAGGCGGGAGTGACGCACTTAAACCGGTCGCGAGTGTTGAGCGGACGGCTGCCGCCGTCGGTGATGTGAACGGTACCGGAGGGATTGCGAATGCCGGCATCGCGGACGCCGGGCCAATCGCGGACGTCCCAGACACTCGGCCAGTCACAGCCGCCGAGGCGGAAATTCATGGCGTAGTTGGACACGGCCTTGTCCTGTTGATCACTGGGGTAGAGAGCGACGGTCTCCTTGAATTTTTTAGTCTTGTTTGGGCAGAGCAGCAGGTTGGTGGTCTGCTGGTAGGGTTGGAGGAAATTGAACCAGCCCTTTCGGAAGTCGTTGTTTCCCCGGACTTGAAACGTGTGCACGTATCTCCCGTCGAACTCGTCCGAGTACACCCGCTGGGCAATCGCCATCTGGCGCATGTTGTTGATGCACGCCGTCGATTTTCCCTTTTCTTTGGCCTTGGCGAGTGCGGGGAGAAGCATGCTTGCGAGGATCGCGATGATGGCGATGACCACCAGCAGTTCGATCAGAGTGAAGCCGGGGGCGAGGCGGGGGGCTCGACGCGTCGGCATAACCATGGGCCGGATGCCAGTCGGAGAAGGGTGGCGGGAATTCATGGTGGCCATAAGGGAACAGGATTCCCGGCGTTTGTCACCGGCGGAGTCACGATCGCCTTCATCTGTTTGCGCTCAGGGCGCCACCAGGCGGTAGCCGATGCCGGATTCCGTGAGAATCAGGCGCGGCTGCTGAGGATCGGGCTCCACCTTCTCACGGAGGTGCGCGATATGGACGCGCAGATAATGGGTCTGCTGTACCGCGTTGGGTCCCCAAACCTGGCTGAGAAGATAACGGTGGGTGAGAACCCTTCCGCTGTTGAGCAAAAGCAGCCGAAAGAGGGCGTATTCGATCGGCGTCAGCCGGACATCCTGGCCTTCCTTGCGTACCGTCCGCGCCGCCAGGTCCACCTCGATGGGCCCGACGCGATGGAACGTCTGATCGGCGTTCGGTTGCGCTTTGCGCAAGGCTGCCCGCAGGCGCGCCAGGAGTTCGCCCGCGCTGAACGGCTTCGTGACATAGTCGTCCGCTCCCTGGTCAAGGGCGGTGATCTTGTCCGATTCAGCGTCGCGGACACTGAGAATGAGGATCGGCACCTGGCTCCACTCGCGAATGCGCCGAAGGACGTTGTGGCCGTCAATGTCGGGCAGACCGAGATCGAGGAGGATGACATCGGGTCGGCGCAGCGCTGCCTGGGCAATGCCTTCCTGGCCGGTGTCAGCGTCGAAGACTCGGTAGCCGTGGGTCTCCAAGGTGACTCTCAGCAGTCGTCGAATCTGCGGTTCGTCATCAATCACCAGGATGACCGTGGACGAAGAAGCTTCAGGATCCATGGTCGGTGGGTGCGTTGGCCGGTTGAGGTAGCCGCAGTGTGAATGCAGCGCCCCCTTCGGGTCGGTTCTCCGCCGACACCGTGCCTCCGTGAGCCTCAACAAATCCTTTCACGATCGCCAATCCCAGTCCGGTGCCACCCGGATGGGCGCCCGCGCCGCGACTGAATTTGTGGAAGATACGGGGGAGCAAATCCGGCGGAATGCCTGGTCCACGGTCGGCCACCGTCAGACTCAGGGCGTTCTCGGTCCGTTCGACCTTCACCTCGATGGGGGTATCCTCCGGAGTGTGGGTGAGGGCGTTGAGCAGCAGGTTGGAGATCGCCTGCTGGATCAGCGAATAGTCCAGGCGGGCCAGGACCGGCCCGGAAGGAAGGATCAACCGGATCGGATGCCGCGTCGGAGCGCCGGACAGTTCGCGGACGGCGGTTTGAACCAGGTCCCGGGCATCATGCCAATCAAGGCGGGGCCGGATCTGGCCGGATTCCAGCCGGGTGACGTCGAGAAGGTTGCCGACGATGCGGTTGAGCCGTGCATTCGCCTGCTGGATCTCCGCGAGCAGGGATTGGCGTAGGTGCGGGTTCCCGTCGTTGTCGCACAAGGCCGCGACGGCACTGGTGGTGACCGCCAGCGGCGTGCGAAGTTCGTGCGAGATGGAGTTCAGGAGGGTGCGCGCCAGGCGTTCGGATTCGGCGAGAAGGCGCGCCTGTCCCGCGGCAGCCTGCAGATCCGCGCGGTCCAGGACCACCGCCGCTTGTCGCGCAAAGGTCTCCAGGAGTTCCCGTTGGCCGAGCGCCATCGGTGACGACGGCAATTCGATGACCAGCACGCCGAAGGCCTTGCGGTCGGTCGACAGTGGCAGGTGCAGGCACGAGCCGCCTGGGAGATTCCGGGTCGTTCGACCGGCGGCCTGTCGGTTGCGCAACGCCCAATCCGCTACCGCGAGCTCCTTCTCCGCGAGTTCCAAACTTCCGTCCGGATGGGCCGTAAGTGTTTCCCGGACGGCAACCACCACCGTGGATCGCGCGTGCAACACTCGGTCGATCTGCGACACGAGTTGCCAGACGACCTCGTCCAGGGTGACGGCTTCGGAGAGGTCGCGAGTGAGTTCATAGAGAGCCGTGGCTCGTTCTTCGCGACGCCGCTCCGCCTCGGCATGCTCCCGGATACGTGCCACCAGTTGGCCCAGAACGATCGCCACGACGAAGTAGGTGACGAAAAGGGCGGTGTCTTCGAAGCGATCGATGACAAAGGTGAAACGCGGCTCGAGAAAGAAGAAATTCCATCCCAACGCGCTGAGCGCGCCGGCCAGCAGCACCGGGCCGCGCCCGACGAACAGGGCCAGCAGCACCACTACCAGCAGAAATACCAGGCCGGGCACGCGCGGTCCGCCCATGGCGTCAACGGCGAGGTTTGCCAAGCCCGCTCCGACGACCGCCGCCGCCGCCGCCCCGTACTGTGAGCTTTGGGTGCGGAATCCTGGGTGCCATCGATCGGTCGTGGTAGTGCGACCGGCCAGGCCGGATTTGACGCCTCTCACCACGTGCAGATCAATGTCGCCGCTCTCGTCCGACAATCGCCGCAACATGCGGTGACCTCTCCAGGCTCGGAGCCAGGACTCGCCGCCGGTCTTGCCCACCACGATCTGGGTCACGTTCTGATCCCGCGCCACGCGCAATACTCCATGCACGAGATCCGCGTCGGCGGTGGTGATCACCTCGGCTCCCAATTCGCGCGCGGTGTCGAGATTCTTGGCCAGTTGTTCCTGCGCGCGGTTGGCGAGTGACCTCGGGCCCTCGACATGCACGGCAATCCAGGGGCAATGCAGACTGTCCGCGACACGGCGGGTCCAGCGAATCAGGGACTCGGACGTGGGACTTGGGCCGACCGCGACCAGCAGACGATGAGTGGTCTTCCATGGCCCTTCGCGGGTTTCTGAGCGGCGAAAGAAGCGCGTGTCTTCCCCGACATGGTCCGCCACGAGCCGCAAGGCCAGTTCGCGCAGCGCGGTGAGATTCGATTCCCGGAAAAAGTTCTCCGTCGCCGCTTGGGCGCGGTCGGCGAAGTAGACTTTGCCTTCGCGAAGCCGTTGCAGAAGTTCCGTCGGGGGTAAATCCACGAGTTCCAGCACCGCGCCGTCGAGCACGCTGTCAGGAACCGTTTCGCGAATGTCCGCGCCGGTGATTTGACGGACGGTGTCGGCGCGGCTTTCGACGTGCTGGACATTCAGCGTTGTGAACACATCGAGGCCGGCGTCGAGCAGTTCCTGCACATCGTGCCACCGCTTCGGATGACGAGAACCCGGGGCGTTGGTGTGGGCCAGTTCGTCGACCAAAACCAGAGCGGGTCGTTGCTCGAGGGCGGCGTCGAGATCGAATTCGGAAAGCACGACGCCGCGGTACTCCAGGCGTCGGCGGGGGATTTGGGGCAAGTCACGGGTGAGGTTCACGGTTTCCGGCCGGTCGTGGGTTTCCACGACGCCGATGACGACGTGTTTGCCAGCCTTCAGCTCCCGGTGGGCGGCTTCGAGCATGGCGAAGGTCTTGCCCACCCCGGGGCACATGCCGAGGAAGACCTTGAGACGCCCTCGGTGATTGCGCGCTTCCTCGCCCTGAATGGACCGGAGCAGAGCGTCGGGATTCGGGCGAATGCTTTCGCTCACGGGTTCAGGTTAGGTCAAATCACCAGCCGTTGAAATTCCCGCATCGAAGAGCCTGGCCCGAGATTTGTAACAATTGTTACAAGTCTCGGGCCAGGCTGGGTTTCGCTGGTTTGGTGGCGGCGTCGAGAGTGCGGTTCAGCAGGAGGACGTTGATGCGCGGGGGGGCCAGGCGGAGCGGGTCGGAGGAGGATTCGAGATGGGCCTGGATGAGTTTCTGGACCTCGTGCCTGGGCCGTCCCCGGGCACGGGCGACCCGGTCCGATTGGATGTCGGCGTTGCGCAGGCTGATGTGGGGGTCGAGTCCACTGGCGGAGGTGGTGACGGCGTCGGCGGGGATCGGCGTGGTGGAGGGGAGACTGTTCTCGGCGCGGTACCGCTCGATGCGGTCCTGGATGGCGTGGAACAGGGCGCGCGAGGTGGGGCCGAGGTTACTGCCGCCAGAACTGGTGGCGTCGTAGCCTTGGGGACCGGCGGCGGAAGGGCGGGGATGGAAGTATTCCGGCCCGGCAAAGTTCTGGCCGAGCAACTCCGAGCCTCGGATCGTGCCGTCCGGATCGATGAGCAGGCTGCCATTGGCCTGTTTGGGGAAGAGGATCTGACCGAAGGCGAAGACGGCGAGGGGATAGGCGCCGCAACAGAGGAGGGCGAGGGTCACGGTGGCGGCGCCGGCGGCGCGCAGTTCCCGGAGAACGGAATGCATAAGTTTAGACGAGGCCGACGGTGGTGAGGGCGAGATCAATGAGTTTGATGCCGAGAAAAGGAAGCAGAAGACCGCCGGCGCCATAGATGAGCAGGTTGCGCTGGAGAATCGAGCGGGCGTCGGTGGCGCGGGTGCGCACACCGCGCAGGGCGAGAGGAATGAGCGCGATGATGATGAGCGCGTTGAAAATGACCGCACTCAGGATGGCGCTCCGGGGACTTTGCAGGCTCATAAGGTTGAGGTGCGACATGGCGGGGAAGGTGGTCATCAGCATGGCCGGCAGAATGGCGAAGTATTTGGCAACGTCATTGGCGATGCTGAAGGTGGTCAGCGAGCCGCGGGTGATGAGCAGCTGTTTCCCGATTTCCACAATCTCGATGAGTTTCGTGGGATTGCTGTCGAGGTCGACCATGTTGCCGGCCTCGCGCGCAGCCTGGGTGCCGGTGTTCATCGCAACGCCGACATCGGCCTGGGCCAAGGCGGGGGCATCGTTGGTGCCGTCGCCGGTCATCGCCACCAGGTGGCCGTCCGATTGTTCGGCCCGAATGCGGGCGAGCTTTTGCTCGGGAGTGGCCTGGGCCATGAAATCATCAACCCCCGCCTCGGCGGCGATGGCGGCGGCGGTCAGCGGGTTGTCCCCGGTGATCATGATGGTCCGGATGCCCATTTTCCGAAGCTGCTCGAAGCGCTCCTTGATGCCGCCTTTGACGACATCTTTCAGTTGCACCGCGCCAAGGACCTCCGCCCCGTCCGCCACCACGAGGGGAGTTCCGCCCGCGCGGGAGATGTTCTCAACAGCGGCATCAATGGCCTCCGGGAAACGGCCGCCCAATCGATCGACATGCCGTTTCATGGATTCAGCGGCACCCTTGCGAATCGAGCGGGTACCGGAGGTGTCCGCCGAGGCGAGGTCGACACCGCTCATGCGAGTCTGGGCGGTGAACGGGATGAAACGAGCATGCGGTTCGGCGACCTCGCGGCCTCGTAGTCCGAATTGTTCCTTGGCGAGCACGACGATGCTGCGACCCTCTGGGGTTTCGTCGGCCAGCGAGGCGAGTTGGGCGGCATCCGCGAGGCGGGCCTGGTCAACGCCCGGGGCGGCGACGAACGCGGTGGCCATGCGGTTGCCGAGAGTGATGGTGCCGGTTTTGTCGAGCAGGAGGACGTCGATGTCACCGGCCGCCTCGACAGCGCGGCCGCTCATGGCCATGACATTGCGACGAATCAGTCGATCAATGCCACTGATGCCGATGGCGCTGAGAAGTCCGCCGATGGTGGTGGGAATCAGGCAGACCAGCAGGGCGACGAGGACGGGAATGGAGAAGGTGGTCTTGGCATAGAGGCCCATGGGGTAGAGGCACACCACGACGGCGAGGAAGGTCAAGGTGAGCGCCGCGAGGAGAATATTCAGGGCGATCTCGTTGGGTGTTTTTTGACGGTTCGCGCCCTCAACCATGTGGATCATGCGGTCCAGAAACGTGTGCCCGGGTTCGGCGCTGATCCGGATGACCATGCGATCGCTGATGACGCGAGTACCACCGGTGACGGCGCTGCGGTCCGACCCGCTTTCACGGATGACAGGGGCCGATTCTCCGGTGATGGCCGATTCATCCACGGTGGCGATGCCTTCGATGACTTCACCATCCGAGGGGATGACGTCACCCGCCTCGCAAACGACGCGATCGTCCTTGCGCAGAGAGGTGGCGGGTACCCGTTCCTCCTGGTCGCCGACCAAGCGTCGCGCCGTGGTTGCGGTTCGGGTCTTCTTCAAGGATTCCGCCTGTGCCTTTCCCCGACTCTCGGCGACGGCTTCGGCGAGATTGGCGAAGAGGACGGTGAACCAGAGCCACACTGCCAGGTGCGCGTTGAACCCGCGATCGGCGGGTGAGGTGACGATGGCGACGGTGGTTAGAAGGGCCCCGATCCAGGTGACCCAAAGCACCGGATTCCGGATGAGCACGCGCGGATGGAGCTTGAGGAGCGCGGCCGCTAGCGAGCTGCCGAGGTGGCTGCGATCAAAGAGTGTGGGCGTGGAGCGTGGCGGCATGACGAGCGGCTAGAAGAGGGTGGAGGAATGGGTGAGGAAATGCTCGGCGATGGGCCCGAGGGCGAGTGCCGGAAGGAAGTTCAAGGCGCCGACCAGCAGGATGGTGCCGAGGAGCAGAATCACGAAGGTGCCGCCAGTGACCGGAAAAGTGCCCGCGGAGGCGGCCATCTTGCGTTTGGCGGCGAGTGATCCGGCTATCGCGAGAATGGGCAGGATCATGAGGAACCTGCCGAACAGCATCGCGAGGCCGAGGGTGGTATTGTACCAGGGGGTATTGGCGGTGAGTCCGGCGAAGGCGCTGCCGTTGTTGGCGGCGGCGGAACTGAAGGCGTACAGGATCTCGCTGAATCCATGTGGCCCGGTATCATTTGGGCCGGCCGTTCCCCAGGGTTGTGTCGCCGCCCAGGCCGTGAATCCCAGAATCGTGATGCTGAGGATCAGCAAAGCGAGCATCGACATCTTCACTTCGTAAGCGTCGATTTTCTTCCCCAGATACTCCGGAGTTCGACCCACCATCAGGCCGGCGATGAACACCGCCAGGATGACAAAGACAAGCATCCCGTATAGTCCGGCGCCCACTCCGCCGATCACGATCTCCCCCAGTTCCATGTTGAAGAGGGGGATGAGGCCGCCGAGGGCGGTGAAGGAGTCGTGCATGGCATTCACCGCTCCGCACGACGCCGCCGTGGTGATGGTGGCGAACAGTGCGGAGCTGAAGATCCCGAACCGAACCTCCTTGCCCTCCATATTGCCGTCGGCCGGATCCAGCCCGAGAGCGTGATGCAAGGGGTTCCCGGCGGCCTCAGCCCAGGCGCAGGCGAGCACTCCGGCCAGGAAGAGGATCATCATGGAGGCCCAGACCGCCCAACCGTGGGCCGGGGAGCCGGTGCTCCGTCCCAGGTAATAGGTGAGCCCGCTGCCCACGGCGAGGATGGCCACCATTTGGACAAAGTTGGACAGAGGGGTGGGATTTTCGAAGGGATGGGCGGCATTGGCGTTCATGAATCCGCCCCCGTTGGTGCCCAGCATCTTGATCGCCACCTGGGACGCCACCGGTCCCTGGGCGATCGTCTGGCTGGTCACCTCGCGTGTCGCCAGGACGGGGTTCCCGTTGGAGTCCAACAGGGATGTCCCTTGGGCATCGGTGGCCTGCATGGCGATATGAATCGGCTCGACCAGGGTCGCTGCCGTGTAGGGCTTGAAATTCTGAATCGTTCCCTGGGAAACCAGGAACACGGCGAACGGCAGGCAAATCGGAAGCAGGAGGTAATACGTGACTCGAACCACATCGACCCAGAAGTTGCCGATAGTCTGAACGGAAGCTCGGGCAATCCCTCGCACCAGCACGGCGGCAATGGCGATGCCTACGGCTGCGGACGCGAAGTTGTGGAAGGTCAGCGCCACCATCTGCGCCAGGTACGACAGCGTCGACTCCCCGCCATAGCTTTGCCAATTGGTGTTGGTGGTGAAGCTGACCGCAGTATTGAACGCGAGGTGTTCCGAAACCGCCCCGAACCCGGACGGGTTGAGAGGCAGCAGGTGCTGCAGTCGCAGAATCGCATAGGTGAAAACGAGGCTGACGAAACTGAAGGTCAGCAGTGACCTCGCATAGTCCGTCCAGTGCTGTTCGTGAACGGGTTGGACTCCCAGGAACCGGTAGGTCAGGCGTTCGATGGGGCGAACAACCGGGTCCATCCAGGTTCGGCCTCCGGGATCGAGAACCTGGACCAGGTAGAGGCCCAGGGGTTTGGTAATGGCGGCGAGAAGGCCAACGAAGAGCGTCCATTGGATCCAGGCGGAGGGAGAGTTCATGGCGGCGGATTAGAACTTCTCCGGATGCAGCACGGCGTAGAGCAAGTAGCCGAGCAGCAGGACGGCGAGCAGGGTGATGACAAGGATTTCCATGGGAATGGGGCTGGGCGGGTCAGAGGCGTTCGCACCCGCGCGCGTAGGCGAGGCAGGCAGCGAAGAAGCCCATCACGAGGCCGAGGTAGATGAGGTCGAGCATACTGGGTTCGCGACGTTGGCGGATTGGCCGTTCGCGCTCGCGACATTGGGGCCGTTGGGTGTGGCGGGGTAATCAAGAGTTCCCCGCGACGCATCAAGATTTCGTAAAGACGCTGGAGTCAGAGTGCGGGTCGGAGGGGGGAAACCCCGTTTGGCCGGAACAAGAAACGGCTAGGGCTGGCCAATCCGGGGCTGGCGTGGCGCGGTAGGCCGATGATTGATTACGGTCACCTCATGCGGAACGCGTACTCCGAAGCATTGGTCGACGGCTGGGCCTCGTGGGTCGGGTGCATGGCCCGGATGGGGACGCGCATTGGGCCTATGAACCAGGATGAGACCGCCCTGTTGCAGCGCGACAGGGCCCACATAGATGGGAATGTTGCGCCGAAAGGAGGCGCTCGTCGCGCTGCGACGCGGCACTGGGTGTCCGGCGGTTCCTGGGTGTTTTTGTTGGCGATGTTCCTGATCGCGGGATGGAGGGGATTCGGTGCCGAGCCCGGGCACGCGCTGGATCCGAGCGAGACGATCACCGGTGCGATGGATCCTTCGTTGGGACGCGCCCAACTGACCTTTCGGGGGCGGCCGCTAATGACCTACGTGTTTGCCGGGGAACAATTCAAACCGTACGTCCAGGCCCTCCATACCTTGCGCGGGGAGAACGTGATTCGGGACGCGCCGTCGGATCACCTGCATCATCATGGATTGATGTACGCCATTCGGGTCAACGGGGCGAACTTCTGGGAGGAACGAGCGCCCGCGGGGCGGCAGATTGCCTTGGGCCCACCGACGCTGACGGTGGCCCGGACCGACACCGGATTGCCGTCGGCGTGGCTGGTGCAGGAATTGGATTGGCAAACCAGCGATGGATCCGGGCCGGCCGTGACATTGCTGCACGAACGACGGGAGATCCGGCTGACGGTGAATCCCGGAGTTGAGGAGGTGGCTTTGGAATGGCGTTCGCAGTTCGAGGTGGATCGTGGCGTGGAACGCGCCGTCCTGCACGGAGCCGACTATCACGGACTCGGCATCCGATTTCCCGAAGAATTCGACAAGGTCGCGGAATTTCAGAACTCGGAAGGCGTGCCGTATTCCGAGGCGCAGACCTGGGACGTGCGTCCGGCGGCGTGGACGGCGGTGTCGGGGCGGGTTTCAGGACGTGAGGCGATGTTGGTGCTGGCCGGGCATCCTTCGAACGCGGGTGTGGGGAGTTTCTTTTCGATGCGCAACGCGTTCGCCTATTTGACGGCGACGCAGAGTCTGGGACGGCAGCCCATTTCTTATCAGCGCGGGGCGAAGTTCGACGTGCGTTACCTGGTGTTGGTTTATCCGGCGGCGCAGAACCGGGCGTATTTGACGGGACGATTGGCGCCTTGGTTGAAAGGGCGCTGAGGGAATTTCAAGCGAGGTTCGGGCAAACAAACTCAAACTCAACTCCAACTATCCCATGGGCAAGATCAGCATCGGCATCAACATGGAGTTCGTCCGGCACGACGACAAATCCTTCGAATGGGGCGTGAAGAAAGCCGCCGAGTTAGGTTACGAGTATGTGGAGCCCATGGTGCATTGGGGACGGGAGCTGCTGAGCGAGGCCGGATACTTCCACAGCGTCTCGATGCTGGACGATCCGTTGCGCCTCTCGCGCGCGTGCGCACAGAGCCGGATCAAGATGTCGGGCCTATCGACGCATACCCCGATCACCAAGCCTGAGATTGGCACGGAATACTTGAAGCAAGCGATTCGGTTCGCGGCAGAGGCGGGTGCGCCGGTCGTGAATACGGACGAGGGGCCGAAGCAGTCTTGGACCACCGAGGAGGAGGACTACGTCCTGATGCGGTACACGTTGATGGAGGCCTCAAAAGTGGCGGAGCCGCGAGGAATCCTGATCGGGGTGGAGTGTCATCAGCAGTATAGCCGAACACCCGACGGCCTGGATCGGATCCAGAAGTTGGTGAAGAGTCCCGCCATCGGCATTAACTACGACACGGGCAACGCGTTTCTGTGCGGCCAGGACCCCTATAAGTGGTTGAAGCGGGTGGTCAAAAGGTTGGTGCATTTGCACGCGAAAGACATTTCGGTGCAACAAGGAGATGCCGAGCGCGGGAAGGTGACTGGGACGCCGGTCGGCTGCGCGTGTGGCGACGGGGTGATCGATTGGGCCCGGGTGATCGACATCGTTCGAAAGGGGTGCCCGCGAGACATCGTGCTATCGGTTGAATGCGGTACGATCGAGCAGGCGAAACGATCGATCGAACATTTGAAGAGGTTGGTTTAAAGGGGGGCATCCCAGCGAATCCGGTCGAAGATCGCTTTCAGTTTCCTGCCTCGGTTCGGATTGATCGCGAGCAGGTGGGCGAGTCGGCCTTGAAGGTGCGCTCGAAAGTCGAGGTGACCTTGTCGGTTTTGTGAGTCGGGTCCGTGGCGGACACAGTTGAACAAGGTGGCTTTGAGGCGATCGAATTGTGTGCGAGGGAGATTGGGGTGTTGGTTGAGCACCAATCCGGCGGCGCGTTGGGAGTTGGCGCGCCGCATGATCCGGGTTTTTCGAGTGTTCACTTCGAAGCCTTCCTGAAGCGCGATGACGTTCACGGCGTGGGCGGTTCGATGGGCGTTGCGCGCGAACGCAACACCGCCGGAAAGCAACAGGTCGTCGGCGTACCGAGAGAAAGTCGCACCCGACGTGTTCGCCAGACCCTCGAGGCGGCGATCCAGATGGAAGACGGCGAGATTCGCCAACATTGGCGATGAAGGTGAGCCTTGGGGGAGATGCGACGATTCAAGGAGCCTACGGAGGTTGGAGTCGACGGGTTTCGAATCTTTGCCCGGAGCTTTCGACAACACCGACCGAGGCGTTGCGTTGGTGCAAAGTCCGGCAAGGTGAAGCGCCACGATTTCAGGGTAACCGGCGGACCGGCTGCGGGACACATGATCGGGGTAGGTTCCGCGATGGAACGGAATCCGCCACGGGACCGATGTTGCGCCACAAATCTGCGGTCCCGACCGATGAAGCCGGCGACTTTGGAAACCCGAGGACGAGTTCCGGCACCGAAGAACGCGACGAGGCGTTGGGCGAGATGGCCGATCCAGCGGGCGCGGGAAGAAAGGGCCTGACCCCATCGTGCAGCGACGGATTCCGGTTCGATCGGTCCGGCGAGGGCGACCCGAGCGAGCGTGAGCGCTGTGGCTTTCGCGGAGTGCATGGATGCGGGACGATGCTCCAACGCGACCGGTCAGGCGTGACGAGTCGTCCGCGGAGCGGACTTTCCGTCGCGCGGTGCGAGGTTCAGGTGTCCAAATGCCCCGGGGTATCCCCGGAGAGGCAGAAGGCATCAGGGATGCGACTGCCGGCTTGGAGCATGGCCCGCAGGTGGGTTTGATAAGCAGGCGGGTCTAGGGTGTACACGAATTTCTGTGGCGCCGGGTTTCGATGGGCGCATCTCCGAGTTGTCGGAAAAGTGGAAGAGGGTTGCCGCAGTCCACGACGCTTCGCGCCGGCCAAAGCGCGGGGCGAGGAAGACGCTGGTTGTCTTGGACTGCGCCAGTCCTCAGGCGCTTTTCCCATCGGATGCGCGACGAACGCAAAAGGCCGCGTCTGGGGCGCGGCCTTTGAGAATTCGAGAATGGAGCGGAGCGACGGATCGCTCAGGCGTTTTTGGCGACCTCGGCCCAATTCACAACGCTCCACCAGGCCTTGAGGTAGTCGGCGCGTTTGTTTTGGTATTTGAGGTAGTAGGCGTGTTCCCAGACGTCGCATCCCAGGATGGGTTTGC
>JAEUHG010000145.1 GCA_016795425.1 Verrucomicrobiales bacterium
GTTCCCCAACGGCGCAGAGTGTAATCGGCCCGGGTCTCTGGGCAGACGAGCACGGACAGAAAGATCGTCAGGAGCACGGGCCACAGAAGTCTCGGCGCCGCACGACCTAGTCGGCGGATCGTCCGATGGTGGGGCATGCGCTTGAGGCTACACGGCGCCATGCTGATGGCGAGCCGGGGGTGGAACACGCATGAACCTGCTTGCACCACAGAGGCACGGAGAGGTTTCTCCGTGCACACTGAAGGTGTCCGGGCAAGTCAGCCCGAGGTAGCACCCTCGGAAACCCTACGGGCCAGATACCGCAATCGCCTTCGGCCGGGGACGGCGGGCTGTGCCTGCCCGCACTGGCTTCCAGAATACCCCGAATCGCGGTGAGGACACGTCGCGGTTCGTCACGGGAAAATGGTGTCGGATTCTGCCGAAGTGCGGATTTATACCGGCAGCAACCATGAGTTCCACGGACTCCACCCAGCTGTTGAAGGAATACGCCGACCATCGATCCGAGTCCGCCTTCCGGGAATTGGTTGAACGTTATGTGGACTTCGTCTTCTCCGTTGCCCTTCGACAATCCGGAGGCGATCGGCACCTGGCCGAGGACATTGCCCAGACCGTCTTTACCGACCTCGCCCGCAAGGTGTCCGCCTCGGACAGCCCGCTACGTGATCCCTCGGTTCACCTTGGCGGTTGGCTCCATCGGCATACGTGCTTTGTCGGTTCCAATGTTCGCCGATCCAACACACGCCGGCAGACGCGCGAAGAAGCCGCCATGGCCATGAGTTCCCTTCACCCCGAACCCGAAACGGATCAAGGGTGGCGCGCTGTCGCGCCGTGTTTGGACGAGGCCATCCAAGAACTCGCGGCCCAGGATCGCGAGGCCATCCTACTGCGCTTTTACGAACACCTCGATCTGCGCCGCCTGGGTCGACACTTTGGTGTCACCGAGGATGCCGCCCAAAAGCGCGTGGCACGCGCGATGGATCGGCTTCGTGATCGGCTGGCAGCCAAAGGGATCGCTACCTCGGCGCTGACTCTCGCCGCCATCCTTCCGGATCGCGCCGTCCGGGCCGCACCATTGGAGCTGGTGGATTCCATTCACCGAGCGGTGCTGGTTGGTGCGGCCGCGGCGACGGCCACCGTGAGTTCGGTGTCGACAGGCGCCGCTGCCGGCATCGTGGGTGGTTCCGTGCCGCTGATCTCCACGAAGCTCGTCTGGGCGTTGGCGGTCGTTATCGGTTTGGTGGGTGGCATTGTCTTCTTTGCCCGTCCGTCTCACCCAACCTCAGGCATCGACACCGACGCGGCGAGAGTTCCCACGGGGCGCCGCACAGATTCGGCAGCGTTGAGCGTCGCGGCGGCGGACGTTGTGGTTCCCAATGGCATTTCGGTGAATGCTTCGGTCCTCACTGAAGCACGCAAGCCAACGGAGCTCCGCCTCACCCTCCTGGCGGCGGACACCGGTCGACCGGTTGCGGGTGTGCCGGTGGAATACCGTGGCTGGGAAGGTGAACATTTTACCCGGCACCGCCTGGAGAGTGACGCTGCGGGTCTCTGTGAGGTTCCGCTGGAGTCCGGCACCACGCATCTCGAACTCACCACGCGTCGGGATGGCTTCTCGGATACCTGCCTCGAATGGTGGCCCGAACGCGGTCAGGCGATCCCTTCAGATTACACGGTGCGGCTCACCCGTCCGGTTCGCATTGGAGGCCTCGTTGTGGATGCCGACGGGAATGCGGTCTTTGGCGCCAAGGTGGGATTCAATCACGACGAGATGTTCAATGGAGGGAGCGTCGAATCGCACCGGTTCGGATGGGTGGAAGTGGAGACCGATGTTTCGGGACGTTGGAGGATCGATCGAATCGACGAGGACATCCTTGGACGTATCTACGGTGCCGCTCGGCATCCGGATCACGCCGATTCACCCCTGCTTAAGGTGGCCGAGGATCCGGAGGCGGAGAAATCGCTGCGGACAGAATCCCTGGTTTTGCGACTCGGCCGTGCGGACACGATCAAGGGCAGCGTGGTTGACTCCCAAGGACAGCCGATTGCCGCGGCCAGGATCTTGGTCGGGATGCTGGATGAATCCGGCAGCCGCCAAGGTACGACGGATGGTATGGGTAACTTCACCATCGCTGGGTGTCGACCGGGCGAGACGTTGATCACGGCTGCGGCCGACGGGTTCGCACCGCACACGCAGCCGTTGGTTGTGGGGCCCGAGACGGAGGCCCTGCGACTGGTGTTGAGTCCGGGGAAGCAGCTGCGTTTGCGCGTTCTCAATCGCGATGACCAGCCGGTGGAAGGCGCTCAGGTGTGGTTTGATACCTTGGGAGATGGACCGCGCTTTGAGTCCGGCGCCCGTCCGCCGGTTCAAGTGGAGTTCGCGCCCAAAACGGATTCCGAAGGGCGGGTCACATGGACCCATGCGCCTGACACGGAGTTGTCATTCGATATCGCGAAGTCGGGCTACTCGCGCACGAATGGAGTGCGAATTCGTCCCAATGGGGAGGAGCATTCGGTTGTTCTGCCCTATGCGACAGCGATCCACGGAACGGTCGTGGACGACGCCACGGGAAACCCGATTCAGCGGTTCAGGATCGTGACCGGGTGGCCTCAGAGCGACCCTGTCACCGGCGAATCGACACCTCAGTGGAGCACGCTCAAGCGCTTCACGATGAAATTCGAGGGAGGCGAATTTCAACACGCCATGGAGGAAGCGGTGATCCAGGGCATTCCCAACCCCGGCTATCAATTCAGATTCGAAGCGGAAGGATACCTACCCCACATCACTCGACCGGTGAAGCCGGAGGAGGGGAGGGTTTGGTTGGAAGTGCGGTTAAAGGCTGCGACCTCGAGGGAACTCTCGATTCTTCGGCCCGATGGTCAAGTCGCGCCTTTCGCCGAGGTGGTGGGGTTGACTGCCGTTGGACGCGCGATCCTGGGGCGAGGCCGATTTGAGGCCGAATCCACGGCCCGCATTCATCGCGGTGACCGCAGTGGGCTAGTTCAGTTCCTAGAGGAGCCGCAAACGCGGCGCATTGTTGCTGTCCACGAAAGCGGTTTCCTGGACCTGCCATTTTCGGAGCTTTCAGGTGTCAAAGTCCTCACGCTCAAACCCTGGGCCAAGGTGGAGGTGCGTGTGTGGTCCCATGGCGAACCGGTTGCGGGGGTCGAAATGCACCTGCTAGGCGCCAACCCGCTGACACCTGGCCTTCAACTCGAGACTGAGGCGTTCGCTGCAAGATCGGGAACTGATGGGCGCCTGGAATTTCCCAGGGTTCCGCCGACGCCGCTTCGTTTAACCCGGTTGAGGAATTTTGCCTCTGCCGGCAATCCGCGCGTGTGGTCGGATGTATTCGTGAAGGCATTGGATCCTGCCCCAGGCGAGGCGCTTTTCCTGGAGGTGGGGCGGACCGACCGCTGTGTCTCGATGAGGTTGATTCTGCCGGCGGCCGTGACTTCACCGATCGTGTCCGCCGTGATTTCCTCGCCAATTCCGACGCCCCCTGCGGCTCTTGGGTCCAACCTAGAGGCGTTTCGAGAATGGCGCTCGAGACCTGAGGTGGCGGCGATGATTCAGGCCGTTCGAACCTATCCCATGACACGGGCCGCAAGCGAGACGTGGACGGCGGAGGATGTTCCAGTCGGTTCCTATTCGGTCAGGGTATCGACGATGGATCCAAGCCGCCCCCCCGAACCGGGCAAGAGTTGGCCGGTATTGCAGGCGGCAATCGAGATCGCCGAGGGACCCGCCGACAACGTCGTGGATCTGGGGGACCTTCGGTTGCGGTGAGTGCGCGGGGTCGCGAGCCGTGGAGTTCGAGATGCCAGGCTCATCGATCCGAAGTCGCGGCCGAAATCACTTGGGTGGATGTTCCGGCTCGCTCAGGTTTGGAGGGATTGCCCCGACTTCGGACCGCGGGGTGTCCCGGCACGTATCACTTTGTCTTGCTTCCAGGTTACCCCGCGGCGCCGTGAGGACAGGGCGCGTTCCGGCGCGACTTGGCCCCTTTTCGGTTCATCGATTCAATGCGCGAGGCTGGCCTTGTGGGGGCTGCCCGTGCGCCGCATTTTCATTCCCACTCACGCCGGAATCGGGACCAGGAGCGACGGCATCATCGGGCATTCCGACCCTCGGCCCGGCGGGCCAAGATACCTCAGCCCAGGCCGCCAGGCCTGGGTTCTCGGCATTCCGTTCTCATGGCGCCTGGAGGGTGCCAATTCCGTCCCTTCAGGCCGGAATTCAAACTGGATCCCTGTCACCCGGCCCGTTGGACCGGGCTGAGGAATTCCCGGCCGATGGCCGGGATCTACTCTTACCGGCCGATAGGCAATTGAGGTAACGATCGCACCTGCACCGGTCCGATCAATCCGGAGGGCAGCAGGTTCTCCGTCTTCTTCCACAGGCGCCACGATGTGAACGTCGTCCGTCCGGCGGGACTGTGTTGCCCGGCCTGGACCCAATCCGGCCACCGTTTCAAGGTGCCGTCCGGAT
>JAEUHG010000161.1 GCA_016795425.1 Verrucomicrobiales bacterium
CCTCGTGAGCCCTGAGCAGATCCCAGAAGCGGACTCCTTCCTCCTGGCAGGCCCGATGGAAGCGAACCAACTCATCCCGATCCGCGGCCGATAGGGCCAACCAGGCGGCACCCCCGTTTTCGATCTGGGTTCGAAGTCGGACCGCCTCGGCATCGGCCTCCTTCTTGGTGATGAAGATGGTTCGCCGGCGTGCACCGTCTTCGACCCGATTTACGATCCACCGAACAACACCGCGTCGAACCAGTTTTGAAACGGTGATGTTCTGGCGTTTACCGGGCATCGTGGTGCCCAGTGGTGCCCTGAAATGAGGGTGCGGTCAACCGCGAGTGGGTGGTGGGTAGGCGTCGGGTAAAAGCTGGAAGCGAGGTATTTTAGCTGGAAAATGGACGTAAATTATTGGTTTTCAAGGAAATGATGGAGCGCTGACGAGGGGGAGAAATGGTGCGCGATAGAGGGCTCGAACCTCTGACCCCCTCCGTGTCAGGGAGGTGCTCTACCACTGAGCTAACCGCGCACAAAAAGCGGACGAGGAAAATGCCGATCGGACTGGGCTGGTGCAAGCCTGGATTGCGGGTCGGGTAGGGAAGGAAGGGGGAAGGGACCTCGCGGTTCGTCGGTGCGCTGCGGGGTAGGGTGGCGCCGTTGTATAAGGCTCTACGGAACAAATTGCCCGCGCGTGGCCGGAGGCTTGGTTTGATTTGGGGCCGGTTCATGACCCCACCCTTGCCGCTTCCCTAACCACCCTTCCGGCTCACCGTCCTCTGCGAGGCGGGTCAATGCGCAGTCGGCTTCGAGGCTTCTTCCTTGGCGATCCGGCTGATGTAGCGCTGGAAGTCCTCGTCCTCACCGCTAAGCAGGGAGCTAAGCGCCTCGCGGAAATCGGCGCGGCGACACCATTCCCGCATGTAATCCTCCCACGATTGCCAGAGGCGCTGGGTCTGGCGGTTCATTTTCTCCTCATAGACCAGGATGTAGGCGCTCTCGAGAATGGAGACCAGGATGCCGAACAAGGCGTACTTCCGCTCGTTCTGGTCGGCGGACAACTCGATTTCGGAACTGCCGCGCCGGAGGAGATGCAGGTCGGCGTTGTCGAGAACCAGTTTGAGGAAGTCGGTGTATTGGTCGGAGAGGCGCTGAAAGAGCTCCTCCTCCTCGTTCTGACGTTCCCGTCGTTGTTCGAAGAGGAAGACGAGAATGGCGAAAGGCAGGCCGACCACCGTGACGACGTAGCTTAGGAACTCGAACCACTCGAGCAGGGTCCAGGCTGCCGTTTCGCCAGCTGCGAACATGCCTCAATCTCCGGTCGGCCGTCCCGCGAGGCAAGGCTGGTGACGAGACGGCGGCGTGTGAGGGCCCGTGGAGGGATCTTCTAAAGGGATCAATTACTCGCGTCGATAGGTTCCATGTGGAGATTTCGTTTGCGGCACCCAAATCGCGATCCCTAGGTTTCCGACGCGGCGCGGGCCGACGTCCCGCCACCCGCGTCCTATTCATGACCTCTCACGAACCATCTTCCACGGAACTCGCCGAACTCCGCAGTGGCCTTCATCGCCTGGCACGCAATCTTTGGTGGACCTGGAATCAGGATGCCCAGGATCTGTTCCAGGAATTGTCCCCGCGTTCGTGGCAAAACCTCTATCACAACGCGGTGGCTGTGCTGCGCGAGGTTTCGGATTACGAACTGAAGGTCCACTTGATGGAACCTGAGTTTCGCCGTCGGGTGACGGGGGTCTTGCAGGATTTTGACGCTTACCTGAACGAGCCGAACACCTGGGCGCACGAGAACGCGTCGCAACTGGAGGAACATCCGGTCGCCTATTTTTCGGCCGAGTTCGGATTCCACGAGACGTTGCCCATCGCCGCGGGCGGGCTTGGGGTTCTGGCGGGCGACCACGCCAAGGCGGCCAGCGACCTGGGTCTCAGTTTCGTGGGGATCTCCCTGTTCTACCGCGAGGGCTATTTCCAGCAGGCCATCGATGGCAACAATTGGCAGACCGAATATTATTCCTGGCTGGATCCCAAGAACCTGCCGCTGGAACAGGTGCTCGATGCTGATGGGGAACCGGTGAAGTGCAGCGTCCGTTTGGGTTTGAGCACGGTGTTCTTCCAGGCCTGGCGGGTGAATGTGGGGCGGTGCCCGGTTTATCTGCTCGACCCGTACCTCGACGAGAACGAGGAGCATTTCAAGAAACTGGCGGCGCGGGTCTACGGCGGCGACAGCACCACGCGCATCATGCAGGAGATCCTACTGGGCGTGGGCGGTGTCCGTCTGTTGCGAACCTTGGGTATTGCGCCGTCGGTGTTCCACATGAACGAAGGCCACGCCGCGTTCCTGATCCTGGAATTGGTGCGCGAGCGAATGGCGGCGGGGCTCTCGTTCGATGACGCCTTCGCGGCGGCCAAGGCGGAGTGTGTGTTCACCACCCACACGCCGGTGGAAGCGGGCCACGACCGGTTCAGCCCCGAGTTAATGGCCTATATGGCGCACAAATTTGCGCCGCAATTGGGGCTGACTCAGGAGCAGTTGTTGGGGCTGGGTCGGGTCCGTCCGAACGATGCTCACGAACCGTTCTGCATGACGGTCCTGGCTTTGAAAGGATCGAGGTCCGCCAATGGCGTCAGCGAATTGCACGGGGCAGTCAGCCGGGAAATGTGGACCTCGTTGTTCCCGGGCAAGACCGTCGACCAGGTACCGATCGGCCACATCACCAATGGTGTGCATCTGCCGGGTTGGATGAAAGGGGCGGTGCGTCGGTTCTGGTACACGCAGTACTGCGACTGGGAGAAGGCCAACGGCAAGGCCACTCCGGAAGCGCCGCACATCCGCACCGCGGATGCCTGGGAGCGCCTGGTGAACTCACAGGACTTCTGGACGCGCATCATGGATCCTTCGGTGACCAGTGACGAAGAGTTGTGGTCGCTCCGCTATAAGCTGCGTCGGCAGTTGGTGGAGTTCGCCCGAAGGCGCTTGCTGATCCAAGGCCAGCGCATTTCGCAGCGGGATTTCATCGAGTTCGATCACCTGTTGAGCACGGACGCCCTGACGATCGGCTTTGCGCGTCGATTCGCCACCTACAAGCGGGCTCCGTTGATCTTCGATCAGTTCGAGAACATGGTGCGACTGGTGCGCGATCCGCAGCGTCCGGTGCAGTTCATATTCGCGGGCAAAGCGCATCCGCGCGACGACGCGGGCAAGAGTTTCATTCAGAAGATCATTCACCTCAGCAAGCACAGTGAGCTGAAGGGGCACGTGGTTTTCATCGAGAACTACGACATTCACGTCGCTCGGCAGATGACCAGCGGCTGCGATGTGTGGCTGAACAACCCGCGGCGACCTTTGGAAGCCTCGGGCACCAGCGGCATGAAGACTTCGACCCATGGCTGCCTCAACCTCAGCATTCTGGATGGCTGGTGGCGGGAAGGGTTCAATGGGCAGAACGGTTTTGCCATCGGGCCGGACTCCCATCCTTCGGATGTGGCCGAGCAGGACCGGGTGGACAGCCTGAATCTCTACAAGGCGCTGACCGAACAGGTGATCCCGTGTTTCTACAACCGTGATGCCGACGGCATTCCGCGGCAGTGGCTGAAGCGGATCCGTTCGGCCATTAGCACCTTGGCTCCGAAGTACACCACCTGGCGCATGGTGCAGGAGTACGTGGCGAAGTACTACCTAACGGGGAAGTAGATCCCGCTTTCAGGTGCTTGCCACCGGGGCCTCAAATCCGGATAGTCGCCGCCCGCGGTGCCAGGGTAGCTCAGAGGTAGAGCAGGGGACTCATAAGCCCTTGGTCGGGGGTTCAATTCCCTCCCCTGGCACCAAATTATTCTGCCAGAAGCCGTTCCGCGGGTCGAACTCGGTGAATGGAATCCGGGTCAGACCCAGAATCACACCGATTTTGAGCGATGCACGGCGCTCGCCCGATTCCTGGGGTTTGATCATCTCTCGAGGGCAGGAGTGAGCCTGACCGGACAACTTCGATACCGATTCCGATTCCGATTCCGATGCGGATCCTGAGGGTCGAGAACTTCGACGCCTTGGTGCGCCTTGGGGGCGGGCAGGTCGGTTGAATGAAATGCAGAATGCAGCGTGCTGGGACAGCCCCGCGCTCGGGGAATGGAAAGCATCGCGCCGCGACCAGGGCTCAACGTCGGGGTGCGGCGGGGGCGGGTCGGGAACCGGGCTTGGATGGAGGCGCATTCGCGGGTGGAGCGATGGTGGCAGGACGATTCTTGGACCACTGTGTCTCCAGTTCTCGAAACATCACCCGCAGGATCAGGGGGGTGAAATCTTCCTCGGAGCGGACATTGCGCAGAATTTCGTTGGTTACGCCGACATGGATTTCCCGGACCTGATTCGTGGGGCCAAGGCGAATGAGGCGCAGGGTGCCGAGCGACAGGTTTAGGGTGTCGATACCGGTGAACTCCAATCCGGGCGGCGCAAGAACTGCCGCATCGACCGGAGTGGCGCGGTTTTCGACCGTATTGCGCAGTGCGAAGAGGTTGGTGGCCCCGGCGGCGTTTCGTACGACGTTGAGCTCGGCGAGGTGCAATCGGGCCAGGCGCAGGCGCAGTTCCCGGCGCCAGAGTTGAGGGCCATCGAGTTCGAGATGGAGTTCGGGCAGCGACAGCAGGCGACCGCCGCCAAACTCGGCGCTATTGAAGATTTCGAACTGGGACAAGGTCACGCTTCCCGCCAGCCAGGCCGAGCGAACAGATTGCAGTCGGGTCTCGAGTCCAGTGACGGTTCGCACTCGATAAATCAGCCATTCGCGAAGCAGGGCATCCTTGAGCAGGAAGAGGGCCGTCGCCAGGACGATGCCCAGGATCAGGAAACGGAAGAGCCAGCGGACGGCGAAGCGGATCACGCGGGCATCCTCCAGGACCGGGTCAGGTCAGAACGATGTCTTCCGGTCGGACATCGAGGCATTCGTCCTGGTCCTCCCACACGACCGCCGGAAAATGTTCCAGGAGTTTGGGAAGTTGGGTCTTGGCAACGCGGGCGAGCATCTTCTCGGCCTTGCCGGCGGCCTCGTCGAGTGCGCGCTCATAATTGCCGCATTGCTTGCGCTGGCGATCATCCCAGTGGGCGACATCGTGGATCTCGCCGTATTCCTCGGCCCATTTGCGGAGCGTCGCCTGGATCGGGGAGGGCAGGGCATCGACGTTGACGGCGGTGGAACCGCAATGCTGACACAGCAAACCGGAATCGAGCAGGTCGCGGGTGAAAAGAGGGAGCAAGGGGGCGCGGCAGCAGTCGGATTCGCGATAGGCCATGGGCGCATTGGCAAGGCGTTTCAGCCATACCTGCCGCGCGTGGCCAACCTGGGCCGCAAGTCGGTAGGCGCCAACCAGCGGGTGGGACATGCGCCAGAGGCGGCCTTCCAATTGACCCAACGTTTGTGACATCCAACGGGCCAGCGAGAGATCGTCGAAATCCCTGAAAACGCGACCATACTCCTGCCACAAGCGTTCGACGGGAGATTCGGCGGCCTCAGACATGGCGCTGAGACTGGTTGCCGGGAGGCGATTTGTCCAATCCGCGGTGCGATTCCCGCTATTCCCCGGCCGGGATGAAAATCAGGGATGCGGTATTTCCCCAAAAACCGAGCGAATTCGACATCACAGCTGGACTGAGCAGCGGCGCTGGTTGATCGATGAGCACTCGAATGCCCAGCGTCGGATCGAGGTGAACGCAGGCGGCGGAGGGAGGCGCCAGGCGGGCTCGGAGTGTTTGGATGGCGATAACAGCTTCCACCGCAGCGACGGCGCCGAAGCTGTGGCCCGTCACGGCCTTTGTCGAACTGACGGGTAAGGTGTCGGTGCATGTTCCGAACACCCGCCGCAAGGCAGCGGCTTCCGCCGCGTCATTGACGCGGGTGCCGGTGCCATGCGCATTGACGTAACCGATGGCTTCAGGTTCGAGGCGGGCTTCCGCCAAGGCCAATTGCATGGCGCGGACCAATCCGTCGCCGTCGGGTCGAGCGGCGACGCGGTTGTGGCTTTCGGCCGCCATGGCTGCGCCGGCCAAGCGGGCGGCAATGGTGGCGCCCCGGCGTCGGGCGTTCGCTTCAGATTCCAGGACCAGGAAGGCCGCGCCTTCGCCTGGCACGGTGCCATTACGATGCTGGTCGAACGGGCGACAGGCGTCGGCCGCGGTGGGGCCATGTCCGACAATTCCTGCCGCGGTGAACTGGTCGAGCAGTCCTGGCGCCAGAGGGGCTTCGGCGCCTCCGGCGATCACGGCATCGGCGATTCCGCCGCGGATCATACAGGCCGCCATGGCGATCGCGTGGGCCGCCGAGGCGCAGGTTGCCGAGAGGGTGAGACAAGGTCCGCGCACCCGCAAAGCCAGCGAGAGCGCGCCACTGATGGACGCGACGGCGGAGTGGGCGGCGCGGGTGGGACGCAACCGGGTGGTGGGTGGTTCGGTCCAGAGACCCGCGGGCCCGCGGGAGTTGCCGACGAGGATGGCGATGCGAGTCGGGTCGATGTCAGCGAGTCGGGCTTGGTGGAAAGCGTGGTGGGCGGCTGCCAGCGCCAGTTGGGCGCTGCGGTCCATGCGATGGATCTGGGGAAAATGGGTCGATCGTTCGGGGGTGGGAGCCTGGCAGACGGCGATGGCAGGCCGTTCGGAAACTCCGAAGGTGGCGCGTGGGAGACCGCGGAGGGCGTTGTGGTGGAGTTCCTCCGGAGAGGTCCCTGCCGCGCACCACACACCCAAGCCGGTGATTGCCAAAGGGGCGGAGTCAGGAATCACGCAATGAAACGGGGCTGGAGACTGGAGGCAAGGAGTGACCGACGACCGAATCGACCCGGCGGCGTTGTGGAAGGCGCGGCCGGTATCCGTGTGGAGACCGCCTCAGGCGGCCTTGCTGGCGTCGCGCTGGCGCAACGCCGTGAGGATACTTTCGAAGATGGGCATTCCATCTTCGCTGCCGAGGGAGGCTTCGCAGGCGCGTTCGGGGTGCGGCATCAATCCGGCCACGTTCCGCGCCGCATTGCAGACACCGGCGATGTGGGTGACGGATCCATTCGGGTTGGCGCTGTCGGAGCCCAGGCCTTTGGAATCGCAGTATTCCCAGAGGATCTGGTCCTGCGCCCGCAGTTGCTCGAGCGTGGCGGCGTCCGCGAAATAGCAGCCCTCGCCATGGGCGATGGGGATTCTAAGGATGCGCCCTTCGGGAATGGCGTTGGTGAACGGGGACCGCCGAGTGACGGTGCGGAGGTGGACGTGTTCGCAGCGGAACTGGAGGGACCGGTTGCGGATCAAGGCGCCGGGAAGGAGTCCGGCTTCGCACAGGACCTGGAAGCCATTGCAGATGCCGAGCACCAGGCCGCCCTCCGCGGCGAACTGTTGAACGCTCTGCATGACCGGACTGAAACGGGCGATGGCACCGCAGCGAAGGTAGTCCCCGTAGCTAAAGCCTCCGGGGACGATCACGGCATCCGCACCGCGCAGGTCGGTGTCTTTATGCCACACATAATCGCCGTCGAGTTTGAGCACTTGCCGGACGACGTGGAGGGCGTCCTGGTCGCAGTTGGACGCCGGGAATTGGAGTACCGCGAAGCGCATGGGCGAAAATTGGGACGGGGATGACTAGTCCACGATTTCCAGGCGATAATCCTCAATGATGGGATTGCTGAGGAAACGGTGGCTGGCCTGGTCGAGCGCCTTGCGGGCCGCCTCGCGGTCGCTGCCGGGGGCGAGGTCGACCTCGATGTACTTGCCCACATGCACCGCCTGGATTCCCGAGTAGCCCATGTGTTCGAGGGCGTTCTGCACGGTCTTGCCTTGGGGATCGAGGACGGCCTTCTTGGGGGTGATGATGATCTTCGCCTTCATCAAAAAATGACGCGGGGAAGTTGACGGGACGGGGCGGGACTGGCGAGGAGAATTCGGCGACCTATTGGCCCCATTCCGGTGGCGGTGTTTGGGACGATGACGCGACTCTCTCGACGATGACCCTGGTGGAACAGGTGCAGGCAGCGGGTGTGGTGGGGGCCGGAGGTGCTGGATTTCCAACCCACATCAAGCTGCAGGGGCGTTGCGAAGCGGTCATCGCGAACGGTGCTGAGTGCGAACCCCTGCTGCACAAGGATTCCTGTTTGTTGGAGCACCAGGCCCCTCAGATCGTGGATGGCCTGAAACGCACCATGGAGGCGGTCCGTGCTTCTCGGGGCTGGATCGCGCTGAAGCGGAAGCATGCGGCGATCGTGGAGGCGGTGAGGGCAGCCGTTCGAGGCACGGACATCGGGGTGCATTTGTTGGGGGACTACTATCCGGCGGGAGACGAGTTCGTACTGGTTCACGAGGTCACCGGGCGACTCATACCGGCGGGGGGCATTCCGCTGCAGGTCGGGTGCGTGGTTCAGAACGTCGAGACCTTGGTGAATATCTCCAACGCGGCTTCTGGTCTGCCGGTCACCAAGAAGGTGCTCACCATTGCGGGCGCGGTGCGCGATCCAACCACGCTGGTGGTGCCGCTGGGAACATCGATTCGAGACTGCGTCATTGCGGCGGGCAACCCGACCGTGGCGGATCCTGTGTTGTTGGTGGGCGGAGTCATGATGGGGGAGCTTTCGACCTGCCTGGATAGCCCGGTGACCAAGACGACTGCTGGTGTGGTGATTCTGTCGGCGGATCATCCGATCGCGAAGCGCCGGGGGTTGACCGCCGCATCCATGAGGGCGATTGGACGGTCAGCCTGTGACCAGTGCCGGTACTGCACGGAGTATTGCCCACGCTATCTTCTCGGCTACGGCGTCGAGCCCCATCAGGTCATGCGTGGGCTGGGTTTCAGCATGGTCGGGGAGCCGTCCTGGAGCACCTGGGCTGGGCTCTGTTGCGCCTGCGGGTTGTGCACCTTGTACGCCTGCCCGGAGGGTTTGTTTCCCAAGGAGGCGTGCGACGACGCCAGGGCTGAACTCAAGCGGAACGGGTGGAAGCCCGACGGCGATGTTCCGATCGCTCCCCATCCGATGCATAGCGGTCGTCGAGTGCCTGCCCAAGGACTGTTAAGGCGGTTGCATTTGCAGGAATTCGATCACCCGGCTCCGTTGAAGCACGACCGGGTTCAACCGGCTCGCGTCGTGTTGCGTCGGAAGCAAGGCGCGGGAGTGGCTGCGGTCCCGATCGTGGGTACGGGCGCGGAGGTGTCGTCAGGCGCGTTGGTCGCCGAGCCGCCGCCGGGGCAATTGGGGGCGCGGCTGCACGCGCCGATCGCCGGAACGATCGCGTCGATCGACGCAGAGTCCATTGTCATCCAACATCACCTATGAATGGGTCGTCGGTCGGATTGCTGGAACTCACGAGCGTGGCCGCGGGATTTGCGGTGGCGGATGCCATGCTCAAAGCGGCGAATGTTCGGCTGCTGCTTTCCCGGTCGATCTGTTCCGGGAAGTTCATGATCCTGATCGGTGGCGATGCCGCGGCCGTGGCGAGCGCCGTCGCGACCGGAACCGTGGCAGCCGCGGGATGCCTTATTGATCAGACCGTCCTGTCGAACCTGCACCCGGATGTTCTCGAGGCGATTGGACGTCCGGGGACCGGAGAGGCTTCCGGCGCGCTGGGGATCGTGGAGTCTTTCAATGTGGCGACCTTGGTCGAGGCGGCCGATGCGGCGGTCAAGGCCGCAACGGTGACATTGCTCGAACTGCGATTGGCGATGGCCTTGGGGGGAAAGGCTTTCGCGGTGTTCACCGGCGATGTGGCGTCGGTGCAATCGGCGGTGGACGCGGCGAAACGGGTCCTTGCCGAGGCCGGTGTGTTGGTGAACGCCGTGGTTTTGGCCAGACCTCATCCCGGGGTCTACCGGGAGTTGGTGTGAAGCGGCGTGCCGGCTATTTCAGCGTCATCCAGGTGATGACGGGAAAGTGATCACTGGGAAATTGGCCATCCTTCTGGAAGGTGACGATTTCCGTGGCGCGCACCTCGGCATTTCCGCGGAGCAGGACCCAGTCGATGCGATGCCCGGCCTTTTTGGGTTCCTCAAAGCCGTTGAAGGAATTGAATTCAGCATTGCGCCGTTCGGCGGCCATCGGCCACGTGTCGCGGAAGAAGCCATCCTTCACGAGGATATCGTAAGCGGGATTGGCAGAGGCGACGGCATTAAAGTCCCCGACCAGCAGGATGGGGAGTTGGGTGTTGAGGGCCGAGACACGGGTGCGAATCAGGTCGGCTCCCTTTTCGCGGGCGGCCTGGATGGCGTGGTCCAGGTGCGTGTTCCAGAAATAGAATTCACGCTGGTCTTTTCGGTCCTTGAAGCGGACCCAGGTGACCATGCGCCGGTTGGTGTTGCCCCAGGTGCTGGAGGCCACGACGGCGGGCGTGTCGGAGAGCCAGAAGTGATCGTATTCGAGGGGCTCGAAGCGGTCCCGGCGAAAGAAGATCGCCATGAATTCGCCGCGGCTGCCCCCGTCTCGGCCGAGTCCGATCCAGTCGTAGGCGGGCAGGTCCGCCGCCAGGTCCTTGAGTTGGCCGTAAAGCCCTTCCTGGGTTCCGAAGATGTCCGGTGAGTAGCGTTCGATGACTTCCTTCACCAAGGGGCGACGGGCTGGCCAGGCGTTGGGAGGTGTCGTGCTGGCGTAGCGGAGGTTGTAGGTCATGATCGCCAGTTCCGCGGCGTTGAGCGAGGCGCAGGCGAGGGTGGATGCGGTCAGGACCAGCAGTCGGAGAAGGTGGTGGTGTTTCATGGCGACGATATTCGGACGAGGAACCGCGGGAAGCGATCAGCGCCGCAGGATTCTGCGGGCGTCGATCTGGGGGTCCGGATGCTTTCGACGAAGCAGGGTGTAGGTGTTGGTTTGCGACAGGCGATCGCCGATTCCAAGGGTCTGCAAAGGGCCCAGCATCTCCAGTTCGACGTAGGTTTTCGGGTCCGGATTGGTATAGATCTCCGCACTGCTTCCCTGGTCCGGATACTCCGCTCCGGCGATGCGCGGCGACTCGATGTGGAGCATATGGGTGGGGCCAACCCAGAGGAGTTGGTCGGCATCCATGCCGATCTTGGTCGCCTTCTGCAGGTCGCGGGTCAGGGATAGAAGGCCGCGTTCGACTTTGAGGTTGGCCGGGAGATCCTCACCCGACTGTCGGTTGAAGCCGTCCGGGTAAGCGGATTGTGTTGGGACGGGCGCGAAAACGGCCACCGGCTCCTCGAGTTGGGTGATGATCCATACGCCCACCTTGACGGGGTGGCCTTCCACCTTTTCGTAGGTGGTGGTGATGGTCATCGACGTGGAATCCGGTGCCAACCGAATGACGCGTTCGGTGCGAATGCCATAATGCGGGTCGACCGGGGATCGCAGGACAACGGCGTCGCGGCGGACCCCGGCGTCGACTGGCAGGGAGTCGAAGGCCACAGGGGGCGGCCAGGCGCGCGGGGTGATCTTGCCCCAGTCGGCTTGAGGCGACGGCCAGGTTTTGTCGCCGCCGAAATTGCCCCACTCCGAGGATGAGGGGTCCGGAGACTTGCCGCGGAGGGACGGATCATCCCAGAAGGGGCTGCTTTCGCCGTGAAGGCGGAAATGCAGGACGCGGCCGATGGCGGGGACGATGAGGGCCTCGACCTTGGAATTCTGGATGGTGATGGAGCGTTCCCAGCCCAGGTAGGGACCGATTTTGATCTGGATCGGGGCTTCCGAGGGCGGCAGGGGATGGGAGGGCGGCATGGGAACGCGATCGCTGGTGGGGCGGGTGAATTCGCTCAATCGCTCGGCGCCCTTTTGCTGGGCTGGGGAGCGTTGACCGATGGCCAGCATGAGGAGGCTGACACCTAGGGCGTTGCGGAGGCGCGACGCTGGGTGGGGCGGCGACATGCCCTGATCAAACCGCGTTCCCGGTGATCTCGGCAAGCAGTCGGAAGAAGCCGCGCTTGCGAGGGCTCGAAATCGACCAATCCACGGGGACGCTTTGGTAGCCCTCGGCGAATCCCTCATCCCGCATCCGGTAATCGAAATAACCCCAGGACGCGTACGATTCGACGGCGGCGACGAAGTGGTTGTCCGGTTGGTCAAATTCGAAGTGGTCATCCTCGTTGAAGAGGAGGGGCTTCGATGCGGCTCCCGGAATGGCGCGCGTGCGACGGACCAGGTCGCGGATGCCCGACGGGGATTTCACCCCGTTCCCATGCAAGAGGAGGAAATCGGCGGCGGCTGTGACGTTGGCTCCCGGCACCGTTCCGCCGCCATAGCTGGTGCTGACGTAGCATCGCCGATTGGCCGCGGCTGAGCGGTCTCGAATGCGGTGGATCAACTCGTGGACTCGAGCCGGCTGCAGAATCGGATGATCGTAACGCACGTTGCACTCGTTGTTGACCTCAACGAGAACATTTCGCCAGCCGCCGCGAACGAGCCAGTCCGTCGCGGCATCAACGGCGCGGAGAACTGCGCCCTCATCGGTGAGACGTTGATCCTGGCCGAAGTAGAAATATCCCAGGATGACAACCATCCCGAGTTCATCGGCGCGATTCAGGATTCGGGCCAATCGTTCGAGGGCATCGGTCCGCAAGGAGCCATCGGCTTCGAACGCCGAATTATGCCAGGGCTGCGACTGTGAATAGCCCTGGGGCGAGCCCCCCTGAAGGTTGATGGTGAAGGATAGCAGGCCATGGCGGCGCCATTCCGGCATCGCCGCCACGAACTCACGCGTGTTGCGTTCGGCATCCCACCGGCCGCTGTCCGGATAGGCCCAGCGCGCCACGGTCTCGGGATTGCGATCGTCGAAAATCCCCTGAACGAGGCGGGCGTTCATGAGCAATCCCTCGATGCGATGGCCCTTCCAAACGCGTCCTTCGTAGGTGGGCCGGGCGTTGATGTGAAAGGAGTTTCCCCGTATCGAGACCTCGGTGCGACGGCGCTGGATCCGCGGTCCCGTAGTCGGACGGCAGCCGGCGACGGCACCGATGCCCGAGGCCATCAAGACTCGACGCAGAAAAGCTCGGCGTGAGGAAGGCGGAAGCCGGTCCTGACCGCGTTCGAAACTCACCGGTAGGGTTGGTGGAGGGTGACCGGCGGCGTGTGCTTGGAGCGGATCCGCATATTGAGCATTTCGACGCCGACCGCGAATGCCATGGCGAAATAGATGTAGCCCTTGGGAATGTGCTGGTGGAAGCCCTCCGCGACGAGCATGGCGCCAATCAGGATAAGGAATGAAAGCGCGAGCATCTTGATGGTCGGGTGTCGATCGACAAAGGCGCCAATCTGATTAACGAAGGCCAGCATCACCAGCATGGCGATGACCACCGCGGCAATCATCACCGGGACTCGATTGGTCATGCCCACGGCGGTGATGACGGAGTCGAGTGAGAACACGATGTCGAGCAGAAGAATCTGGATCACCACGCTATTGAAACTCGGGGTCGAGCGCTGAACCTGGTGGCCATCGGGCCCTTCGAGTTTCTCGTGAATCTCGTAGGTGCTTTTAGCGAGCAGGAACAACCCGCCGAGAATCAAAACCAGGTCGCGCCAGGACATGGCAATTTCCAGGCCGAGCAGCTTGGTCTGCCAGAATGGCGTGTTCAATCGCGCCACCCAGGCTATGCCGCAGAGCAGGAGGATGCGGGTGATCAAGGCGAGACCCAGACCGACCTTGCGCGCCTTGTTCTGCTGATGGGCGGGAAGTTTTCCGGCCAGAATCGAGATGAAAATAATGTTGTCGATGCCCAACACCACCTCGAGCAATGACAAAGTCACCAAGCTGATCCAGATCTCCGGGTTCGTCATCCAATCCATGTCCCCGAGTTCTGATCGACTTGAGACCGGTTCGTCAACGGCTTCGATGGGCGGGTCGCGACCTCCGGCGGCAGGAGACCGCGGGAATGGTGACGAAGTCGACGCCGCCTGACTATGCTGTCGGCCCTTGAAGGCTCACGAATCGATAGAGGAGTTGCTGAAGGCCGCCGCTCGTTTGCGCGACGAGGTGGACCGGCTCGAGTTCGGTCCGCCGGTCGCCGTGACGTGCAACCCGCTTGCCTACGCCTGGTCCATTCACGAAGCGTACCTCCGAAGATACGGGGGCGGACGGAAGCAGGTGGTTTTCGTGGGCATGAACCCCGGGCCGTTTGGCATGGCGCAGACGGGTGTGCCCTTCGGTGAGGTGGCGGCGGTGCGGGATTGGCTCGGCTTGGCAGGGCCTGTGACGCGCCCTCCGCGAGAGCACCCGAAGCGGCCGATTGAGGGATTCAATTGTCCGCGAAGCGAGGTGAGTGGGCGAAGGTTGTGGGGTCTGTTTGCCACCCGCTTCGCGAATGCCGAGAGCTTCTTTCGAGACCATTATGTCGTGAACTATTGTCCTCTGCTGTTTGTGAGCGAGACGGGGGCCAACCTTACCCCGGACAAGATGCGAGAGACCGAGACCCGGCCGCTGTTTGCGTCCTGTGACCACCATCTGCAAGCCGTGGTTCAGGCTCTGAATCCGCGCTGGATAGTGGGCGTCGGCGGCTTTGCCGCGGATCGGGCCGCGGAGGCGCTCTCCGGAATCGCGGATCTAAAGATCGGGCGGGTCCTGCATCCGAGTCCGGCGAGTCCCGCGGCGAATCGGGGTTGGGCGGAGGCTGCCACACGCGAAATGGTGGCGGCGGGCATCTGGAGGTGACCGTCTGGGGCGGGTCACGCATGCGGTCTGGGGGGCCGGACGCGGAGCCCCAGAGGCACGGAGCGAGTTGTGCGATTCAAGCCGTTGGACGATTCGGCGGCGCAGGAATGGCCGTGGCGGGTGGCCTGTCAGGGCGGCGCCGGCGGTAGCGGGCACGTCGGAGCCGAAACATCAGCGGACCGGCCTCGTCATCATGTCGGCGCGGCGGGCGAAGTCCGTTTGGATATCCGGCAGCCACTTCGAAATGCTCGCCGGACCCGGACCATCGAACCAATGTCTTTTCGAGGGATCGCGCTGACGATACTGACCGCCCCAGCTTTCTTGTTCCGGACGATCCGGATCGTTCATCCCACGGACGGCACTGGCGAGGTAAAGAAAGGAGGGTGTGTCGCCCTCCTTCTGCCCAGGTTGGCTGGGATCGAATCCGCAGGGGGGATAAATGGCACCCAAAGGACCGTGGTTTTCGCGAAGGTTGGCATTGAGCCATCGGAGGTTTCCCAGGGGAGACGTTTGCGCAAACATTCCGGTGTAGGTCTTCTGGGACACGACGACAAAAAGGTTGGGGAAGTTCTCAAGCAGCCACTGACCCGAACCATCCTGGCCGGGATGGTCGCCCAGCCCGATCATGAAGAGGCGCAGCTTCTCGATAAAACGCTGGAGATCCGAAGGGCGGCGTGTGTTTCTTGTCCTCCAAATCGCCTGCGCCAAATCGCTGGAACCGCCCCAAATGCAGCACCAGACCGGTCGAGGATCCGGCCGATCGACGATCCGGATCATCGCATTCGAGGCTTCGCTGTCCTGGCCTTCCCCGATGATCCTGTCGACGGGCTGGCCCCAGGTGCCGTCGCGGCCCTGCCAGGTGACCTCCCTAAGCCGGTCGGCGGTGGGATATCGGGAATCGTGGCGTCGCAGGTTTTCATCCACCTGGTCGTAGATATCCAGGAGATCGAGGAGATGCTGCTTTCTGGCGATGTTGGCAAAGGTGCCCGCGGACGCGACCAGACCCTCCACGTCGAATTCATTGGAGTAGAGAAGAAATCGGACCATCGACTGTATGTCGTCCGGATCACTTCGCTTTTCGGGCGGGCCATGCCCAGCGTCACCGGGAATGACATCCAGAGGCGGGAAATCGGAGAGGATGATGACCCGTGGGCGAAGGGGCTTGGCGGCGGCGGTCGTTGGAGCGGCGGCGGGATCCTGGACGCTCGGATTCGCTTGGCCTGGAGGCACCGGTGCTGCAGCGGCGTCAAACGCGAGCAGGATGACCGCTGCCAGCAGGCGTTGGATCCGAAGTCTCATGGCCATCCGGGGTGGACTCAGTTGCCTGCGTTTAACGAACTTCCAAGGGCAGGCTTGCGGAACGGCCATTGAATTCCGGAGCGTACAGGCATTGCGCCTCGGCAGGGCCGGTGGCGAAATGCCCGCGCAATTGCACACGCACGGAGTATTCGAAGACGTATGTGCCCTTCGCCAAGTAGCTGATGAAGAAATGGCTGGCCACGTCGCGGGTGGATTCATAGTAGGCGAGGCCGTCCTGAAATCGGTAGCCCGACAGCACATTCACCGGCTCGGTTCCGCTTCCGCGAGAGTCTCGCAGGTGAACGTACTCCAGGTCGCGATCGACGCGTAGTTCCATTCGAACGACCAGTTCGTCGCCGACCTTGGCTGCGCCCTCGAGAGGCGTGAGTTTCCGACCCGTCGGCGAATTCGATCGAACGAACAGACCTTTGGTGACGGTGAGGGGAGTCGCTCTTGCCGGTCGGACATTCTCGATGGTTTCGAAGTACTGCCAATGCGCGCCACCCCAGGCGATACCTGGTTCGGCCTTGGAAAGGCGTAAAGTCGCCAGCTGGGAGCGGATCTCAGAAGCCGGAATGCGAACTTCGTAGAATCCGGTCCCGGGTTCCGTGGTGGGGTTGGGCGGCGCTGTGGGTGTCGCGGCGCGGGGGGCGTCCGATGGTGGCGTAAAGTCGCGGCCACCGGCACTGATTCGCACCAAAGCCCGATTCGCGAGAAGGTCGGTGCCCTGTCGGAGCAGGGCGTAGACGGCATCGGCGGTCGCCTTGGTGGTCTTCCAGTCGCGTGCTTGCTTCTGTTTCAGCAGCCAGACCTTCAGTTCCTCCACGGCGGCAGGATCCGAACCGACTTCGGCGAATGCCTCGATCATCAAGGCCTGCGTTTCGATGGGGGCGCGGAACCACGAGGCGCTGAGTTCGTCGTCGCGCCAGTGCATTCCCAATTCGGCGGTGTGAACCGACCGTTCCTTAAGCGATGCGAGGATGGCCGCGGCGGCGGTGCGGGAGGGTGAGCCATCCTTGCCCAGTCGATGGAGGGCCAGCGCCAAGTGGCCCTGGGATTGACGGTGATCCAGCCGGACCCAATGGCGTTGTGCTTGATTGACCCACTGCTCGAAGGACTCGCGGTGAGGCGGGGCTACGGCGACGTCGGGGAGGAAGAACGACCGCGCATAGAGATACAGGGCGATCCAGGGTGACAGACGAGGGGCATCCGCGCCGTTCACCTCACGAGCATCAACCCAGCGCCGGTGCATCTCCTGGTCGAGATGGGTGATGGCGCGCTGGGAGAGGTCCATGGGCACCTCGAGCCTCAACGTTCGCATTCGACCCAGTCCTGCCACGATGTAGAGCGTGATGGAGGGATCCGTTCGTCCACCGGCGAACCACGGCCATCCGCCCTCAGGGGTTTGGAGATCGCGCAGTTGCTGGGTGGCGCGCCCTGCTTCGGAGGCGAGCCGGTTCTGATCGAAGAGCACGGCCAGATTGCGGCGCGCCTCGGTTTCACTCTTCGCTTGTCGCAACCATGGCGTGGCTTCGATGGCGATCGATTTGAGTTCGGAATTCTTCTCGAGTGGACTCTGAAGTGCCTCGGTACCCCGCCAACGTGCGAAGAGAGCTTCCAACCTCGGGTCCTGCCGGGTGAGGAGACCGGCCAGCGCATTGGCATAGAAGCGATTGAATACCTGCTCCGCGCATTCATGCGGGTATTCCATCAGGTATGGCAGGGCGAGGACGGCATACCACGCCGGGTTGGAAGCCACCTGAAGGGTCAAACCCTCATGCACCAAGCTTCGAGAGGTGGCCGCCTTTTCGAGAGCCTCGAAATTAAAATCGGCGATGCCCGGACCACGGATGGCAAGAGGCAAGGACTCGGTCAGAAAGACACGACGCGATACCACCGGCAGCCAGCCCTCCTCGCCGTCGCTGAATCGATCGCTTTCGGCGGTGACCTTGAACACCAGGAACCCACAGCCGTCCGGCACCGTCAGGCTCCAACGAACCACGCGCGATTCCTTGGCGGGTACGTCGAAAGCAACGGTCGGTGGGGAGTTTCGGAGCAGGGAATTCGCATCGCGATCATCAGCGGCGAAGCGCAGTTGCATCCGCGCCTGGCCTGCCAGGCGCGCCGACGAGGCATTGACGATTTTGGCGGTGAACTCGACCTCATCACCCTCGCGCAGGAATCGCGGCGGATTGGGTTGCACCATCAAATCGCGGGCGGTGACGGTGTGACCCTCAAGCAGGCCGGCGCGAAGCTGGCGGTCGTGGGCGAATCCGAGGAATCGCCACTCCGTCAATGCCTCGGGCATTTCGAATTCCATTCGCACGACCCCCTGATCGTCGGTGCGCAGGTGTGGAAAAAAGAATGCAGTTTCCTGGAGGTTCCTGCGGGTTGGCGGAGGGGAGATCCTCGGGCGAGGCGACGACGGGTCGTCCAGTCGATCGCTCGACGTTGACGTGCGTCCAGCGACGTCTCCGCCGGCGCCCGCAGGGGCGCCCTTGGCCATTGCGGCGACCGCCATTTCCGCCCCGGGCGCGGCCGCGATCGATTGCGCCATCGAGCGTGGTTCCATTGCGTCTTCGGCAAAGAAGGTCATGGGGGATTCACCGCGCCCCCGGAACCTTGGAACGGAGGCGGCTTCCGCCCATTCGTGAAATTGGCGGTAGAGGCTGCCGGTGGGGAGCGAGGGGCGTCGCCTTGGCGGTTGGCGACCCAACAAATAGGACAACCAACGATCCGAGTTGGAGAAGAAGGTTTGGGCTGTCGAGAAGTCCGACGGAAAACACTGGAACCTTTCAGGCCATGAGAACGGAAGGAAAGCGTCGAGCGAGGCGTCGTACAGGGTGGCTACCATCTCCGCGTTAAGGGCTTCGACGGAACCTTTGCGGGTGGTGCCGGCATCCAGGGCGCTCGGACGAAGGGTGGCGGTCCACCGCTCCTTCTGACCTGGTTCCAGTCGTGATCGATGCGTTCCCCACTCAATGTCGAAGGCCTTGTTGGACCAAGGAACATCGATGCGATGGGATTCGATGTAGGCGCGGTTTTCGCGGATGAACGTGATGTGAACGGTGACGCCGCCGCGGTGGATGTCGGCCAACGCGTGGGAAATCGTTTGCTGGGTAGCGTCGGGGGAAGTCCAGAACCGCCGGATCAGGCGGTGTTGATGTTCAACTTCGACAAAGGCCCGACCGGTTGGATAGCCGGTTCCCCAGAGGGCCTCAAAGGTTGACCCGGGTTCTACCGTCCAGGAACGCGCGACCACGAGCATGGGGACGCGGACATCGAGTTGGCGGGCCTGCGGATCAAGGATGAGGAGAGGTTTTTCGGCAGTGACGCGTTTGCCTTCCGAATCCTGGGTTTCAAGGACCGCGCGGAAGGCGCCGACGGGGAGTTTGACCGATACCGTCGCGGTGCCGTTGGTGCCTATCTCGAAAGGAAGTTCGGTGAGTTGTTCGCGGAGTTTCCAAGAATCGAGAGGTGAGCCGGGATCGATGGGAAGGGTGGTTCCTCGGGACCAGGGACGGAAACCCGGCATGGGTCGAGGGGGGACATCGAGGCTTTGTCGGCGTTCGACACGAGGTGGTTGCTCGAGGCGATGGATTCGAACCATGCCGCGGGATGATGCGCCATCGCCATCGAGGGTCTTGGTGGTCAATGACAAGCGGATGTCGGCGTCCCGCGACAACCATTCGTCGGCGGTGATGCCGGCTTCGATCGCGGCGTAACCCACGCTGAGCACCCGTTCGGCGGAACGGGTCTCTCCCGCCCCATCGGTGACATCGGTGTGAACGTGATAGCGGAAGACCGGGCGATCCGATTCCGGCACTTTGAGGTCCGGGGTTGTGGTGAAGGCGATTGAAAAGGCGCCTTCGGCGTCGGTGGTCGCCCGCCCGTGAGCGATCTCCTGGCTGTCTCCCGAACCTGGCCAGCTGCCGTACCGCCCCCAGCGCCAGAAGGGCAGGCGAATTTCGCGCACAACGCGCCAAGTGACGGACGCGCCATCGACGGCGGCACCGGTATAGGTGGTGGCACGGCCTTGAACCTGGATTTGCCGGGTCAGCCTGGGAGGCGTGGCAGGAGGGTGAACCGTGACCTGGAATTTCGGTCGTTTGTATTCCTCCACCTGGATGACCGCCATTCCATCGGGTCCTTGCTCGACGACCAGCGACAGCGCGCCGGACAAGCCGGTTCCGGGTGCGGTGAAGCTGCCGTTGAAGGAACCGTAGTCGTTGACGCTGTGGGTAGCCCGCCCGAGTTCAGAACCATTGGCGTCACGGAGCAGAACCACGATCTTTTGATTCGCCAGCGTTTGGTAGCGGGATTGAGAGGCGTCGGCGCGGAGGCAGATGCCTTTGTATTGAATGAGTTGATGAGGCCGGTAGATGGCGCGGTCGGTGAAAAACAGCGTCTGTTCTTCGACTTGGGACGCGGGGGGCAGGCCGCCCTGCCAGAGTTCATGTCCCAGGGCAACGGCGCGGTCACCTAGGGTGGCCTTGAACAGGGTCGAGCGCTGGTCGGGATTCGGTTCAAACCGGAATGCGCCATCGTCATCCGTGGATCGTGGCGCGGCCGGGATTCGTTCACCGCGCGCGTCCAAGTGCCAGGATTCCACCTTGGCGCCGCGCAGGGGCAGTCCCGAATCCGCATCCACCACAAGTCCCTCGAACGCTCCGGCTCGGCTGCGCACCACCAGGGCCAGGTCGCTCACCCAGAACGGCGTGAAAGTGATTTCATTGGGGGACTGGGCAAAATCCGGGCGTCGACTGGCGAGCAGGAAATAGAAGCCGGGCCGCAAACTTTCGGGAGCGTTCAGAAGGGTCTGTTTCTCACGAAAGTCCGGAGTCGGCGGCAAAGGAACCGTCCATTCCAACGCGGGCCGCTCGCGCAGCAGTGCCTCGCGTTCGGTGTTGTTGGGTTGTTCAGGGCGACTGCGGGAGCGTTGGAGGAATTGGTTCCATTCGGTGGCTACGACCCGGAAGGTGACGGAGGGGAGGTTCTTGTGATGAATTTCGATCGGCGGCCACGGTTTGGTCCAGGTGCCTTCGGTGCGGATCCTCAAGGAAGCTTGTTCGATCTCATCCACCAGTTCGGTACAGGCGTTGCCTCCGGGTGATTCCGGAAAGCGTTCGGCACCAGCCTTGGCCCGCGCATGGGCCTGGTCGGGCTGATCGGCCCGGAGAAGGGCGCGCGCCGCGTAAGCCGAAGACATGGAGGACACCGGGTGATCCCGGGCACGGTCGATAAAACGGTCCAGTGATTCCAGGTAACGACGCTCGCGATCCAGGCCAACCGCCAGGTTGCCGCCCATTTGCAGGCGCGCCAGATCGACATCTAGAAACGCCGTTTGGTCCGCATCTTGTTGATGAAACTTCAGGAGTTCCTGGAACAGGCGCACGGCCTTGAGTCTTGGTGATGCGGCGTCGCGGGTGCCGGGGTCCCACCTGAGGAACGAGGCGGTTTCCCCGAGAATTGGGCCATCCGCGAGAAGCTCGAAGGACTCCTCCGGGAGCGAAGGTCGAGGATCATCCGCCAGGTAGAACTCCAATGCCTCATGGGCCAGAAAATCATAAAGCGTCGGGCGATAGGCATCCGGAAGGCTCCCCGCGGTAAGCAGGCCCTGGAAGCCAGCGATGGGAATGGCGCGCAGATGGGCGGGTGATTCGAGGGCGCGGGTGAACTGGCGATCGACCTCGGCGTACAGGCGCTGCAAGTCCCAGGTCTCGAAATCGTCGGACGAGCTGCCGGCGGTGCGTTGGTGGATGCGCCAGCGGTTCCTGACCAGGTAATCACGGTAGGCATGCGCCAGAAGCGCCCGAAACAGCGGGCGCAGGGCGAGCGGAGCGTTAGCTTCGGCTGCGCTCCATCGACGCACGCGTTCCGCCGGCTGATTGCCCTGGATTCGGACCTCCATCTGGATACGCGTGGCGACGGCAAGCCCCGCTTCTCCCCAGGACTCGTCTCGCAGAGCGGCGGCTTCCACCGGTGCGAGAAGTTCGAGGGCTGTTTTGGGCAGGCCCCGAGCGATCGCATTGGTGACCGAAGCCCATTCGCTGGTGCGAGTGGACGCCGCCGCTGCGTTAAGGGTCGGTGCCAAAAGAAGGGGGATTAGAAACCACAGGATGCGAACCGGTTTCATGCGCGTGTACGGATCTCACCGACGCCCGAATAGACGGATTATTGGCGTGGATGCTCCCACCAAAAGCGACGCTGCGCCAACGCGAACTCGGGCTTTCGTTGAGGCCACCGCGGGCGGTGCCTTTGCGGGCAGACCGAACCGCAAGGGGCTTAGCCAGACCGTCCAAAGCCTCTCGCAGGGGGGAGAGGCCGCATCATCCTGGGGCGAAAAAGAAATGACGCTGAACCATCAGGCCCGCCGGCGATGCCACCGGAAGCCGGCAAGGGCCACGAGTGTGGCGGAGGCGAGCGCGAGGCTCCGGGAGGTCTCGGGAATGGGGGCCGCTTCCAGGGTGATGTGGATCTCCCAGGATTCGAGCTGGAACTTACCGCCCAGCGCCAAGTCGGCGATGAACAAGCGCCATTCACCGCCGCCCGCGCGGCCGTCAAAAGCGCTCAGAAAGCGGGAACGGGAACTGGTGGGAAGGACGGCACCGGGGTCGGCGCCGCGCGCGTCGGGTTCCCAGGTGCCCGTGATGGGAAGTTCGGTGTCACCCGAGGCGTTCAATACCGTCTGATACTCGTGGAAATCCCCGGCACCCGCGTCGTCGTCGAACCGCACATCACTGAGTCCGTTATCGCCGTAGCCGAAAGGGTTCACCGAGGTTAGGCCGGGTCGATTGACCAGAACGCTGGCCGCACCTGCGTGGGATACCAGAACGTAAAGGTCGCCATTCCATCCGCCGGGTGATAGGCCGGCGATGTTGAGGGTGATGTCGATATCGGCGATTTGGCCGTCGATCGGCGGCAGATCAAGGACGCTGACCAAGCCGGAGGTGTTGCCGTCCGGGACCGTCCTGATGTCGTCCACCCTGAAAGACAGGTCGGACGACCAGGCGGACGCGGTGCAACCCAGCAGCGCGATGCTGGACGCCACCCACCGACCGTGCGCGAAGCGGAAAGGAGACCGATACAGCTTGGACTTCATGACGTGTAGGTGCGTTGGGAGGGTTTAGGGATTCACGGTGCGATAGAATCCCGCGATGCCGACGTCGGGTGCGGTGAAATTGGCGGTTCCATCCGGGCCAACCACGACACTGCCGAGGGTGAACCACTGAGGAGACGCAACGGATGGAGTGAATTCAATCCGGTAGCGTCGACCTGGTATGCCGGCGAATCGGATGTGGACCATGCCGTCATGGATGCTTAGGCCAAGGAAATTGGAGGTTTGGGCATTATCAGGGAGGATCCGGATCACCGCCCGTGCGGAGGCGACATTTCCTTGGGGATCCATCGCCGTGTACTCAAACGCGTCGGCGTTGCTGGCCTCGGAGAGCCGGGGCAGGAGCAGGAACGCGCCGCTTCGTGTTAGCGGCACGCCACGGCCCGTGGTGGCGTCGAACCGCGATAACGTCAGGGCCGCGCCTTCCGGATCCGTGTCATTGGAAAGGAGATCCGCGATGGCGATTTTGAGAGGTTCTCCAGCGCGACCGTTGATCGTGTCGGGATTGGCGGTCGGCACGGCGGCAGAGAGGGTCAACGAACCAAGGTCGGAGGATCCGTGATACCTCACGCTTGAGGTTTCAATGGCGTTGAACGGCGGGGGCGGATTGACGGCTTGGGCGAAGTGCGCGGACACGGCGTAGGTCCCGACCGGCAGCGGCACCGAACCCAGACGGGCTGCCCCACGGAAATCCGTAATGAGTGTCGCCACGTGAGTCCCATTCGGGCCCGTCACCACGAAGAGGACTGTTTGTTCGGGCAGGGGCGTTCCATCTGTCGTCTCGAGCCGCGCGATAACGGTGGTCGCCGCGTCCGGAGCCACGACAGCATGCTCCGGATCCAAATGGACCACGGTGGAGGCGCGCTCAATCACGAAGGCGGCGGCGTCCGAGGACGGTCCGAAGTCGGCATTTCCGGTAAACGTGGCGCTGAGTTCGCGGGCGCCGGGTTCGAGCAGGAGATTCATCTCAGTCGCCGCAATGCCATCGCCGTCGGTCAAGGCAACGGATTGGAGCCCTCCGATCTTGAAGAGGACGGGGCGTCCGGCCAAAGCAGTATTGCCCTGAGTCAGGCGGGCGCGAAGCGAGACCGGTGAACCGTAGACGCCGCTGCCGGGAGGCGAGAGCAATTGCACGGTCGTGGCCGGCGGATTCGGTGGCGGTTCGGTGCGGTCGGGGATGTAATAGGCACCGAGATTGGCGGCGAAACTAACCAGCCCGACACCATTGACGGCTTGAACCACGAAACGGACGTCAGCGGCCGGTGTGGCGCCCAGGGGCAGGGAGCCCTTCCATAACCGGGAATCGACGCGGTCTTGAGCCAAGTCCAAAGGAATCCACTTGCCGACCCATGGACCGGAAACGGCGGTGTAGAGGACCCAGACTTCCTGGATTCCAGCGGCGGGGTTGCCGATGACCTGCATCTCGAACTCGACCGCGTTGTTCTCGGTGGAGGCACTGACCTTGGAAATCGACGGTGGGCCTGACAGCGCCGGAGTGCTCGTGAAACCGGTGGCGATGTCAGTGTAGGTCTGGATGTTGGCGCTATAGAAAAGGCGAAGTTGGGTCTTCGGATAGCGGCGGATGACGCCGATGTTTTGAACGGGATAAGACCGGACCTGGGCAGGGGTCAACATGAGGCGGGTGCCGCCGTTCGCGAGTGCGCACAGGTCTCCGAAATAATTCGCGCGCCAGAACTTCTGCGGGAAGAACTCGTCGGAGAGGAAGGCGGGATGCACGCCCCGGATCTCGGTGGTTGCCGCGCCGGTGAGCGGCGTCACGTCCCGGAGATCGACGTACTCGCCGCCGCGAAAACCAATGCCGCGGAGGTGGAGTCCGGGTACATCAACATTGCGTGTTTCCAGCGGCAGGATCGGTTCCGCGGGATTGGAAACCACTCCGTTGGCCCCGGAGAACCAGGTGGCCGTGATGGTGGGCGGATCGTTAGGACCGCGTTCGGCATTCTTCAGCTCGATTTGGTGCTGTTGCAGGGAGGCGTGGATGGAGACATCGGCAAATCGCAGGTTGAGGACCTGACCTGCCGTGGGGGGAACCGAGGAGTAGCCCTGGGTGCTCGTAACGATCGAATCTTCCTCGTCGAGTGACAAACGGCTGCCCGGCATGTTCAGGCTCGCCATCGGAAGACCGAACAAGGTCGCCTGCAGCAAGGACTTCTCATGAATGCCACGGAGGTCGGCCGTCGAGGCGAGATAATGCTGTTTGGCACGCACCAGGGCTTGTCCAATGGCCACCGGACCGGAGCCCTTGCGCAATTCACGGGTGAATTCGACGTAAAGCCGTTCGCTGTACTCTACGAAGTCAGTGTCGCCATACTGGTATCCGGTTCCAGCCAACAGGATCATCTGTTTACGGGCGCACATCTGTGCCCAATCCGGCTGCTGCGTGAACACCGGGACCGCGTGGTGATCGACGATATTGTAGCCCGAATGGCAACCCGGGCTGAAGAGGAAGGCGTTCTTAAAGTCCACGCTGGAGTCCAGCAACTCAGGGGCGTTGAACCGGGTGGTGAAATCCGCCGCGAGCAAGGCCGAGGCGCTGAAATGCGCGGCCAGGAACATGATGTCATGGCGGCGAGGCAGGATCACGGCCCGAAGATCGTCGGCAGACCACGCGTCGGGATCGGTGGGAGCAAGGTCCGCCGGAGTGATGAGGCGTTCGGCAGGCGAGCCAATACCGGCATGCAACTCCGTGGCGACGGCGTTGGCAGCGTCCTCGAGGAAGTCGTAGCCGGTGACCAGGGCGGTCGAGGGCGTTGGAAGCACGCCGCCCGGGGTTTCGAGGTAGGCGTCGACCATGCCGGCGATCTCCGCCGGCGTTTCCACGAGGCGTCCCACCGCCAATTCAGGCAAGGGAAGCACGGTGTTCTTGCGCGATACCTCGCACCGCGCCCCATAGCGGTCCTGGCTCAGGAAGTAGTTCCGGCGAAGACTCGCCTGGGAAGAGGAGTTGTCAAACACGGGAGGAACAAAGTCCTGTTCGGGACCGAGCATGGCTTCATCCGGGTGTCGGAAGAACGGAATGACATCGTCACCACCGATAAGCACCAGGTAGGCCAGGGCATTGCCGGGTCGGGAACGGTCCACCATGGACCGAATCGCCTCGGCGACGAGGTTCTTCGCAAACGGGCACTCCGGCATCGCGTCGGCCTGGGCGTTGAAAAATCGGACCCATGAATCGAGGCCAACATCGAGAATGTACCCAGCAACCTCTGGGCGTGCAGCCAGCTCGGCCAGCTTGGCGGCCACGGCATCGCGCGCGGCACTCGGGTCGGGACCTACCAGACGATCATAATCGACCAGCAGCAGCGTCCGGTACCCGCCGGCCGGTGCGCCGGTGTTGGACGGCGGAAGCAAGGAGCCGTCGGAGGCCTTCGGCAGGGGTTCGATATCGTGGCACAAGCCGGGAAAGAGAAAGGCGTCGACGCGGAACGTGTCGTTGGGATCAAACACCCCCTGCCGACCCCGCACACGAATGTAGAATTCGGTGGATTCATTCCACGTGTTGACCACCACGCCCTCGCCCGAGGTGCCATCGAACGCCGAGACTGCGATCACGCTGCGCGTTTGTGCGCTGGCGTAGGCCGCCTCGCTGAATTGAGCGGGCGAAAACTGGGCGGGCGAAAACTGGGCCGGGCTGAATTCTTCGGGCGAAAACTGCGCCGGACTGAACTGCGCCGGACTGAACTGCGCTGGCGCATAAGCGTCCGGACTGAACTGCGCCGGACTGAATTGGGCGGGCGAAAACTGCGCCGGACTGAATTGCGCCGGACTGAACTGCGCAGGAGAGAAGGCCGCCGGACTAAAGGCGGCCGGGGAGAACTGGGCTGGCGAGAACTGCGCAGGTGAAAACTGGGCCGGAGCGAATGCGTCGTCGGCAAACTCGGCATCCAGCAGGGATAGATCGCTGGGCTGCGTCAGTTCCTGGTACGCCGCGGCGATATCCTTGAACAGGACCAGGTCGTAATTCGCCGGCAAGCTGGTCAGCGTTACGACCACCCGGGCGCCGGGCTGGACGTTGAACTTGAACCAGCGGGATTCGTCGGTGCCGCCCAGCGCTTGCTCCTTGAAGCCTGTCAAAACACCGAGATTTTCCGTCAGAGGGATTTCCAGCGCGCGAGGCCAAACGAGGTTGTTCGGGCCATCGACCGTCACCACAAACCGGCAGACCTCCTGATCTCCCCAAGGAAACCTTGCCACACATGACACCGGCGTCTGGCCAACGGGAAAATACGAACCGGAGGCGGGCGTGCAGGTTACCTGGGCATTGAAACACGCATCGGTGACCGTGGGCGTGGGAAACTCAACCCTGGCTCCCAAACCAGTAATATCCGCCGGAACCGTCAGGTTCTCGGGGCACGATCCCAGTAACCAACCATTCTTGATTACTTTGACGACGAATTCGCAGGTCGCGGTATTGCCCGCTTCGTCGGTCGCGGTGCAGACCACGGTGGTCAGCCCCAGCGGAAACAGGCTGCCGCTGGGCGGTTGGCAGACCACGGTCGCGCTGCCGTCGGCGTCCTCGGCGGTGACCGTGAAATGGACCTGGGCATTGCACCGGGTGCCGATGGCATCAATGGTCACGACTTCCGCGGGGCAGTGGATGACGGGTGGATCGACATCCAGAACCGCCGATGCGGGGAGGCCGGCAGTGAGTAACGCCACCGATGTCCACGCCTTCAGGCACGTGAGGAGCCAGGGAGACTTGTTGGGTTGCATCCGTACTTCTTGTTTAGGCCCTTAACACCGGGTCTAATCCGCTCAGATCCGTTTGCTTCGGGCCAATGTCATGGAAATCCCGTCAAATCCTGAAGAACCCTCCATGGCTCTTTCAATTCACTTAAGTGAATTTGCGTAGCAAAATTAGCAAGGATTCAACTTTAGCGTCAAGGAGTTCGTCGTGCAGAATTCAATCAGCACGAAATAGCTAGCCCCTTTTTTGGTGGGTTCGGCAAGCTCACGATGTAATTAGGAACTAACGCGTGCATTGGACGGTGGTTAGGAAAGGGCCGATGGGATGAGTGCAGTTGAGGCAACGACGGCCTACATAGCGAGGGACCGTCATGAAGCGATGGCGACCGGCAAGGATTTGCCGGTTCAATCGCAGGGCGCCGCTTTGTTTGCTGACATCTCAGGATTTACACCGTTGACGGAAGCGTTAACGCGGGCCCTGGGTCCACGCCGGGGGGTGGAGGAACTCACCGGACACCTCAACCGTGTCTATGACGCCCTGGTGACCTGCGTTCACGCTCAGCGCGGCAGCATCATTCATTTTGCCGGGGACGCCATCACTTGCTGGTTTGAGGGTGACCAGGGTCGGCGCGCGGCCTATTGCGGCTTGGCGATGCAGCAGGCGATGGCCAGCCAACCCCAAGTGGTGATTGGAGAAAGCGCGCCGGTCACGCTGTCCCTGAAGGTCGGTATTGCCACCGGTCCGGCCAAGCGTTTCGCGGTCGGCAACCCGGAAATCCAGCTCCTGGACGTCCTCGCCGGGAGCATGCTGGGAGAGATGGCCGCCGCGGCCAACGCCGCTCGACGGGGAGAGGTTCTGGTGACGGCATCAACGGCGGAGGCGTTGGCAGGTTCCGTGATGATTGCCGAGAGGCGAGTGGTGACGGAAGGCTCGGGGGATTTGGCCGTGATTCTCGGCATGGCGGAGGCGGGGGCGGACAGCCCTTGGACACCGCGGCCTTCGCTGCCGGAGGACGTGGTTCGACCGTGGGTGCTGCCCGCGGTTTTTGAAAGGCTCAAGGGCGGGCGTGGTGAATTTCTGACGGAACTTCGTCCGGCCGTGGCGGTCTTCATGAAGTTCAAGGGCATCGACTACGACGAGGATCCTGCAGCCGGGGAGAAACTCGACACCTTCGTCCGGTGGATTCAGCGCGTCGTGGGGCCATTGGAAGGATTTCTTCACCACATCTCGGTGGGTGACAAAGGCAGCTATCTGTACTGCACCTTTGGAGCGCCGATTGCGCATGAGGACGACACGGAGCGGGCGCTGGCAGCGGCTCTGGAGTTGCGGAATCCACCCTCGAACCTGGGGTTCGACGCGGCGCCCCAGATCGGAATCAGCCAGGGGACACTGCGAACCGGTGCCTACGGCGGGATCTCCCGCCGTACCTATGGGGTGTTGGGTGATGAGGTGAATCTTGCGGCGCGGCTGATGGAGCATGCGGGTGCGGGAGAGGTTTTGGTCAGCGGCCGCACCCGCGAGGCGGGCGGTGCTGACTTCCTTTGGGAACCGGTGCTTCCGTTGATTCTGAAAGGGAAATCGCAACCGGTCGCCGCGTTCCGACTGCGCGAACGCCGTGCCGAGGAGGAAATGCAGTTGTTCGAACCCGCGCATCATCTGCCCATGGTGGGACGGGTTCGGGAGCGCGATCGATTGATCGAATTGCTCGACCTGGCTCGGGAGGGGCGCGGCCAGGTCGTGGAACTGCTCGGTGAAGCCGGAATGGGAAAATCACGGCTGGTCACCGAGGTGCTGCAGGCCGCGCGGCAACGGGGATTTCAGACTTACGGCGGCCAGGCGCAGTCCATCGGCACCAATACAAGTTACCTGGCGTGGTGGGGGATTTGGCGCGCCGTGTTTCATCTGTCGCGCTCGACGCGGCCGGACATTCAGGCCGCGACGGTGGCGGCGCAGTTGATGGAGATGAACACGGGCCTGCTTCCACGGCTCCCGTTGCTCAGTGCGGTGTTGAACCTGTCGTTGCCGGACAACGACACGACGCGTTCGCTCGACGCCAAACTTCGCAAGGCGTCCCTCGAGAGTTTGCTGGTGGAGTGTTTGCGCCATCGGGCGGAGCGATCACAAGTCCTGATCGTGATCGAGGACGCGCACTGGCTGGATCCTCTATCGCGCGATCTGATCGAGGTGCTGGCCCGCAGCCTCGGATTCATGCGGGCGATGCTGCTGATCGTGTCGAGGCCGTCGGATGGCGGACACGAGGCGGAGTGTGGTTGGCGGCAGGTGTCGCATTCGACCCAGATTCGACTCACTGAGTTGGGGCCGGAGGAAGCCGCCGAGTTGATCCGGTTGAAGCTGGACTCCCTGGGGGCGGGTGGCGGTCCGCCGCATCCCACGGTCGTCCAGCGCCTGGAAGAGCGTTCCCAGGGCAATCCGTTTTACCTGGAGGAACTGATCAACTACCTGCGGGACCAGGGCCTGAATCCGAATGACCCCCTCTCGCTGGAGGGGATGGAGCTCCCCAGCAGTTTGCAGAGTCTGATCCTTGGCCGCATGGATCGGCTCGCCGAGCATCGTAAGCCGACGCTCAAGGTGGCCAGTGTCATCGGCCGCGTGTTTGAGCCGTCGACCATCAGCGCGATCTATCCGTCGCTGATGGAACGGGACGTTCGCGCGGATCTCAGCGAATTCGAGCGCCTCGAACTCACCGCCCAGGAGCGTCCGGAACCGCAGCTGGCCTTCATCTTCAAGCATGTGGTGACCCAGGAGGTGGCGTACGAGACCCTGGCGTACGCCACACGGGCGCGGCTGCATGGCGAGTTGGGTGCATTTCTCGAACGCCGACATGCCGGGGAGATCGAGGAACGCCTCGACCTCCTGGCGTTTCATTTCGACCGCAGCGACAACGAACCCAAGAGACGGGAGTATCTGTTGCGCGCGGCTTATGCCGCTCAGGCGCGATACGCCAATGCCGCGGCGATGAGCTATTTCCGCCGCGCTTTGCCGCTCTTGCAGGGGCTCGACCGGATCGATCCTCAACTCAGTCTTGGCCGGGTGTTGGAGACAGTGGGGGATTGGCCGGGTGCCGGGGAGACCTATCGATCGGCGCTGGCGCTGTCTGAGGAACTCGGAAATCGGCCGGCCCAGGCCAAGGCGCGCACGGCCTTGGCTGAACTGCATCGCAAGCGTGGGGCCTACGCGGACGCCACCCGCGAATTGGATGCCGCGCGCGCGATCTTCTCCGAAGTGGGCGACGTGGCGGGGGTCGCGCAGACGCTCCACTACGCGGGATCGGTGGCGGCCCAACAAGGCGCGTACGACCGTGCCCGGGAGCTCTACCATCAGAGCCTGGAAACTCGGAGGAAATCGGACCCGGCAGGTGTCGCGAGTCTGCTGAGCAATTTGGGAATCGTCGCGTGGTTCCAAGGCGACTTCGCCGAAGCCCGGCGGCTTTACGAGGAAGGTCTGGCGCTACGCCGGCAATTGGGCAATCGGTGGGCCATCGGCAATTCGCTGAACAACCTCGGTTTGGTGGTGCGCGACCTTGGCGATGACGCCGAGGCTCGGCGATTGTTGGAGGAATGCGTCGCCATCAACCGTGAGTTGGGCGACCGCTGGTCGATCGCCAATGCCCTGGGCAGTCTTGCGGATGTCGCCTTGAGCCAGGGGGATTTCCGGGCGGCGCGGGATTTCCTGGTCGAGAATGTCCACATCAACCGCGAATTGGGGGATCGCACCGGTCTTGCCTTCTCCCTCGAGTTGTTCGCTCAACTGGCGGCGGCGCAGAAGCAGCCGCGTTTGGCGCTGCGCCTGGCCGCTGCCGCGGCGGGGTTGCGGGAGGCCATCGGCGCGCCGTTGTCGCCCTCCGAACGCGAACGACTGGAGCGCGTGTTGGCTCCGGTGGCGGCAAGCCTGGTGCCGGGACTGGCTGAGAGCTTCGCGGCGGAGGGGCGTCGGCTCAGCTTGTCGGATGCCATCGAACTGGCGCTGGGGGAGGAGTCGCGTCGTCCTTGAGCGCTCAGGCTTGGCCCGGTGTGTTGCGGGGGTGCGCATGAGCACGGATCGCCCGATCCGTTCATCGTGACATGTTTGCCGCCTTTCTCACCACCATCCTGTTCTCGCTCTCGGGGGTCACCGCCACCCGAACCACGCGGCTGTTGCCGAGCCTGGAGGCGAATTTTTGGAGGCTTCTGATCGCGACGGCTCTGCTGGCGATCTATGGACACACCTTCGGAGCCGGGATACGCGGATCGGCCTTTCCATGGTTGCTCCTCAGCGGGTTCATTGGCTTCGGCATTGGAGACATCGCCTTGTATCTCGCGTATCCGAAACTGGGATCGAGGCTGGTGATTCTCATTGTGCACTGCGTGGCGGCGCCGCTGGCGGCGGCCATTGAGTGGACCGTTCTGGGGGTTCCGATGAGCCCGGCCGAGATGGTGGCGGGACTGTTGATTCTGACGGGTGTGGCAACCGCGCTGTTTCCGGATCGCCGGGGTACGGCCCCCGTCCGCCAGGGGTTTGGAACCGGTGTGGGATTTGCGCTGGTGGCAGCGGCGGGGCAAGGGATCGGTGCCATCCTGAGTCGCCATGCGTTTGGTGTGGCACAGCGGGCGGGGGAAACACTCGACGGCATCAGTGCGGCCTATCAGCGGATTCTGGCGGGATTGGCGCTGAGTGCCGTTACCTTCATCTGGGTGAAACGTCGGTATCTGGCGTCCTGTCTGGGCGGTTCGCCGGTAAAATCGACTGAATCCGAGGGCGCGAAGTTGCGCCGGGCGTTGCCCTGGGTGGCATTGAACGCACTGGCCGGGCCGGCGTTGGGTGTCAGTTGCTTTCAGTGGGCCCTGGCCCAGCGCGGCACCGGTGTGGTACTTCCGATTGTCGCCTTGACGCCCCTGATAATCATACCGTTCGCCATACGATTTGAAGGTGAACGCCCGTCCTGGCGATCCCTGGCCGGTGGTGGGGTCGCCGTAGCCGGGGCCATTGTTCACGCCATGAATCATTGAGGGATCCGATGGTTTCCGGAATCCGCTTCCATGGTGGGTGGTTCGCAACGGCGCTCGCCGTGGTTCTGGCATTTTCATGGACCCTGGCGCCCGGTCAGGCGTTGCCCGCCCAACCGGCGGTGTCGACCCAGGGCGGAAATCGAGGGGATCCGCTGTCGGCGCTGCATCCCGCCGAACTGCAATGGATCGAGGGCCTTCAATCCGTGCCGGGATGGGCGGGACTCATGCGCGTGGTGAGCGATCTCGGTCCCGGGCGATACATGATTCTGGTGATGGCCGGTCTGTTGTTTTGCGCGAATCCGCGTCTGGCATTCCGCATGACGCTGCTGATGTTTTTCACGCTGTGGCTGCGCGAGATCCTGGCACTCTGGCTCCATTCACCGCGGCCGTACTGGTTTGGACCGCCGATTACCACCTGGGGGAAAGTCGCTGCCACCCGTCACACGTTTGGACTTCCGTCAGGTCACGCCATGGTGGGTAGCGCCCTGTGGCTGTTCGCGGCCGCGGAGTACGGTCGGCGATGGGCCTGGGGCGTGGCGGTGGCTACGAGTCTGGCGATTGCGTTTTCAAGGCTGTACCTGGGGGTACACTTTGTGAGCGACGTGATTCTGGGCCTTGCTCTCGGAGTTGGTGTTGCCTGGGCTTGGCGGCGGTGGGAACCGGCGCTGGAACGCTTTTGGTTCGTGGTGGTCCCGACTCCCGGACGGGCGTTGCTGGGAGTGGCCGTGGGACTGGGGATGGCCGCGGTGGGGAGTGTGAGTTGCCATTGGTTGGGGCAAAGCCCGCCGCCGGGCGGCTGGGAAACCTATGTGCGGTCCGCTCTGAATCCGGAAACGACGGTCGCCCAGGGAGGCGCCGTCACCGGAATTCTCGTGGGTGTGGCGATGCTGGGCTGTTGGGCCAAACCCACGGGCCCCTGGTGGATGCGTCTGGTTCGCCTGGGAGTCGCCGGTGTGGCGTTGCGCTTTGGTATCGAGCCTGCCGGCGATGCGATCCTGGACGGGTGGCCGGGAACCCCGAGCGGCGTTGGGCGTCTGTCGGTTGTCTTCGCCGTTGCCGCCGTCAAGGCGTGGTCCGTGTGGTGGTTCTTTCCGTGGCTGTACCTTCGGATGAGGCAAAGCGTGGCGATGGAGTGGGGTGTTGCCGCGACGAGGGGCCGGGTCGCCATCGGTTGACCGGCGTACGACAGATGACTTGCCCGAAGTTGGGCCGGCCCGGAGCCTTGGGCGACATGAAGTCCTTCTTCGATCTCGTCGCGACCGGCCGTCGGAGCGTCTTCTGTTTGGTTTGGGCGATGGGCGTCTTGCGATCTCTCGAATCTGGCGCCGCCGAGTCCACGCCATTTCGTGAGGCGCTGGTGATCGAGTCGACGGGGCGCGCCGGCCGCAACACGTTGTTCACCGACGCCATCGCAGCTCGGGTCGTTGCGGGAACGTGGCAACAGCCGATGGACGGCGAAGAAGTGGAACTACCCGATGGTCAGCGGCGCCGCTGGATGCTGAGCCGCGCGGGTGAGGACGGCTGGTTTACGGGGCGGGCCATGCGCGGCGGTTACGCGTATGTCGGTTTTCCAGCCGAGGTGGCGCGGGTGGCGGTGCTGAACGCCAGCGGACATTCCATGGCGTACGTCAACGGGGAACCTCGGGCCGGGGATGTTTATAGTTACGGGTACGTTTCTGTTCCGGTGCTTCTGCGGCCGGGTACCAATGACTTTCTCTTCGCGGCCGGGCGCGGTCGACTCCGTGCCCAGTTGCTGGAACCTCGAGCTCCAGTCTACATCCACCGCGAAGACCCGACGCTTCCCGATTTTCGCGTGGGATCCGGTGGGGATGCATGGGCGGCGGTGGTCCTGGTCAACGCCACGACCCAGTGGGTGGCAGGCGGTGAAATTGTGGCACGCCTGGATCGACGCGCCACGTCGACGAAGGTGCCTTCGATTCCTCCTCTGGGCCTGCGCAAGGTCGCTTTCATGTTGCGGAACCCGGGGCGCGCAGGGGCGGGGGAAATGTCGGTGCAGCTTCAGCTGAGGAATGTCGGGGGTCATCGGGGAGTGCTGGATGAGTGGGTCACTCCGATTCGGGTACGTACCCAGGAGCAGGCTTACAAGCGCACCTTCATCAGTGAAATCGATGGCAGTGTGCAGTACTTCGCGGTGCAACCGGGTCGGGAGCTTGCGTCCGGATCGAAACCGGCCCTCGTGCTTTCGCTTCACGGGGCCAGCGTTGAGGCGATCGGACAGGCGGAAGCCTACGCGCCGAAACGGTGGAGCCATATCGTTTGTCCGACGAATCGGCGTCCGTACGGCTTCGATTGGGAGGAGTGGGGGCGCATGGATGCCTTGGAAGTTCTTGCCATCGCGTCCCGTGAGTTCGGCATCGATCCGGACCGCGTTTATTTGACCGGGCATTCCATGGGTGGGCATGGCACCTGGAGCCTGGGTGCGACCGTCCCGGATCGATTCGCCGCGGTGGCGCCGAGCGCTGGATGGATCAGTTTCTTTAGCTACGCCGGCACCGACTCGTATACCAATGCCACGCCCGTCGAGGCCGTGCTGCGTCGGGCCGCGGCATCGAGCGACACCCTGGCCCTGGCCACGAACTACCTGCAACACGGCGTCTATGTGTTGCACGGGGATGCCGACGACAATGTTCCGGTTCGCGAAGCGCGCACCATGCGCGGGGTGCTCGGCGGATTCCATCGGGACGTTGACTGGCATGAACAGCCGGGGGCCGGTCATTGGTGGGAGAATTCGGACGAGCCGGGCGCCGAGTGCGTCGATTGGCCGCCGATGTTCGACTTCTTTGCGCGGCATCGTCGGCCGGCGGATCTGGAGGTCCGGAGGCTCCAGTTTGTCACCGTCAATCCGGCGGTCTCCGCCGAGTCCCGGTGGGCGCGAATCGAGCATCAGGAGGAACTGATGACTCCCAGTGCTATCGATCTTCAGTGGGATCCCGGTGTGCGTCGTGTACGGGGAACCACTCGCAATGTGCGGCGGCTGAGCCTGGATCTCTCGAAGCTGCAAGTCGGCACCCAACCCATCGAAGTGGATCTCGACGGAGTCTCATTGGGGAAATTTCATCCGGCAGAAAGCGGAATCTCGCCACAGCGATCACGGCGGCGCGGGGCCATGGATCCTGCGGCACGAACCCACTTTCTGCGGGACGAGGGGCGTTGGGCGGCGGTCTCCGAGGGGCCCGCGACCTGGAAGTCGCCGCGCCGGGGAGGTCCCTTCAAACAGGCGTTCCAGCACCGGATGATTTTCGTTTATGGGACGCGCGGGACCGCCGACGAAAACGCCTGGGCATTCGCCAAGGCGCGAATGGATGGCGAGGCCTTCTGGTATCGGGGCAACGGATCGATCGAGATCCTGCCCGATTCCGCCTTCGAACCGGCGCTCTACCCGGACCGTGGTGTGGTCTTGTACGGGCATGCGGACATGAACGCAGCCTGGGCTCGGCTGCTCGGTGATAGTCCGGTTCAGGTTCGACGCGGCGAGGTTCGGGTTGGCGAGCGCGCGGTGGCCCGACCCGATGTCGCTTGCCTGTTTCTCCGGCCGCGCCCCGATTCCGAGGTGGCGAGCGTGGCGGTAATCTCCGGGACAGGCATGGCGGGTCTGCGAATGTGCGATCGATTGCCCTACTTCATGGCCGGCACGGCGTATCCCGACTACCTCGTGGTGGGCACTGACGCGCTCGCACGAGGCAATCGTGGCATTGTGACCGCGGGTTTCTTCGGCAACGATTGGTCCCTGGCCGACGGAGCTTCCGCCTGGTCGGATGACGCGCCATAGCGGGCGAACGGGAGGCTGGCGGGTCACTTCGGCGCCAGGCGCATCAGACATTCGCCGACGTGGCGTCCGAGAAGCCGGGCGGATTCCATGCCGGTCACGTCCTTGGTCAAGTCGTCACGGTCCGCGCCGTTATTCCATAGCGTGCCGCCGAGCATGGCCGGGGAATGTCCACCGACGGGGAGCATCCCATAGCTGATCATGCCGGCGTGAATCTGTTGGATCACCAGTTCCTGTCCGCCGTTTCTGTTTCCCGCAACGGCGAGGGCACCGATGGGCTTGTTGGCGAGCGCCATCACCGGATCTCGCAAAGGCATGCATCGTTCGATGAATGCCTTGCACAGCGAACTAAGCGACCGGAAATAGCATGGCGATCCGATGATCAAACCGCCCAGGCGCGGATCCTTCAGTTTGGGGAGCAACGCGTCGAAATCGTCCGACACCGGTTCCGGCGTCCAACCGGCGATCCGAAGTCCTCCGAGGTCGATGAGTTCGGTCCGAATGCGAGGGCTCCATTCGCGCGCCCCTTCCAGCGCCTTGGCGACGGCAGCGGCAGTGGTTTTTCCGCGGCGCGGGCTGCAGGCCACACCCAGTAGAATCAGAGCATCGTCCGCTCCGGGTTCGGCCGCGGTTGACGACACCGATGCGGCTGTGGTGGCGGCGGCAACCGTCAGAGTGGCGATCGGGGTAAGGGAGCAGAAGCGCCGGCGGGTGACCTTTGGTTCCATGATGGAACCGATGACTAGGCCCGGCGGAAGCGGGAGCCAAATCAAATGCCGCGAGCCGCGTGACTACAAGTGCTGGAGAAGAAGTTGCTGGCTCCGCCCATCGAGCCCCTCGAGGTCGGGAATGTCGTAGCGATTGCCATCGACGTCGGTAAGGAGAATGCGTCCCGGGTTGGGGCGATGGACGCTTTCTCCCAGGTTGCGCGTCGTCAATCGGCGAATCCCGCGGTCGGTTTCAAACTCCCAGTCCACGGTTCCGAATCGTTCTCTGGCGGCGAGGATACGGGTGACGCGTGGAACGAAATATCGTCGACGCAACGCGTCCCGCAGCAATTCGCCATCCTCGGGTGGCAGGGAATCCGGATCGACCAGCACCCCGATCTCCTTGTCCGCGCCATCCATCAGGCTGAGGTAACGCTCGGGACTCGACCATGGGAAGGCGCGGAGCACGGTGACCTGCCGGTGGCAGCAGTCTCCCTCGAGGGTCAGGCGCAGGCTCGCGCCGTGTTGGGAGAAGCGGACCTTGGCGGGATCCAGCAGGACGATGCGGGAAGCTTCGACGAGGCTGAGCGGGGCATCTGGGGAAGGAGGGTTCATGGGAGGATCTTCAGTGAGTTGGAATCTCCATGATCCGACTCAATTCCTGCTGCATGCGGACCAATCGATGGAATTCGCCTTCCTTGGCCAGGAGTTCCTCGTGGGTGCCCATCTCGGCGATGCGCCCTTCCTTGAGTACGACCAGCCGAGTGGCGTTGCGCAGGGTGCTTAATCGATGGGCGATGGCGAAGGTGGTGCGGCCGCGAATAAGGCGGGAGATGGCCTCCTGGATTTGATGCTCGGTGTCGGTGTCCACCGAGGCGGTGGCTTCGTCGAGAATCAGAATGCGGGGATTGTGGAGGATGGCGCGAGCGATGCTGATGCGCTGGCGTTCGCCGCCGCTGAGGGATTGCCCGCGTTCGCCCACCTGGCTGTCATAACCATCCGGCCGGCGCACGATGAAATCGTGGGCGTTGGCGGCTTTGGCCGCGGCCATCACTTCCTCGGGTGTTGCGGATGGGCGGGCGAAAAGGATGTTTTCGTAGATGGAGCCGCTGAAGAGGAAGGGCTCTTGCAGGACCACGCCGATTTGGTTGCGCAGATCCTTTTGGCGCACCTGTCGCAGGTCGAGGTCATCGATGAGGATGGCGCCTTCCTGGGGATCGTAGAAGCGGCAGAGCAGGTTGATGGTCGTGCTTTTTCCTGCGCCGCTGCGTCCGACCAATCCGATCATCTCACCGGCCTTCACGGTCAGGGTGAGGTCGCGCACGACGGGTCGATGCGGTTCGTAGCCGAACGTGACACCGCGGAATTCGACGCGTCCTTCCAAGCGCGGAATTTCGAGGGGCGCTGCGGCATCGCCGACATCGGAACGGGTATCGAGAACCTCGAAGACCCGCTCGGCGGCGGCAAGGGAACGGGAGAGGTAATCGGCCACGCGACTCATGTATTGCAGGGGGCCGTAGAACATTCCCAGGTAGCCGAGGAAGACAAAGAAGGTGCCGAGGGTCATGGTGCCTCCGATGACTTGGCGGCCGCCGACGTACCAGACCGTGGTGCTGCCCAGGCTCACGATGAAGAAGAGGAACGGAAAGAACGTGGCCCACATCTGCTCGGCGTCGATGTTGGCGTCCCGCATCGCCACGCTATGGCGGTCGAAGCGATCCACCACCCGGTCCTCCTTCGCGAAGGCGCGCACGACCCGGATTCCGGAAAGGCTGTCGGCCACGTTGGCGGTGAAGCGGCTGTGCAGGTGCCACGCGCGCCGCCAGACGTTTAGAATGCGTTTCCAAAAGATACGGGTGAGGATCAGGACGAACGGTGCCGGTATGAACACCAGGAGGGTGAGGCGCCAGTTCATCCACAGCAGGACCGCGCCGATCCCGATGAAGAGAAGGATGTTGGAGAAGAACATCTGGATGCTCTCCACCAGCACACTCTCCAGTGATTGGGTGTCCCGCGTCACCCGGGCGATCAACGCCCCGGTCTGTCGTTTGTCGAAGTACTTGAGCGACAGTTCCTGCAAGTGCCGGAAGACGTCGCTGCGCAGTTCGTGCGACAGACTTTGGCCCAGTCGGATGGCGATTCGGCCGCGCCAGACCCCCACCGCCTGGCCGAGGAACAGGACCAACGTCCAGAGCGTCATGAGCCCGGCGAGCACCCGGTACCGTCGGTCGAGGGGCAGGGCGTCGCCCACGGGATTGAGAACGATGTCGGTCAATGGCTTGGTCAGGTAGGGCGGGATCAGGCTCAGGACCAAGCCAACCACCATCATCACCCATACCACCATCACCTCCCGACGATGCGGGCGCAGGTACGCCAGCATTCGACGGATGGCTTTGCCTTTGCTCATACAGGCGGGGCAAGCCTTGGAACCTTCCGGGAGAAGCAGGTCGCAGGTGGGGCAGCGTTCCACTTCTTCCCGGTCGAAATAGAACCGCGGCGGTTCCTTGGGCGGGGCACTTGCGACTGAGGCGGTGTCGTTGTCCGCCGGTGCGGAGCGGGGCGACGTCTTGCGGAAGTCTTCGAGTTCCGCCAAGTAGGCGGCGATCCGGCCGAATCGCCGATGGCGGGCGTTGGAGTAGCGCACGATTTCGGTGACTGTGCCGTCGATGTTCGCCAGCAGCGCGCCGCCGCCAACGAGGCCCTCGGCTCGGGGGGTGGCGAGGCGTTCCAGTGGAGAACCCCAGCGGAGCCGCCACTGGCCGTTCACGGATTCGTAGACGCGCAGGTCCTTGGGGGTTAGCACCAGCCATTCCTGTCCGAAGCGACCGTTCGGGAGGAGATCGGTTGGCAACACCGCCAGGCGCTCGGTGGGAACAATGGCGGTCTCAAGCTCCGCTTCCAGACTCGGCGGTATCGAATCGATCACCCACTTCAAACGGACAATCGACGCCAGTGCAAGTGCGCAGATGGGTCGTCCGACCTGCGCCGGCTAGTGCCACGCGGACTTGAGATGGTGGACCTCGAGTTGGTGCATTCGGGCGGCGGCGCCGCGCACCTGCAGCCGGAGGCTGCGGTCCTCGCCGCGGGGCAGGTAGGCCATCGGCAGGTAGGTCAGACCCGCGCTGGCGAAGACTTCGAATCCCATGCGATCGCAGAGCACGATCAGGGATTGCCGGCCGTCGCGCAGGGGCGCCGGAGCGCGATGATCGTTGAGCGCCAGTTCCTGCGTTCGCGCGTCGTACTTCAGCGTGGCGCCTCGAATGGAAAGAGATAGCTCGGTGGAGTCTCCGGGCTCGAAGGTCAGGCGGACCTCCAGGAGTTCGCCGTGGATCGCGGCCAAGGGATCGGATCCTCCTTCCGCGAGGGTGAACGGTTTCAGGTTTTGCGATTGCGCCCTCAGTTCTCGCAGTTCGCGCGCGGGGGTCCAGGTAAGGCGGGGACCCTCCGGTGTGCCCACCAGATTCAACTCCAGGGGCACCGTCATCGATTGGTTGAAGGGCATGCCGGGCGTCGCGGTCTGGAACCATCCGATCTGAACACGGCGTCCGTCGGTCGACGGCAAATCGCTGAAGGTCTGGGCGGCGTAGAAGTTGCGGCCCCGATGGCCGGGGAGCTTTGCTGTTTCGGGAATGAACTTCGTTCCGTCGAAGGATCCCACCATGTATTCGCTATTCGCAGCCGTTAATACCCAGCGGCGCCGCGCCGCGTCCCCGTCGACCGGGAGTTCGAAGAAGTCCGGGCATTCGAAGAAGCCGTCGGTGCGGCTCAGGTAGGTCCACTCCTTCAAGTTGGACGAGCCGAGGAAGAAGATGGAATGCACCTGGTTGGTTTCCACGTAGAGCGTCATCACCCATTTTTTGGTGGGCTCGTGCCAGATCACCTTGGGATCGCGATTTCCGGGCGTGAACTGTCGCACGATCGGATTGCCGGCAAATTTGGTGAAGGTTCGGCCATCGGTGCTCGAGGCGAGACACTGGACGGTGGGATCGCCGGCGGCGGTGTAGAAGAGCACCTGCGCGGGAGCGCCGGGCTTGCCGAGGCCGCTGGTGTTGGCCCAGTCCACGACGGCGCTGCCACTGAACATCGGCCCGAGGGCGTCAGGCGCGAGCACGTCACCGAGTTCCTTCCAGTGGATGAGGTTGGTGCTGACCGCGTGGCCCCAGTGCATGTTGCCCCAGTTCCAGCCGTAGGGATTGTGTTGGAAGAACAGGTGGTACTCGCCGCGGAAGTAGACTAGGCCATTGGGATCGTTGTTCCAACCGCGACGGGGCGAGAAATGGAACTGACCGCGCAACGGTTCACGATAGACCGGGTCGGTCCCTCGGAGAGTGTCGGACGCCTCGATGCGCGCCAGTGCCTGGGAATGCTCGGGGAGTCGGTCCACTTCCAGGGTGACCGAGCGGCCCCGCCATGCCGACACGTCCATGGGCGCCCACCAATCGATTTCCTTGTCGGCCAGTTCAATGTCGTTCTTCACGACAGGCTGCCCGTCGACCAGCGTGGTCACGGATCGTTTGGGGCCACCGGTCTTAATGGGCAGAAGGAGGAACTGGGTGTCTGCCTGGAAGTCTCGGCGGGCTCGATCGATCCAACCCGGCGGTTTGCGATCGGTCTGCACGATGTGATCCACGTTGATATGCCCCCACCCGCCCGTTGCCTCATCGATGATCCTCAACACCGCCGCCTTGCCCAGCAGGTCTCCGACGTCCCACCCCTCCACGGCCAGGGATTCCGTGCCCCCTGCCTGATCGTTGGGTCCTGTCGCCCGGCGGACCACCTTGCCATCCACCAGGAGCACCAGGCAGGTGCGCTCCAGGTCCTTGCCGCCGCCAATCAGAAACTGCAGGTACCGACGTTCGATCCTGAATTCCGGAGAGGTCAACGTGCCGGTGGTGCTGTCGCCTTTGTTGAAGGAATTCACCAGACCGCGCCCTTGGTAACCATCGACGTGCATCTGCCCGGGAAGGGTTCCGCGCGCCGGACCGGACCCGAAGGCCTCGCCGACCACGGTCCAGGTTCCGTAGTCCGAACCTTCGAAGTCCGCGATGACCAGGTCATCGGCTGCATGCAAAGGGATGGAGGCCACCGCGGCCCAGGCGATGAGAATGGAAGCGGTCTTGGGGTTCATTCGTGAAGTGATCCGACGATGCCTGCGGAGGGGGTTCCTGGCGATCGGGAACCTACCCACCTCCGGCGTCAGGCTTGGCGCTCCCTCCCAGGTTTGCGACACTTCGTACGTGGCCTTTGCCAGCTATCGCCGTCGGTCCAACCTGCATGAGGCACCAGGCTGGGGGTGCAGGATGCGGACACTGGGTGCCGCCTTCCGGAATCGCGGCTGTCTCGCCGCTGGGTGGATCCTCGTCCTAGCGCTCGGTATAACCAGAGTTTTGGCGGCGGAGCCGACCCCACTATTCATGCGGGCCTGCGCCCCCTGTCATGGCAAAGATGGCAAAGCGAATACCCCGCAGGGGCGCAAGCTCGGGGTGAAAGACATGACCCAAAGCCAACTGTCCGAACCCGAGATCCGGCGGCAGATCCTCGACGGGAAGACGGGTCCGGACGGGGCCATCAAGATGCCGGCCTTTCGCCAGACGTTGAAGGAGGACGAGGTCGATGCCTTGGCGCGCTTCGCCAAGGGATTGCAGGTGCGGCCAAAGGCACCGGCCCCAAAGGAATAGGCGCC
>JAEUHG010000187.1 GCA_016795425.1 Verrucomicrobiales bacterium
GCTATTGAAATCACCGGATCTCTTACCGTGATTCTCGGATTTCCGATCTTGGTCTTTCTATATGTTGTGGTTCGGCGCCGTTTTTCGGTGAGAACCACATACAATTCTCCGAAATCAGACCCTTCTTTGACGGGCTGTTAAGTGCCAGGCTTCAGGGATGGTGCATCCTTTCACGGGACCGGGACATCCCGGACACGGAATCTCCAGGCATCCAGGGTTCGACTCCGGAGGCTTCTGGTATTTCGGCCCGAGGATTCGCCACCAGATTCGGGATCCGGGTGGTTTCGCGAACTCAGAGAAAGTGATTCGCGAGTTCATAGAGGGCATCATGCAGGGGAACGTCAGGAGGCAGAAGGCGAAGTGCCCCGACCTATTCTTCAACCGCCAGGTTTTGCGGCTTCAGGAGTTCGGTTGCCAGGGCCCAAGACGCTTCGTCAGTGCCATCGCCGTCATCGGCACTCGATCTGAGCTCGGACTGAGGTCCCAAACACCTCACGCGGTGAGGATTCGGGGTCTTGTCGTTCCACAGGACTTCGCAACGGAACCGGGTCGCACTTACGGTGGAAGCGTGCATCCCGGAGTTTTGTCCCATCAGCCCGGGTCCTGCAGTGCGGTTCCGTACTCTTATCGGGCGGTTCCGGGTTCTCGATTTTCTCCGGAACTCACCGTCAGGCGGTGCGTCGGGTCGCCGAGGATGTTGGTTTGATACAATTCGAAGCCGCCGTCGCGGTCCGAGGTGAAGACCAGGGTGCCGTCGTCGAGCCACGTGGGTTCGGTATCGACTGCTGGGTGGTGGGTCAAACGGCGGACCTCGGAGCCGTCCGGCCGCGCGACATAGATCTCGGGGTTGCCATCCCTATCCGAGACGAACGCGATCCAGGAACCGCCGGGAGACCACCGTGGCTGAGTGTCGTTCGCCGAAGTTGAAGCCAAGGGTCGCAGATCCGAACCGTTGGAGTTCATCAGCCACACGGCCCAGGATCCGCCGCGATTCGACGCAAAGCAGACCCTACCGCCTTCGGGCGAGTAGGACGGCCGACGTTCGGCGGAGGTATCAGAGGTGAGTCGGACGACCTCGGTTCCGGTGGCTGTCATCGTGTATAGGTCGGGATGACCCTCCCTCTCGGAGACGAAAATGAGGGCTGCGCCGTCACTTCGCCATGCGGGGTCATAGTCGGCAGCAGGATGAGTCGTCAGCCGTGTGATCGAGTCGGTGCCGTTCAGCGAGAGGAGATGAATCTCGCGGTTACCATCCCGATCGGAAACGAAGGCGGCGGTTTCGCCCGAAGGCGCCGGAGCCGGACTTCGATCATCGGCAGCATGCGAGGTCAATCTCACGGGTTCGGCCCATGGACCGTCGAGGCGGTAGAGTTCGGCGTTTCCATCGCGCGTCGAAACGAAGAGCAGGGGGGCGATCGAGCCCGAACCTTCCACGTCGCCGAACTCGGAGGTGTTGCGCTCGGTGTCGGTCACCGTGGCGTGGAGATGGAATCTTCGTCCGACGCTCGCAGGGTGGAGGTCCAGATCGAGGTGCCAACGCCCGCGAACCACCGGGGCCGCGCCGAGGAACTTGGCTCCTTCGTCGGCGCCATCCGAAAAGAGTTCGATCTTCGACCCATCTTCGGCAACTGCGGTGCCAAACACGCGCTGAGAACCGTAGCTTTCAACAAAGGGTGGCGGGATCTCGCGATTGCCGCCGTCGTGCAGCCGTATCCCTTTGCCGAGATTCGCGGTGATGGAATTCAGGAGGATCCGGTGGGCAAGCGTGCGCGGGCCTGAGATCTCCACGCCAATGGCGTTGCGGGTAATCAGGTTGTCGAGCACCAGCACATTGGTCGCACCGCCGGTCAGTAGTATGCCTTGGTTGGCGTTGTCGCGGACGAAATTCCGATCGATTCGATGGTTGGACGAATGGTCGACGCGGATTCCGACGGCATTGTCGCCGAAGGTGTTCTTGCCACCGATGCGATGGCGTTGGGAGTTGTCTTCCAGCGAGAGTCCGATCGTGTTCTGGACAATGGAATTCCCCGCTACGCGGCAGTCGGCGGCTGCGGTTCCGCGAAGCCGCAACCCGATCCCGTTGCGAACCAGGTGATTTCCTGAATCGATCTTGGCGAAGGCACCGAAGTCGTTGCGCGGCGAATCGCGGACGTCGATGCCGCAATCGGGGTGTCCAACGATGGAGGCGTCATCGATGTGCATGCCGGTGACGCCCTCCTCGAGCACCAAACCGGTGGTTTGGATGTGTCCGATGGCGGAGTCTTCCTCGATGACCGCATGGAGTACTTGATTGGGAGGATCGGAAGCCCCGCGGAAACGCATGCCCACTCCGCCGTTGTCGCGAATCTCCGGTCCCGCGCCGTCTTCGTCTCCAAATCGATTGGCGCTTGCTCCGTCTTCGACGCGGATACCATCGCCGTCGTTGCCAGCCCGTTCGCCATCGAGCGGCACACCGATGCGAGGATTGGGAAATCGATTCCAGCTGGTGCCGAGTCCGGAGATCTGAAGCCCGTGGTCTTGGCAGTGGTTGATTTGCAGCTGGGGGAACTGATTTTCGCGGGCACCGCCGGTGACGCGCAGGCCGATCCCGGCGCAATTCAGGATTCGAAGGTCGAGCGAATTCCCGGTGGCGCCGGTCACGAGCGCGCCGAGGGATTTCGAGGCGTCGATGCGCGCCGAGATGTGATTTCGGGTAGTGGCCGTATCGCGCAGTTCGACGCCGATGCTGTCGCCGATCGAGGATCCGGAAGCGTCGATTCCGGCGGTGCCGTTTTCGAGTCGCAAGCCTGCGGCGCGATTGCCGCGGCAATCGAAGGTGAACGCGCCACCGGGCCGGTCGACGGCGATCAGCTGCACGCCGCAGAGTTCGTTGCCGTCGGCGCGAAGGTGGCGGAGTCGCGTTGCCGGGCAGCCACGAATGACCACGCCGCTGTCTCCATTGGATTCCGCAATGACGGCATCCAGGGCGTTGGCGACGGCGCCATCGCGGAGGCTGATTCCGTTGCCACCGTTGGATAGGGCGTGGAAGACGGCGAGCACGTTGCTGGCGACACCGGAACCGGACAGGTAGGCGCCATCGGCGTTGTTGCGCGCGATAGGCGTGGTTCCCAGCACGAGGTTGGCGCGGGCGGAACCCAGTAGCGCGACGCCGTGGGCGTTGTTGCCACGCCACGGCACCATTCCTTCCGGTGTCGACAAGAATCCGGTCGAGATCGAGACGCGATTGCCGTAGGCGCCTCCGGTCAAGGTCACGCCGTTGCCACCGTTGGCGGTCGACAGGACCTCAATCTCATTGAATTGCCCGCCGTCAATCACCAGGCCGTCATAGGTGTTGCTGACGCATTGGACACGAATCCGATTGCCATTGCCCCGGACGGTGATGCCGTGGGCCTTCGACCCTGTGACGACAATGCCTTCCAGAAGATTGTCGTCGCCATCGATTTGGAGTTGTCCACGGATGATCAGGTTCACCCATCGATGCCCCCGACCTTGCAGCAGCACGTCGCCTTCAATCGTCGCGGCGACCCCATCGGCAGCGAGGATCGTGTCGCCTTCGCTGTCCTTTGCTACGGTCAACGGCCCGGACGCGGTGCCTGCGAGAGCAAGGGTATCCGCAAACGATCGGCCGACGGGAAATCGTGGAACGGCATCGACACCGTGATCGGAAAGGAAGTCGCCTTCCTCGAAGACCTGGTCCGGCGCCGGAGGATCGAGCCCGCGCACGGGGTTTCCGTTCGGATCCCTTTCCACATCCTCATCGTCAATGCACGCAGGCGACACTTCGCAGCCCTTCACCCAAAGCGGATCGCCGGCATGGGAAAGCAGACTCAGGGCTCGCGTGAGGGTGATTACCGAATCTCCTCCCACTTCCACCAATGCACCTGGAGCGCGTCCCGGGTTGACCGCGAAATCAAACGAGGCCGCTCCGGCCGGTGTCGAGACCACGATCGGACCCGTGGACGCGCCGAAGGGCACGACTCCGGCAATCCTTTCGTCGAACAGGCGCACCTGTTCCAGGGGGATTCCGGCCAAGGTCATTGCGGCAGGGCCAACCCCAAGGGAGGTGACCGCGGCCTGGACGGTCGTCCCGACGGGGCCACTGGAGGGCGAGTGACTCGAAATAGATGGCGCACCGAGCACTTCGAAGGGCGGCGATAGCCCTTCCGCGTCATCCGGCGAGACCGGTTCCTGGACGATCCGAATCGCTCCGGAGGACGCACCCATGGGGACGAAGACGGTGACATCTCCGGTCGTTCCCGACTTCTCAGTGACCTTGGCGGTTCCGAAGAAATAGCTGTCCTCCGGCCCAAAACCGTACCCACGCAGCCTTACGCTGGTCCCTGGGAATCGCGCCCCGGCGAAGTCCGGCGTGGCGGCAAACCCCTGGGCTGGCTCCAAGCCGGTCACCACTGGTCGTCGAAGGTGGTTGAATGGCGCTTCACCACGACGTCCGCCCGCAGTGACGACGATCATCCGTTCGACGGATCCTGTGGATTCCAGGGATGGGAGGAGCATTTCCGCGACGGCAATCGGCACATGGACGAGCAGTTGCTGGCGATCATCCGGCAGGTCCTTCACTGCGATGTCGGGTGAAGGGACGGGGACACTTCCGCCCAGGAAAGCCAGCCCGTCGGAGTCGGGGGCCGTTCCAAAGCGGCGGCCTTCGATCACGATCCGAATGGCGTCGCCGACGGTTCCGGCGCCCGGTTCGACGTCAAAGATCTGCAAACGAAAGGGATCTCCGACCTCGACGAACGCGGATTCCAGCGGAGAGGCGCCGAGTAGGCCGAGGGCGCGTTCGAGGGTTTTGCCGATGTCGACGGCCTTGTCGAGTGGTTCGTACGCTTTCTTGGTTGCCTCACCGACCTTGTGGAGGAGGCGACCGAACAGGCCGGAGGCTTGCTTTGCCGCGTCGGCACTCGCAGCACCAAGGTCGCCGAAGCTCATCTCACCTCCGAGAGTTGCGGCTAGATTGGCGACGCGCTCCAGGAAATCCCCGGCCGACTTCATGGGTGGCAAGGTATCGAGGTCGGTCAGGGCCTGTTCGATCTTGTTGGCCGCGTGGTCAAAGGCAGCTCCGGCTCCGGGGAGTGGCGACGCGGCGCTGATGAGGTCGGCAGCAGCGGCGAGGAGATTGATGCGCACGGAAGCCAGGTAGGCTTCGTGATATTCTCTTTGCACGAAATCGTACTCCGCTGCCGGACCCCACGCGGGACTTACAGCGCGCAGAACGTACAAGCCGGATTCGGCGGGCAGATCGAAGCGACCGGTCGGATTGGCGGTGGCGCCGAAAAACAGCCGTGCTGCGTGCGCTCCGACGAGACCTGCGAGATCGATGTTGTCCAGCAACGGCGACGACTCGACCAGAAACCGGCGCTCGAATCCCGCCTGCGTGGGGTACTCCGCCTGTCCTGCCGTGACGGTTCCTTGGATCGCGGCCCGATAATCGAGTCGGCCCTTCGGAAAGGCGCGGTCGACGTCGATCCGTTTCGCGGTCACGACCCATTCGAGGGGATTGCCGGGAGCGGCGCGCGCGGTCAACACGCCTTCATCATCGCGGAGGACCACGTATTCCAAATCGAACTGATCAAGGGCAATGCTGGGGGCGGGCGCTCGATTGAGGGAACGCGTGGTGACCGTCGGGTTAGACTGAGATGTGACGCCGAGCCAAAGGAACTTCAGGGTTGCCTGCAGGGTCCGAGTCACGTCCGGTGCGGTGAGGGGATCGACGTTGGACAGAAGTGCCAGCGTCCAGGCATCGGCCAGGGCATGGAGGGAGGCATTGGTCGAAACAGAGTGCAGGAAATGACCGGCCTGTTCGGCATCGTCGGTGTAGAACAGGGGAGACATGAAGACCAACGCAGCGGCGGTGGAACGCGCGTCCATGATCACTGGCTGCCGGTCATCCAGAGAGATGGCCAGAAAAAACCCTGGCAACTCGGAGTCGGTGGGCACCGCGAAGTGAAGCAAGGGATATCCGCGCCGAACGATGATGTTGGAGTGTGTGACGGAGGCCGAGCCATAGGCGTTGATCCACCGAAAGGTCTTCGTCTCGAGGCCCGGGGGCAGCCGAAGTTCGAGCGTGGAAGGTGCTGCGACGACTCGGCGGCCCGCCAGGGACGTGACTCCTGAGGCATCGACCCAGGTGAGAGGTCCAGTTGTCGCGTTGGTCGGGACTCGAACCTGAAGTACGCCGTTGGTTCGATCCAGAATCTCGACGTCGAGGTCACCCCATCGTAACAGGAATTCGTCTTCTGTTGCCGTCAGTTCCGCCGGGACGAGCTCGGTCGTTCCCCCCGGAACGATCGGCGGCGAAATGAACACTGACTCTGGATCGGCAATGCGGGCGCGATAGAACCGCGCCGAGGTCGACGGCCACTCAAGGTCGTCGTAGTGAAGGATGCCGGTGGGGCTGGGAGCGGAGAGGAGCGGGTGCCAATCCGTCAAGTTCGTTGAGGATTCGAGCACGACGGTTGCGCTCGGGGCACTGTCGATGTCGATCCGGAGGACACTCGGTTCCTGGAGGAAATGAGCGACCAGCCTGAGGTTCGCTGGGGCGCCGAAACCGATGCTACCGAAGATCCATAGGAGCGCCAGCGCCCCCTGCCATTTCGTGACTGATGGCCATCGGCAACGAGCCTGCCGAGCACCGGCAGACGACGTCCGCTTCGAATAGCCCGGTTCCATAGCCACATCCCACGATACTTGCCCGCACCCGGATGCGGGCGCGACGGATGGACCGTTTCGTTTCCGTTATCCAGGGAATTAGCTGCCCTTTACTCCTGAGTGTGAGGGTCTGCAAGCGGAATATCGGCGTGTCACGGGAGTGATCATGCTGGATGGGAGTCAATCCCTGGCACGCGTAAGCTGTGGCAAACCTCCGGTGCCTTGCCACGGCGATTGAATTCATACCAGATTGGGCACGGAATGGGTTCCGCCATCCCCGACAAACCGAGGCCATGCGCCGATTCGAACGGAGCGTTTCCCGAGACGCACTGGAGCCTTGTGTTGCGGGCTGGCTTGGGCGAGGCCACCGACGGAGCTCGGGCGTTGAATGCACTCTGTCGGAGTTATTGGCCGCCGCTTTACGCCTTTCTGCGCCGGCAGGGACACGCCCCCCACGATGCAGAGGATTTGGTGCAGGGCTTTCTCGGCCGTGTGCTGGAGCGGGCCGACTTCGCGTCGGTGGGGCCGGAGAAGGGGCGCTTTCGCACCTTCCTTCTGGTTTCTCTGCGCAACCATGTTCTCCAGCAAACCGAGCGCCAAAACGCACAGAAGAGAGGCGGTGGTCAAACGCACGTCTCCGTCCACACCGACGGCGCGGAGGCTCTCTGCGGGGTGGACTTGTCCGCGACCAGCCCTGAACTTGCCTACGATCGGCAATGGTTCCGCACGGTGCTCTCGAAGGCGATGGCTCGTTTGGCGCAAGAGTATCGAGCGCGGGGTAAAGACCTGCTCTTTGAGGCCCTCGCACCGCACCTCGACGGTGCGGCACGAGGGGACTACCTCTCGGTCGGCGCGCGCCTTGGTATGGCTGAGGGAACGGTGGCCGTGTCGGTCCATCGGCTTCGCCTCCGACTCCAGGAACTCATCCGGTCGGAGATCATGCACACGGTCGCGTCGCCGGAGCAGGCGGACGAGGAGATGCAATACCTCATGGAAGTCTGGAGTCGTTGAATGCGTCAAACCATGTAATTGCAGGACGCCTTTTCGTCTTAGGTTCAACAAGGATACCGCGATTCTACCCGAACGGGGTCTCTGGAACAGACCTGTGCACCGCGACGATATGATTTCCGAAAGCCGGTGTCCGCGCTGCGGCACCGGGCTCACCGGCGGTCCTTGTCCGAAGTGTCTCGCAGGACTGTTTCTTGAAGGCCACTTGGAGGGGGATGCTGTCGTCGCCGGCCTTCCTTCGCAGCCGTCCGTCCGTCGTCTCGGAGATTACGACCTGCTCGAGGAGATCGCACGAGGCGGGATGGGCGTCGTCTACCGGGCGCGTCAACGCAGCCTCGGTCGTGAGGTCGCCGTCAAGATCCTGCGAGACCAAACCTTGGCTCGTCCCGAGGACCGTCGTCGTTTTCACGCCGAAGCGGAAGCGATCGCCAAACTCAATCATCCTCGCATCGTCAGAATCCACGAGATCGGCGATGAGGACGGCTTGGCCTACTTTGCGATGGACTACGTGGCCGGAGGCAATCTCGCGGAGCGAACCCGGGATGGCCCCTTGCCAGCTCGTGAGGCCGCCTCGCTGGTGATCCAGGTCGCGGATGCTGTTCAGCACGCGCATGCCCGGGGCATCCTTCATCGGGACCTCAAGCCGTCCAATGTGCTCCTCGACGTCGACGGTGAGGCCTGTGTCACCGATTTCGGACTGGCCCGCCTATTGGACGACGGAAGCAGCCTGACGCTCACCGGACAGGTGTTGGGGACTCCGAGCTACATGCCACCGGAGCAGGCAGCGGGGAAGGGGAGAGTTGGGCCGGCCGCCGACATTTACGCGCTGGGGGCGCTCCTCTACCACCTTCTGACCGGGCGACCGCCGTTTGCCGGGGCCAGCATCAGCGAAACCCTGCGCCAGGTTCTGGAACAGGAACCCGTTTCTCCCGCGCTCCTCAACGCCCAGGTTCCGATCGACTTGGCGAGCGTGTGCCTCCGATGCCTCGCCAAGGAGGAACAGAATCGATACGTGTCTGCCGAAACTTTGGCGGCCGATCTCCGGCGCTTTCTCAGTGGCGAACCGACACTCGCCCGGCCCGCCGGACCGACCGAACGATGCCTCCGCTGGGTGCGGCGTAAACCTGCGCTCGCCGGGTTGGCCTTCCTCGCGGGATTGCTGGCGTTGATCGCCTTCACGGGGATTACCTGGCAATGGCGGCGGGCCGAAGACTCGCGTAGGCGCGCAGAAGCCAGCGCCCTTGCCGCCCGGCACCAAGTCTACGCCACCGATATGCTCGGTCTTCAGCAGGCTCTCGAACTCGGTAACACCGGGCGCGCCGTGGATCAACTTATCGCCTACGAACCTCGACCCGGCGAACCCGATTTCCGAGGCTGGGAATGGTGGTTCTTCGTCAAACGTTCCCTGGACTGGATCGACACCCACGCGGGTCAAGTCTCCTCCACCAATCCCCCAGGCCGTTCCCCTGAACCCGAGAACAAAACGGAACCCCGCCTCGCGGCGGTCACCCCGCCCATCTTCTCCTCCGACTCGTCGACGATCGCCTACGCTGATGCCGAGGGAAGGGTCAACCTATGGGACCAAGACCGACGTGAGATCGTATCCCGTCTACCGGCGGGTCTGAATCCGCTCGGTTTCTCCAAGAACGGCACCACCCTGGTCACTGCCGCGATCGCGACCCCTCTCCCGCTCGAACCTGGGCCGTTCGGTGGGCTGGAATTCTGGGATGTCCGGTCCGGCACCCGCGTGCGCGGGTGGTCTCCCGAAACCACCAACGAAATCGTCAGCGCGGCGTCTCTTTCTCCGGACGCGCAAGGGTTGGCCACCGGGGATCTTTCGGGTCGTGTACGCCTTCGAAACGTGACGGATGGCCGCCTCCTCAGGGAGTGGAACCTCGCCAAGGAGCGGGTCTGGAACCTGGTGTTCTCGCCCGACCAAAGGGTGCTCGCGGTCGCGCTGGATTCCTCGGTGCGGCTCTGTCGTCTGGACTCGGACCAAATCCGAAGGATCTGGGGCACCACCACGCCCGTCGCCTTCTCTCCTGACGGACGACTGGTCGCGACCGGATTTTTCCGACAGATCCGGATCTACGACGTCGTTTCGGGCGAGCTGCGGCATGGGTTCTTCGCGGATCCCCTTTCGTGGCTGGCCTTCTCCAAGGACGGCGAAACTCTGGCGTGCGCGGACGGGAGTGTCTCGCTGTGGAACGTGGCGACGGAGCGGCGCCTGGCGACGTTGCTGCATCGGTCCGAGGCCGTTTTCGTGAGGTTTTCACCGGACGGGACGACCCTGCTTGGAGGCAAACCTGGGGAGATTCGTGTCTGGGAGGCGGCCACCCCAGGCGAGGTCGAGCGCCTGTTCAACAGTTCCGTGCCGTCGTTCGACGCCCCGTTGCCGCCCCGGGATCCGTCGCGCATTCCTCCCAGGGCTCCTGACACGCCTCCTCGATTGATCGATCTCTCCAGATTCTACGTTGCGGCGCTCGATGACAACTGGGGCGGGTCGCCAACCGACAACGACAACAGCCTGCGCGAACTGACGTCCGGGGTTCATACTCTGTCCGGGATTCCCTTCGACGTCCGGGGCATCCTCCAGTTGGGTTCGCTTCACGGCTATCCGCGCAGGATCCGGGGCATCCCGGTGGGACTGAAATGCCGAGCGCTGCACTTTCTTCATGGAGCAGCCTGGGGCGTCGATCCGCCGGGAACCCACGTCGGTCAATACATCGCGAACTACGCAGGAGGTGACCCCGTGAGTATCCCGTTGGTTCTGGACCAGAACATCGCCGACTGGACCACCGCCCGACCCCTTCCCGCGTCCTTATCCATTGCCTGGGACGGACTAAACGAATCCGCCCGTTCGTTGGGTCAGAAGAAGCGCCTCTACCGGTTCACGTGGATCAATCCCCGTCCGGAAGCGGAGATTTTGACCTTGGATTTCTCCTGGGCCGCCGCGCAGACGGAGCCCTTCCTGGTGGCCGTCACGGCGGAATGACCGAACTGGTTTCCATGGATCGTTAACAACCCTTGGCTGGAATCGGAAAGGGAGGATCGCCGATCCAGGCCCGAACTCGAACCCACGGCACCGGTCAGGTTTTATCTGAGGCGGACCGTAATCGTTTCATCGGAATTCGGTTTAGCTAGGAGGAGATGCACCAGTTCCGAGTCCACATGAACGCGACTGCCCTATCCGACCCGGCGCCCCCCACGATGTCGCCGAATCCACTCGCGATCCTCGCTGTCCTCACGTTCCTCCTTCTTTCGCCGGCGGCGACCGCGCAAACCGCGGTTGAACTCACTTCGATCGTCTCCACGACGAACGGCGTTCGCCTGGGGTGGACCGATCCCGGGCCGGGACAGGTCTTCACCATTCAGGTCCGGGATTCACTCGTCACCGGTGCCTGGAAAAACGCGACGACGAGATACCGCTGGCCCTGGCCGTTCCGGCATTGGGCGGACGCACCCCGCAGCCTGCCCGCAGCCCGATTCTACCGCGTCATCGCCCAGGCGGGAGTCGTGCCGGACCGTGGCAGACTCCTGACCACCGCACTGAAAGGGCAGTGGGATGCCAGCTTTCAGAACAGCGTTTATGCCAATTGGGGCATCGCCGGCTTCGCTCGCGCGAAGTTCGGAATCATCTCCCGCTCGTTCACCTATGAAACGGTGGATCCGTACGGTCTGCCCATCATTGCTTCGGCCCTATTGATTCTGCCCATGGGCACCAACGGACCGCTGCCCCTCGTCAGCGTGCAACATGGGACCACGGCGCGGAAGAGCGATGCGCCTTCGCAACCGAATTCCGGAGATCGGTGGGCGTCCGTGCTCGGATCCTACGGATACGCGGTGGTCGTGCCGGACTATCTCGGCCTTGGAAACTCGCCGGGCTACCAGGCCTATCTCCATGCGAAGAGCGAGGGCACGTGCGTGGTAGACGCCTTGCGCGCGGGAAGAGCCCTGTGTGCCAGCAACCACGTCAGCCTCAACGGACAACTCTTTCTGACAGGGTTCTCCCAGGGCGGTCATGTCACCCTGGCGGCGCACCGCGAATTGGAAACCGTCCATGCCGACGAGTTTACCGTCACGGCCTCGGCACCCTGCGCCGGCACCTACGACCTTGGCGGCGTCACCCTCGAAGGTCTTTTGGCCACCCGCAGTAATCCCATTCGTTATCCGATCGCGATGGTGGTCGCGGCCTATTTGCCGATCTATCGTTTGGGGGACACCCTCGAGGAACTTCTCGCCGAGCCTTATCGCCGCACCTTGCCTCCTTTGTTGGACGGCGCGCATGACGAGGGCCAAATCGAAGCCGCCCTGCCGGCGGATCCCTTCGCGATTCTGCGTCCCGATTTCCAGACGGATTTCCGCACGAACACCAACAATCCACTCCGTCAGGCATTCCTTGATAATTCCACGCTTTCCTGGACTCCTAAGGCCCCGACCAAGCTGATTCATTGCCGAGGAGATTCGATCGCGGTTTTCTCCAACGCGGAAGTGGCCCACCAGAGCTTTACCGACCGCGGCGCCTGTTGCGTCAGCGTGGTTGATCCGGGGGAGCCGGCGCGGTTGGGCCACGAGGAGTGTTTCAATCCGAGTCTGCGCGAAGTGCTGACGTGGTTCGAGTCGCTCCGGTGACAGGCTGGTTCGAACGATTGGTTCCCAGCCTGACGAACAACACGAAGCGATGAAAGCACCCGTCTCCAATATGCTGCCCTTGTGCGTTGCCGCACTCACCGTAGGAATCCTGGGTGATACCCTGGCCAGCGCACAGCCTGCGGTTGAGACCTGGAGAAAGCACTACCACGGGATGGCCGAATCGGACGACCGGCCCAGGCAGATCGTCGTGGATTCCGCCGGCAATGTCATCGTGGCCGGCTCCAGCGATGCCGGAACAGAGGAAGCCAATGGCAGCGACTGGATCGTGGTCAAGTACTCGAACTCGGGCGTGCCCCTCTGGACCAATCTGTTTTCCGGGCCCTACAACAGCGTTGATGGTGCCAACGCCGTGGCCGAAGACAGCGACGGTGATGTGATCGTGACGGGGTATTCATTGAGCCACGAGCAGAATTACTTCTCTTACGTGACGATCAAGTACTCCGGTGCGGGCATGCCGCTATGGACAAACCGTTACGACGCGCCGTGGCCTTACTCGTATGTGACGCCGGACTATGGCAACGAGCTGGCAGTGGGTCGCGGCAACGAGGTGTTCGTGACCGGAGGTAATGCGACTCTGGCCTATTCAAGCGAAGGCGTGCCGCTCTGGACGAATGGTTATCCTGCATCGGAAGCCAGAAGTCTGGCGCTGGACAGCCACGGCGACGTCGTCGTGACAGGGCACGCCGGGAATTACAGCGATTACGTGACCGTCAAGTATTCGCACGCCGGCATACCCTTGTGGACGAATCGCTACATCCTGTGCGGCTACGGCGCCGATTACACCGTGGCCGTGGATCGCAGTGACAACGCATTCGTGGCGGGCAGCACCGATTGCAACGGGTCCGCGATCGTTTCCTATTCGAGCGCGGGAATGGCGCGGTGGACAAATCTCTACAATCCCCATGCCTTTGGCGACGCAGCGCCCTCGTCGGCAGGTGTGGTGGTCGACGGTGCCGGAAACGTCTTCGTCACCGGTACCACGAGCGGTGCCGGCGATTCCGGCTTCGTCACCGTCGCCTATTCGAATGAGGGCCTGCCCTTTTGGACGAATCGTTACCACGGGCCCGGAACGGGCAAGCACATCGCAGCGGCTCTTGACTTGGACGGTGAAGGCAACGTGTTCGTGACGGGATCCTCGTTGGGCCGCAGCGGCTACTACGATTTCGCCACGATCAAATACTCGGGTGCTGGCGTGTCGTTGTGGACCAACCGTTACGTTGGACCTGGGGACAGTCGGGCCGCCTCGATAGCTGTGGACAGCAACGGCAATGCGTTTGTGACTGGGTCGTCGTGGGGCGGCAGTTCGTATGATGGCGTGACCATTGCATACTCGGGTGCGGGCGTGCCGTTGTGGACCAATCGCTTTGACCGGTTGTGCGAAACCGATGACGACGCTCGAGCCATGGTGGTGGACAACCGGGGCAACGTGTTCGTGACCGGGTCCTCGAGTGGTGCTGGCGTCTCCCATTACACGACGCTTGCTTACTCCCGGGAGGGCGTACCCTTGTGGGCGAATCGCCATATCCCGCCGGGGAACACTCTGGACGCCGCCACCGCTGCGGCCGTGGACGCAAGCGGCCATGTGATCGTGACCGGACGATCGAGCCGCGGCCACGTTCGCGATCCCTACGCTTCGTCGGATTATGCCACGATCAAGTACTCAAACGCGGGTGTGCCCCTGTGGATCCATCGCTACAACGGACCTGGGAACGGCTTCGACGAAGCCACCGCCGTAGCCGTGGATGGCAGAGGCAATGTCTTTGTGACCGGTCGATCGGCCAGTGCCGGTGGTGCCTCCGGTTACGCGACAATCATGTATTCGGAAGCCGGCACGCCAGTCTGGACCAATCGCTACTCCGCGCGCGATGGCACCCAACCCTCAGCCATGGCCGTCGACCGAAGTGGCAATGTGATCGTGACGGGGGAGGCGTGGAGCGGCAGCACCTCGATCTCTTCTGATTACGTGACGGTCAAATACTCGGGAGAAGGCGTGCCGGCATGGACCAATCGTTACAACGGACGCGCGAACGCCAGCGACGCCGCCAGTGCCGTGGCCGTGGACACGCAGGGAAACGTGTTCGTAACGGGATACTCCTCGAACGGCGACCCTCTCACCCGTTCCTCCGATTACACGACCATCAAGTATTCAAGCGGAGGCGTGCCCGTCTGGACCAATGGGTATGGCGGTCAGGGAAACAACCTTGCCTCGGCTCGCGCCCTGGTGGTCGGCGGCAATGGCAACGTCGTCGTCACGGGCAGCAGTGACGGCGGTTTCGCCACCGTGGCCTATTCGAACTCTGGAATCCCGTTGTGGACCAATCTCTATCGTGGGCAACCAGGCCGGTTTGCCTACGCAACCGCCATCGCCGTGGACGGCAACGGGAACATTGCCGTGACCGGGAATTCAACCGGCACCGATATTTGGCCTGACGTCGATTTCGCGACAATCAAGTATTCGAGTGGGGGCGTGCCGTTGTGGACGAATCTTTATGATGGGCCAGCGCACGGCACTGACATCGCCGCTGTCGTGGCGATTGACGCGAGCGGTGATGTGGTCGTGGCCGGGAAATCGTGGAACGGCACCTCCCACGATTGCGTGACAATCAAGTACTCCAGCACGGGCGTGCCGCTCACCATCACCCGCACCGGGACGAGCACGATAGCCGTGTCCTGGCCATCGACTGCTTCGTCCGTCACCTTGCAGCAAAACACCGATGGCATCATCTCGTCGAACTGGAGCGCCGTCCTCGCCACGCCACAGGATAACGGAACAACCAGAACGGTCATGGTCGGTCCTTCTTCGGCGAGCGCGTTCTTCCGGCTCCTTCACCCGTAGGGACAAAGAAACCACCTCGCTTCTGATGGTTCTCTTCGTGAAAATTGACGAACGGGATCGATAGGGTCAGCGGAATCCCCTGGTCCTTGCGAATGTCGACCGTCCTTCCGGGGCTTGGCCACACCGCTTGATCCACATCGCCCTCGGTCCCGGTGGTCATGTAGAGGTTGTCGGGGTCCTGCCGGGCTCGATCGATGGTGGCGATAAGACCGGGTCATTGCGCAGTAATACGCGGGGGTCTCCAACTAGATCAGCGGGTCCGATGACGTTCGTCAAATTGCCAAGCGCATTGACGAGCGCATCATTCACTTCTCCGTCTGTCCCGGTCGACGGTGAGACGCAATAGATGTACTGGATTGTAGCCGTAGGCATCCTGGATTCCTCCTGGTTGCTGATCTCATTCGATGTGCGGCGCGATACAGCATCCACAGTGTCCATTCGGATCAAATCGATCGCATGGGGCCTCATCAAGGCAGTCTTGAAAACTCTTATGACGATCCCAGGAGCCGAGACTCTGCGCCGCACGGACCCATTGGAAAACTTGAGCTCGTAGACGGAAGTGACCCCGCGGTCGACGATAAATGAACCCTTGATTGCGTCGTTCACCACGATGCTTCTGGCCGTGTCGTTGTAGTCGCGGATTGACTCCAGCTCTTTCCTGATCTTCTTCTTTATCTCGTCCCTATCTTTGGGGGTTTTGATCGCCGCCTGCAGGAGGGAATCGGCGCCACTTAGCGGGCATGTTCTCTCGTCGTCCGGGTTGCCCGTCCGGTAACACAGCTCAACGTCTACCAGGCTCAGAAGTGCGATGTATTCTTCCTGCAGTTGGCTGGGCCCCGCGCAAAATGGCGAAGATTGGGCGCCGATCATTTAGTCGGGTATGGGAACTTTGGCGCATCCCGTCCAAATAATCCTGCGGCGCAGGTGGGGGAGTTAAAAACTCCAGCGCGGCGGCGAGTTCGAGGCCTGACCGGTTCCCTACCGTGAGAGGGCGGTCTTGCTCCCTTTTCGAAGTCGTTTCACGCTCGGCCGGCGAACCGCTTGAGCTCCTTTAGAGAGTTGGTCAGGAGCATTCGCTTTCTTCGGGATCTCGCCCACCTGGGTGCTCGGAGCTTGTTCCGCGAGCAGTCGGGCTCGCAGCTCGCCGATCAGTCGTTCCGGGGCGGTCCGCATTAATCTCAGAATGTCAGGTGGCGCAATGTGATCCGGGAAGTGCTTTGCTCCCCACAGGGTGAGTTCAACAAGGATGGGGGCCAAGTCGACTCCCTTTTCGGTGAGCCGGTAGACAAACTTTTTCCCGTCGGACGGATGGTCTGACTGGACCACCAATCCTATGCTGGTTAGGCGCCGCAGGCGATCGGTCAGGATGTTGGTGGAAATTCCTTCACCCGCCCGGAGGAACTCCCCGAATTCATGGAATCCCCGGAACATCAAATCGCGAACGATGAGAAGCGTCCAACGATCGCCGACAAGATCCAATGCAAGGCCGATGGGGCAGCCGGATCGTCGGACGTGAGTGGGTCGATGCACGAGGCAGGATGCGCTTTGGCTTGCGTTTTGCAATCGATCTCCGATGATCACTTGTATCTCGCAAGTTAAACTTTTGCCCGACCGTATCCTGCCATGACCAAGATCGTGCTCGCCGCCTCCGCCTACGTTCTCATCTCCTTCGCGCTGGCGGCCCCATGGCATTTGGTGTGGTTCAAGAAGCTTTACGACGATTTGGGCATGTACAACCGGGCGGAGCCGATGATTGCCTTGGGAGTGGGTTCGATGATGGTGCAAGGGTTGGTGATGGCGCTGCTTTATCCGCGCCAGTACCAGGGTGGGCATCCTGTTGTGGAGGGACTTCGCTTTGGCCTCTTGATGGGGCTGTTCTTGTTCAGCATCTCTACCATGGCAAATGCTGCAAAGATCAAGGTGGAGCCCCTGTCGGTGTTCTTCGGCGTCCAAGTTCTCTTCCATGCCCTGCAGTTCGCGGCGACAGGTGCCGCCATCGGCGCCATCTACGGAAGACTACCCGCCGCTCGTCCTTGAGCCATGAGACGTTTGCTGGAGTCGGCTCATCGATTTTCGCGCACGTCGCAGACCTGGTGGGGCATCGGTAGTGGGTCGTGTCCTCAAGAATCGATTCTCGATTGATCCGTCAGAAGAGGAACAGCCAACTAGGTTTAAGGCGTTGTATCCGGTGTCCGCGGAGTTGTGGATGGCGGTGGGTCTCCGGGATTTCAACCGACCAGAATCGGCGCAGGGGTTGTTCGCGCAGGTTCTGTAGTAACTTGGCGTCCCGTCTCGCCGGCATCAGCCAGAAAGTCGCAATCGCCAAACTCAGGCCGCGACCTTCCATTCGTGCCGATGGTGAAGACCACCGACCTCCGGAAGTGCCACGATCCTGGCGGTTGTGGACGGTTTGAATGAGGGGAAACGACCTTCCGGGGAGTCCTTTTCGACTGCCATATGGCAGCGCGTTCGATGGTAGTAGCCGACGAAGGATAAGTGAACCACGCGGCGGTGGTCCTGCCGAATGACAAAGAAGACCCCTGGGAGCTTGAAGGAAGCGGTTGGGATGGTGAAGAAGTCCATGCCGACAAGTCCCTCCCGATGATTGCGGAGGAAAGCCCTTCAGCGCCGAAGACGATGATTGGATACTGGCTGTTTTGGACGATACCTGGAGACCGTGCGCTCATCGATGACGATGCTGCGTTTGAGTCGCTCGCCGTGAATTCTTAACGCACCCCAAAGATTCTCGTGAGCCATCCGGAGGATCAAATCGCAGGTTTCTTTGGCGATGCGCGGTTGCCCACCGAGACGATGGACCGCCATCCCAGTTCGGTTCGTCGATCGATCACTCGAGCCAGACGCGGGCGCGGAAGAAGGTGGGGGCGTTGGTGCCGGTCGGTTGGGCGTGGACGACGAGTTGGTCGCTGCCCGGAATCCGGCTGAGATTCTCCAGCGCGCGCCAGGGGCCCGCGGCGGCGTCGGGCGCGGTTTCCAGGCTGTAGTAGCGTGTTCGGCCTTCGAAGCCGGTGCCGCCGGCGCGCAAGGCGCGGAAGCTGACGCGGAGCAAGGCGCCGTCGTCCTGCAAGGCGAGGCGGAAGACGTCCGATGCGTTTCGCGGGTTGGTGCCGCCGAAGTATTCGCTGCGATCATTCGCGCCGTCCCCGTCGGTGTCGTTGCTCAAGTTCCCGCCGGTGGTGCCCAGTGTGGCGAACTCCCAGCCGTCAGGGACTCCGTCGCTGTTGGTGTCGGCTCCGGCGCCGAAGTCGAGGCGCAAGGCCACGCCCGGCTCGGTGACGCGATGGAGGACTTGGTAGGCAATTCCGTGGGCGGCACGGACCGTGATGACGATGGACTCGCCGAGGACAGCTTGGTTCGGAGCGGCGTCCGCGGTCGAGACGACGGGCAGACGGAGCGAATAGTAGAAATCACCGAGCCGGGCGCTAGTGCCCATGCGATAGGTGGCGAGGACTGGGCCGGACGAAGTGCGCCGAGCTTCGATGATGACGTCGGTATTCGCCTTGGTGACGGGACGGCCGTCGAGGGCGATGGTGCCGTAGACGAGATGATCCGGAAGCGGGACGGCAGCCCGGCCGACCACGGGAGCCATGAATAGAGCCACGACAATGGTCAAAGCGGATCGAATACAGGTCCTTGTTTCACCGCGAAGGACACGAAGGGCGGGAAGAAGGACGGTGGGAGTCGGCGTTTTCATGGTTGGATGCCTACAGAGGGAAGTGGGTCAAGGTCAGGGAACGAGACTCAGTTCCCGCTGGTGCTGTAGGTCTGGAAGTAGAGTTTGATGTCATCGACGGATTGAATAAACAGATCCAGACCCCGGATAGGATTGGGATCCCCGAGCAAATAGGCGCCGGGAATAATGAGAACCCATTGGGTGTTCCAGACGGACCGCCCGATCAGACGGGTGCTTTCGTTGAATTGGTCGAGGTCGAAGGCGGTGTCCTGGTAGGCGCGGAAAGCCGAGTGCCTCCGGATGGCAGTGAAGGTGCCATCGGACGATGGGTAGATCGGCGGAGTGGAGGAGTTCGATAGGCTGGCGTTGCCGATGGGGAACGGCACCGGGATGCGCTGATCAATCACCTGCCAGTCGCGCACACTGAAGTCGTCGGCGTCGGCACTGCGGAGGCGGTCGACTCCAACGGGGACGAGGTAGACGCGCGGTTTGGCGGCGAGATCGGCGGCGTCGTAGTCGGAGAACCAGACGGCGACGGATTTGATGCGGGTGGAGTACTCGGACGGGTCGTAGCTGGAGTCGAGCGGTCCAAGGGCTTGGCCGAAGAAGTTCTGGCCGGCGACAACGGTGGAGCCGAAGCGCAGGACGATGCCGGGCTGCGGGCCGGCGGATTCCGGGGCGAAGGGACGGCAGTAGCGACGGAACTCGGCGACGTCCCAGAGGTTGCTGACAACGCTGGACTGCAGCAACTGGCGCCAGGTGGTGGAGGCGGCGGTATTGACGTTGGTGCCGCTGGTGGAGGGCAGGATACGGAAGGCCTCGGAGCGGAGCGAGAAGCGGGAATCCTCCGGGCGATCGTTGTTGAGGCCGACCTGGCCGCGGAGCACGTCGAAGTTCTGGCGCATGCGACCGAGGATACTGGCGAGCCCGACGCGGCCGACGACGGGTTCGTCATTGACGAGTTCGCCGAGGCTGCGTTCGCGGAGGATCTCGGTGGCGAAGGAGCTGCCGGCGCCGTTGGCGGTGCCGAGGTTGAGTTCGTAATCGTAGGCGGCGGCGGCGAGATGGACGTAGCGGGCCGCGATCTCGAACTGGGCGTCGTATTTCTGCAGGGAATCGTCGCGGAAGATGCGCAGGCCGAGGTCGCGGTAGCGATCGGCTTGGATAGTGCCGGCGGTGACCTTGCGGAAGAGGGTGCGTTGGACGAGGAGCCGCTGGCCCTGCGCCAGGATGGTCTCGATATTGCGGGCGGCCTGAACGATGGCCTGGTTGGCGTTGAAGAGGTCGAGACGAAGGGAGGCTTCGGCGCGGACGAGGACTTCGAGCTCTTTGAGGCGTTCGGCGACCTCGAAATCCTGTTCGTTGGTTTCGACCTGGAGATCGATGCCGAGTTCGGTTTCCTCCTTGGCGAGTTCGAGGAATTGCTCGGCGATTTCGGCGCCCTCGGCGAGGGCCGTGGGTCCGGCTTCGGCGAACATCGAAGCGACGTAGATGCTGGCGACGATCGGGGCGAAGGCGTCGGTGGCGAGTCCGACCACGCTGGGGACCGCGCCGACGAGTCCGGCGACCGCGCTCTGAAAAGTGGCGGCGACGTTCTGCGAGACGATCTTGGTGACGTTGGCGGCGGTGAGGGCAACGTTATAGACGGTGTTCAGTCCGACCTTGGCATCGCCGAGGCCGAGTTGCTCGCGACGCAGTCCGTAACGCAATTCGAGGAGGTCGGCGTGTTCCTCGATCTCGCTGACGTGATTTTCGTAGGCCGTGAGCGCCTGTCGCAATTGAACCTGAGCAAGCACCAACTCGCGCAGGGCACCCTGGAGGCTGCCTTCGGCGCGGCGTTGGCCCCACGACGCCGGCGTTTCGAATGTGTAATCGCCCGGATGGATCGGGTACTCGACCTTGGTGTCGGGTACCTTGGTCGCGTCCAGGGCATCGAGGGTGGTCTGGGAGAACTGGGCGGCGAAGTTACCCTTGATGTTGATCGCGACGGATTGGATTCCGTTCACGGTGGAACTCAGGTCGGTGAAGCCTTCGCTCCGCGGGTTGTTCTGCGCGGTGACGTCCACGGTGGGGACGTACATCCAATGCAGCAGGTCCGGTCCCTGGTAGCCCGACGGATAAGTGCCGCCAGGGCCGATGTCGCCGGCATAGGGGTAGCCGTAAATCTGGATGAGATCCTCAAGATAGGCGATTTCTTGGTTGGCCACGGCGACGGAGTAGTCGGACACGGAGTTCTGCTGTTTCCGCAGCTCACTGCTCAGGACGGTGGCGCGGTTAAAGGTGACCTCGGCATTCTGCAGGGCTTGCAGGGCGCGCTGGTAGATCTGTTCGAAGTGGGAGCTTCGCTGGAACCCGGTCCGCACGAGATCCGGATCGATGTCGAATGGCACGACGCCGCGGGCGAATCCGAGCGGGTTGAGTCCGGCGTTGGCCTGATCGAGGACGTTCACGACGGAGGCGGCCTCCGTGACGATCTGCATGAGTTCGCCGACGGTGGTGCGATCGACCTTTTGGATGCCGACGTGGTTGTCGGGATCGACGGTGGGAAGAATGGCATTACCGACGACCCAGTCGAAGTAGGCACCCTGGGAGGCGCGACGGGCCCAACCGCTGACGCTCCAGGCCCGGCTGCGGACGGGATCGGGGAATCCTTGGAGGAGGGAGACCGGGTCGTCGGTGTAGCCGAGGCGATGACTGCGATCGACGATTTCGGCGCCGGTGCGTGCCCGGGCGGCGGCGGCGCGAGCGAAGCGGCGTTCGTCCTGGTAGTTCACCTGAATGGGCACGCCGGCGACGAGGGTGTCTTCGGGGCGCGGGATCCAGATAAAGTTGGGATGACGCAGGAGGTCGTAGTAAGAGGTCAGCGCGGTGAGATAGTGACCCCAGGCGTCGCCGTGTCCTTGCGGGAAGAGGATCTTGGCGTCGCCGGCGTTGATGAAGCCATCGCTGTTCTGATCGGGGATGCCGTACTTGGCGACGTACGCGGTTTCGCCTTCGTTGCCGGTGAAGTTCCAGAAGAGGCGATTGTAGACCGGGGCGGCACCGACGCCGGCGGAGGAGTCGTCGCGTCCGCGGAGCATGGCGAGTTCCTCTTCGAGCAATGATGACACCTGGTTCTGGAAGGCGAAGATCGACGACGCGACGCTGCCGAGTTCGGTGGAGTCGGTGGTGAGTCCGATGGTGGGATCGGCGGAATCGGCGAACGCCTCGTTGGCGTGAAGCAGATAGAGGTCGGCGATATTGCCGGCGGCGAGGAGCAGGGCCTTGTCGGCGGGTTCATAGGCCACGGCCGGGGTGCCGTCGATGCTAAGGCCGCGTCCGCGATTCAGGACCGTCGAATAGATCTCGATGAGTCCGAAGTTGTCGGTGGTGGCGGGGTTAAGGGCAACGTCGCCTTCGTAGCGTGGGCCGGCCTCGGCGAGCGTGCTGGCCAGGGTGTTGACCTGGTTGTCGTCGAAGTCGCTGCCGCGTTGGGCGAAGAGATTGATGCCGCCGAGGACGCGCTTGATCCAGCCGGGGACGAACATCGCGCGCGGCGCGCCCGCGGTGGCGGACGGGTCTCCGATCCAACTGCTCCAGTTGGTCCCGCCACCGGGCGTAATCTCGCCGTAGCGCATGAGGTACCAGACATCGGACAAGGTGAGCAGGCTGGAGACGGTTCCGGATCCGAGCGTGAGATCGTTCACGCCCAGGCCGGACGCGGGATCGGTCGGATAAGGCACCCAGTTCCGGTTATCGGTGATGGCGCCCTGATTGTCGGTGAGGGGCACGAACGTCGGATCGAACCCGGGGGCATCCACCTGGTAGAGCCACTGGAAGACGAAGGCATCGGGTTGTCCGGCGAAGTCGGCCGAGTGCCGCAACGTCACGCGTTCGTCGAGGACGTTGTCGGGTTGGATGATCGCCAGTGATCCGCGGGCGAGATCGGCGTCGACCCGAATGACATGGAGACCGACCGGCAACCCGCCGAGGCTGGGGTCGTCGTTTTCCGCCACGACGACAAAGCGGGGGCCAGGAGGCTGGTCGGGGCCATCGGTGATCCAGGTGGGAGAACCGGCCAGGACACCGTTGGAACCGGACGGGGAGAGGTCGGCGACGGTGGCACCCTGGCCTTCGGCGAACAGCCAGAGCCCGGCCAGTCCGGATTCCTTGCCGGTGAGTTGGCGGTCGGAATTGGCAATGATGGCGAGCTGGCTGCGCGGGTGATCCCAGATCCGAAGGTCGGTAATGCTGCCGGCGAACACGCCGTAGCCGCCCCAGGGGTCTGAAGTGCGTACCAGGCTCGCGGAAGGTTGCACGTCCTTCAGGCTGCGGACGCCCGTACGGACGAGTTGGCCATCGATATAGAGCGATGGCGTGGCATCGCGATAGACGACGGCGATGTGGCGCCAACCGGAGAGGTCGCCGTCGTACACCAGCGGCGTGCAGATGAGGTAGTCGCTATGCTCGACGACGGAGACGCCGTTGGTGCCGACCGAGACACCGATGCCGGCGCGGGTGGACTGGCCGGTGACGGCGCTTGCCTGATCGGGGTACACGGCAAAGGGTTGGCCGGAGAAGGCCGCCTCGCCGCTGGCGGTTTCGGGGGTGGAGGGGCGGGATGATTCGGGGCGGACCCAGAACTCGATGGTGAAGTCGTTGGCGAGGCCGACGAAGTTATTGGTGACCTTCATGCCCTGGCCCGTTGCCGCGAAGCGGAGGCCGCCCTTGCTGGATGGCTGGACATCCAAGAGCGGTTGCGCGGCTGTGAGCGCCTTGGCGCCTTTCAGCGTTTCCCGCACCAGGTTCGTCTGAGTCAACCCGTTGTTGGTCACTACCTGGCTGGCGAGGCCAATCAGTAACGATTCGTCGGGCAACCCGTCGCCGGTGAGGTCGAGCCGGTTCGGATTTCGGGTGATGGCGTACAGATCCTCGATGGCGTCGGCGAATTTTTGATCGCCGGAAGGGTCGAGGGCGAGGATGACCTCGCGTTCGCGTTGACTCATCACATTGACCAACGTGACCGACGCCGCGCCATCGGAGGGCGCGTACACGAATCCTCGGAAGCCAAGCAGGTGGTTGCGGGCGTCGTGGTAAAGGCGGACGCGAAGGTAGTAGGGAAGGTCGGGGAAGATTTCGGTACCGGTGGAGGGATCCACCTGGCGGCGCACGGCATCAGGAAAGACGAAATCTTCCTCGAGCGAGATCGATCGATCACTCAACGGATCGAACAGCCTGGCCACGGCGCTGAGCGGACGAGTCTCGGAGGGATCGCCGCTGTCGAACACCACCTGGGTGCTGGCCATGTCCGCGATGTCGGGCAATCCCCCGGTGGCGGTGGTGAGTGACTGTCCGACTTGGAGGACAGGCGGGTCCTGGGGCCATTGGATCACATAGGTGACGTCGACGGGCTGGCCGAGCTCGCCGGCATCGCGGTGTTCCAGCCAGGGGATGGGATCGCCTTCGGCTTTTTCAGGGGTGCCGTCGCGGTCAAGATCGTAGAAGAAGCCCGGCTGGAGCGGGTAGAAGAAGCGAAGCACCACGTCGTCTTCGGAGCCATCGATGCCGGCCGCGCGGGCGTAGAATCGGCCGCGGTAATCCTGCCAGGCGGGGCCGGAGACCAGGCGATTCTGGGCGGACATGAGCGGCAGCGCGGAGATGGGCAACGGGGGCTGGATTTCGTGTCCGACGACGCCGTCGTATTGGAAGGTGTAGGGATGCTGTTCGGCGACGACGGAGTAGACCTTCATGCGCCACTCGCCGCTGACGGGGTCGAGGTAGCGGAGGAGCACGTAGGGTTCCGAGGCCTTCGGCGTGACCCGTGCGTTGAGATCGTTGCGGAGGGCGTACAGCGTACCGCCGGAGAACAGAGCGTGTTCTTCGTTGGGATTATAGCCCGGGAGGTTGGTGTCGGACTGGCTGTAGATGCTCGACCGCGGGAAGGTCGCGGGCGAGAGGGGGCCGGAGCCGAGTTGACTGGCGATGATGATGGGCTCGGCGTCGGTGGGCCAGCGCACCGCGTATTGATAGGGCAACGACGCCCAGGCGGTGCCGATGCGATCCTGTCGGTACCAGACGACGAGGAAGTTCTCGCCGCGCTCGTTGCTGTTGACGGGGAGGATGGGTCCGCGGCGGGTCGCGAGTTGGTAGGCGGCATTGGTGCCCGCGCCGTCGAAATAGGCGTTGGGAGTGAGGACGTAGCCGTTCAGACCCGCGTAATCTTGGTGCAAGGCGTTGGTGATCGGCAGGCCGACCGTCCACGGGACATTGGTGACCAGGAAAGCCGGGTCGTTCCAGGCGATGGTCCGAACCACGGTAAAGTGATTGGGTTGGTTCTCGGGGTTCTGGGGGCGGCCGTCGGTGCGGAGATAGTGCAGGACGCTGTAGCCGGTGGTCTGGCTGTTGAAGAGTTTGGTGGTGGAATCCACCCGCTGCTCGCCGGTGGGGTAACTGACTTCGACGAAGCCGTGGCGGAAGCCGGGGTCGTCGGGTTGGACCTGGACCGGGGCGCCGGCGACGTGGATCACGGGATCCGTTGGCCAGACGTTGAACGACAAGGTGGTGATGGAGACCTCGTTGGTGAAGATCTGGCGGATGAACGAGTCGCCGAACTGGGTGTCGTTGGTCACCGTGACGAACGTGCCGGTGCGCCAGCGGATCTCGGCGACCACGGGTCGGATGGCGTAAAGCTTGCGTTCGATCGCGCTCCAGAAGAACGAGTTGTCCCACCGGTCGGTGCCGGCGCCCTGCAGGATGGTGATGTTGGGGTTCTCGCCGATGGCGCCATCTGGCCGGAAAACGCGGCGACCGATCTCGGTGGCTGGAAAGAGCACGAGCGCCTGGTTGGCCGCATTGGTCAGGGCTCCATTGGCGGCGATCTGAGCGCGATCGTTGATGCCGCGGGCGTCCGTCAGTGTCCAGCCGGAGCCCGGGCTCAGCGCGTTCAGGTCGTAAGCGCGGCCGTCGGTGTAGAGGAAAGCGCGCCAGACGCCGTTGGTGGTGAGGGCGCGGCCGACGATCTGTCCGAAGCGATTGACGCCGGAGGCCTCGGCGGCGCCACCGCCGAACATGTCGCCCAGATCGGTCCAAGTGCCATCCTCATAGGTCGCGACGCGGGAGCGTGCACCGGAGGGAAAGAGGGCGTTGCCGACCACGAGGCCCTGATCGCTGATGGCGGTGACGACGACGTCATCGGCGCCCGCGGGACGACCGAGGTCCTGGGTCAGGCCATTGACCGAAAGGAAGGCGTTGGTGTTTCCGCCGCTGGCGAGGCGGGCGTAGCCGGCAATCTCGCCCGCTGCATTGACGGCGGTGGCCCACATGCTGGCGTAGCCGTTGGTAAGGGCGAGAGGTGCCAGGACGGACGTGCCGGCGGTGAAGGCGCGGAAGGTGCCGTCGCCGGTCTGGGCGTAGCCGACGATCAGGCCGTCGTCATTGATGCCGGTGGCAACACTGAGATTGCCGCCGGGGAGAACGCCGAGCGACGAGGGAATCGAATCCTGGCGCGGATCGATGACAAAGGCGAGGGACGCATTTTGTGCATCCTTGGCGGCACCGACCATGACGCCGGACGCGTTCACGGCGAGACCGGCGCCGGTGGTGCCCCCGAGATTGGCCGTGATATAGCCCCGCTCGGTGGCTCCGTAGCCCGTGTAGAAGAACGGACTGCTGTTGGTGGGGGCCGCGATGCTGGCGACGTAGCCGGCAAGCTGGCCGGAGCCATTGATCGCGGTGGCGAACGAGGACGGCTGTTGGACGACCGCGCCCGCATTGACGACGGCAAAAGCGAGACGGGGATTGACCCGAACCTCGAAGGCGGTCGTGGCCGTTCGAATGCCGTTATTGACGGTGATCTCGATCGTCGAGTCGCCAACCTCGCCGTCAACGGGAGTCAGAGTCAGGGTGCGCGAGGTGCCGGATCCGGAGACGACGATGTTCTCGGCAGGCAGAAGGGTGGTGCTCGACGATCGTATGGCGAACGTCAGGCGCGAACCGTCCGGTTGATCTTCGTCGGTGACGCCGAAGGGAACGACGAGGGGCGGGTCTTCTTCTTCGAGTTCCTGGTCGCGGATGCTGCTGATGGTGGGCGGGATCGGAACGAAATCCACGACGAGCAGGAGTGTGGTGACGGGCGAAACCAAGCCACGACCATCGGTCACGGTGTAGCTGATCACGTTGGTCCCGGAGTACCTGCGGGTCGGCGTGAAGGTGTAGAGACCGGGCACGATCGGATCGGCGGCGAGCACGCCATTCGTGGGCACCCCAGTGATCTGATACGTGAGTTTGGATCGATCAAAGGCGAAGCCCGGCAGGAAGAACTTCTGATTCCGGCTGTTTCCAGGGACGACGATTTGGGCCAGCGAGGGCGCGGCGTTCGTGGTCCAAACGACCGGATTGACGATGGTTCCATCGAACCGGACGCCGCCGGGCTTCGTGGGGCTTGAGTCATAGGCCACGAGGCCGTTGCCCTCGTCGAAGCGGTAGTAGAGATACAGATCGGGCTCGGTGCCGACCAGGGTCGTGTTCATGGTGTCGAACAGTTCCTCCGGGGTCAGCGCGCGTTTCCAGAGTCTCACTTCGTCGAGGGTTCCTTGGAAGAACCCGGACTTGCCCGAGACGGAACCCAGGTAGAAACCGCCCACGCCCAGGGTCGTGCCGTTGTTCGTGATGGAGCCGAGACTGACGCCGTCGAGGAAGATCTCGCGGCGGCCGGTGGTGGCATCGAACACAGCGGCCCAGTGATGCCAGTCGAGGTTCGTATGGTAGGTGGCGGAGGACAAGAGTTCGGCGCTGGGGAGCGTCGCGCTCATTTGCAGGCCGACGCGGCCATCATCGAAGTAGCCGAAAGTGGCCTGGGGTCGATTGGTGGAGGGATCGCTGGAGAAGCTGAAGAGGGCTTGAACATTGCCGGAACCGGGCGAGGTGGCGTTGGCCCGGCGTGCCCACATTTCGAGCGTGAATGAAGTGCCGCCGAGGTCGAATCCGGGCGTCCGCTCGACACCACCGGGGGAGCCGCCCAGTTGGAGGGCGTTGCCGGATCCAGCGATGGGCGCCGGGTCACGATTCAGGACATTGACTTGGACCAGCGCCGGCGGGGTCGACAGGGTCCCGTTTCTCGCCGTGAAGGCGAAGTCGTCGGGGCCGAAGTAATTGGCCTGGGGTTGATAAGTGGCGGCGTTGCCGGCGATCGCAAGGCTGCCCCAAGCGGGTTGTTCGGACGAACTCAGAGTGAGGGTGTTTCCGGCGGGTGGCGTGCCCAGCGGCTGGAGGCGATAGGCAGGGATGGGCGATTCGACGGTGCCGCCAGGCAGGGTCCACTGCACCGAAAGATGTGGGCTGACGGTGCCCCCGGAGCCGGACTGATGACGGACTTCGAAGTAGTAACGTTGCCCGGCGGTCAGGCTGACGTTGAAGGTCTGCTGGGCGGGTTGGGCGTCGAACTGGCGGAAACTCACCCCGGTGGCGGGCGACGTGGCGACCAGTCGGGAAGAGGCGGGGGTCGCGTTTGTGCCGAGCCACAACTGGCCTTCGTTCGCGCTGGCAATGGCAAAGGTGTAAGTGCCGGTTTCGGGGGCTAGGAGCAGGCCGCGAGTCCTCTGCCCGTACTGCGCGAGCGCGCCCGGAGCCACTTCGACGCCAACCCCGTTGGCGATCAGCACATCCGGGGCACCGGGCCAGCCCGGGCTGCTGCCGAGGCCGGAGCCCAGGGCGGTGCTATCAGGCCCGAAAAAGATCTCGCGGACGACGCCTCCGCTGCCCCAGGCGTTGTTTCCGGTGATGACCGTGGCCAGACCGAGGGTGGAGGAGCCGTCCTGTTCGACGTCCACCGACACCTGCAACGGGACGCCGGGCACATAGGCGGGGAAGGCGACGAGGGAGATCGACTGCTGGTTCACGCTCGAATCGACCAGTCGCCCCGAGAAGTAGGTGCGCGCGGCGTCCGAACCGCCGACGCCACCGTCGAAACGGAGGAAGCCCTCGTCGCATCGGAAGTAGCGAAGCAGACCCGGCGCGTCGGGCCGAACGGCTCGGTTGTAGTTGTCGGCGATGTCCTGGGGGGATCGAGCGACGCTCCATATCCGGATTTCGTCGAGATGCCCAGTGAAGTGTCGGTCGCCGGTGGTGGTGGGCTCTCGGCCGATGAGGATTTGGCCGGCGGCGATGTTGGGCATGTTGGGCAGGGTGCCGGAAGCGGACGGCTGGCCATCGACATAGAACGTCACGGATTGGCCGGAGAGAACGACGGCCAGATGATGCCACGCATTCAAGCCGACCTTGCGGGTGGCGTTGGTAGGATAGAAGTCGTTGACCCAATTGGCGAAGGAAGGCGTCCCGTCGGACATCAAGCCGAGGACGGCGGCCTGGGTCTGCGAAGGTTGACCCACGTGGACGACGAAGTTGAGAGTCGAGTCAGGGAGCGCGGTGGGGTAGACCCAGGTCTCGATCGTCGCGGTTCGGCCGAGGCCCGTCCCGGCGGCGTTCCCGAAATCGGCGGCGTACTGACGGAACGCCGACGCCGTGTTGAGGGAGATCGCGGTGCCGGCGCCGAGGACGGTAGGCGCCTGGCTTCCGGCGGTGGTGGTCACCGCGATTCGGGTGGTCGCGAAATCGTCTACGGGATCGGTGACGCGCAGCACGATGTCGCCCGACCCGGTGGCATCGAGGCGCGGGGTGAAAACCAGTTTGCGTTCGTTGACATTGCTGTCCGGAGGCATGACGTAGATGGCGCGGGGATCGATGAGATTGGTGGGAAAGCTGTCGATGGTCATCACCAGTTGATCTCTCGGCCAGTGCGGGCTGTTAACTGTCACCGGCAGGACTTGGGTGAAGCCCTGGGGCTGGGTGATCGGACCGAAGCTCTGGATGGTCGGGGGTGCGCTCCGATCGATTTGGTGTGCGTAGTTCGTGATGGTAACCGGGCCGCCGCCGCCGGGATCCAGGCGCAAGCTCACGAGATTCGTGCCGAAACTATGCTTGTTGGGCGTCATCTCGATGTGCCGACGAGTCGGCGACGTGGCGGTGATGGTCAGATTGGTCGTATCAAAGACCTCCGGGTTTGAGACGGTGGCGGTGACCGTGATACCCTCGGGTCGTCCCTCAAGCGTGTTGAGATCCAGATCGAAGGCATCCGACGTGAACTGAAAGCTATTGCGGTTCGGCAACGAAGAGGTGAGGAAAGGCGCCGTCTGGGCACTGATGGAAACGTAAGACGCGGCAGCGAGGACGTACCATTGATCGACGGTACCGCCGAAGCCAAATTGCCAATCCGGCGTTGGGTTCCAAGCGAACGGCAAGCCCGCGGCGATGACAGTTCCGCCCCACGTCATCGAAAGTCCCTGGGCCGACGAGTAAGAAATGGACACTCGCTGCCCGGCGCCGACTCGGACGCTGTTGGTGGCGATCCCTTTGCCGTCCCAATAGATTTGCACCACCCAGTCGATCAGGGAGCTGACGTCCGGGCGGGTGAGATTGATGACCAAACCGCTACCGGGTGCCGGGGCACTATCTCCGTAACTGAACACACCTGGGCGCGAGAAGAAGAATGAGAACGTCCCATTCCCTTGGCCCAGGAGAGGGAGTATCTCCCACTCGAAGTTCGCTTGGAACGACCGAATCACCTGCATCGGCAGCGGCACATTGTTAGCCCATTGGACGGCTCCTCGGCCCGCCTTCGTGGTATCCAACTGATACTGGAGTGTTGGATCGGAAGTTGGGTAGACCTGCATGGTGCCGGAGAGCACCGCATTGGCCTGGCTGTTGGGGTCGACGATGGTGATGGCCCGGGCGGAGTCGCCCAGCGCGACGCAGGCGATCAGGAAGGAGAGGAGGGATCGAAGGAATCCGTGGTTCCGGAGATTCATTTTCATGGCAGGAAAGAGGGATCGGGTCAGGGCCTTGGCTCAGGGAGCGTTGAGTGTGCCGACCTCCGAGATACGTCGGAGCGCCAGAGCACCGGACGTACTCAATGGGCGTTTGTGGAGGCCGGTGATGGTCTCGGAGTACGTTCCGCCGAGGGCCTGGTCACCTTCGCCGGGCGGCGCATTCACCGCGGCGTCGAAGGCCAGAGTGACCTCCCGCGTGACGGCGTAAGCGCGGTTGGTGCCGTGATCCGGATGATAGCGATGGAGGAACGGGTTGGTCGGCAGGTCGGGCGGCAAGTTCAGCGTGCCGCTGACCTGGTTGCTGACGGCCATGGTGCCGGCCAGCGGAAGCTGGAGTTGTCCCGTGCCCAGCGCGAAATCGAAATGCGGAGCGGTCAGGCGCCTACCGGTGATGCGGCCGGCGCGGAGGTCCAGTGGCGAGAGAGTGGCAAGAATCGCGGGATCGGTAATGAGCCGGGTCGGCCGAGTGGACAACACCGTGGCGGTCGGACTGTTGGTGGTCGCGGCGGCGACGTTCGTCGAGGTGTAGAGCAGCGTGACATCCCGAAGCAGGGTGACCTGCCCGCCGGCGTCCACGTGCAGGAGCACGCGCAGCGGAAACGGCATCGGCACGGCGCCGGTGCCCGTCTGATCCCCGGATTCGGGGACGGGAACGACGTTCGTGATGGAGGCGGTGCCGAGCCAAAGGCCGGTGAAATCCGGGGACGAACTCGCCAGAACACGGGCGCCGACATTGAACAGAGTGCCTTCGCCATCACTCACTGAGAGGAGACTGGTATGAAGGTCGGGTTGCGACGGGTGCGGCCCCGAAGCGGGCAGCTTCGCGCGATCGAGGGCGAGAACAAGCTTGTGACTCGTGGCGGCGTTCACGAGTTGGGTATGGGTATCCAGCGGCTTCGAGGTGTTGGTGGAGCCCGATAACGGTGACTGCATCAGGACGAGGTAGGTGGGATTGGTGACCAGATGCTGGACTCGAATGCTCTTCGTCAGCGCGTGACGGTTGCGAATCGTCATATCGACCCGGCGCTGGGTGGCGTCGAAGTCGACGACGTCGCCGGCGTTCAGTTCGAGATGGAACGGGGCGACGAAGTCGGAGGGGCCTCGGGAATAGACCCAGTAGGCTTCGCCACGGCGCATCGAGGCATCGGGCGCGACGAGGTTCCAGGCGCCGTCGGGCGACAAGCGGTAGATGGCTTCGAGTTGGTTGCGGGTCGCGTCAAAGTGCGCGGGAGAGGAACGGAAGAACGCGCGAAACGAAATAGGGACGGCGGGGTCGACGGAAAAACCGCGGAGGTTGTAGTGGTCCGGGGCCCACTCCGGTGTTCGCAGGATGGGGCGACCACTCACTGCCCAATTCACCGCGTTGCTGCCGGCGAGTCGAACGAGGTAAGCGCGCTGGGGCAGGACGGCCCGCAAGTTGGAGAGGGGTGACTCCGGCGAAGTCTGCGGAAAGAACGACAACCACTGCGCGCGGTTCCATCCGGCCTCGCCCGGGTTCTGGATGAAATCGGTGGCGGAGACGCGATCGGACCAAGTCCAGACACTGGCGATCGGCAGATCGGCGAAGACGACGGCGGGATCGCGGTTGGGGGGATCGACTTCGAGCCAGACCGCATTCCAGCCGGGGCGGAGTTCGAAGGACTGGTTCAGAGTCTGGGCGCGGGCGACGCCGCCCAGGGCCAGAGCGGCGAGGATGAAAAGCAGACTTCGTCGAGTTTGTTTCATATTCGTGTCAGCGGGCTGGAAGGGCCGGAGGTTGGTGGGCCACGGAGGTTTCCCTGGGTACGGCGGCCGCAAGATTCTCACCGAAGACCTGGACCGGATGCCTGAGGCGGAGTTCGTCGAGGAACTGGGTTTCGGCTTGGGAAGCGCGGGCGCGAGTGAGTTCGTAACGGATGCGTTCGCGCACTGCGGCGAGTGGCGCCGGCCGGGCGGGTTCGCGATCGACGAGCTTCAGGAGGTAGACACCTTCGCTCGTGGCAAGCAGAGGGCTGAGGTCGCCAGGTTCGGCGAGGGCGAAAGCAGCTTCGGCCACTTCCTCGGGCCAGGCTCGTGCGGCCTGGGCGCGCGTGACCCAGCCGATGTCGCCACCGAAGTGGCGCGACGCCTGGTGAATGGAGTGCCGCGCCGCAAGAGGGCCGAAATCGCGTGAGTTCCGAGCTTCGGTGACCGCCTCGTCGTGGATGGACCGGGCGTCCTTCCGGGATTCCTGCAAGGGAAGGGCGGGCGCCTCCGGTTGCGTCGGCAGTTGCAAAAGGGCGAGTCGTCGTCGCTCGGGCGCGGCGTACGCATCGGAGTGGGTCTGGTAATGTGCGGCAATCTCGCTTTCGGTCACCGGTTCGGCCGGCGGCGCGAGAGCCTGTCGTTCTTCATGGAAACGAGTGGCGACGAAGGCTCGCCAGGAGGCAAGGAGGTCGTCGCGCCGAGTGAAACCGGCGCGCTCGGCCTCGGCAAAAAGCAGTTCCCGCTGGATGAGGGGCTCCAGCACGGCAGAAGGGTTGGGCGCGACGGAGGCGCTGCCGTCCGGATGCCTTTTTTTCCAGGCGACGCGGAATTCGGAGGCCGTGATCGAGGCGTCACCCACGCGCGCGACCTCGTCAAGCGCAGCCGACTTCGGAGTCCGCTGCGGGGTGGAGTGACGATGATGATCTCGCAGGAACAGGATGGCCCCGACCACGGCGAGAGCGAAAGCGAGCGCGGCGACCCGCGACGCGGCGTGGCGGCGAGAATGACCTGAATTCCTCTCCTCGGAAGGAAGCGGCCGGGTTTGCGGCTGAGGGACGGGAATGGCCATGGCATGGGACAAACTCCGAATGCCGAGCGGGGATCAATTCCACCACCTCCCTTCGCGGCCTCCTTGTTGTCCAGCCTGCCTTACAGGAAAATGAAGCGAAGGTTACCGATCGATTCCGGGAGGGAGAGGCGCGGTCGCGGCGTCGGGATCGAAGGGACGGATCGAGTCGTGTCGGTCGACAATATTCCACCGGCCGTTGCGTCCGATGGACGAGGGATCATGGAGTGGCGAAGGGTTCCCTGGCGATCGACCGGACGGGGACAGTGCAGAGAGCGCTGCCGAAGGGCGGTGTCGTGGCACGACGTCACCCGTCGCGGTCTTCAACCTGAAAGCCTCGATCTCCCGTCTCAGGCCGCTGCCTTCCAACCGTACCGATGCCGAAAACCGCCAACCCCTGGAAATGACACGATCGCGGCGGGTGTGGACGGCTTGAGTGACGGGATACGCCCTTCCGGGGAGTCCTTGTCGACACCCAAGTGGCATCTTGGTCTCCACGATGATGAGGACGAGTTCGGGCGAGGGACTTGGCGGTCCGGGCTTTCGATGGCAGCCATGTGGGCGAAAGAGATTGAGGTATTTGCGCCGCACCAAGGCGCGGTGGATGCTCAATAGGGTTGAAGGCCGGAAGTGGACGGCGGCGCGCGCCAGACGGTCCGATGATGACGCCTGTTCGCGGCCGATTAGTAATTCGCCATGCACAGGGTGAGATTTGGAGCCCGACGCCTGGACTGGCGGACGAGGAACAATTGCTGACAGAGGAGGTTCTCGGTCTCGAGCCCCCAGGTGCCGCGGGGAGTGAAGACCATCTCGAGGCCGTGGCTTAACCCAGCTGTGAGAATGTAAAAGTGCCTCATGAGAAAGGAGACTATACGCGCGGCGACGCGCCGCCAGAGCGCCCGTAATTTGCAATCCCCCGACCGATTCTCAGTACATCATGACTTGGTTTTCCGGGCACTCAGCTCCGATTCGCCGGAAGGAACAAACTGGCGTTGGTGTAATGGGGGGGCCTAAACGCCGTATTGGGGTGATATATGGTTTACCTCATGACGATGCTCTTCCCTCCCGTGGCGGCCTTCCTCCGGGCGCAGCCCTTCATTGGGGCGGCTAATATCCTTGGTTTCTTGTGCTCGGTGGGGGCTTTTGTCTTTGCCTGCGCTGCGTTTCCGCCCGTGGCGATTATAGGCTTCATTTTCTACTTCGGTTGGGGTCTCAAAGAGTGCCAGTCCCTCTGGAATTACAGACGCCACGGTATTGCTATCGACGATCATATCTCGCACCTCAAATAGAAGATTGGAGAACGGCGAGGTCGGTACCGGCGACAGAATGCCCAGGACGGCCGCTTGCGATGTGGGGGAACATGAGAAAAGCGGTCGCTTTCTTGCCCTTGCCACAACAATTTCCCACCGCGGTTCATGGCTCGGCGTGCAGCCCCGTCCAATCAGCGCTCATGCTCTATGTCCCGAGTGATGGGCGTTCGCCATTCGAAAGAGGCATCAAACACCCTGGAATCCCCAGCAATCTGCGCGATCTGACCACGAGTCAGCCGAAAGTGGTTGTGGGCAAGCCCAGCAAGAAGCGGACCGAGAGTGAGGAAGCGCACCGCGTATCCTTCCTCGAGCACGCCCAGGGTGCCCGCGACGGCCAGCGCCTCCTCCGACTTCCTCCACCGATCCAACCGAGGAGCACGCCGTTCGACACCGCGCGCTCGAAATCCTTCGTCAGTTCCGTCGATCCCTCCGCTAACTCCCCCGTTCCACGCCACTCAGCCCAACACCTCACCTCCGTCTGCTTCCTCGGGATCCGCAAGCACCAAGAAACTTTCCTCCTCGTTTAGCCTGACCCGGAACACGAGAGGTGGTGTTCGTGTCGGAGTCGCAGAACCTCTTTGATGGAGCGCGTGGATAGTGGGCGTCGGGCCATGCGCGCGGTTGGTACCCGACCCGGTGGGGCCGGCCCACGGCCAACATGGCGAGTTATCCAGCGCCGCTTCGCCCCCGGGTGACCGCTGGACTTCCGGGTCATACCGGACGCCCCAAAGGGGCAAACCGAATACGATTATGGGACTAACCCAAGAGTGTCCGATATTCCGTCGGAGTCGCTGTCCGGTTTGGATCATAACGGGTGTCCGAAATGAATCGGAATCAGTGTCCGATTTCGGTTGGAACAGGTGTCCGATCACCTTCGGAACACGCAACTGAAGTAAGAATAGGCCGTCGTCACCTTTCTGGAGGTAGTGATCAATTGGAAATGGCCCACGAAAAGGAACATCATGAAACAAACCACGACCGCGTCTCCATTGGCCAACAGTCCCCGCATGAGGTTCATTGCCCAAGTTATGGGTCTCATGTTACTGACCATGCCTTGGATTCTATTGGGGCAAGACAGAACCGACATCCAGAGTTCGTTCGCCGAAACCATGGCTCAAGCCAAAGGGGGAGACCCCAAGGCTCAAAACACCCTCGGGTTAAGGTATGCCAAAGGGATTGGTGTGCCGAAGGACGAAGCCGAAGCGTTGAAGTGGTTCCGTAAGGCCGCGGATCAGGGGCTTGCCGATGCGCAAAACATCCTCGGGAACTTGTACTTCCATGGACTGGAGGGTGTGCCGAAGGACCATGCCGAAGCCGAGGCGTCGAAGTGGTACCGTAAGGCCGCGGACCAGGGACTTGCCCAGGCGCAAGGCAACCTCGCGTGGATGTACGCCAACGGAATTGGTGTGCCGAAGGACCTTGCCGAAGCGTTGAAGTGGTACCGTAAGGCCGCGGACCAGGGACTTGCCCAGGCGCAGCGCAACCTCGCGCGGATGTACGCCAACGGAATTGGTGTGCCGAAGGACGAAGCCGAAGCGCTGAAGTGGTACCGTAAGGCTGCGGATCAGGGGGATGCCATCGCGCAGCACAATATCGGGAACGCGTACGCCAACGGACGGGCGGGTGTCCCGAAGGACCTTGACGAAGCGGTGAAGTGGTACCGTAAGGCTGCGGATCAGGGGCTTGCCGAAGCGCAAAAGATCCTCGGGAACGCGTACGCCAACGGCGGACTGGCGGGTGTGCCGAAGGACGAAGCCGAAGCGGTGAAGTGGTTCCGTAAGGCCGCGGATCAAGGGGATGCCAATGCGCAGGACAACCTCGGGTGGATGTACGCCAACGGAATTGGCGTCTCGAAGGACGAAGCCCAAGCGGTGAAGTGGTTCCGTAAGGCCGCGGATCAGGGACATGCCATCGCGCAGGCCCACCTCAGGTTTATGTACGCCGACGAAGTTGGTGTGCCGAAAGACGAAGCCGAAGCGGCGAAGTGGCACCGTAAGGCGGAGGAAAATGCCCCCCGCGCAGCGGCTTCGTTCAACACCGGCACAAGGGAAGACGGAGGATTCAGTAGCGGAGGATTCAGTAGCGGAGGATTCAGTAGCCAGGAACGGATGAATGAGGCGGTGCGGCAAGCCAATCAGCAATTGCGTAAGGAACAGGAAGCTATTGGCCAGGCGATTGGTCAGGGGGCTGACCGTGGAATCGATCACTTCTTCCCAGAATCGTTCCGCCGCTCTCCGTAAACCCGTCGCTGCCAGTTGTGCGCGGCCTGTCTCCATCTGCTCGTGGGACTACGCTATTTCGCAACCGTCCGGCGGACTCGTCGAGACGGCGAGGGGTGATCACGGCAAGGTCAGCCATCGGTGCGGGTCTCGGACGACCTGGGTTGGATGGCGCGCCGGTGCTAACAGGTAGTCGAACGCATTGATGGTCGTGCGTCGTCTAGCGCTAGGAACTGACGGGTCTCAGCCATCGTTGCAGAGCAACCCGGTGCGGAAGTCCCGTCGCAGCGGATAGACCCACAACTCTTTGAGAGAGCGGTTGGGCCGATTGGCGCTGTCCTATTGACCGCGGCCGGTGGTGCGCCCGAGACAAAAAGAGTTCGCGGCGCGGAAACGCGTGCCACTATTTTCCATCCTCTTCGACTCAGCCATAAGCCGGAAGGATCGCCGAGGGAGGGGCAGAAATGGGCTTGCTAGTCGTTGCTGCAACGTTCAACCAAGCGGCCCATATGGCTGAGCCGAAGGTTCCGGAACCTTTTTTTCCCGAGACGAAGTGGAGCACGATCATCGAACTGCCGGGAGCCGACTCGGAGGCCAAGTCCCAGGCGCTTGAGCGGCTGCTGACACGGTATCGGCAACCCATCTTCAGGCACATCCAGAAGGTGACGGGGTGCGACCCGGAATCGGCGGAGGATCTTACGCACGGGTTCATCCTGCAGAGTCTACGGTTGGATGCCTTCGAGCGCGCCAGCCGGGAAAAGGGACGGTTCCGCACCTATATTAAGGCCTGCGTCCAGCATTTCCTCAACGACCAACGCGACCGGGAGGAAGCCGCTAAGCGAGGCAGGCGACACCAAGCCGGTTCCCTGGACGAAACCGACGAGGAGGGCAATCCGCGTTACACTCCCGCCGCACCGCTCGCAGAGCCTGGCCTAGAGGTGGATCGGGAATGGGCGTTGAGGGTATTGGAGCGGGCGCTGGAGGCTTTGCGACAGCAGTGCGTTTCGGCGCGCCAGGGGGCCTTGTTCGACGTCCTGGAGGGGCAGTTGGGTTTGAGTCCGGAGCGGCGCTCGTTGGATCAGATCGCCGCCCAGACTGGGATGAACAAGAATGCGCTGACGGTAGCGGCCCATAGGATGCGAGCTCGGCTGGGCGAGTTGATTCGAGAGGAGGTTCGGCAATTGGTGGCGTCGGAGGAAGACGTTCAGGACGAGCTGAGGTACTTGGTGGATTTGCTAGGGAGGTGAGTTCCTGGCGGTCGGTGGCCGAGTCGATGGCTGCGATTCAGGGGGGAGGCGGGGGGTGAGGTTGTCGACGGGCGATGGGTCATTCCCGCATCGGCGGTGGCGAAGCCTGTAATCCGTGGCACGGATCGCCGTACAGGGTTGTAGGCCCCCAGGCCGCCACCCGCTTCGAGACCCGAAGCGGGGAGGGGGCTGTTCGGAAAGACCGAAACCGAAACCGAGGGGAGCAACCATGCCCGCCAACATCGACGCGAATCCAAACGGCTCGGTAATACCACTAGATAAGGGCGCGCCGCCGGTGCCCCGGCTTGCACTCCTGAACGCTCCGATCGTCGCAAGTGCAAGTGCAAGTGCCAGCAGCGGCGTGGGGCGGAATGGGCGTCTTTGGAAGCCAATCCCGCCAGCAATGAAAACGTTCCTTGAAATCCCGCGAAACCCTAATGCAAATCTGTGAAATCCACCTGTTAAAGCGCTACCTAGCCGATCCGGCAGCGGCCGATTTGGACGTGCGCCGTACCATGAAGATCGCCGCCGAGGACTACTACACCGTTTCGGTTTGGCCAAATGCCGGTCGGGTGGACATCGACCGCCCGGGCTCCCGCGCGGTTCCAAAGCGAAAGGTCTCGAAGTCGACGCAATCGTGATGCTGTGAATATCGTCCCCGACATGAGCTCCGAAGCCCGATGTCCCGAGTGCGGTGCCCCTTCCTCCAACCCTGGAGCGGCGTGTCGGAGGTGTTTGTTGGCGGCCGGGCTGGAGGGCGCCCTCGCTCCCGATGTGAGTTCCGATCCGCTCGTTCCGGCCGGATCCCTTGGCGAAGCCGGGAACGTGCACGCCGAATTTCCCTGGGAATCGGTCGATGGGAGCGCGGGGACCTTGACGGTGAAGTCCTTCGACCGAATCGGGAATTACAGGTTGCTGCAACAGATCGGCGAGGGTGGCTTCGGCATCGTGTACATGGCCGAGCAGCGGGAGCCGGTTCGGCGCCGAGTGGCCATCAAGATCGTCAAGCTGGGAATGGATACCAAGGCTGTGGTCGCGCGATTCGAGGCAGAGCGGCAGGCCTTGGCATTGATGGATCATCCGCATATCGCGAAGGTGCTGGATGCGGGCGCCACCGAGGCTGGACGACCGTACTTCGTGATGGAGTTGGTGCGAGGGATCCCGATCACGGAATATTGCGATCGCGAGAAGTTACCCGCGCGCCAGCGTTTGGAGTTGCTCGTCCAAGTAGCCCACGCGGTCCAACACGCCCACCAGAAGGGCATCGTCCACCGGGACCTGAAACCCAGCAATATTCTTGTCGGCGTCCAGGACGGTGCGCCGGTGCCCAAGGTGATCGACTTCGGCATTGCCAAGGCGGTCGCAGGGCAGGAGTTGACCGACAAGACGCTGTTCACGGCGTTCGAGCAGTTCATGGGGACCCCGGCCTACATGAGTCCGGAGCAGGCGGAGACGGGCGCGCTGGACATCGACACGCGGAGCGACATCTACAGCCTGGGCGTTCTGATGTACGAACTGCTCGCCGGTCGGACGCCATTCGAGACGAAGGAACTGCTTCGAATCGGCATGGACCGCATGCGCGCGGTCATCCGCGAAACCGAGCCGCCACGCCCTTCGGCGCGGATTTCGACCATGGTCGAGGCGGATCGCACCGCAGTCGCCGAGCGGCGGCGGGTAAGTTCACCCGCGCTCATTGGACTGCTCCGCGGGGATCTGGACTGGATCGTAATGCGGTGCCTGGAGAAGGACCGCAACCGGCGCTACTCGACCGCCAACGCGCTGGCCGCTGACATCCAGCGGCACCTGTCGGACGAGCCTGTGGTTGCGCGTCCACAGAGCGGCCTTTACCGGCTGGGGCGCAGCGTCCGCCGGAACAGGGCTACATACGTCGCGGGACTGGCGCTCTTTCTCGGCCTTGCCGCTGGGATCCTCATGCTGGCATGGACACTGCGCCGAGAGCATCTGGCGCTGGAGAGTGTCACGATGTCGAAACAGGCCGCTTTGCTAGCGCAGGAGAATGAGTTCGAGCAGCGGATGATCGCCGAACAGCGGTTGTATGATTCGTTGCTCAGCCAAGCCCTGGCGATTCGGGCGGCGCGTCCCGTGGGGTACCGAGACCAGGTGGTCACCTTGGTGAAGCAGGCCCGAGCTCTGAACCTTAGAGGGCGCGATGACTCGGAGCTTCGCGACGCCGTGGTGGGGTGCCTGGGTGATTTCGTGGGACTGAAGCCGGTTCGCATCGGGGGGGGCTCGCCGGGGCAGGAGATCCAAATGACACGACTGGATCCGAGCGGGCAGCTGGCGGCGTTCGGATTCTCTGACGGTTCCATCGTCCTTCGGAGGACGACCGACGGCGTAATCGTGGCCTCGTTGGCACCTTCCCGCGATGAGACCCTGTCGGGTATGGAATTCGACTCCCACGGGATGAGCCTCGTGACCTTGCACCAAGGCATCGGGAGTCGGTCGTCGCTTAGGGGGCAAATCCGGATTTGGTCGAATCAAGGCGGCGGCCCGTGGCGGGAGCAGTTCGCGCGAGCGGTTCACGGCGTCTACCAGTGCCTCCCGACTCGGGCCGGCGTGCTTCTGGCGGTCCAGGAACCAGGTGACTTGCTGAGCATTGTGGACGTTTTGGAGGGCGGGGAGGTTTTTCGGCTGGATCTGCCGACCGCGACGAGGTCCCCGAGGATTGCCATAAGCTGGAACCGGGCGTTCGCGGCCGTGGCGACTAGGAATCCCGAAAATCCCCGCAACGATGGTCTCGATGTCTGGGAATTGGGTTCGCGCCAGCTCATAGCCCGCCTGGATCCGGGATTCGGCGTGTTCATCGATCTCGCTTTCTCACCCGATGAGGAGAGCTTGTGCGGAGTTACGCCTCAGGGGGCTATGGCGCACGCTTTGCGCGGAGACGGGAGAACCAGCTTATTCAAAGGATGGTTTCAACCTCCGACGAGGCTTTCGTTTGTTCCCGGGGATACAGTCGTGGCCCTACCGCTGGTTCAGCAGAACAGCATTCGCCTTTGGAATTGGACTCGTAACGTTGAGACTGCGACCTTGGAGGAACCTTTCGAAGCGCGGGAAGTGCTAGCGAGTGTGCGACGAAATGTCCTTCTGACTTCCGGTCGTTCGGATGCACAAGCATATCGGCTGGACGGGAACCTGGAACTGGTGGGCTGGCTGGCCCACGACGGGGGTGTGCCAGGCGCCGCATTCAGTCCCGATGGTCTGCGCCTTGTCACCACCGGCAAGGACGAGCGCTTGCGGATGTGGGATTCGCGGGATGGTCGCAAGCTCTGGGAATCCGCCGGGCGGGCGCAACTCGATCAGTGCGTTGCCTTCAGCCCGAGAGGGAAATTCCTCGCGTCGGCAGGGTACCACTCGGCGAGTGTAAGATTCTGGGACGCCGAATCGGGAAGGCTGTTGAAGGAGATCGGAAACGATGGGACTCCGGGATCCCTCCAGGAGTGCCTGCGTTTCAGCGGGGACGGGCAACTTCTGGCCGCCTGCGGCGACTACGGAATACGGGTCTGGAAGGTTGAAGATGCCCAACGACCCGAGGGCGACTTCGAGCTCCGCGTGTCGTCCCTGCCTACACCGGAGAACCTGGGCTGGTGCCGTGGTTTGATGTTCGGGCCGGGCGGGCGGACGCTGGTTTTTACCCGCCTTGCAGCGGAGGGATGGGAGCTCTGCAGATGGGAGATTGGGACGGCGACAATCCCCTCCCAACTGGCCTCCCGTGTCGTAGGATCCGGAGCGGAGTGCACCGGCTTCGTGCCGGGCTCCGAGGAGGTATTCGTAGTCGGGGCGGACGGCAGACTCGCGGGCGTGGGATCCGGTGGCAGGCGGAGCTCGGCGTTTCCGCCGATCGATTTGAGGCGACCCAAGGGGACGATGGAGTGGACTTCCTTCACCATCAGCGGGGACGGAAACTTGGTGGCCATCAACGCGGGTACCCATCGCGCGGTGGAAATTTGGAACCTTCGCCAGGGAACGGCGAAGTATTCGCTTCCCAAACGCTCGGGCACGTATTGGTGGTCGGAATGGGCGCCCGACAGCCGGCACCTAGCCCTGTGCTTGTGGAATGGGGAAGTGGAGATATGGGATCTGGTGGAGGTCGATCGGGTGCTGCGTGAGGTTGGTCTGGAGTGACCAGGGAGCCACGTTCGAGGCGTGTCGCCGGTAGGCGGCCGGGGGGCCGGGGGGGCCGGGCTTCGGTAGGCCAGGGGGCAGTAAGATGCGGGTATGTATACCGTATAGGGTTGAGAGGCAGCCGGGCTGGGTTCGAGGTAGTCCTCGATTCAAGCCCACTCCTCGAAACCATCATTGATCATAGGCTTTGTTGGTCGTCTCTTCGGCGGCACCGACCACACCGATGTCTCGCACGCCGCCGCGTCCGCAACGAGCGGTCCGCCTTCGTTGGCGCCTCGGACGTGTCCGGGAAGCCGGAGCGGGCGGGGAGCCGGGGAATGGGGTGCCGGAAGAGGCTGGGGGTGCCGAGGCGGTTCGGCAGCTCCGGGCGTTCTTGGAGCACGCCCGTTCCCAGGGAGCCCAAGTGTACTACACGGGATGCTGACGTTAATCTGACTTCCCCGAGGACCGAACAGAATGCCCAACAAGGCCTTGGCCTTGTCGGTTTGGTCGGGCTTATGCTTTCACCGGGGCACCTTGCAGGGTTCTTTCCCTGCTCTCTCGACGGGGTTTCCGGGGGTTGCGTTGAAGCAGCATTTCTCCGGGGTTCCAGGAAACTGTCTGTAAGAATCGCTTGGCCGCTCCTTTCTAAATGAAGTGTGAGACACAATAATAAATTTGAGGGTATCCAGACTGCCATGAAAGACACTCATTTGCTGACGCTCATAGTCGCCGCCGTCATTGGCATTGCCGCCACAGCCCCCGCGGGTGAAACTACACGCAGCTCGCTCCCCGGCCAGCTGCAGTCGATTATCAGCGCCGCAAATGCGGTGGCATGCGGGAGTCAGAGCAACTCCGCTCTTCAGATCGCCGCGAAAAACGGCGACGCTGAGGCTCAACTCAAGCTCGGGCGAATGTATCGTGACGGCACGGACGGCCTGGAGAAGGATTTGGCCAAGGCGTGTGAATGGTGGCTAAAGGCCGCGTTGCAAGGCAATGCCGCCGCCCAAGGCCAGTTGGGTCGCGCCTATATGCGGGGGCTTGGGGTGAGTGCAGATTCTACTGAGGCAGTGAAGTGGTTTAGAGAAGGAGCACGAAATGGAGACCCATGGGCGCAGTTATTCCTAGGCGACGCGTATGAATTCGGACATGGGCCCCTAAAGAAGGACCAACAGTTAGCGGTGACTTGGTGGACGAAGTCCATGATGAAGGGGATTCCGAGGGCGCAGATGTTGGTGGGTCGGGCTTATGCGCTTGGGGAAGGCGTCAATCAAAACCTAGCCGAGTCGATCAGATTGACAACGTTGGCAGCCAAAGGCGGCGATCCACACGCCCAGTGTGCCCTTGGGGTAGCGTATCGGGATGGAGCAGGAGGCAATTCCATAGTGGACCCGGTTGAAGCCTATCGCTGGTTTGCACTCTCGGCAGGAACGGAAGGGGAGACTTCGGTGAGAAACCTCGCGACCCAAGCGAGGGATGAGCTGGCGAAGAAACTTAGCGATGGAGA
>JAEUHG010000213.1 GCA_016795425.1 Verrucomicrobiales bacterium
GGGGGTCGATTGTCGGGGAGAACGGCAGTTACGTGAACGTTGGTTCATTGCGGATGAACGGGACCCGGGTAGGGGGCAACGTGACCTTCAAGAGTGATGTGTCGATCGGAAGGGACATCAAGGCCAAGAACCTGAGCACCGCGATCATAGGTGGCCTGGAACCCTGATTCTTGGCGATCAACCAAGAGACCCTTAGCGAATGACTTCCATGAGATTCATGAACTCCCTGTTGCCGAGTCCGGTGGCGCGAAAGCAGTTGACGCGCTGGGCGATCGCTTGGTGGGTGCTCTCAGGCGTTATGCAGGCCGCACAGCCAGCGGCCAACACTCTGCCTGGGCGGTCGTTTGAGGATTCGCTGACCTTGCATCGTTGGCGATCTGGGCTCACCAACGTCAATGGGGTGGCCTATATTGCGGTGACGCGGCGCGAGTTGGGGGACGATCCTAGCCAGCTCCGGATCGATGCCGCCAAACTCAACCATGCATCCTTGGATGTCGGTCGGACGGGACCCCGCGTGATTGGTGCTCACATCTTCGTGGATACGGGGTGCCTTCCTCTCCGGGTCCAGCAGAGCGCCGGAACATCCCTGAACCTCAAGATAGGAACGATGGTGGTTCCACGCCAGGCGGGGGATAGTTCCGACACGGGGAATATGCCCCGGCTGAATCAGCAAGATGCCACTCTCGGAGTGGTGACAAACGGGTCGGGAGGACGCCTGAAGGAGGTGTCCATTAGCGTGAAATCAATGGGGGTCGAGGTTGTCCGATAATCCTAGAGCTCCTGATTTAGCCGGGGGCGGTAGTCCTTCGCCAGGATACCGCCCCCGGATCTTGGTGGGTTACCGGACGCATGCGTTGGAGAGTTGAAGGATTTTCGCGGGAAGCAGGGTCTACCTGATCGGTCGCCGTTCTCTTGGTATCTACTTCAAGCCGATTATGAACCTTTACAAAGTACTCGTTTCGATCGCCTGGACGATGGCGAGCTCGTTCGCTGCGGACCAGGTCCACCTGATACCCAACACGCGTCCGCCCGCCGTGACCGGGAACAAGGGCCCCTATTCGGGCAATACGGAGTCGCGAGAGGCTCTCTATCGTCTGGGGCAGATGATCCAAATCATGAATCCATTGGCCGCCAAGGACCCGGTAGTGCTGAGGGTCAAGGAAGGACGCCCGTTGGTTCCGGCCAAGGAGGCACATTCGACGTTGCGACCTCTTATTGCCGCGGCCTCGCTCGCGGTTGGGCCTGTCGTTCGTGTCGTGAGTTTGGACAACGAAGAACGACAGATCGAAGTGATTGAAGCTGGCATCGGGCGTCCGGGCACACCCGCCTTTAACCGGGACTTCCTTGCCACGAACACACCCAACTTCTTCACGATCGAAGCTCATCTCACACGCTGGGATGAAAGAATTGACATCACTCGTCGGGCCTTTTTTCTGAACTTGCTGTTTGGTCTGAAAGGCACGGTCCAGGTCGAGCCAAGCGTTGATTTTGAGCGCGAAAACGAGATCAGCGAGCTGGGTTATGAGTTCACCCTGGAGGACCCCATGGGATTCCAGGTTCCGTACTCCCAGACACCCGTGACCATGGCACTTGCCAAGGGAGTTCGATCGGACCGAATTGGGCTTCTGCTGCTCGGATCCGGCGGAAAATGGGCGGGATACACGCAGCGAAGCGACGGCTTTCACGACGCGACGATACGCTCTGTGGATCATGGGATTCTGATGTTGCTGGGAAAGCTCTTCAAAGTTCCCTATTGGCGGTGTCTTCGTAACGGTGGTGACCGTGATTCCGCGGTGGTGGATCTTATCCGGGGTGAATTCCTACAATTCGACGAGGTCAACCGACTGCGGCTGGTACAACGCTATCTGACGCTGTGCGGCTTTCCAGTGCAGGAAACGGGCGAACTGGACCCGCCGACGCGGCTCGCGGTCGCCGGTTTCTGTGATCGTCGTGGATTGCCCAGGACCGACGTGCCGACGCCGGAGTTTTACGTCGAGCTGCACTTGGCGATGCCAATGCCGTTTCCGACGACGGAGCACTCCCCCCGGATGCCCGCGGTGCCGTCGACCGGGCTGGCCGTGCACTTCCATGGATTTCCATCTGACTACAGTGACGCTCTGTTCGGGATCCTGGATGACAGTTCCATATCGCTCCGAGTCGTCCGCGACCGGGGAAATCCCATGGTGTTCCAGGTGATTGATTACCGAGGGAAGGCGCGGCAGATCGCTTATCATATTCAAAAGGGCGTCGCCCGGCGCTTGCCCGGATGTACTGGGAGTCGAGTGGATATCGAGGCTGAATCCATTATTCACGTGCATTGGAAGGGAGAAGATTTGCGTTATGCCGCACGGAAATGACAACCGTTCCAAATCTTCGGCACCGATGAAATCGCCTGTGATGTTCCTAGTCCTTCTCTCCATGCTGGACACTTGTGCCGACTCGCTGCCGGATCTGCAGGAGAGGGGAGCGGTCCGTGGGAGACTGGAAATCCTGCGGACTGTGGAGGTGGGGCATAGGGTAATGGAGGGAGATCGCGGCGGGTTCACAATGGTGGGTGAGACCTCTGGCTTGGAGCTTCAGTCCGGAATGAATCGGCCGCTATCCCTTCGAGACTCCGGTCCGAGACCTCGCGTTCTTGGATTCGAAAGAAACACAGGCGAAGGTTCGGCTGATCCATGGTGCAAGCCAACATCGACCCATTGGGCCTGGCCCAGGCCCCATTGGTTTCTCCTTCTTCGGCCTAGCCCCGCGCGTTCTCCGAAGGAATCGGCGACTGGCCCGTCGAACGACCGGACATCCAGAGCTGATGAAAAGAACCGATGAGACCTTGGGACCGGCGAAGGATTCGGTCTCGCCCCTTTGTGCTTGCGTTAAGGAAATAGGGACGCTTCCTATCCTACCATGTGCCCCACCCGGCTGTTTGGCGTCCTCTTCCAACTGTGCGCACTGTTCGGAGTCTCAGTTGTAGTTCTGATTTACTCCCCCTTGAGCCTGGGAGTTGACCGCAAACTCAGCGTTCAGACCGAACCCACTGGAGCGATGGTGACCTGGGAGGTAACCAAGCGGGGGCAGGTTTCCCTCGAGTCGCGACAGACTCCGTTTATCGAAGAATTCGCCGTGAATGAGAAGAACCCACTGGTCCTAGCGGTCGAGAAGGAAGGTTACTTCAGCATTTCCACCAATTTTTCCGAGGCTGAAGCGAAGGCACTTCCGCGGACCCAGGTTTCCCCATTTCGGATTCCTCTCCAGAGATCAGATTATTCCGTGACCCTGCAGGTCACCGGGATGCCGCCCGGGGCGAAGGTGGAGGTCGACGATGGCAAAGCGGAGCCAGTGGCGAGTCGGGTCGTCCGGTTGCGTCGCAAGTCCCCGGATGCGCCGTTCAGCGCCGTTCGCATCCGGGTCGCACATCCGGATTATGCGGTGTTGGAGAGAACCGTTGGACTTGAAGATTTGCCGGCAGAGATTCGCAAGGAGCTGGATTCCGGCAGCGCCACCTCGACCAAGGTATGGGACGTCGCCGTCTCGGCGACGGAGATTCGGCGTGCGACACGGCTGATTGTCGAAACCGATGCTAAGGATGTGTCGGTCAGCATCGACGGTGAACTGGTGGGCGCCACGAGCGGCGGAGAAGGGAGTCGGTTTCGGTTTGAGAAAGACGTTGAGTTCACCCGCACTCCGGATTCGGAGTTCAGCCTTAAGCGTCTTGAGTTGGCCAAACAAGACTATGAGTTTGAAGATCCGAGCACATCCGTGAAGGCGGAGCGGTTGGTCTTCATGATTTCACCGGAAGTTCCTCGGACGAATTTCTTGGTGAACCGAATTTCCCCGGCGCCGTTCGTGAAGGTGCCGGTCAAGTGCTGGGACCTTCAAGGAAGGGAGTTGCACGTGGCGACCAACGAACTGCTGAGTCTGGTGCAAGCGACTGCACCCAGGGGAGCTACGGAGTTCGCGCCTCGGTTGGACGCGCAGGCGAGCCTTATGTTTGGCCGCCTCTGCACGGATCCAGACGATGGTGGCGTTGTCTACGCGTTGGCCTTGCACCATGAGAACGGGCAAGGGGCCCAGGAAGGGTTGGTGGAGGCGGCGATCGCGTCCCATCGAAGCCAGGGAGTCAGCCCAGAACTACTGTTCCAAGGAGGACAAGAATACCAGGCGACGGATCCATTTGTGGCCAAGGACGGTCGTCTCTACTTTTCCGGGGTTCGTGACGGTGTTCGGTATATCATGGTGAAGCCGACTCGAGGGGTGGCCGTACCTGAGCACTTTAGTCTGAACAACCAAGGTAACTACGCCGACTCGCAACCTGCGGTGGCGCCCGGCGATTCAAGGCAGCCTATCATCGCATTCACGCGACGACCTGCCCAGTTGGTGGCGGATAATACCCCAAAAATCTGGGTGGCAGAGGAAGGCCGTTTGCGACCATTGGGAATCGGGCATAGCCCAGCATGGGATCCAAAAGGACTCTCCATCGCCTTCGTGGATGGCTTTGGACGCATTGCGGTCCGGCCGGGAAACGGGTCTCTTGATCCCAAGCCGCTCACTGACCGCAAGGACTCAGCGTCCGCACCCGTATGGACCTCCAACGGGCGATTCATTGTCTTTGCGGCGCGGCGTCATCGGGCCGGAGGAGGTTTGAGGTCCGATATTGCCGTGGTGACCTTGGACGGTTCCTCGACCAAGAATCTGGTTGAGAACAACTCGTTCAATGCGTTTCCGACCATCAGCCCCGAAGGAAGGTATCTCTATTACATCTCCAACGCTGGCGCGGCACGCAGCGGTCAGACGGACAGTGTGCGCATCATTAGGATGGACCTTGAACCTCAGTATCACGAGGACTAGGGATCTGGGATCACTTCGAGGAGAGGTCGGAATCCGTAGGTGGGTCTTGCAGCCCCGCTGCGCGCTTGGATCGCGTTCGTAAACTGGAGTTCGCGGTCGGGCCGGCCGGCTTGTTCGTCCAACGCGTAGGCACCGCCGACGAGCAGGAAGATCTTGCTGTCTTCGTGAGTGGCTGTGCTGGTCCACTCGTAGACGTTGCCGACCAAGTCGTAGAAGCCTTCTTTGCTCGGCCGAAAGCTGCCAACGGGAGCAACCGAGGAATACGGGTCTTTGAACCCCGAGATCCTGGAGTAAATGGACTCGCGCTCCTCACCCGCAAGATTTCCGACGTTTTCAGGTGGAGGCCACGTCGAACCCCAAGCGTAACGCTCTTGATTGCGATTGGCGGCGCTTCGCCATTCGGCGGCGGTAGGTAATCGGTAAATCCGCCTTGGAGTAAGATGCTTTTCCGTCTCAGTCAGCCAACGACAGAAGGTCTCGGCATCTGCCTTGGAAATGCCGCGGGCCGGGAGGTGATCCGATTGTGCGGCGTCCGCCTTCAAGCCGGCGGAATTCGTCGCGCGGAGGAAGTCTCTTACTCGCGTTTCCCACTGCGAAAGCCAGAGGTTCTCTCGGCCCGGCACGGGCAGAAAAATCATGCCGATGCTGTTGGTCAGTTGATTGACCAGAATCGAACGAGGTTTTGGCTGGAGGTCGCCCGCCGCTTGCTCGGCAACCGTGGTGGTGGTGCGCAGGATCTTGGACTCGGTTTCGCGCACCCCCTGCCACCAGGTAAGAAACATCTTGCGGTTGGGTTCGCGAACAAGGAGACGGTTCACCGCACCCACGATTTCGCGGCGCAAATCGAGTGGACCATGGTCCAGACCCCGCCATAGGGCGTCGAGCACAGGGCCGTCGATCGGATCCTCCTCCGCAGAGGGGTCATAGGCCTTTCGCAACACCTCCTTGGCTTCCTGAATCGATTGGAGGAGTTGATCGAGCCGGACGCGCGATGCGACGGGAATGGGGGCAGAGCTGGAGATGCACGGTCGTTGGATCGGGCCCTTGGTTCTAACCAGCTCCCCCATGAGGCTATCTCGTGCAATCTGGAATGCTTCCTCGATGGTGAGAAACGGGGCCTCGGCGCTGCGCGACGCTCCTTGCTCAAGTGCGGCCAGGAGGTGGAAGGTAAAGGCGCCGTGTGGTTCGCGCGGATGCCCGAAGCTCTTCTCCCCAAGTTCACACGCCATGATGGTGGTGAGTCCTTCGGCGTTTCGAAAGGCGTCCACAAACGCTTGATGATCCTCAGATTCGCGCGGTCCCCGACTGTCGACCGTTCGACAGACATCGAGAATGAAGATGCGTTTGGAGGTGGGGAACCGATGCTTCTGGATTTCCGAGAACAAGACCTGCGGTCGGAAGGTGTCGGAGGGAGCATGGTCGGCGAGGAGGAGTCTAAGATCGGGATTGCCCTTGCCAACGGTTTCGCCATGGCTGGCGACGGCAAGGACGGTTAATCCGTCGCCCTCGACCCTGCCCCGCCGCCGATCCAGCTCGGTTTCTTTTAGGGATTGGTTGACGGCGACGGTGGTGGCGGCCTCCAGGCGGACACCCAGAGCTTTGAGAGCCTCGAGTTTTGCAGCGATGGGAGCGGTGGAGGGTCTCCCGGAAATCAGCAGCCAGCAGTTCGTCGCCGGAATAATTCCCAGCTGTTCCACGAACATATGAGCGTAGGCAACGGCATCATTGACGGCATTGGTGAGATCAAGTTCTCGGGCATGAATGAATTCATTGACGCCGATAAAGATGCCATAATTGCCGGCAGCTCTAATCTCTCGGAATGGCGCTACCTTGGGCGACGCGGATTCCAGTCGTGCCGAGCAAGCGAGGCAGGCCGCGATGAACACCATGAATCGGAAAGCCGAAAGTCCCCCTGCGTGTGGGCCGTTGGAGAGTGATTCCCTCATCGATCATGCCGCCATTCAAGGACTGTAGCGGGCTGCTCGGACGCAGGGAGTCCTACCGACAGCCGAAGTCTCACCGAATCCGTTCGTTCTGCTTGTTTACTGGATCCTTCCGTGGTGCGGGCAGAACCCGTGGCCAGCAGTCCGTGGACAGCGACAATGTCTCCGCTCGAGAGCCTTCCGACAGCGACCACGGCGTAGGTCGAGATATTGTCGGCGGTCGCGCGGAGCGGATTGCCGGGGATGGGTGTGGTCTCGCCGCGAAGCCAGAGGTTGGTGCCGAAGGTCAAGGATACCTTGGTACGATCCTCCGAAAGGCTGATTTCAACGGCGGAGGATTCCAGGGCTCGAAGGGTCGATGCCGTGACAGATCTCGACTGGGTTTCGGAAGCGGGAATGGAAGCGACGGGCTGTACCCTCGACCACGGATCTCCGGGGGCGACAAGCACTGCCAAGGCAATGAGGGCGGCGGCGGTTGCCGTGCCGAAACCCAGGAAGTAGGAGGAGAACCACTGACTCCAAGAGGAGGGTTTGCGTTTTGCCCCGTGGATTTCGCCTTCGTTCCGCTCCGCGCGGCCGACGACTTGCAGCAGCTCTCGTTTTTGGCGAAAGGCCACTTCCTCCCGGAAGTAGGTTCCGGCCAAGCGGGCCTGATGATCGAGAGCCGCCTTGAGATCAGGATCCTGGATGGGTGTCGTGTCACTCATCTTCCAGGAGGTAGACTTGCACGGCGGTCATAATCCTGCATGGCTTCGCGAAACTTCGCTTCGCATCGGGCGCGCCGCGATTGAACCGTCTTATGGTTCAGCTGCAAGGCATTGGCGATCGCGAGATCGGTGAAGCCTTCCCAGGCGAGACTCAAGACCGTTTGGCATTCTGTTTTAAGCCGCTTTAGGGCTTCCAGAGAGGCAGTGAGGCGTTCGCGGGCTGCTGTTTGGTCTGCCGGGTTGGGGGCGCTGGAAGGATGCTGTTCCTCCTCCACCTCTTCCGAACCTTCTGTGTGAGTCGCCGGTTCCTCCAGTCGACGGATGCGTCCGCGTTTCTGGAGCCAGTTGCTGATCTCGTGTCCGATGATGACGTAGAGCCAAGTGCGAAAGCTGCTTTGATTCTCAAAACTGCCGATGTTCTTGCTGATCTTGTTCCAGACCACGCCAGAAATGTCCTCAGCATCATGGAAGTTTTGCGTGGCTCCGTAACAGGCCCTGAACACTGGTTCCCCCCACCGATCGTAAAGCAAAGCCCAAGCATCCTCATCGAAGTTCTTGCAGCGTTCAGCGAGCTGCCGGTCATTCGATGGTTCTATGATTTCGCCTTTTGGGTCCATTCCGGGGGTGGCGAACGGTTGCCCAGCAGGGAAAAGGTGACAATGAGACGTTGGGGATGGAAGTAAAAAGCCGTCGTCTTTCCTGGATTCGGTGCGAGCAGGGGATGTAGGGGGAAAACGGATGGACCCTCCACCAAGGCTTGGCTGAGTGCCTCCGAAGAGCTGTCTTTTCAGGGATTTTTCGAAGTGAAAATAGCCTGCAGGATTTTTCTCAGTAGGAGGGTCTACCTGAACGACAGCGCGTTCGAAGGCGAACGAGGAACCGGAAGCGAGGGTTAGCCCAATGGGGTGACCTCGTCCGTTGTCAAACAACCACACCCGCCGCGGTGGTCCGGACACCGGGCAGAGCAGAACACTGAGAATATGAACATCATCAAGATTAGCTCCACTACCCTCCTACTCGCCGGTTTCACATTGG
>JAEUHG010000244.1 GCA_016795425.1 Verrucomicrobiales bacterium
GAGCGCTTGGTCCAGGCCGAGGCTCTTTTCGCCCTGGGAGACCGCCAGCGGCGTCCGGCGGCGCGCTTCGAGGACGCCTGGAAGAACGTCTTGCTCTACAGCGAGCACACCTGGGGAGCGCACAACAGCATTTCGGAGCCGGATATTCCCTTTGTTCTGGATCAATGGCGGGTGAAGCAAGGGTTCGCCTTGGATGCCGACCGCCAATCCCGGGAGTTGCTCGAGGCGGCAATCGTGGCGCGGGCGTCGACCGATGCGTCCCTCCCTTCTGAGGCGATCGACGTGCTCAACACCACGGGTTGGGAGCGCACGGACCTGGCGATCGTGCCCGCCCACCTTGCGAGAACCGAGGTGCGTGGCGTGGTGGATGGGCGCGGTCGGCGGGTTCCGGCTCAGAAGCTAGCCAGCGGTGAATGGGCGTTTATCGCGCGGGCTGTCCCGGCATTTGGACGTTCCCGCTACACCTTGGTTTCGCAGGAGACCCGGTTGGGGCGGGGGCTCCTTGTTGAAGGAACGACAATGCGATCGTCGCGTCTGGCACTGGAGGTGGATGCTCGAACGGGTGCGATTCGCAGTCTGCGGCGGTCGGACGCCGCTGCCGAGTGGGTTGACCCCGCCGCCGCGGTTGCCTTGAACGACTACCGGTATGTGCTCGGGACCAACGCGTCCGGAGCAATGGCGAACGGACCCGTGAGCGTCACGGTGGTGGATCCGGGACCCTTGGTGGGGACGTTGCGTATCGAATCCGAAGCGCCGGGCTGCGTGCGCCTGATCCGCCAGGTGCGACTGGTGGAAGGTCTAGACCGTGTCGATCTGGCGAACGAGGTGGATCGTCGACCGGTTCGGGAAAAGGACAGTGTGCATTTTGGGTATGGCTTCCAGGTTCCCGGCGGCCAGATCCGGATGGAAACGCCGTGGGGCGTGGTGCGACCCAATCGAGATCAACTGCCCGGTTCGTGCCGGAATTGGTTTACGGTTCAGCGTTGGGTGGACGTTTCCAACACCGACTTGGGGATCACCTGGGCGCCGCTTGATGCGCCACTCGTGGAAGTCGGCGGGATGACCGCCAATCTGCTGGGTGCGGTTGGCCTGGAGGAGTGGCTGACCCAAGCGATGGAGTCGACGACCCTCTATTCATGGGCCCAGAACAATCATTGGTTCACCAACTACAAGGCGGACCAACCGGGAGTGACACGATTTCGCTACGCCTTGCGACCTCACCTCGGGGGCTACTCGGCGGCGGATTGCGCCCGGTTTGGTGTCGAGTCGAGTCGGCCGTTGCTCGTGGTTCGCGCGCGCGGCGCAGCGGAAGCGGGGGCCGGGGTCGAGTTGTCACGGGACGACGTGCTGCTGGAGACCTTGAAGACCAGCGAAGATGGGAAGGCCATCATCCTGCGATTGTTTGGCGTTTCGGGAGTGGACCGCGACGTGCGGTTAAAGTGGCGCGGGCTGAAGCCGATCTCCCTGACCTTGACGGATTTGAGCGAACGTCCCGGCGCGCCATTGGGTTCGCGCCTCCACGTGCCGGCCTTCGGCATGGTGTGTGTGCGTGCGGAGATTGAGCCTGGCAAGGAATGATGGGGAGGAGTTGGCGCTGGGTGTGCAGGGTCCGAAAGTTCATGGAGGGAGTGGTCGCAACTGGCCACCGACGAGTTGTCGGTGCGGTCCACGGGGCGAATGATTCGCGCAAATCCCAGGTGCGTTGCCTTGATCCCATGAAGCCACCCTCTTCGCCCCATTCGGAACTGCCGCCAACCCACCTGAACCGCCGCGCGTTCTGCGGTCGAACCTTGGGGGCCGGCGCGATGCTGCCGCTGCTGTCAATGGCCCGAAACACGCCGGTGGCCGAGCCTTCCATGACGTCCGGCGGTCGAAGGAAGTGGGAGATCTTTGTCATCCAGCATTCCCATATTGATTTGGGATTCACCGATCGGCAGGAGGTCATTGCCGATTACCACCGAGGATTTGTGCGCCAGGCGGTGGCGATGGCCATGGATCCCGCGCAACGCCAGCGCTCCGACGACTGCCGATTCAAGTACACCATCGAAGGCTTCTGGTCGTTGGAACAATTTCTAAAGTCGGCCACCGCTTCGGAGCGCCGCCAATTGCGACGGGCCTTCAAATCGGGAGCGATCGAATTGACCGCCGGCTACTTTCACCTGACCGAACTTCTCGATCAGGACCTGTTACGTTCCACCTTCGAGCCGGCTCAGCGGTTTGCACGACGCGAAGGTCTTCGGCTCGTCGCCTGCATGAGCTGCGACGTGAACGGTTTCTCCTGGGGATTCTGCGAACTGTTGGCGGAAGCAGGGGTTCGCTATCTGTCGACGAACATCAATTCCCACCACGGCGGTGCTCCCGCCGGCGGGCCCTTGAAACCGTTCTACTGGGAGTCGCCCTCCGGACGTCGCGTCCTCGTCTGGAACGGCCTGCCGTACCACCGGGCCAACGTCCTTGGGCTCATGGGATATTTCAACCCCGACACCGAGCTGGGTTTCCCGGGACTGGACCTGCCACCCCGGCACACTTGGGAGGACGTGCGCGACATCAGCCTCGCCGAACGCAAGCTCCTGCCCGCTCTCCAACACCTGGAGTCGAGCGGGTACCCGTACGACTTCCTCCCTGTCATGGGAACGGCTTTGTATACCGACAACGGGCCGGCCGGAGATCGCTACTGCGACATTCTGAGGCAGTGGAATGCGAAGCATGGCGATCGCGTTCATGTGCGGACGGCGACGCTGGAGGAATTCTTCCGTCATCTGGAACAACGGGTCTCCGAGATCCCAACTTACCGTGGCGATTGGACGGATTGGTGGTCGGACGGTGTGGCGGCCACGCCCCTGGACACGCTGGTCTTCCGCAATGCCCAACGGACGCGGCATCTGGTGCGGAAGCTGGATCCGCTCAAGAAGGTCATTTCCGCCGAACGATTGGAGGCCATCGACCAGCGTTTGGCCCTCTATGCAGAGCATACGTTTGGCTATTCGGACACTTCGTCGCACTCGCTGCTCACCCATCAGGTTTTCACGCGGAAAACCATGCACGCGGTGCAGGCGGATGAGTTGGCAGGGCAGGCGTTGGTGGAGGTCTTGCGGCATCGCGGGGAGGGCGAACTCGCGGCCCGACGGCCGTTCACCTATCGCGTGCTCAATCCCCTCCATCGTCCGGTTCGTGCCGTCGTGGCATTGCCAGTCGACTACTGGGAGGAGCCGGTCATCAAGTCGGGTGTGCGAGTGGTGGATGCGACCGGACGCAAGTATCCGTGCCAGGTGGAGTCTGCGCCGCGCGGCCGGGTGGTCATGACACAAGTCGATCTTCCCGGCGACGGAGAGCTTTCCTTAGGCATCGAACCGGATACCCAGCCGGCATCCGGGCCGGAGATCGCCGGGGTCTTCGCCAATGCCTTTTATCGGGTGGCCTGGGACGAACAACGTGGAATGCATAGTTGGGTCGATGTGCCATCGGGGAAGGAACTGCTCGACGGTCGGGGCGGCGGGCTGGGATGTCCGGTGTACCAGGTCTTTCCCGGCGGCAATCGAAGCGGAGCAGCGGGCTTCGGATATACCTCGCGCAAAATTCCGCGGGATGAGGTCACCGTGGGACAGTGCACGCGAGTCCGGCGAGTCACGGCGGGTCCGGTGTTCGAGCGCTGGGAGTGGACCTACCATGTGCCGGGCACCGGGGGCTGTTGGGTGACGGCGACGTTCTTCCGCGATCTTCCCCAGATCGAAATGGCCATGCGCGTCGTCAAGACCGATGTCTCGGATCCCGAGGGCCTGTATCTGTTGTTTCCGGTCGAGTTGGAGGGCGGCATTTGGCATCTGGACAAACCCGGCGGACCGATCCGACCCGGCCTGGATCAATTGCCGGGAAGTTGCTGCGACTACTACTGCATTCAGTCCGGGGCGGCGTTGGTAGCGCGCGACTTGGGTATCGCCTGGACCACCCTGGACGCTCCGCTGGTGCACGTGGGCAAGATGCGGCTGTGGAACTACTCGACGACCATTGAGCCGACCGGCCGAATCTATTCGTGGCTCACCAACAACAAATGGGAGACCAACTTCAAACTCTTCTGCGGCGGACGCTACGAGTTCCGTTATGTGCTCCAGGCCGGAAGTCGTTTGGGAGATCCGCAGGAGGCGCTGGCTGTCTGCCAGGCCCAAGCGATGCCTCCGGTGGTGGTGCGACAGTGAGCCGGGAGTCTCGAACCGGATGCTCACCAGGAAAGCAAAGGCTTCAGTATGAAGGCGACCGATTCGTCAAAGATCGACCGGCTCATGGCGCAGGTCTGCCGAGGGTGTCTCGTGTGCCGCCAAGCCCGCCGGAACCCTGAGGGCTGGGCCGGTGCGTGGGTTCGGAAGGTGGAAGGACGACTCTGCCCCTTCTGCCGGGCCTATCGTCGTGTTTACGGCCGCCGGGCGGGCGACCCGGTCCGGACCGACGCCTGACGGAGTCGACCCTGAACGCTCTTCCCATGTGAGAGGGGAGAGGCTTACATCCCTCATTCTTGTATATATAAGCGTATGTGCATATCCATTTCGCCACATTTATGTGCCCTCGCGCATGGAAATCATGGGCAATGAGTGCCAATGAATGGGACAAGCTTGCCACGGACAGGTGGTGCGCGCCGCCGCCTGACTCCCCCCACCCTCGGCCCCCGAGCGACTCTCACCACCCTTCTTGGCCTGGCCGCCTTGGCCGCCATCGCCGTGGCTTCGCCGGTCGCCCGGGCCGCGGCGTCACATGCGTTCATCCCGGAGTATTCCGGGACCCAGACCTGTCTGCGGTGCCATCCCAACGCCGCCGCAGAGGTGATGAAGACACCGCACTGGACCTGGGAACACACCGATCCGGCGACCGGCCAGAAGCTGGGGAAGAAGAACGTCATCAACAACTATTGCATCGCCGTTCCATCGAACGAGCCCCGGTGCACGAGTTGCCACGTGGGCCTCGGCTACTCCGACAAGAACTTCGATTTCACTGATCCCAACAAGGTCGACTGCCTGATCTGCCACGACACGACGGGAACCTATAAGAAGTTTCCGACGGGTGCAGGGATGCCGGTCTCGGGTGCGCCGAAGGAGTTTCCCGCAGGCAGCGGGGTGATGTGGCCGGCGCCGGACCTCACCCACATTGCCCGAAACGTCGGCAACACGAGTCGGGATACCTGTGGCGCCTGTCATTTTTACGGTGGCGGCGGCGACGCCGTGAAGCACGGCGACCTGGATTCGACGATGTTTAAGCCCACACGGGAGTTGGACGTGCACATGGGTGTCGATGGCGCGAATTTTTCATGCAGCCGGTGCCATGGAACGCGCGATCACGAGATGTCGGGGACCTCGTATCCCTCCGGTGTGGCTGATGACAGGATGTGCCAGCAATGTCATCAGACGGGACCCCACGCCTCGGCGACCTTGAACACCCATGCGGCGCGGGTGGCCTGCCAGACATGTCACATTCCCGCGTTTGCGCGCGGGGGCAAGGCGACGAAGATGTGGTGGGATTGGTCCAAGGCGGGCCGCAAGACGGCGGACGGCAAGAACATCGTGACGAAGGACGCGAACGGAAACCCGATCTATGACACGCAGAAGGGGGAGTTCGTCTGGGAATCAAACGTGACTCCGGAATACGTGTGGTTCAACGGCAACATGACCTACGTGTCTCTGGATGACACCCTCGATCCCGATGCGATCACGCCGATCAACCGGCTGCATGGCGATTTGAATGATAGCAAGGCTCGCATCTTCCCGGTGAAACGCTTCCAAGGAAAGCAACCCATTGACGCCGGCACCAAGACACTCGCGGTGCCGCACCTCTTCGGCAGCGACACCAACGCCTATTGGAAGGCCTACGACTGGAACCGCTCCCTGGCGGCGGGCATGCAATACATCGGGCGGAGCTATAGCGGCCAACTTGGCTTTGTCTCCACCGAGATGTTCTGGATTCAGAATCACATGGTCGCGCCGAAGGAGCAGGCACTGGGATGCGTGGATTGCCATGCACCCGGCAGTCGCATGAACTTCGCGGCCCTCGGGTATCCGGAGGCGCGGGCTGCTTCGCTTCAGACCCTGGCCGGATTCACCCTCGGGAATCTTCGACGTGAAGCCGATGGCAACGGCCTGCGGTTGGAATGGAGTGGCAAGGCCGGCTACGCCTACCAGATTCAGGTCTCATCGGATCTGAAGGCCTGGACTTCGCCGACGGATGGTGAACGCCGCTGTGAAAGCGCGGACGCCGATTTGAATTGGAGCGTATCGACGTCCGGAGCCGACGGATCGGCGATGCGGTTCATCCGCGTGGTGCGGTCTCGGATCAACTAATCAGCAACACCAGCGGGCCAACCGGATCGATGGGGCTGGAAATGGTCGGAGGGTTCACTGGAAACGGTGGCCCTCCGACGATCTTCTAATCAAGGTGAGGCGGTGCCCCGGTTCATGCGCCAGGTGCGGTAACCGCCGACGAGATTGCGCACGCGAAAGCCGTGCTGGGCCAGGATCCGGCAGGCGAAGTAGGAACGTTGCCCGCTCTGGCAATGGACGACGATGTCACGGTCCCGTGGCAGTTGATCCAGTTTGGAACGCAGTTGGTCGAGCGGCACATGGACCGATCCCGGGATGGCACCCTGGGCGATTTCGTCGGGTCGGCGCACGTCGAGAATGAGGGTGTTCGATGGCACCAAATGCGTGATTTCGTGCCACTGCGCGAGGGTCACGTCGCCGTTGAGGGCGTTTTGGGCGGCCATCCCGGCGAGGTTGACGGGATCCTTGGCGGAGCCGAACGGTGGCGCATACGCCAGTTCGAGGTCGGTGAGTTGGTGAACCGTCATGCCGCCTTGGAGCGCGGTGGCCAGTACGTCGATCCGCTTGTCGACTCCTTCCGCTCCTACGGCTTGTGCGCCGAGGATGCGGCCAGTATCCGGTGCAAACAGGAGTTTGATGGCGATGGGTTCGGCGCCCGGGTAATAGCCGGCGTGGGAGCCTGGGTGGAGATGGAGGGCTTGATACGGAATCCCGGCCTTGCGCAAGGAACGCTCGTTCGCGCCGGTGCAGGCGGCGGTGAGACCGAAGAGCCGGAGAACCGCGGTGCCCCAGGTCCCATCGTAGGTGGAGGATCGTCCGAAGATGTTGTCCGCGGCGACCCGACCCTGGCGGTTGGCGGGACCGGCGAGGGGAATGACGTTCCAGACTCCCGTGACGCGGTCGCGAACCTCGACGGCATCGCCGACGGCCCAAATGCGCGGGTCGCTGGTCTGGAGGTGCGCGTTGACGCGAATGCCGCCAAGGGTTCCGAGTTCGAGTCCGGCATGGCGGGCGAGGGAGACTTCCGGACGAACGCCCAGGCCGAGCACGACGAGATCGGCCTCGAGGCGTTGGTCATTCTTCAGCACGACGACCGAAGCGCGTGCGGATTCGCTACCCTGCGGTTCTACAAAAGCGGCGACTGGATTTCCGAGGTGAAGTGCGACGCCGTTGGCGGCGAGTTCGGCATGCAACCAGGCCGCCATGTCCGCGTCGAGAGGTGCCATGACCTGGGGTAGCGCCTCGACGACCGTGACGGTCAGGCCGCGGCGTCGAAGTTGCTCGGCCATCTCCAGGCCGATGTAGCCGCCGCCAACGACCACGGCCCGGTCGGAGGTCCGGTCGCCGACCCAGGCATTGATCTGTTCCACATCGGGGATGTTTCGCACCGTGAAATGACCGGGGCGATCGATGCCGGGGATGGGTGGTTTGAGTGGCGATGATCCCGTGGAAAGGATCAGGGCGTCGAAGGTCTGGGAATAGGTTCGGCCGGTCTCCAACTCACGAACATGCACCGTGCGCGCCTCGCGATCGATGGCCACGACTTCGGTGCGCACACGGACGTCGAGGTTGAAGCGGGCGCGCAAGGATTCGGGGGTCTGCAGGAGCAGAGAATCCTGGTGGACGATTTCGCCCCCGACGAAATAGGGGAGGCCGCAGTTGGCGAAGGAGACATGCGGTCCGCGTTCGAAGACCGTGATCTCGCAAGTTTCGCAGCGGCGGCGTGCCCGGGCGGCGGCACTGGCGCCACCGGCGACGCCACCGACGACGACAAGTTGGAATTTGCTCATGGTATTCACGGGGGATGAGGACTTCACGAGGCCGTCGATGGAAGAATCTCGCGGCCGTCCAGGGACGTCGGTATCGACACCCGAAAGACGGTCCGTGCCGCGGTGCTCTCGGCAAGGATCAAGGTGCCGCGATGCGCCACCAGGATCTCGCGAGCGAGGCTGAGTCCGAGTCCGGCGCCCGAACCGCGCCTGGCCCTGGCTTCGGCGCCTCGATGGAATCGGTCGAAAATGCGGCTTCGATCCTCCGTCGGAATTCCCGGACCGGTATTCGAGATGGTGAGTTCAAGGGTGGTGCGGGACGGTTCCAGTTGGATCTCCACCCAACCTCCGGGCCGGTTGTAGTGCACCGCGTTGTCGAGAAGGTTCGCGATAGCCTGCCGGAGAAGGACGCGATCGGCCCGTACCCTGACACCGGGGGGGATCCGGGATTCAATGTGAACCCCGGCGGCTTCGGCGAGGATTCGGGCGTCCATGATGATCAGATCGAGATCCTCGCCCAGGTCGAACGTCGAGGGATTCAGGGCCAGGCTGCCCGAATCGGCGCGGGCCAGCAGGAGCAGGCTGCGGGTGATTCTGGCGAGGCGATGGGTTTCCTCGAGCAGACTTGAGAACACCTGTTGATCGCGCGAGCCGTCGGAGGCGTTTTGCAGGGCTTGTTCGAGTTCCGCCTGCATCACGGCCAAGGGCGTTTTCAATTCGTGGGAGGCGTCGGCGCTGAAGCGGTTGGCTTGCTGAAAACTAGCCTGCAATCGGTCCATCATCCGATTGAGAACCGTGATGAGTCGTTGGATTTCAGGATCATCGCCGGAGGCGGGGATGCGTTGATCAAGACCCTGGGCGGTCATTTGTTCGGCGGCCTGGGCGATGACGCGAAGGGGACGAACGGCGCGTCCGGCAACCATCCAGCCGCCGACGGCGATCAGTGCGAGTGCGGGTGCCAGGGCGAGCAAGAATCCGTTCCGAAGGCGGGTGAGTTCGGCAAAGCGCTCCGAGCAGTCCAATCCGACCACCAGCCGATCCTCGGCGTTACCGAGGATTCCGAGGCGCCAGGTGGTTGGCGCCGTCCTGACGGTGAGGAACCGTGGAACCTTGGTGAACAATTCGGTGTCGACGGCATTGTTGCCGCCCCGGG
>JAEUHG010000265.1 GCA_016795425.1 Verrucomicrobiales bacterium
CCGACGGTCTGGGATCGCGCGTGGAGTGTCATCCAAGACAGCACCATGGCAAGAAACCAACGACTGAAACGCGTGAACTCGGACATGTGCCCGCAAGTTCCCGCTTTTTGTTCAAATGACAAGGTTCCGGGAAGAGGCGAAATCATAGGTCATGGGAGCGGCATACGAGGTTCCCGGCATCTTCGCCGGCCGATTCAGAGGTTGATACATGCCAGCATCAAGGGGCCTCCCTAGATAACGTCCCAAAATGACCCTTCCTTAAGCGAACCTGCTAGGTGCGCTCCCGCCGGGCAACGACTCCCCAGGGAAGGCCACCGGCTTCTGGCGTTGCACAACCGGAGTTTCGCCGCCAATTTGAGGGTCCGATGTTTATGCCACGCCGATTTTCCGCCGCAGGGCGGCTCGCGCTCCTGGGAGTTTCGTTGTCCTTGGCGAGCCCCGTTGCGAAACCGGCCGAACCGTCCCTCGGCATCGAGCGAAACGGCGACGCCGTCCAACTCAACCTGCTCGGGGAGCAGGGGGCCGAGTATTCCCTGGAAGCCGTCGAGGCCCTCCTTAACCAAGGCCAGACCAGCACCAATTCCTGGCGTCCGATCGCCACCGTCACGCCGCGCTCGACCCCCTTCACACTCTTCGATCCGATCTGCACCACCAAACCGCAGAATTTCTATCGCCTGCGCGTCCTACAAAACACTCGTCCCGTCGAGGTCGCGAACTTCCGACTTCTGGATCTCGACGGCCGGGCCCACGAGTTGTTTTACCAGAGCGACGCCAAAGCGGTGGTTCTGGTGTTCGCCGGCCAAGACTTAGGCGCGCTGCAGGATCTCGGGCCGACACTTCAGAACCTGGTCACACGGTTCGGGCCGCAAGGGGTTCGATTTTGGACACTCGCGACTCCCACCCACTCGGTCACACCCAGCGTTCCATGGAAGGCGCAGGCGGCTTCACTGGGTCTGACAACGGCGATCCTCATCGATGAAGGGGGCGCCGTGACACGTGAGTTTCGTCCGACGAACCTACCGGAGACGGTGGTTCTCGATCCGGCGACGTGGGCGATCCGTTACCGCGGCCGGATGGCGGATGTTATCAACAAGGACACGACCAAGACCGAACAACCGCTGTTGGCAACGGCGCTGACCGAACTCCTCGCTGGCGAGAAGGTTTCCGTGGCGTTCACCCTGAGCGCGGGTACGCCCCCGGCTCAGACGGACTTCGCCAACCGCACCTACGCCCAGGACATCGCGCCGCTCCTTCAGAAGCACTGTGTCCGCTGCCATAGCCCGGGCAACATCGCACCCTGGGCGATGACCAATTACACCGTCATTCAGGACTACAGCGCCTTGATCAAGGACGAGGTGTTGAGCCGACGCATGCCGCCCTGGCACGCGGACCGCCAGACCCAGCACTACAGCAACGATGAGATGTTGAGTGGTGACGATCTCGCCATGCTTACCGACTGGATCAACCGCGGCGCGCCACGGGGAGAGGGTGGCGATCCGCTGGCCGCATCCATCCCGCCAACGCCCGCCGACTGGCCGTTAGGCACGCCCGACCGCGTTGTCACGGTCGATCGCCAGAACATTCCGGCGTCCGGCACCGTCGATTACCGCTACGTCGTCCTGCGAAACCCCTTTCCCAATGACGTCTGGTTGCGAGCTGCGGTGGTCAAACCTGGCAATCGAAGAGTCCTCCATCACGTGCTGGTCTTTGGTGCCACGAGCTTCACGGACATCCTCCAGATCCAGGCCGGACTGGGAGGCTATTTCGCCGCCTACGTGCCCGGCATGGAGCAAGTCGCCTTTCCCGAAGGCACCGGCAAACTGCTGAAGCGCGGGGCATTCCTGGTCTTTCAGATTCATTACACCGCCACCGGCCAACCCGAGACGGATGCCACCGAACTCGGGCTCTATCTCTCGGCGAAACCGCCCAGCCGTGAACTGAATACGGCCGCCGCATACAACACGCTCTTCACCATTCCGCCCGGCGCCGAAGATCACCCCGCCACCGCCGAATTCGTCCTGCCCAAGGACGGCACGGTCTACGAATTCAGTCCCCACATGCATTACCGCGGAAGGTGGTTCCGATTCGATGCCATCAAGCCGGATGGCCAACGCGAAACACTCCTGCACGTGCCGTTCTATCGGTTTGATTGGCAAACCCTCTACCGTCTCGCCGAACCCAAACGGCTGACCGCGGGAACCCGCATCGTCGTGACCGGTGGTTGGGACAATTCCAGCAAGAACCCCTACAACCCAGATCCAGGGGCGTCGGTGCGCTTCGGCGAACAGAGCTGGGAAGAGATGTTCATCGGATACTTCAATTGGGCCCCCGATTGAATCCGGTCGGCTACTCCGCCTTGAGGACCGCCAGAAGGGGGCGGTGATCCGACGCGACGGACTCCGGCAGAACCTTCGATTCGAGGGATCTCCAGCGATCGCCTGGTCGGGCCAGAATATAATCGATGCGCGACCGGGGAGCGTCGGCGGGTGAGGTTGGCGCCGACGTGGCACCAGCCGTGTCCAACCACCCCGTCCCCGTGTCCAGCATCCGACGCATCACCCGGCTGTCGGGGGTGGCGTTGAAATCCCCGGCCAGGAGAGCCGGCTCCTGAGCGTGTTCGAACTCACGCAACAAAGCCCCGACCTGCTCCCACCGATCCTTATCTTCCGAGGTGGCATCGAGGTGAACACCGCTCCATCGGATCCGGCCTAGACCCGGGACATCCACCCACGAGGTAACAGCAATTCGCGGTTCGCGCCCTGGAGTTCCCGGCAGTCGGATGACGCGGGGATCCAGCAACGGCCAACGACTCAATAGCAGTTGCCCGTATTCTCCACCTTGAAAGGGCATGGCGGCGCCGTACCACCCCTGCATGCCGATGAGTCGGATGTATTCAGCGGACTGATCCACCTTCCCGGTCCGTTGCGCCCTACGATCGACCTCCTGCAACGCCACCAGATCGGGTTGGGCGCTGACAACGACCTTGGCAATGCGCGCGAGATTCACCACGCCGTCGGTCCCTTCGCCGTGGTGCAGGTTGTAGGTCAGGACTCGCAGCACTTTCGCGGTATTCACATGGTTCGTCTGACAACCGGCTACCGCCAAACTACCCATGGCCGCCATAAAGCTTCGTCGATTCACCTGGAGAGGCTGAAGCATGCGCCCCGTCGATCCAAGTCCGCGAAACAACCCCAAGAGGCACACGCCCCTTCCCGATCGACTCAGGCGATCCACGGCATCGGTGGATGAACTCAACAGGAGTGACCGGAATTTGCCGAAACTAGTCTTTCCATGTTACAGGTCCTCCATCCATGAAGGTTTACCGAATCCTTCTCCTCGTGGTTGGGCTTCTTTACTCGGGTGTCGATTCTTCAGTTCGAGCGGCCGAACCACTCATAGTCACCGTGACCACCACCGCGGATACCGGCCAGGGTTCCCTTCGCGCGGCCATCGAGGCCGTCAACACCACCGGCGAGGGCGAGATCGACCTCCGATCCTTGACCGGCCAGATCGCACTGGAAAGTAGTCTGCCTGAGGTGCGCGCCAACCTTCGTCTGATCGGACCCGACGAAGCCGCGGGGCGATTGCAGATCACCGGGCAGGGTTCGATTCCGATTCTCTCATTTGCCGCCGGGACCACCAGTGAGATCAGATATCTCACTCTCACCAATGCCTTGGCCACAGGTTATCGTCATGGGGCAGCCATCAGCAACGCCGGGGTCCTGCTACTTCGCGGGTGCGAGATCAGCGGCAATCGGACCCGCTATGGCTGGGGAGGTGGCATCTACAACGAGGGAGACCTGACGATTGAAGCTTGTGCGCTGAGGAACAACGAAGCCCTCGGTGAGCAGGGTGGCGAAGCCAATTTCAATTCCCTGACTTATTCCGGCACCGGGCCCGGCGGTGGTGGCGCGGGACTCGGCGGAGCGATCTTCCATCAGTCGGGTCGATTGTGGATCGGCCATTCGACGTTCGAACAGAACCTGGCGGCGGGCGGCGACGGACGCGATTTCCTCATGAACATTCCAGGAACTTCGCGGGGCGGCGGTCCACTCGGCGGAGTGCCACTCGCCGGTTCCTTCGCCGCCGCTTCCGGCGGCTTCGGAAGTGGCGCAAGCGGCTTTGTACCGTCCATCAACAGTTCCGGAGGAATGGGAGGTTTCGGTGGCGGTCACACCCGACCTCGTTTGATCCCAACCGACGACAGATACTTCGGTGGCGGCGCCGTCGAATCGGGCGGCTTGACCGGGTCCGGCGCCGGCGCCGGCATGGGTGGCGCACTTTTTCTGCGGAACGGCGACGTGCATCTGGAGCATTGCCTCTTTTCTGGAAACAACGTCAAAGGTGGCGTGGGCGGCTCGGGCGCCGGTGACACCGACGGGGCTGGAGAAGGCGGTGACGCCCATGGCGGCGCCATCCTCATCCACGACGCCACGGTTGAAATCGCCTCCTGCCAGATCCTCGACAACCTCGCCGTAGGAGGTCTGGGAAGCCATCCGCGCGGCGATGTCAGGGTCTGGGGAGGCGCTGCCGAAGGCGCCGGCATCTATCTTTTTCACGGCAACCTGACACTCAAACTCTCGCGATTGGCACGAAACCGCGTCGAGGGCGGCGAAGGCAGCCAAGGCAAGAATGGAGGGTATGGCGCCTCCGGACGCGGCGCGGCCGTCAGTGTCCGACGAGGCGCCTGTGTCGTCGAACAATGCCTGTTTGATGGAAATGAAGCCTACGGCGGAAAACCCGGCAGTGGCTTTCGCGTGGCCGGAAATGCCGGCTCGGGATGGGGAGGCGCGCTTTTTGTCCTCGATGGGACGACCCTCGTGGAAAACACCACCCTGACCGGCAATCGCGCCATCGGACGGAATGGCTATGGCGCGAACCTGGGTTTTCCCAATGGCGAAGTCGGCGCCTCCCGGGGCGGAGGCGCCGCCATCACGTCCCAACGGGATGGCGAGCGCAACGTCATGGTGGTCTGGGATGACTTCGTCGACGCCTACGCCTTGGGCCAACGCGTCATCGCCGCCATCGATCCGATTTCCCTGCTGATGAACCGAACCCTGGATCCCTCCGAACGAAATGTGATCTCAGGTTGGAAGGGCGGGGAACCAAACACGTCCGTTCGCGACATTCTGGTCAATGTCTGCAATGCCCTCGTCTACGAGAATTTCGCGGAGAACCAGCGTCCGCTCTGGAATTCCAACCGATTCGCCAACGTCACCATGCGGGCCGAAACCCAGGCTTTGGCTGCGTCGAATCCGACCGGGAACGAAAGGTGGCGCCTAAACCGGATGCTTCTCGAAGACGTCTTCAGCCGGGAACTCGCCCGCCTGCCCTTCGTCACGTCGACCCAACCGTCGCTGACCTTCCGCTTTTGCACGATCACCTCCAACGAAGTGGTCCAGGCCTACCTCGACCAACTGATGTTCCCCCGAGTGACCAACGGCGTCGTCAATGGCGGCGGCCTCTACCAGGGCGGCGGTACCCTCACGCTCGAGGCAGTCCTTTGCTCCGGGAATCGCTCGGCGACCAACGCCGACCTCGGCGGCTCCGTCGTGAGTGTCTCGATGAACCTGATCGGCGATCCAGGCACCTCGGATGGGTGGCAATCCAAGGACCTGGTCGGTGTCGCCCTCAACCTCGGTCCGCTGCAGGACAACGGCGGCCCGACATGGACCCACGCCTTGGCCCGACCGAGTCCGGCCATCGACCGGCTACAACTTTTCCTAGGTCCCCGATGGGACCAACGCGGGTACGCACGGCCCATCGGCGGAAAATGGGATCTGGGCGCATTTGAGTCCGCGTCCGCGACACCAACCCAACCACGTCTTGGAAGAGCCATCCTCTCTCCCCAACACGAGCTTCAGTTCCAAATCACTGGCCTGCTCGAAATACAAACCCCATGTCGGCTCGAATTCACCACTGACCTGAAATCCTGGGAGACGGTGCGACCGATCGGCGAAAACGAGATCGTAACCCACGCCACCCTGGGAACGGGCGGCTTCTTTCGCGTGGTCTGCTCTGAATGATGGGACGTGGCGCCTCGTTCCTATCCCCATATCTGCCGATCCAAAGACCGAAGCTGGATCGCCTCCAGAACATGCTCGGACGAGATCCTGGCTTCACCGGCCAGGTCGGCGATGGTTCTTGAGACCTTCAGGATTCGATCATAGGCGCGCGCGCTGAGTCCAAGATCCTGCATCGCCTGCTTCAGCAGTTCCAAGGTGGCCGCCTCCAACGGGCAATGCCGGCGCACGTCGCGACTTTCCATCCGCGCATTGCAGGTCACCGAGGCCCGTCCCGGAAAACGCTTCTGTTGAAGAAACCGCGCCGCCATCACCCGGGCCCTGATCTCCCCTGAACTCTCTCCAGGTCTTGAACTGGAGATTTCGTGGAACGTCACGGGCGGCACTTCCACGTGCAGATCAATCCGGTCCAGCAACGGTCCGCTCACCCGCGCGAGATAATTCTGAATCTGGCGGGGTGAACACTTGGATTCGTGCGGCATCTTGCCGTCCGGCGTTGGATTCATCGCCGCCACCAACATGAATTGCGCTGGGAAAGTGAACGTGCCGGCGGCGCGACTGATGGTGACCCGCCCTTCCTCCATGGGCTGCCGCAGAGTCTCGAGCACGGAGCGTTTGAACTCAGGCAATTCATCGAGGAACAGCACTCCGTGATGAGCCAGCGAGATCTCGCCGGGAGTCGGGTTCTGATTGCCGCCCAACAGGCCGGCATCACTCGCCGTGTGATGCGGCGCGCGAAACGGCCGGCGGGTAATCAATGCCTGACCCGGCCCCAACAATCCCACCACGCTGTGAACCCGTGTCGTAGCCAGCGCTTCCTCCAGGGTCAACGGAGGCAGAATCGTGGAGAGTCGACGCGCGAGCATTGACTTCCCCGTGCCGGGCGGACCGAGTAACAGGAGATTGTGCCCACCCGCCGCGGCAATCTCGAGGGCGCGCTTCACGGATTCCTGGCCCTTGACGTCGGCGAAATCAACCTCGTCCTCCGGCGGATGGGCGAACAACGCCTCCACGTCCACCACCACCGGCGCAAGCGCCACCTCACCTTCGAGGAATTCCGAGGCCTCGCGCAGGTTGCGGATCGGAATGACTTCCAGTCCCGAAACGACCGCCGCTTCGGCGGCGTTCTCCAGGGGCACCAACGCCCCAAGACACCCGTCCTCGCGCGCTCGCAATGCCGCGGCCAGGACGCCCTTCACCGGACGCACCGCGCCGGTCAAAGCCAACTCACCCAGGACAAGATATTGCTCCAGCCGCTCCTTTCCCATTTGTTCAGCGGCGGCGAGCATGCCCAGAGCGATCGGCAGATCGAAACTCGGCCCCTCCTTCCGAACATCAGCCGGCGCCAGATTAATGGTGGTGCGACCCAACGGGAATTTGAACCCGGAGTTGGTCAACGCGGTGCTGACTCGATCGCGGGACTCCTTCACGGCGGCATCCGGCAAGCCAACGATCACGATCTGGGTCTCACCCCAGCCAACGTTGACTTCGACTTCGATGGAAAAAGCCTCCACGCCCTGGACAGCCGCAGAGCGCACCTTGGCGAGCACGCGCAAAGGTTAGACCGCGATCGCCCGACCAGGCAATGGCGATTCACGGTCATCGCCACCGACAAGGGCTGACTCACTGACTTTCCTACTCCAAGACTTACCCCGATAAGACAAGTCACATAGGGACAGACACAAAGTAGTCACTGTCGATTGCCTCTATTGCTCTGAGCACGGCTACTCCGTTGCCGCCAAAAAGGAATTCGTGGCACCCGTCGGATCCTCTGCTACAACTTCCTTCGTCACCACCGTTCCGCTCCCTTGCGCCGGGATAGTCATGTCCCGACTCCATCGGGGCGTATCCATATCCATGCAACACCCCTCACATCCAATTCGACGCGCCGCGTGGCGCTGGGGAGCGGGCCTTCTCGCCTCTACCTTGATTCCAGCCGCACTCGGTCAAGCTCTGGTTAAGAACCCAAGCTTTGAAAGCAACCTCAATGATGAAACCGAACCCATCTCGCCCGGCGCTCCCCAAGGCTGGCCTTACTACGGTTCCATCGATGAATGGAACGCCGGCGGCGGCGGCGTCAACGACCTCGTCTACGATCCGGGCGGTCCCTTTCACAATTCAGGAACACCGGTCCCTGACGGCCGCCGCGTCGGTTTCAAACAAGGCAGCGGCACGATTACCCAGGACATCACCGGCCTGATCGCCGGTAAACGCTACTGGATCCAGTTTCATTACGATGCCCGAAACGGTAGCGACCTCGACCTCGCCGTCCGCTTCTCCACCACCAGCCAGGGCGGCGCCATGGATGAATCCCTCGACGTCATCCAGAAACCACGACCCGCACGCGCCACAAGTTCGCCCTATTACACCCGCACGGTCCCGTTCACCCCAGATTTCTCCGACGGCACGCTGACTTTTGAAGTCACCGCCCGCGGCGATTCCACCGTCCTGCTGGACGCCGTCACCATCGTCCAACGCGACGAAGGCAACTTCCCAGTGCTCAATCCGAGCTTCGAGGCCAGCGGCATCGTCTTTGACGGCAACCCCTCGGCGGGTTCTGACTGGCCCGCCATCGGGGGCTGGGCCAAAATCGGTGTCGCGGGTGTGGATGACGGAACAGGCGGCAAGGCCGACAACGGTAAGCTCCCGGATCAAGCGCTCGTCGCCTTCATTGAAGGCGAGGGATCCCTGACCCAGAGCCTTTCACCCCTGGTCCCGAATGACACCTACACCGTCCAATTCGCCTACAACGCTAAGTCCGGCTCTTCGTCCCATCTGCAATTGAAGGTGGGCGGCGCCGTCATTTGGGAGCAGGACGTGTCACCGGTGGGGGGCACCGCCATCTATCGGTCAGCCTCGGCCACGTTCAAACCAACGTCGGATGCGACCGAGATCAGTTTCGTCAATACCACCGCCGGCGGCACGATTCTGCTCGATGACATCAAGGTGCTCGGCAAACTGGGAAGCCGCTTGCCACCTCTGGAGATGGCGCCCGCCAAAATCCTTCTGCGCGGCGGTGAGGAAGGGGAGGTCGCCGTGTCGGTCCCTGCTGAACGCCTGGCCCTGGGAGCCGCAACCATCCGATTGCGAAGCGCCAACACCGCCATCTTCACCTTGCCGGAGGCAGGAGCCGATGGAGTGGTCAGCCTTCAATACTCGGCGGGAACCACCCGCAGAACCGTGAAGGTTCGGGCCGGAGCCGTCGGATCCGGCGCGATAGAACTCATCGACACCGCGGGACTCCTCCTGCCAACGGACATCACGACCATCTTTGTTGCCGGTTCCACTCTGGTGCTGAACCCGAGCTTCGAACTCGACAAAGACAGCAGCGTTGGCACGGCCCCAGTCACGGGTTGGACCACCGCCGGCGGCAACATCGGCATGGCTGAAACGGGAAATCCATTCCTCGCCGCTGATGACCTTGGAATTCCTGACCGCAGCAAGGTCCTCCGCATACAAGGCGGCGGCACATTGTCCCAACGCATCGCCGGACTCCAACCCGGCCAGCTCTACGGACTCCAGTTCTTCTATAACGGCCGAACCTCCGGTTATCCCTACCAAATGGGCCTGTCCGCAAGTTTCGCGGGGAAGACGTTATGGACGAATTCAGAGGTCAAACCCGCCGCCCTGGATGCCCTGACTGAATACCGCTTCGAAGAAGTGCGATTCATTCCCACCACCGATTCCGGCACATTGGAATTTAAGGCCACGGTCACCCAAGGCGACGCCACCGTCTTCCTCGATGCCATCTCCATCGTCCCGCGCCTCGAGGGCGAGATCACCATCAAGAATTCCAGCTTTGAGGGCACCGGCATGGGAATCGGTTTCCCCGGCTACATCCAACCCAGCAAAGTCGCCGGTTGGGAAGCCGGCGGCGGCGGTTACGGTGTGAATGCCTACAGTCCGAAGACGTATTTCATCGAACCGTTTCTCGATAACGGCATCAACTCCGACCAGGACCACGCCTTCTTCGGCCAAGGCGCCGTCAAGATCGCCCAAACCATCACCGGCCTGACCTCCGGCCGCGAGTACACCCTTGTCTTTGACTACAACTATCGGCACGGACGTGCCCCGGGTAGCGCCATCGATCCAAGCACCGGCCAAGTGGAGGTGGCTATCGACGGGACATCCGTCCTGACCACCGACGAGGCGGTGCCCGTCGACACGGCCCTGCCTTGGGTGGGATATCGGCACACCAAGCCGTTCTACCAGGCCTACATTCCCGTCAACCCGGGAGCCGATACCATTCAACTTCAAATCGGGCACGCCGGCGTCTCAGGCGACGAAACCTATCTCATCGACAATGTGCGCCTCGTTCCGGGCAAGCGCACCCCTCCTGCGATTACGACCGATTTGGCCGGGCAATCGGTCAGCGAATCGACCGCCGTCAGTTTCACCGTGGCCGCCCTTGGTACGAGCCTGACCTATCGCTGGTTTCTGGACGGCGTTCTACTTTCGGACCGCCCCGGGTTGAGCGGAACCACGACAGCCACCCTTAGGTTATCGGCTGCAAAACCAATCGATGCCGGGATCTACTCGGTGTTGGTGAGCGACGGACTGGGAGTGGTCGGCAGCAGTGCTGCGCTCCAAGTGGAGTCCGCCCCGGCAAGTCCATCCCTATCCATCGCCCGAGGAGCAGGCGGAGCGCTTCGACTTGCTTGGCCGACCTCAGCGGAGGGATTCATACTGACTTCCGCCGTCGCCGTGACGGGACAGTATGCCCCTGAAGCCAGTCCAACCATCATTGAGGGGCAGGAGAATGTCGTTCTCGTGACCCCGGCTGGCGCCAACCGCTTCTATCGGCTGGCGAAATAGTCACCACTCGCAAGCACGGTCCATTATCAAGGCGGGTGCCCGGCCAGTTGCCGGCACCCGCCCTCTTTTTTTGGTCAGCGCCCCCCCGACCGTCCCGATCCGCACCGAGCAGAAGGCTTGCGGGACCGACGAATCGACGCCGCCACTACCGGCCGCCGAACTTCCGAATCAACACCGAGTGACAGGCTCAGTGAACCTTGATCCTCAGGAATCAACACCGAGTGACAGGCTCAGTGAACCTTGATCCTCAGGAATCAACACCTGGTGACAGGCTCAGTGACCCTTGGCCCTCAGAATCAACACCCGGTGCCACGCTCAGCGAATCTCGACTCCCAGAATCAACACCTGGTGACAGGCTCAGAGAGCATCCACCATTACCTCACCAGCCAGACCTTCGTCTTCGCCGGCATGGCGCCGCCGAACCGCCCGCGCAATCTCCGCCGTGCTCAGTGCCAGAATGGCAGAGTCAGAGAGTCTCGTTAACTGCACTCAAATCATCCTTTATCAGGCCAAATAGGGCTAATCTTTAACGATATTCTATTGTTGATCACTCGAATTCTAGTGAAGCACCAGAATCACTTGACGATGTCTAAGTGATATCATAAAAATATCCATCAAAGACGGGATCCACCCGTCTTGAGCACGCCATGACTACCGAAAATCAGACAACGAATCGCGAACGAGCAGTGCGCGTTCTCAGCGGATGGGCAGTGCTGCCTCTCCACCTCGTCTTCCTTCCAGTCTGCATTTCACTTCTGGTGTATTCCATCGCGTCGGGGATCCGCGCTGTCGATCATCCCTATTGGGGTGCCATGGCGCTGGCCTTGGTGGGATTGGTACTCTGGATCATTGCCATCAGTGGCTTTTTCACGCTGCAGCCGAATGAAGCCCGAGTGTTGGTGCTCTTTGGAGCCTACAAGGGAACCGTTCGATCGAGCGGATTCCACTGGGCCAATCCGTTCTACAGCAATTCCAGCTACCGACCCGCCGCCTCGATGGCTGCCCTCGCCAAGGACACCGACGCCACCACCAAGAAACTCGCCACTGCGACCAATCCACATCCGCGAAACAAAGTCTCCCTGCGCACCCGCAATTTCAACAGCGAGCGCCTCAAGGTGAACGACAAGCGCGGTAATCCCATCGAAATAGCCGCCGTCATCGTCTGGAGAGTGCACGACACAGCCCAAGCTCTCTTCGACGTGGACGACTACGATAATTACGTCCGGGTCCAGAGCGAATCCGCCATCCGCCATCTCGCCAGTTGCTACTCCTACGACCATGGGGAGGACAATGAGGTCACTCTCCGCAGTGGCGTCGAGGAGGTCTCGGCGGCCCTGCGCACGGAACTTCAGCAACGGCTGGGAAAGGCAGGCGTGGTGGTGGACGAAGCCCGTCTGACTCACCTCGCCTATGCGCCAGAGATCGCCCAAGCGATGCTTCGTCGCCAGCAGGCGGAAGCGATCATTGCCGCACGGCAGAAGATCGTGCAGGGCGCCGTTGGAATGGTGGATCTCGCCCTCCGGGAGCTTTCAGACAAGCATGTCCTGATGCTCGATGATGAGCGCAAGGCAAGCATGGTCTCCAACCTCATGGTGGTCCTTTGTGGCGAATCCGAAGTGCATCCGGTGGTCAACGCCGGAACCCTCTACACCTAGCCAGCGCGGTTCCCATGTGCTGCTCGCTTCATCTTCATCGCACTTCATGGAGCATCCGCCAACGCCTCGTCACCTCGGTGGAGTGCCTGAAGGTCCTACGGCATGGCTGAACGCAAATCATTCCTGCTGCGAATCGATCCACAATTATGGACCGAACTGGAGTCCTGGGCTGAGTCCGAACTCCGCAGCGTCAATGGTCAAATCGAATACCTGCTGAGGGAGGCGGTCCAGCGTCGCCGAGGTCGCCGTTCGGCAGCGCCTCCAAGGACCCCGCCAAACGGACCGAGTGCGGCTCCACCGCCGCCGGCACCGGACGCTTTTACCGGGGCCGATAGCGATCGTTCCGAGTGAATCGTTGCCTTCAGACGGTCGATCAGGCCACCAGATCCGACAAAGGAAACTCCCATTTCTCCGATTTGCGCATCATCTCCTCCCAGGTGACCTCGCCCTTCGCGTAGGCTGCGGTGCGACCCAGGATGGTGGTCAGATTGCTGCGGACGCTGGGGGCCACGGTGGGATTGGAGCAGTCCCCTTCCACAATGGCTTTGTGGAAGGATGAAATATTGTTCACCGCTCCGTCCATATAGAGGTTGGCCAGTTTGCCGCCATTGAATCCATCCTCCTTCGACTTGACCCAAACCTCGCCAAAGTAGTGGGTGTCGGCAGTTCCCTCGAGGCCGTAGACGCGGCAAAGGATGTCGTCGTAAGCATGGCCCACCTGCTTGGAATTGAAGGTATTGATGACGCCGTTAGGGAAGGTGTAGATGACCGAAAAATGATCCCAGCAGGTGCCGAATCCGCGCGCCAATCCTCCTGTTCCAACGGCTTTGAGGGGGGCGGCATCCAGGAACCAGGTCACCACGTCCTGGGCGTGGATATTCTGTTCGGTAATGACGTCTCCCGAAAGCACCCGATCGATCGCCCAGCACCGCAATCGCAGCTCGGGATTCTTGGGATCCTTGGCCAACTGCTGTCCCATGGCGGCGAACATGGTGCTCGTCTGGTAGTTGGATTCAACGGTCAGGACCCTTCCGATCCGGCCCTGGTGAATCCACCGTGCGACCTCCTGGTAGGCGGGATGAGCACGGGTTTGAAAATCGACCAAGAAGCATCGCTTGTTCGCGGTACTCTGACGTCCGGAAGCCTCAATGGACTGGCACCCGGGCACATCGACGGCCACCGGTTTGGCGAGGTAAACGTGTTTGCGCGCTTCCACAGCGGCAGCCGCCTGGGTCGGGTGAAAAAAAGGCGGCGTTTGAATGACCACCGCATCCAGGTTTTGTTCCAGAAGCCGTTGAAATCCTGATAAGCCGGCAAAACGCCGCGCCGCTGGCACATCGAACTCCGCGCCGGCACTGTCCGCCCGCTCCTGAAAATAATCATGAACGGCAGCGACTTCGTATCCGCCGTGCTTGCGAAAAAGGTTGGTGATCCACCGCCCGCGGCCGCCGCAGCCCGTCAATCCAATCCGCACCTTCTCTTCGCCGGCGGCCGCCGGACTCCTGCTGGCGGCGAGCAGGGCGGCCCCCGTGGTTGTCGCCGTGGTTGCCCGCGCCAGGAACTGTCGGCGGGAGAGGTGGGACGCAGGGAATGATTCGGCGGGCATGGAGACTCCTTGGGTTGCGGGTGGCTTGGGTTGCGACAGGCAGTATAGCGAATGACCCAAAAATGGAAGCCCTGCCACCACCGCTCCACCCTCGCCAGACAGCAACTCACCCCAGGTTTCCAGCATTTCGCCCCCGAGTCATAGATTCGCAACATCAGGTCCGGCACAAGACGCGCCGCATTCGCCATGTTTCCCCTCGATTCAGGGACCTTGGCGCCATGTACTATTAACACAACTGAACCTCATCATGAATCCCCATCGATTCCGTTCCTACCGATACCTCGCCGCAGGTCTCGGTTCGATGCTCTGCACCGCGGTATTCTTGCCAACGACAGCGACGGGCCAGGGGTGTGTCGCCGCTCGGCATACGTCGCTCAACCTTTCGGATTGCGGACTGCATTATCACGAAGACGGCGAATGGACCGGCACTTTCAATTATCGATGGCTCCAGTCCGACCACCACTTCCGCGGCGACCATGACGAAGGCGACATTCGCTACGCCCGGGGCAACGAGGTGATCAATGACACCCACGGCTTCGATCTCACCGCCCTGTACGCTTTCAACGCCCGGTTCAGCGCCGCGCTGACGATTCCCTTTGTCTACAATACGCGATCGTCGCTCTACGAACACGACCGGGTGAACCGGCACGACAGCAGCGCAGGAGGACTGGCTGACATTCGTCTGATCGCTTACGGCTGGCTGCTCGAACCGACCACCCACGCCGAGGGCAACATTGCACTCGGTCTCGGCGTCAAGGCACCGACTGGAGATTACGCGGCGACCAGTCTCTTCTACACCGCCAACGGGGCCGAGGAGCGGCCGGTGGATCAATCCATCCAACCCGGCGACGGCGGATGGGGTATCGTCGCGGAAATCCACGCCGCGCAAAAAGTGACCGATCGGGGATTTCTCTATCTGAGCGGCTCCTATCTTTCCAATCCCCGTGAGACAAATGGCACCCGCACGTACCGCGAAACCTTGAGTCCCGCTCTCGCCAATGAGGCGATCATGTCTGTCGCCGACCAATTCTTCGGCCGTGCCGGCATGTCCTACGCCCTCTGGCCCAAACGCTCGCTGTTCCTCAACTTTGGTGTACGCGCCGAGGGTGTTCCCGTCCACGACTTGATCGGCGGCGACGAGGGATTCCGTCGGCCGGGGATCATGATTTCTTTGGAGCCAGGTGTGGCCATCGACCTCAATGGGTGGGCCTTGAACCTGACGACACCGGTGGCGGTGTACCGCAATCGCTGGCAAAGCGTTACGGACGAAGCCATGAACCGTCACGGCGATGCCGCCTTCCCCGACTGGTATTTGAACTTCAGCGTCACCCGCCGGTTCTAGTCGGGGTTTCCCTCCGGAAAGGCAACTCCTCGGAATGCGCCCAGCACCGCCGCCGATCTCACCTTAGCGTGCTGTGGGGAAAGGCAGGCTCAGTGCGCGATGCGTACTTGTCGGTGGCGCAGGGTTTTGTGTACAAACTCCGCGCGCCGCCAAGGAGGTGGAAGACCGCCACGGCAGGGGCGGACATCCTCGATGTCCCCCCTGCCGCGTATGTTTTGAACCTCAAGCGGCCTTTACCGAGTCACTCCCGCCAGTGGATGCTCTTTCCGATGGTCCGGGCTTTGTCCGCACCGAAGAGCCGACTTACCAGTGCCAGACCAAATTCGATCGCGGTGCCGGCCCCTCGCGAGGTGATTAGCAGTCCATCTTCGACAACGGGCTCCCCTTCGAGCAACCCGGGCAACTCAGCCTTCACCGAACCGTGAGCGGTAAACCGTTTTCCGGTTAGCAACCCGGCGTCGGCGAGCAACGTCGGGGCCGCGCAGATCGCCGCGACCAGTTTGCCGCGGTTGTGAAGATCGCTCGCCAGACGGGCGGCCTGACCATCGGCTCGCAGAGCGGCCACTCCCGGTCCGCCAGGAATCAACAAGAGTTCGAATTCACCTCCGACGACCTCCGCCAGGGAGACATCGGCCTTCAACATCATTTGGCAACGGCCGGTGACCCAAAGCTCCCCGCGAACCGACGCAAGCGTCACGGTCGCCCCTGCCCGGCGGAGGAGGTCGACCGGAGCCACCGTTTCAATCTCCTCAAAACCTTCGATCAACAGGCACAGGACGCGAGGTGCGGCAGCGGCATTCATGTCACATGAACCTGACACAATCCGCCGGTCGTTGGCAGTCGAGATGGGGCGCCTGCCTATTGTCGGGCGGAACCTCGTTCCTGGAGCCAAGCCAGGTCGCGATTATTGGCGGTCGCGTAATTGTGGTCGTGCCAGCCGATGGTACGGGGCGGATTGAAGGTGCGGTTATCGACCCATCGGTTGCGTTCGGCGTGACCGTCCGCAAATGCCGAGACGGAACTGCGGTCATGATAATTGGCGGGCAGGTGGTAAAAAAAGTTCCTTCCCATGGCGATCCCGAAGAACGGCCGACAAATGCTCTCGGAATGAACTTCAATGAAGGTCAGCAGTTGCGACGGTCCGGGAATGGTGGTGTCCGACGACTTCTTATAGACGCGATACCCGACGGTGGGATTGTCGCGATAGCGATCGGGTTCGTTGGAACGCGTGTAGGGATCCCAGCCCACGAACGAATTCAAACCATAACTGCGCACGACCTGACGCTTCTTGCCTCCGACGGTGACCGTCGAACGGTCCGATGGACACCGATAAAGTTCGTAGCTTTTCAGGTAAGGCCCGAACAACGAGCGCTTCGGGTCGATCATGAGAAAGCTGTTGGTGTTATCCGCCAGTTCTCCTTCGAAGCTGCCGCCCACCCAAGTCAGCGCAGTCCCTGCGTCCCCACGCCCGTTCGAGACCAGGCGGTCGTCGTTTTCGTCGGCGTAGAGCGTCCAAATAATCGACAACTGTTTGACGTTGTTGACGCACTTGATGCCCTGCGCGCGGTTCTTGGCCTTACCCAACGCGGGAAGGAGCATACTCGCGAGAATGGCGATAATGGCGACCACGACCAACAGTTCGATCAGAGTGAAGGCGTGTTGACGCGAGGAGTGGGTCGCGGGCGGCATATCGCCTGCATCTCGCCAATACTTGTCGCCGTCAAGCCTGCGCTGGCAAACGCACAGCGGCTTTCTCCTTTGTACTGGATCCTCCCATCGGTAGGATTGCGGCTCGTTTCGCTGGCGAACTCAAGCGCGACACCCATCAGGATCACTCGGCCAAAAGGTTTGGCAGCAGGACTTCCGCGATGGCTGTGGGCGTTGTGTTGCTGCCAGGAGACCGACGCACCCAGCCACCGCCATGAAACCCCAGCCACCCTCGTCGTCGGCTCCGCGTTTGCTGCGGTTGGGCGTTCTGGGTTCAGGGAAAGGCTCCAATTTCGTGGCGTTGGCCGACGCCTGTGCCGCGGGACAAGTGGCTGCGCAGGTGGTCAGCGTCCTTAGCGACGTGGAGGCGGCTGGGATTCTGGATCACGCGCGAACCCGCGGACTCCCCGCCACCTTCATTTCCCCGGGGAAATTCCGGACCAAACTCGAGGACGACGCGGAGAGCGAATACGTGCGGAACCTCCAGAATGCAGGCGTTGAATGGGTGGTTCTCGCCGGCTTCATGCGAATTCTAAAAGGTGGCTTCCTCCGCTCGTTTCCCGGGCGAGTCGTGAACATCCATCCCTCCCTGCTCCCCGCATTTCCAGGACTGGAAGCCTGGCGCCAGGCCTTGGACCACGGGGTCAAAGTGACCGGATGCACGGTCCACTTGGTGGACGAGGGTGTGGATAGCGGACCGATTCTGGGCCAAGCGACGGTGCCGGTCCTCGATGACGACACGCCCGCCTCCCTGCACGCCCGGATTCAGGAGGCCGAACGCCACCTTTACCCTGCCGTGATCGCGGCGATCGCCCAGGACCGGATTCGATTCGATGGACGTCGCACACGTGGATTTTCGATGAACGCGCCCTCAGCCCGATGAAGGGAGCAAGCCAGGTCCGTTTCCTCATGAGCAAAAAGACGAACCAACCCAAGCTGCGCCTCGGTTTGCCGAAAGGCAGTCTGCAGGAGGCCACACTGGAGAAGCTCGGCCGTGCCGGCTGGAACATCCAAGTCTCCAGCCGTTCCTACGTGCCGTATGTGGACGATCCCGAACTCGAAATCCGCCTGATTCGCGCCCAGGAAATTAGCCGGTACGTGGAGCATGGCTACCTTGATGCCGGTATCACAGGCCATGATTGGGTGATCGAGAATGGCTCCGATGTCCGCGAAGTGGGTGAATTCCTGTTCAGCAAGGCGACCCGGCAACCCACCCGGTGGGTCTTGGCGGTACCCGAAGATTCCCCCATCCAAGGACCCAAGGACCTTCAGGGCAAGCGGGTGGCCACCGAGGTGGTGCACCTGACCAAAAAATACCTCCGCAAACACGGGGTGAAAGCGGAGGTCGAGTTCTCCTGGGGCGCGACCGAAGTCAAAGCCCACGAACTCGTCGATGCCATCGTCGAAGTGACGGAAACCGGGTCGTCCCTCCGCGCCAACCGACTGCGCATCGTGGACACCCTGCTCACCTCGACGCCGCGAATGATCGTCAATCACGACGCGTGGAAGGACGGCTGGAAACGGACCAAGATTGAGACGCTTTGTTTGCTCCTCCGGGGGGCCATTGATGCCGAGGCGAAGGTGGGTTTGAAGCTCAACGTGCCCCAAGAACAACTGCCAAAGGTGTTGCAAACCCTGCCCGCCTTGCGTAATCCAACCGTCTCGTCTCTCAGCCAGCCCGGCTGGGTGGCGGTCGAGACCATCCTCGACGAGCGGGTCGTTCGGGAAATCATTCCCCAACTGAAGGCCGCCGGAGCGGAAGGCATCATCGAGTATCCGCTGAACAAGATTGTGTACTGAAGCACTGAGACCGGGCGCTGGAGATCATTGATCGTATGGGATCGCTGAAGAAACGCCGCAAGGCCAAGATTAACAAACATAAGCGCCGCAAGAAGTTGCGCGCCAACCGCCACAAGAAGCGCACCTGGCAGAAGTAGTCTGCCGCTTCGCCCGTTCCTGTCTCCGCAGGTCCGTCTTGCCGCCCCCAATCCGTTGGGGACCGGTCGCTGATACTGCGTGCGGAGGTCGGCAATGGTGTCGTGGCTTGCCCCACTCAAGCTTGGGTGCCGCCGGTTTGCAGCCGGCGGCACCCACGTCATTTTCAACCCATGCGACGTCCGCTGGCTCTTCTCGCCGGCCTAAGCGCGGTCTTATTGATCGCCGCCGGAGGCTGTCGTTCCGGCGATTCACGCGCCGATCCGACCCGCCCCAAGGTCTATCGGGCGGGACAACGCTGGGATGCGCGCTTGCTCGAGCTCACCCCCGACGATGAACGGCAGATCGAGGCCAATGCCCGATTCGCCGCCGGGATGATCGAAGAGCTCAACGACTCAATCGAGTCGGCACTCCCTCATTACCAAGCCGCCATCCACAATGACCCGGATAACGAGGAACTCATCCTCGACGTTGCCCGCAAACTGATCCAACGACGGCGGTTGGAAGATGCCCGGCTCTTGCTCGAGTCGGTGGCCAACCGCCCTTCCGCACCGGGAACCCTCTGGGCGTGGCTGGGCACCATTCATTCTCTTCAGGGTAATCCCAAGGCCGCAATCGCGGCACACCAGGAGGCCATCCGCCGCGATCCCGACCAATTTCGCGGCTACCAGGGCCTGTGCCAGGTCTACTTGGAGGGCAGCCAACCGGTCCTCGCCCTGGAGACCCTGCAAACCGCCGCCCGTCGCCCCAATCCTGATGCCGCGTTCCTGCTTCAAGTTGCGGAGTCGATGGCCACCCTGCAGCGGGCCCACGAACCAGTGGTGGGGGACCTTCGGCCCGCCGTCATCGATCTGCTCCACCGTATTGAGAACCTGAAGCCCGAAAACACCCTCGAACGACTGCGCCTGGGCGATCTCTATCAGGCGCAAGGTCAGGGCCCGAAGGCGCTCGCAATCTACCGTGGCCTGTTGGAGACCCAACCCGATCTGCCCGGACTTCGCGAACGGCTCACGGATATCTACCTGCGGGCGGATGATTCCGAAAAAGCGATTGAGCAACTGCAGGGTTTGGCGGCGAGCAATCCCACCAGTTCCTTTCCACCCTTTTGCCTCGGCCTCATTGCCCTCGAAGCCAAGCGATTCGATCAGGCGGCTCAGCACTTCAACCACGCTTTGGATCTGGACGCCGACGATGTCCAGAATCATGTCCACCTTGCCATCGCCCTCTTGAGCCAGGAGAAGGTGGAACCCGCGCTGGAGGTGCTCGGGCGGGCGCGCGCCAAATTCCCCCATCACTTCGAAATCGAGTTCTACACAGCTTCCGCCTTGATGGAACTGAAGCGATACGACCAGGCCGTCCGCCACCTGATGAACGCCGAGATCATCGCCGGCGCCACCCTGCCCGGCAGGCTCAATTATCTCTTTTATTTTCAGGCCGGCATCGCCAATGAACGTTCGAAGCTCTACGACGAGGCGGCGCGATATTTCGAGAAGGCGATTCAGCTGAAGCCCGACTTCGCCGAGGCCCTCAACTACCTGGGCTATATGTGGGCCGAACGCGGGGAGCACCTCGACCGCGCCCTCCAACACATCCGCAAAGCCGTCGAACTGGAACCCAACAACGGCGCCTTCCTCGACAGCCTGGCCTGGGTCCTCTACCAGAAAGGGAAGCCCGACGAGGCCCTGTTGCATCAGCAACGCGCCATCGAACTCACCAAGGAACCCGACGCCACCCTCTACGATCATCTCGGAGACATTCTCCACAAACTGAATCGCTTCGATGATGCCCGCGACGCCTGGCGCCGCGCTTTCGAGATCGAACCCAAACCCGAACTCGAAGAGAAGCTCCGCAAACCCTAGCCGTCACGTTCCGCGTTCCCTTGCCGTCCGTCTTCTGCTCCGCAGCCGGATACGCGATCTCATTCCACATTCCACATTCCACCTCAACTCTCCCACCTCAACGTCCATCCCGTGGTCATCGAATTCGTCAAAATGACTGGAGCCGGTAACGACTTCATTCTCGCCGACAATCGGTCCGGGCACCTCCAGCTCCATCCCGATCAGGTCGCCCGCCTTTGCCACCGCCAGTTTGGCATTGGCGCCGACGGGCTCATTCTCCTCGTTCCCTCCGCCTCCGGCCGCGCGGACTGGGCCTGGCAATTCTGGAACTCGGACGGTTCCGACGCCGAAATGTGCGGCAATGGCGCGCGCTGTTTCGCGCGTTTTATTCAACGCGTCACCGGTTGGTCCCAACCCTCCCTCACGTTTGAATCCGCCGCCGGGGTGATCTCCGCCACCTTCGACGGAGACCGGGTCACCGTCGGGCTAACGCCCCCCCGCGATTTCAGACTTGGCGCCACCGTCGCCACCCAGGCCGGACCGGTAGAGGTAAGTTCCGTCAATACGGGTGTCCCGCATGCCGTTGTTTTCGTGCCAGACGCCGACCAGGCCATGGTCCAGGAACGCGGGCGGGAGCTCCGTTTTCATCCCCACTTCGGCCCGCGCGGCACCAACGTCAATTTCGTGCAAATCCTGGGTCCCGGCCGGATCCGCGTTCGAACCTACGAACGCGGCGTCGAAGGCGAGACCCTGGCCTGCGGCACCGGCGTCAGCGCCAGCGCCCTGGTCTCCAGCCTCATTCACGGATTCCCGTCGCCAATCGAGGTGCGTGTTCAGGGCGGCGACCTTTTGAGGGTCGAGTTTGAGGTCCACGAGGGACGCCCGTCCCACGTCCGGTTGAACGGACCGGCCACCTTTGTGTTCGACGGCCGGATGGAAGTCTGACCGGCACCGAAGGCGGGTCCACTTCTTGTCCAAAAAAGCCGTTTCCCGCCGGCCTCGCTTGCCTCATGCTCCGCGTCCCATGTTTACCGGGACATACACGGCCATCGTGACGCCTTTTCGCGATGGGAAGGTGGACGAAGCTTCATTGCGGCGGCTGATCCAGAAGCAGATCAAAGGTGGCGTCGATGGCATCGTGCCCGTCGGAACGACCGGAGAATCTCCGACCCTCGATTATGACGAGCACCTTCGCGTCATCGAGCGGTCCGTCGAATTTGCCGCCGGCAAGATCAAGGTCATCGCCGGCACGGGTGCCAATTCCACGCACGAGGCGATCTATCTCACCGGCGAGGCCGAGAAGCTGGGCGCGGACGGATCCCTTCAGGTCGCGCCCTACTATAACAAGCCCACCCAGGAAGGATTGTTCCAACACTTCGCCGCCGTGGCCCGCGCCACCAAGCTGCCCATTTTACTCTACAGCATTCCGGGTCGATGTGGCGTTGAGATCGCGATCGATACCGTCAGCCGCCTCGCCAAAGCGCACCCCCGCATCGTCGGCATCAAGGAAGCCGGTGGCAATGCCGACCGCGTCAGCCAGTTGCGGACCACATGCGGATCCAAGTTCGTCATCCTGAGTGGCGACGATGCCTTGACACTGCCTTTCATGAGTGTGGGCGCGCATGGCGTCATCAGTGTGGCATCCAACGTAGCGCCAAAAGAGGTTTCACAAATGGTCCGTGCCTACGCTTCGGGTGACCTCAAGACCGCCCTGAAGTGGCATCAACGGTTGTACCCGATCTTCAAGGATCTCTTCATCGAAACCAATCCGGCGCCCATCAAGGCCGCGTTGGAAGCGGTTAAGACCATCGATAGCGCCGAACTTCGACTACCCCTGGTGCCGCTCTCAGCGAAAAGCCGTGAGCAACTGCTGAAATCCCTGGCCGCCTCCGGTTTCAAGAGCTGAAGCCGACCGACGCAGGATCGCGGCATCCCATCCACGATTTACCAATGCCGGCGACATCGCCGGCCAATTCCATCCCATCTCCGCATGACCAAAGTACTGATCAACGGATCCAAAGGACGCATGGGCCAAGCCCTGCTCGGCTGCGCGGCCCGCATGCCCGACCTCCAAGTGGTGGCAGGCATCGACGTCGGCGATGATCTTAACGCCGCCATCGAAGCCTGCGACGTGGTCATCGAGTTCAGTTTTCACTCCGTGACGGCCAAGGTGGCACGCACCTGCGCCGAACATCGCAAAGCCCTCGTGATCGGCACCACCGGCCATGCCGAGGCCGAAAAGGCCGTCATTCGCGAGGCCGCCCGATCCATCCCCATGGTCTGGGCCACCAACTTCTCCACCGGCGTGAACACCTTGTTCTGGCTCACCCGCAAAGCCACCGAGATCCTCGGGTCCGGATTCGACATTGAGGTCGTGGAGATGCATCACCGGCTCAAGAAGGACGCCCCGAGCGGCACCGCGACAACCCTGCTTGAGGTCATCGCCGAGGCTCGAAAACTGGAACTCGAGAAAGCTCTGCGTCACGGACGACAGGGCATCACCGGCGAACGGACCCAGGGCGAAATCGGCATCCACGCCCTGCGCGGAGGCGATGTCGTCGGCGATCACACCGTAATCTTCGCGGCCAACGGGGAACGTGTCGAACTCACCCACAAGGCCAGCAGCCGAGACACCTTCGCCGCCGGCGCACTGCGTGCCGCCCAATGGGTCGTGGGCCGCCCGCCAGGCATCTACGACATGCAACACGTCCTGGGTCTCAAATAGCCGGCTCACGCCCCATGTCCGTCCGGGTCAAAATCTGCGGCATCACCTCGATCGAGGATGCCGCTGCCGCCGTCGACGCCGGCGCCGATGCCCTCGGATTCATGTTCTATGCCCCGAGCCCACGCTATGTGCGGCCCGAGATCGTACGCGAGATCACCCAGTCCCTGCCTCCTTTTGTCACCCGGGTGGGCGTCTTCGTAGATGCCCCGGAGGACCGCGTTCGCGAGGTCGTCAACGCGGCCGGACTCGATGCCGTGCAATTCCACGGCAAGGAAACACCGGACGATTGCCGCCGCTTCGATGTCCGTCGGGTCATTAAGGCCTTCCGCATGGATGGAGCGGCGGCCCTGCGCCGCTTGGAGGACTATCGCGGCATGGCCTGGCTGCTCGACAGCTATGTGGCCGGGGTGTTCGGCGGGACCGGTCAGACGTTCAACTGGGATCTGGCTTGCGAAGCGGTCCAAATGGGCGGGCAAATCCTACTCGCCGGGGGATTGACTCCCGACAATGTCGGACGCGCGGTTGCCGCGGTCCGGCCGTATGCCGTCGATGTTTCGAGCGGGGTCGAATTACAGCCCGGCAAGAAGGATCCCGCCAAACTTCGGCATTTCATCGCCGCCGCCAAGGGCGCCTAGCGGGCATCCCGCCCTGCCCTTAAGCAACTGGTTGAGTTCAAGCCGCCGCCGGAAGCACGCGGCCCGATGGCGCCCTCTTTTCAAGAGTTTTGGCATCCCCGGCCCCGGCCGGCCGCAATTTCTCCAAGCGCTCATGGACGTGAGCGGGCCAACCCTCGGTGAAAAACCGAAACAACCATCCCCCCTGCACGCGCAACCGCTCGTAGGCCTCCAACAGATCCAGGATCATCGTGATGCGCCGGTTCGGGCAGTTGAGTTCCCCGGTGTCATGCGTCGCCACCGGTTTGAAGCCGAGGACGCGCGTATGGAAATTGTAGGGACTGTGCGCCTCACCCTCAAAGATGTCGGTGACGTAATGGGTGTACCCGCGCTCCACCGTTTCGCGACTCGCTTCGCGCATCAGGGCGCCGACGACCACCATGTGTTTGCGGTACTCGGGTAGCACCGCGAAGCGCCCAATCTCGGCGATCCGGTTCTTCCGAATAAACTCGTCCAGATCGATCCCCCCGAGCGTTTTGAATCCATACTCCTTATACAGGTCGAGGGGCAGATCGTATAACACTCGCAGCGTGCCAACGGGGCGAGACCCCTCCAGCACCACGAACCAGGAAATCCCGGACTTCCCCAGTTCCGACTCCGGAAACAGCTTCTCGTCCCGCGTGATCCAATTCTTCTCCTGCTTGTAGGTCGCGCCCATCACTTCGATCGCCAAGGCGCGCTCGGCATCGGTGCCAACTCGGATAACGTGAAGACGATCAGACAAGGCCATGATATTTCCTCCGCGTGGATTCGGGCTCCCATTGTTTACCGCTCAATCGCCCAATCTCCCGCATGATTTCTCCGTGCCACACACGCACTTCCTCCCGGCTCGGCTCCACCTTTGGCCCGACCGGTAGCAACGGCGCCCCAATGACGACTTCCATCGGCGTCCGGTCCTGCACAGGCCGGTCCGAGGGATGCCCCGGAAATCGCACTCCCACGGGAACGACCGGACATCCCGTTCCCAACGACAGCTTCGCGGCACCATCAAAGCCTCGTAGCAGACGGGTCGGGTGCCGGTTGGTGGTCCCTTCCGGAAAAATCCCAACCGAACGCCCCGCACCGATCGCTCGCGCCGCCCGCTCGAACGCTGGACCATGCCGGGCAAACCAGGGCTTGAACACATTCAGAAACGCCGGCTTGGCCGCCTTTCGGACCAGCAGAATGGACTCCCCTTCCCGCATGATCGTCGCAATCCCGGGAATCAGCGCAAAATTCCAGTCAGCAATGAACGACACCAGCTTTCCTCGCCGATGGTAAGCGAAGAGAATCGGCAGCAGCAACGCCTCGAGACGGGTGGTGTGATTCATCACCATCACGAACGGATCTTTCTCCGGCGCAACGTGCTCCAAACCCTCGATCCGCACCACGTCGCGGCCGAACAGGCTCAGCATTGACCGCATGATGAACCGCTGCCGCCTACGCGGAAGCAATGGCATCGGCTTGCCCCAAATCTCCTTCCAACCTTGTGGGCCAGAAGCGCTTCTCAAGGTCGGCGCCGCCTCCGAACCGGGATGCCCGCGGCCCCCGGAAGCCCGTCGACCTACCGCAGTGGGCACGACGGGAGAAGGCCGTCCGGCTGGTGCTGCCGCGGAGTCCGGGACGGCTCGACTCGAACGTGTGTTGGTGGTGGATGCACTCAACAAACTCGGCGCCGAGGGAATCAGAAGCCGCGCCGGCATAGCAAGGCGGGAGTTCCTGCCGGAAAAACCCCTTGCGACCCCCAAAGGAGGTCTCTAGGTTGCGCTCCCCTTGGCCGGCGCCTCTCGCCCTGGCCAACGGCCACCTCGCGGGTTGGTAGCTCAGTGGTAGAGCAGCGGCCTTTTAAGCCGTTGGCCGTGGGTTCGAGTCCCACCCAACCCACCACTTCCCCAGGCAATCCTTCGTCACCCAAACCGCCGAACGGGCCAATCCAGGGCGCCTCCTCCACCAAGCCCAAGGGGCCGGAATGAATTCCGACCCCTCTCGACCTTCGCTTAAGCCCGTCAGAATCCGGCATCACGAATTCCCGTAACCCGTGGTACTCTGCGGGACCGAACGACGCGACGAAGGTGTCGCTGGCTCATTGCCGCCCGTTCCCGCCTCCCCGGCGGTGGCGATGTCCTTCGCACCGGCATCCGTGAAGATTCGCTTCGCCCTGTCGATCTCCGTGGAGTTCTCGGTGTGAACCGAGATCAGAATACCCCCCTCCCGAACTCGGCCTTCATACCGCTTGGCTTCGAACTCCGGAATGCCCATGCCGATGAGAGCACCGGCGATCCCTCCCAAGGCCGCCCCCATCGCGACTCCTCCCAAGGCCGCCATGATCGGACCCGCGGCAACGAAGGGTCCCACGCCAGGTATCGCGAGGGCGCCTATCCCCACCAACCAGCCCAGAGCGCCGCCCACGGCACCGCCCGTGCCCGCACCCGCCACCGCACCCTCGGGAGCCTTGGTATTCTTCTCGTGCGCAAACTCACGGGTCGTCGATTTATCGGGGAACAGGACAGAGATGTCGTTGCTCGAGAAGCCAGATTCCCGGAGCCGATCAACAATCTCACCGGCCTGGGTCATCGTGCTGGCAATACAGAATACGGATTTGAGGGACATAGAATTCCTTTCTTGTTCGTTGATGCTGTTTGTGGATAACCCACTCACTCTGTTCTCTATTTCGTCTCGGTAATGACCTCGAGTTCGTTGTTCACTTGTTCGACGCCGGCGACACCGTTGGCGATGCTTTCGATCCGTTCCTTCTCCCTCATCGCTTGGACCGGGCCGCGCAGCGTCACACGTCCGTTGACGGTGATGACCTTGATGTTCTTTGCCGCCACCGAGAGGCCTTCTTCACGGTTGATCTTTCGCCGAATCTCGGCGGTGATCTTGATATCCGACTCACTGTTGCCCTGATCCAGAGGGGTCAGACTGGATGACTTGCGATCTCGGAGATTACGTTGCGAATTGTCGGCGGCGACGCGCGTCTCAAAGTAGGGTTTGACGCCGTAGGCTCGATAGACCTCGCCCACCTGGTCCGCGGAGTTCTGCTGCGACCAATCGGCATCCTTGAATCGAGGCGCCGATTGCACCACCTCCCGGCCAGCCTGAAGCACGAGCGTCCCACGATCCGCACCATACCGAAACACTGACGGCGGGACGGCACTCAGTTCATCCCCGATGCCCAGAAATCCTCCCGTCGAAACGACAACCTGGATGACCCGACCTGCGCCGAGGTCGACGACCAGGTCTTCGACCTTTCCGACTTTGTCACCGGTTAAGCTGTTCACCTGCATCCCGATCAACCGGGACGCCCGTTCGACGTAGCGTGGCGATTCCGAAACACCCTTTCCGCCCGCACGGTGATCACGGTCCAAGGTGGATGCCTGTCCCGCGGAACCGCCGGCAAAATGACGTCGCCTGGCCTCAATCGAGGTCTGCTCGGTGCCTTCCGCCCACTGGTCGAGGTCGAAGTCCGGAGCGCTTTTCAGTTTCTCGAGATCAGTGCTCACCTTCACCCCGCTCTCACTCCGACTTGCCAAGTCCGGGGGCAACGCCGTGAGTTTCTCCCCGACTCCGATGACCCCACCGGCAACGACGACCACCTCGAGCACGCGGCCTGCCTCGAGGTCGACCGCCAGGTCCTTGACTTTCCCCAACTTCTCGCCGCCCGGATCCACCAACGACGAAGCGATAAGCTGGCTCGCCCGCTCAAGCGTTCCAAGTTGCGACCGAGAAAGTGGGTCGCGGCGGGTGGACGGCAGTTCGGTCGCATTTCGGCGCTGGGTGTTGGTGGTTTCGTCGGCGGCCGAAACCGCAAGAGCGGAAGCGCTCACGGCAAGGGCAAGGATGATGGGATTGGTAATATTCATGACCACTCGCTTCGGTTGATAGAATGTTTGCAGGGGTACGCTGCCGGTCATTCGGTCGGAGCCGGACTTCGGATGATGTCCTGCGTCCTTAAAAGACGGGCAGCAGATGATTCGGCTGAGTTAGTGACAGCCACAGGTGTCCCGGACATACTTCTCGACGTTCTCCCTGGTTTCGCCGGTCCGCTTTTGGATACGGCCCAGGAGTTCATCTTCCTTGCCTTGGACATATTGCAGATCGTCGTCAGTGAGTTGTGCCCACTTCTGCTTCAGTTTTCCTTTGGCAATGTTCCAGTCGCCCTTGATCGTAAGTTTGTTCATGGTGTTTTTGGTTGATTGGTTTGGTTCGAGGGCAGGAAACAGCCATCCGCTCCTGACCCAACAATTGACCGTTTCTAAAAGCAGTTGACGTGCCATTCCCCATATCATCCGTTTCACCCCTAGAACCGACCGTTCGTTCGCTAACGGCGCGGCGCGGCCCTCCTGATTCGTGAAATCTGCAACGCATTCCCATGCAGTTTGCGAAGGAAGCAGCCCAAGTGCGGACGCCCCGGGCATCTCGCGAGTCTTCCGAGGCGCCCCGCTTCACCCACCCCGTGCGAAGCAGGTTCCCGGTCGCGATACGATGGCGTACAAGTCGCGCCGTACCCGGATCGGATGGCGACAGGTCGACCGGAAATCCGAGCCCCACCCGTCAGCGTCGAATCCGGACCCGTTGAGGTCTCCCCAAGCGGCCGGGACGTTGGGTTTCACCCCTTGATCTTGCTCATTGATTCGTCCCGCCTTCTGTCGCACGCTGGCCCCGTGGAATTAGAAACAGTGTTCAAAACACTTAATGCCACGGAAGCACAGCTTATCCGCTCCCGATTGGAAGCGGCGGGGCTGGAACCCGAGGTCGATCCCGAGATCGATCCCCTGTCGATCGAGGGTTTTACCCTCCCGGCCGGTGGTATTCAGATCAAAGTTCCCACCGCTCAGGCGACGGATGCCCGGGCGATTCTGGCTGCCAGCGAAGAAGGTCACGAATGAGGCCGGTGCGGGCCGCGGCCGCCCTTAAACGATTGGCCGCCAGCCTGCCCGAAGGGGAACTGCGATTCGACGAAGCCACCCGCACAGCCCACGCGGGAGACAAATGGTTTGCGTCCGCGCTGCCCGACGCCGTCGCGATCCCGGCTACGACAAAATCGGTTGCCCGGATCCTGTCCTTCGCCCATCACCACCGACTTCCCATCACCCCGCGGGGTGCCGGCCACGGCTATGTCGGGGGATGCGTCCCGATCCGAGGTGGCCTCGTTCTTGCCCTCGATCAACTCAACCGAATCAAGGAAATCAGCGCCGCTGATTTTGTCGCGGTCGTCGAGCCCGGCGTTCGCACCCTCGCCCTCCAGATGGCGGTCGAGAAGCAGGGCCTCTTTTATCCGCCCGATCCCGCCAGCCGGGCGGATTGCAGCCTGGGTGGCAACATCGCAACCAACGCGGGAGGGCCCCGGTGTCTCAAGTACGGTGTCACGAGGGACTATGTGCTGGGTTTGGAGGTTGTTCTTGCCGACGGCCGGATCCTGCGCCTCGGAAGTCGAACCCATAAGAACAAGACCGGATTCGAGCTCGCACGGATGTTCGTGGGCAGCGAGGGCCTGTTGGGGGTGGTGACCGAAGCAACCCTAAAACTCCTGCCACGCCCACCGTGGCGCGCCTGTCTGGCCACCGGTCTGCCCACCATGGCCGCCGCCGCCGCCACCATTCGCAAGATCTTCGCCTCCGGGTTTTTACCGTGCGCCGTCGAGGTGGCCGATCGCTTTACATTGAAGGCCGCGCGCCAGCGCACGGGGGATCGGCGCCTGGAAGGCTGTGGCGCGGTGCTGATTGTTGAATTGGACGGACATGAGGCATCGGTTCGGGGCGAGTTGAAGGCTTTGGATCGGTTGCTAAAGGAGGCGAAACCTCGATTCGTTCAACGGGCCTACGGTCCAGAAAACACTGAGAGACTCTGGCAATTGCGGCGGGAATTCTCGTATGCTTTGCGCGACACGGGCCTCACCAAGATGAATGAGGACGTGGTGGTGCCGCGGGGCCGCCTGGAAGATCTCTTCCGATTGGGGTCGCGGATCCAACGGCGCCACGGCTTCCCTGTGGCGTGCTTCGGGCACGCGGGCGACGGGAACATCCACGTGAACATCATGGTGGATGAGTCCCGCCCCGGCTACGCGCGCCGCCGCGATGCGGCACTGGATGAACTCTTCTCCGGTGTCCTGGCTTTAGGGGGGGTCATCACCGGCGAACACGGCATCGGGCTCGCCAAAAAACCCTGGTGGCGCGACGCCGTTCCTTCCGAGGTGCGCGCGCTACACGCCACCTTAAAACAGGCACTTGACCCCAACGGCGTTCTCAACCCCGGGAAGTTTGTATAAAGGATGTGGGATGAAGAAAGGGACGATGGCACAAAGTCGTAAACGCGGCGCCAAGGCGACCACGGCGGCCTCGGTGGATTCCTCCGGAATGGTCGGCGCGGGCATCACCGAAGCCGCCGTGCGCAAAGCCACCGGCAAAGGCTGGGGCGAATGGTTCAACCTCCTCGATGAAGCCGACGCACGCGAATTAACGCATCACCAAATCATGGAGGTCATCGGCCGCTATGAGGCCGGGGAATGGTGGCAGCAGATGATCACCGTGGCCTATGAACAGGCCCGCGGACTCCGCCTCCGCCACCCCAAAGATGATGGTTTCTCCGCCTCTGCCAGCAAAGCCATCAACGCCGGCGTGACCCGCGTCTATGGCGCCTGGACGGAGGACTCGATGCGCTGCGGCTGGCTCGATGCCACCGGCTGGCACATCCGCAAAGCAACGCCCTGCAAATCCCTGCGCGCCACCTGGAAGGACGGCAAGACCCACGTCGAAGTTCACCTCTGGCCCCGCGGCGTCGGACGTACCTTGGTTCAGGTGGAACACTCGAAACTCGTATCATTCGACGACGTTTCCCGCTTCAAAGCGTTCTGGGGTGTCGCGCTCGAACGACTCCGCGAATACTTGGAATCGGCCGACCAACCCCATTCTCTCGCCGCCTAGACGCGGACGTGCCCATCCCCAGGTCTCGTCCCCGCGTCGGCGCCCTGACCCCAATGACCGCCCATTGAGGCCCACCGCGACCGACGCGTGAATCCAACCCCGGAGGCAAACCGTGGCCGCCGTGCGCGAACCTTGGCTCAGGTCATCCTGACCCTGCTCGGCTGTGCCGGCTTGGTCTGGTTCGCGTTGCAGGTCGACTGGTCCGCCACCCGCGATTTGCTGCTTCGCCTCGGCGGGTGGCTGTTCCTTCTTCCCGTTCCGTATTTGCTGGTGTACCTCGCCGACACCACCGGTTGGCTCCAGACGTTCCACACCCGCCCCGCCGTCCCCTGGCTTCGCCTGTTCCGCATCCGATGGGCGGGTGAAGCCGTGAACAACGTCATCCCTTCCGCCTACATCGGTGGCGAAGCCCTGAAAGTACTCATGCTCCGCCGACACGGAGTGCCCGGTCCCGAAGGCACGACGGCCGCGGTGCTGTCCAAATCGCTCCAAAGTGTCGCGCAACTCCTTTTTCTCTCCTTGGCCTCGGTCGCGTTCCTTTCGCTGGGAACGGCGCCCCCCGGATTTGCCAAGGCGGTCGCCGCGGTGTTGATCGGCGGCATCACCGTGCTCACAGGATGGTTCCTGCTCCAGCGACTCGGTCTTTTTACCACGCTGGTCCGCCTGATCCGCCGGTTGCGCCTCAACCCCGGTCGCTGGCTGCCCAAGGCCGAACACCTGCGCGAAGTCGACGAGGGCATTCGTCGCTTTCATTCGCGTTACCCGGGAAGATTCTTTGGTTCCATCACCGCCTACCTTGCCGGTTGGGTGCTGGACGCCTCGGAAATCTACCTCGTGGGGCAGTTGTTGGACCTGCCGATCTCCTGGCGGCAAGCGATTGCTGTCGAGGCCTTCACGGGAGTGGCAAAAGCGGTCGCCGTCCTTGTTCCAGGTGCCATTGGCATTCAGGAATCGAGCATCGTTTTTCTCTGTCGAATGGCGGGCGTCGCCGAACCCCTGGGCACCTTCTATGCCCTCCTGCGCCGCGCGCGCGAAGTGCTCTTCGCGGCCATCGGTTGGCAATTCCTGCTGCTGGAGCAAGTCTCCCCACGAGACCTCAAGGGCAACTCGGACACCCCCGGTGCCGGAACCCCGACGACCTTGCAGTAGTCGGTGCCACCACAAGCTCCGACTCCGGAAGAATCCCAAATGATCCGGCCCTTTCGCACACGGGAAGCTTGCTTCGCCGCGGCTTAACGGCTTTGTTATGCCGCCGTTGCCGGAAGGTTACCGGACGGTTGGACTGAAGTTACAAGGTTGTTGCCCTCCCACGATGACTGCCATCATTTACGCCGCAGGACGGGCCACCCGTCTGGGACCCGCTTATGCCCAGCGCCCAAAAATCATGATCGAGTTCGGAGGCCTGAGCCTGCTCGAACGTCACGTGATCTGCCTGGCCGATGTCGGCATCCAGCGCGTGGTGGTCGTCACCGGCCACTGCCGCGAAGCCATCGCCTCCGAACTTCCCCGAATCGCCCGCGAACATCGCGTCGAGGTTGTCGAATGTTTCAATCCGGATTTCGGCGAGGGAAGCGTGATCAGCCTGGCCGTGTCGTTCCCGGAAATCGAAGCCTCCAAGGACGGCGTTCTCCTGATGGACGGCGATGTGCTGTACGATAGCCGCCTGCTCCGCAACCTCCTCGCCAGCAAACATCCGTCGGCGCTTTTGGTGGACTTCCATTACTCCACTGCGGACGACGATCCGGTCCTGGTCCCCATCACCAGGGAGCGGCCCTTTGAATTCCTCAAACGCTGGCGTGGCACGGCTGACAAAATGGGTGAGTCGGTTGGATTCTTCAAAGTCGCACCGCAGGACTTGGCCCTCCTGGCGGAGGAAACCAGGGCCCGATCCGTCGGGCGCCGCCGCCTCGATTCAATGGACGAAGTCCTTCGTGCCCTGGTGAAAGCGGATCGATTCGGGTACGAGGACATCTCCGGTATGCCCTGGACGGAGATCGACTTCCCGACCGATATCTCCTACGCCCGCGAGCACATTCTGCCTTCGCTGAACGATCTCCGACACGGAATCCTGCCGCGTCCACGCTAGGATCCCGAGCGCCCGGGCCGGATGCCCGCCCACTCAAGGCTGGGCTTCACCGCGCAGCATCCCGGCGAGAATGGCGACTCCCGCCGAGGTCCCCAGTCGGGTCGCCCCGGCTTCGATCATGGCCAGCGCAGTGGCGGTGTCACGAATACCTCCCGAGGCCTTCACGCCCATCCGGAGCGGCACCATGGATCGCAGCAACCGGACATCCTCCAGCGTGGCCCCGCCGGATCCGAACCCGGTCGACGTCTTCACCATCGCCGCACCCGCATCCATGCACGCCTGACAGGCCAGGATCTTCTCCTCCCGGGTCAGCAGGCAACATTCGAGGATGACCTTCACCTTGGCGGCCCCAGCGACCCGCACCACCTCGGCGATCTCCTGTCGCACCGCGTCGCGGGCACCGTCCTTTAACATTCCCACCGACATCACCAGATCCAATTCATCGGCCCCATCGCCCACGCCGCTTTCCGCCTCAGCCAGTTTCGCCTTGGTACTCATTGCGCCCAAGGGAAAGCCCACCACCGCGGCAACCTTGACGGAACTTCCCCTGACACATTGCCGCGCCAGTGCCACCCGGCCTCCATTGACACAGACCGAATAGAAGCCCGACTGCAGGGCCTCGGCGCAAAGCTTCTCGATGTCGCGCCGGGTCGCGTCCGCCTTGAGCAACGTATGGTCAATGAACCGGGCCATTTCCCGGGGTGAAGCGGGTTGCATGGCGCGAGTCTTCCCAAAGGCGGCGGCGGCGTCCATGACCCAAAACCCGCCGCCCCCGCAGGGGGACACCGCCGACGGCATGTTTCGGCCATTTCCGCATTGCGCGGAACCAGACCGCTCCTTAACGCTGAGGCACCGACTGCCACACGACCAGGTGTCCACTAATCACAGGAATAGCTATGGCCAACGTCTGTTATCATCCGTCGATTGAAGGCGCGCAACACGGTGCCAAGAGCCTGCCGGAGTTCCTCGACTACGCCAAACGAGCGGGGGCCACCGGAGCCCAGCCCAGCAATTATATGCTCCAGGGCGGGAAACTTTTTAAATCCGCCAAGGAGATCAAAGAGACCTTCGAGTCCCGAGGCATGACTCTCGACGGCATTTCCGCCCACTGCCCGTTCTGGGTCCACACCAGCGCCTGGACCGGCACCAAATCCGGGCACCCGTTCATCCCGCCGGAGGCGCAGGCGATGTCGCCGGAGAAGCTCGAGAAATGGGCCGAGAGTTATCTGCTCAAACTCATGGATCTCGCGGCCGACCTTGGCATCAAAGTGGTGCCGATGTTCTGGGGCGTGGCGTTCGGATGGGAACTGGCCACCGGCTATCCCTGGGGTTTCTGGAAGGGTCCCGGCTACGATCTGCTCGCCGAAGGCCAGGAGCGTTTCGTCAAAAAGACGGCCAAATTGCGCAAGGCCGCCAATGAGCGCGGTATCAAGTTGTGCCACGAAATTCACCCGGGCACCGCCGCCATGTGCGCCGACGACTTTCACCTGCTCGTCCAGATTTGCGACGGCGATGCCTGCCTCGCGGTCAATGCCGATCCTTCCCACTGCTGGGAGGGCGAATCCTCCGAGACCCGCTTCCTTTCCGTGGCCCAGCGCATCTACGCGGCGCACGTCAAAAACCACACGGTCCGACCCGGCCTCCCCCTCCGCGCCATGCAGCCGGATTGGCCGAAGCGCGGAATGCAATTCACCGACCTTCCCAGCGGCGACCTCAATATGTCGCGCTACGTCGAGATGCTCATCCTCGCGGGTTACCCGCGCCGCTATTGCGACCTCATGGGCACCAAAACGGCCCCGCTGGTCGTCGAAGCGGAAAGCGCCCACCGCGATCTGGATGCCACCAGCGCCAATGGCATCGCCTTCGTCCGCGACCATCTGTGCTTCCCGGTGGCTGGCGGCTCATTTGAGGACGGCATGGGCGCATAGCCCGGCGCAGTTCCCAAAGCCCAACGGCTTTACCCAACCGGCGCCTGCCCATGGCGCCGGTTTTTTTTCCATTTTCGATCTACCATTTCCAAGTCAGGCCGTCCTGCCCTGCGTCGCTGCCCACGCTTTCAAGGCGCCCTCGCGCTCCACCAACGTCGGGTGCGAGTAGTGGAAGCCGCTGTACCACGGGTGCGGCGTCAAATTGGCGAGGTTCTTTTCGTGCAGCTTTCTCAACCCCGTGATTCCAGGCGCCGCATCCCCAACCGCCGTGGCCGCGAACGCGTCCGCTTCATACTCGAACTTCCTCGACAAGACATTGCCCAAAGGTGTCAGCCAGAAGGTCCCCACGTCCGACAGGAGGCCGAACAACAGGAACGCCACCGGCATCGCCGGCGTCGCGAACCCAAAAGCCGCATAGAACCAGCTCTGTTCGGCCAGCCACGCCAGACAGGCAAAACCAGCCAACGTCGAGAGAGTCGACCACGCCATCAGCTTGGGAACGTGTCGTAGCCGGAAATGGCCAATCTCATGAGCCAGAACGGATTCGATCTCCGCCTCGGACAATTGGTTCATCAAGGTGTCGAATAAGACGATTTTTCGGAACCGGCCGAGCCCGGTGAAGAACGCATTGGCGTGTCGCGATCGACGACTGCCATCCATCACTTCAATGGCTCGCGCCCGAAATCCCGTTCTCGCCGCCAAGGCCAGCAAACGGTCCTTCAGCGGACCTTCCGGCAATGGCTGGAACTTGTTGAACAACGGAAGAATGACCACCGGAGCCACCACCAGCATCACCAACTGGAACACCACCAGCACGCCCCACCCCCAAACCCACCACCAACGCCCGGTCCACTCCACCAATCCCAACAGCAATGCCAACAAAGGAATGCCGATTCCCGCACCCAATACCAAACCCTTCAGCCGGTCCATCCACCACGTCGCCTGGGTCGTCGTGTTGAATCCAAACCGTTCCTCCAGGCGGAACTGCACCCACCAGTCCAAAGGCAAACCCGTCAACGACAACAGCGTCACGGCTGCAAATAGCCCCGCCGCCGATGCCCAGATGCCGTCCCCCACCCAGGTCGTCCACGCCTGCCAACCCGCCGGCAATCCACCGCTGTACAGCACGCCCACAAGGACCACCATCGACCACCCCAACTCGATCGCCGTCATGCGCGCCTTGGCCAAAGTGTACGCCACCGACTTCGCGTACGTGGCGGCATCGATGGTGTCGCGAAACGCCTCGGGGACCGAACTCGCGTGCGCCCGAACCGAAGCGACGTTCAGCCGCTCCAATCCATTCAGGACGAGCCAGCGCACGACCATCAACACCAGGAATAGGGTGGCAAACCAATGCATGGAAAAGCGCCATAAGCTCTGGCGCCGGACGCGACTTTGGACCTTGGCTCGGGCAGGGCGCAAGGTAACGTCCATCCGTGCCGCCGGCCGCAACCCACCCGCCCCTTGAACATTTTCTCGCGACACTCGCCGAGGAACGGACCTGGGGCCAAGTGCTCGTGCGGCGAGTTGGCGATGGCTTCGAACTCTGCCATCTCGACGACCGTTCCGCCGACCGTGAGTCCCTTCGCCTCGTCGAGGTTGCCGATCTCAGGGCTGTGGCGGAACGCGATGTCGATGGCGGCTTTAGGCCGCTGAAGTCGGCCCCTACCCTGGTGCGCGGCTGGCGCTGCTGTCCCGCCACACCGGACGCCTTGAAGGATGCCCTACACCATCTTTACCCCGGTTCATTGCCGGATTGGTGGGCCGCCCTCACCGGCCGCGCCGTACCCGTCCACCTCGCCGATGTGGCTCTTCGACAATTGGGTCAAGGCCGCGTGCTTTGCTCTTTGACAGGCCCAGCCCTGGCTGCGGTCATTCGCGCCGCCTGTGCGCCCACTGCATGCGTCCGGCAACGACGCTGGAACGCCGCGGGCATCTCCCCGGACGGGGCCGAAGGCAAAAGCGTCATTCCCTGCCTCGAGCCCTGCGCCCTGTGGCTTAGCTTCGCCAAACATTGCGCCCGGATTGAGGAATCCAACAAGGTGCCCTTCAGCTTGGCACCGGCCGAAATCGCCACCGCCATGGCCGCCCTGCGCCAGGCCTCGAGACAGGTCGAGAAAGGCATCCGCGCCGGCGACACCTGCCACCCCTTACACCCGCTCCAGATCGCGCGACTGCTCGATCGTCACGCCTCCGTCTGGTCGCACGCCTCAGAAATCGATAACTCCCCTCATGATGAAGCCTGAATGGCCGCGGTCGATATCCGCACCCTCGTTCCAACCCTTGCTGAAACTCACGGCGGCGGTCGGCGTCGCTATCGGCATCGGCCTGATCACCGGCTGCGGGGACTCGGGCGGGCCCAAAGAGTCTGCCTCGGCGGTGACGCCAGCGACACCGGCCTCGGCGCCCATTCCCGCGCCGGGCACAGTGGCCTCGCCCAACCCCATCCCCACCAACGCTAGCCCAGCCGATAAAGCCTGGGCCGCATTCGAGGAAAAATTGCGCACCCCACCCGCGCCACCCGCAGAATGGGCCACCCAGCCGCCGGACGATGAGGCGCGCGCGAACTTTCAAAAATCCCGCGGCCAGGCCGCGGTGGCCGTCGCTGACCTCGCTCGAGATTTCTATACTCAGCACTCCACGGACGCCCGCGCGGAATCCGCTCGATGGAACGAGATGCAGCTGCTCAACGCCGCCGTCCAACTAGGCTACACCAACCCGTTGCCCCGCCTTGAGGGCCTTGAGAAGTCCCGCGCCGAAAATCCTGCCACCACCGAGGAGGAACGTTTCGGAATCGCCATGGCCTCGGCGCAACGCAGCGCCGAGATGCTCCTGCCCCAAGGTGAAAAAGTCGCCCAGGAATCGATGATCAAGGCCATGAGAGTGGTCATCACCCAGTTTCCCCAACGGCCGGAGCCGTACCAGATCATCCTCGGCGCCGCCGCCTACTCCTCGGCGGAAGAAGCACGCGCCACCGCCCAATCGTTTCTCACGAATAACGCCCCGGAAGTTGTCCAAGCGGCCGCCAAATCCCTCCTCGCCAAACTCGATCGCATCGACAAACCGCTCGAGCTCAAGTTCACCGCGGTCGATGGAAAGGAGTTCGACCTCGCCAACCTCAAAGGAAAAGTCGTTCTGGTCGATTTCTGGGCCACCTGGTGCGGACCTTGCATCGCCGAATTGCCCAAGGTCAAAGCCGCCTACGCCCGACTCCAACCTCTCGGTTTTGAAATCGTCGGCATCAGTTTCGACCAGGAAAAGGAGGCGCTCACGAAATTCGTCCAACGGGAGAACATGACCTGGCCTCAGTTCTTCGACGGCAAAGGCTGGGGCAACCAGTTTGGACAAGCCTTTGGAATCGAAAGCATTCCGACCATGTGGCTGGTCGATAAGAATGGCATCCTGCGCGACCAGAACGCTCGCGAAGACCTGGAAGCGAAGGTCTCCAAACTGCTGGAAGAGGCCGCCAAATAGGCCCCGCGCGCCCCGCGCCGAGGGTCTCCGATGTGCCCGTTAAAGCACACTTCCCCCGGCCGATCCCCACGTGGTATTCCCGAACGGAATATCCCAGACGCTCGACCTCACCAGTCCTGTCATGCCCCGAAAATGCCGGAACCGACGTTGACGGGGTCAAACTGGGATGCTGAAGATCGTCCGATCCCACGACTATGAAGTCTGCCAACCAACTCTCCGCCTTGCCCTCGCCCGCTACAAAGGGGACGCAGCGCGCCTTTACCCTCATCGAACTGCTGGTCGTGATCGCCATCATCGCGATCCTCGCCAGCATGCTCCTGCCAGCGCTTTCCAAAGCCAAGGACCGCGCCCAAAACACCCTCGACCTCAACAACGTCAAGCAGATCATGCTGGCGATGACGATGTATACCGGGGACAACGATGAGCTCATGCCATCGCCGGGTTGGGGTCTGACGGTCAAGTCCTGGGCGCACGGCCCCAATATGGCGACCGCTGCTGGTGATACGCTTCCAACCCAACGGAACTACTCCAATCAGCTCGAGAAGGTGAAGACCGGGCAGCTGTACCCTTTCCTCAATACCCACCAGGTCTTCATTTGCCCCCGTGACAAGGTGGAGCAGGCAGGCCTCAAAAAGGCCCAGTTCCGCCAGCGCGACCAGAAAGTCACCAGCTACGTCATGAACGGCGCCACCATCAGCTTCGGCGGTCTCGCCGGCTGGGATTCCCGCCTTCTCACGCACCGAATCACCGCCTTCCGCCCCACGGTCATCATCCAATGGGAAGCCGATGAAATGAAGCCGTTCTTCTTCAACGATTGCTCGAGCTACCCCGACGAAGGCATCTCGCAACGGCATGGCGGCGGCTTCGCCCCCAACGAACGCATCGATGTCAAAGGTGGCGCCGCCGCCGGCCTCATCTCCGGCACTGCCATCAATCTCAAGTACAAGAAATTCTACGAACTCGCCGGTCGCGTCGACGGCCGGGGCGCCGGTCTGAGAGACGTTCCCAACGATTTGTGGTGCGACCCGACCTCCAACCGCGGCGGAGCTCAATAAACCTTCGGGTTCGGTGCCGTTTGACCTTACCCCAATGAAAACCCATCACTGGTCCTATCGCACTCTCGCGGCCCTGATCTCCGCGCTCGCCCTCGCCTTGACCGCCTGTGGCAAGAAGGAAGAGGAGGTCGCTGCCACTGAAGCGCCCGCGCAGACCACGGAAGAGGCCGCCCCCGCCGAGGAAACCGCCAGCGCTCAGGAGGAGTCCACCACCGACGACCTGGTCATCTCCCAAATCGACGTCCAGGAAACGCTCAATGCGTCCGACAAAGCCGCCCAAGCCAAAGACTGGCAGGCCGCCACGGACAACCTGCTCAAGATCCAGTTGAGTGGTTCCATGAAGAACGATTCTGAGAGCTGGCAATACAACCGCCGGATGACCGTCCTCCAAGATCAACTCATTCAGGCTGCCGATGCCGGCGATCCCAAGGCCAAGGCCGCCATCGAACTCCTCCGCAAATCGCGGCGGGTCCGCTGAACCGCGCCGTCCAACATTCACGCCGAGGGATACCGCATGCGGTATCCCTCTTTTGCTTGGCGATGAGCCCCCCAACCCCAGCCCGACCCAACCCCATCCGTTCCAACCCTGCGTCTGACGGACTGGTCGGCATTCCTATCCCAATGGGGTGCGAGGACAACTCCATGCCAACGATATTGGCCCGCGCATGGAGATCTCTCGACCGTCACGGGTCGCTCCTGGTTTTCCGGTTGGCGCTTACCGCTCTCCTGGTCGGCAACTCCGGATGCGATCCCGCTCCACCTCCCCAAACGCCCCAATTACCTCTCCACAGCACCGCCGCCCAACCCATCGCCGATGCCGCCCCCACCGTCATCGGCCTTCCCCCATCCGTCGGCGGCCCGCCTGGATACGTCACGTCCGACTCCTGCCGCGAATGCCACACTAACGAGCATTCCTCCTGGCACGCATCCTATCATCGGACCATGACCCAGCCGGTCACCGCGCAAACCGTGCTGGCCGACTTCAACCAGGTCACCCTCGAGACCGGTGGCGAGCGTTTCACGTTGAGCCGCACCAACGACGAACATTGGGTCGCCATCGAAGATCTCGAAGAACTCGCCACCACCCCTCAAGGACAACAGCCGCCTCCCCCGGTGCGCGTTCGCCTCGCCATGCTCACCGGCTCCCATCACATGCAGGTGTTCTGGCTCCCCGCCGGCTTCGGCAACGCCCAGATCGGCTTCCCATTCACCTGGCTCGTCCATGACCAACGCTGGGCCCCGCGCAACTCAGTCTTTATCCGCGATCCCAACGCCCCCCCACCGGTCGAAACCTGGAACATGAGTTGCATCCGGTGCCATGTCACCGCCGGACAGCCTCGTCCCCGGCCGGAACAGGAAATCTTCGAAACGCGCGTCGGCGAATTCGGCATCGCCTGCGAAGCGTGCCACGGCCCGGGGGAAAACCACGTTCAGGCCATGCGACAATTCGCCGAGACCCGCCGCTCCCAGCCCCAAACCCCTAAACCCGCCGATCTCGCCATCTCCCACCCCGCCCGTCTGGATCACGTCCGTGCCAGCCACGTCTGTGCCCAATGCCACGGCATGAAATGGTTCGATCGACACGAGGGCTGGACGGAAGACGGTTTTCGATACCGGCCCGGTGATGACTTGGAAACCACCACGCCCATCATCCGACCCTCTCGCATCAACGATCAACCCTGGGTCCAGGCTATCCTCCAAAAACAACCTCAGCTCTTCCGCGAGTTCTTCTGGGACGACGGCATGATCCGCGTCGCCGGTCGCGAATATAACGGACTCGTCGAAACCGCCTGCTTCCAGCGCGGCAAAATGTCCTGCCTCACCTGCCATTCGCTCCACGAGTTTGACACTCCCGACGATCAGCTTCGCCCGGAAGCCAAGGGCGATCGCATCTGTTTTTCGTGCCACCAGGAAGCGCAGTTCGCCACTCCCACGCATACTCATCACCCCGCCGGCAGCTCTGGCGCCTCCTGTTACAACTGCCACATGCCGCACACCACCTACGCCCTGCTGAAAGGCATACGGCAGCACCAAATCGATAGCCCTCGCGCCACCACCACACTCACCACCGGACGTCCCAATGCCTGCAATCTCTGCCACCTCGATCGCAGCCTCGCCTGGACGGCGGAGAAGCTCCGGGAATGGTATCAACACCCCGTTCCCAGCCTCGGTCCGGAGCATCACACCGTGTCCGCCGCCGTGCGGCACCTCCTATCCGGCGACGCCGGACAGCGGGCACTCCTTGCCTGGCACATGGGATGGGAGCCCGCCCTGAAGACTTCCGGCTCGGAATGGCAGCCTCGCCTGCTCGCACGCCTCCTCGATGATCCCTACCCTGCCGTTCGCTACATCGCCTCGAAGGCGCTGCGCCAATACCCCGATTGGTCCACGCTGGACTATGACTTTGCCGGCGACACCGAATCCCAGCGCGCCGCACGAAACCTCGTCCAGGCCAAGACACTTCCCGTAACCACCGCCGACAACGCCCGGCGCCAAGCCCTGCTTCTAAACATCGATGGACGTACCGATGAGACCGCCGCGTCCGCCCTGGAATCGACGCGCGATCAGCGCCCGATGCACCTCCGCGAGTAGTTGGTGCTGTTGCGAGATCGATCGACAATCTCGGGAGTCAACGGTCCCCAGACGGCGTTTCTCCGCCTGTTGCTGCCGGTGCTTCGCCAGGGCCAGAACCAATCGGCCTCCCATGAACAGGCCCGCCGCAATCAACAGAATCCCTGAAACATGCGCCGTGCGCATCAGGGTCTTGGAGGAGAATTTTCCGTGCCCCAAGGACACCGCGTAGCCCAGCTTGCTGAACCACGTCAGCGCACCGAGTCCGATCCCCACGATGGCCGAAGCCTTTGACGGCCAATCCTGATCCACCCACTCGTGCGCCACCGAGGCGGCCGCGAAAGCGATCCAGAATAACAAGGTCGCCGGATTCCCCAGCACCCGCACAAACCCCGTCATGAATGCCGTGTGCGGATGCAGCCGTTGCTCCACCAACTGCAGCGCGTGCGGTGCGGAAGGCATTTCCCGGGTCATCAGATACTTCACACCCATCGCCGTCACGACCACGAAACTGACCAACTCCATGATCGCCCGCATCAGCGCGGAGGTGAACAACTGCGCGAATCCGGCAAAGGCAATACCCGAGTAGATCATCTCCATGATCACCGCCCCAAGCCCGACGAAGAACGCGTGCCGAAACCCGCGACGCGCACCCTCGTTGATGATCGTTACATTGACCGGACCCACGGGAATGCAGGCCAGGTAGCCGGCTAAAAATCCGGCGCCCCACGGAATCAAAAGTGTGCCGAGGTCAGTCATCCCAGCGATCAGCCCGCGTCACGACCCGTGGCTGGACCGCCCCCCTCCCGGTCGTCATCCGCATCGTATTCGATCTCCGCGCGCATCCGCCTCGATATGTGCGGACGCACAAAGCCGTACAACAGGTACGCTGTGAAGACGATGGGTAACACCACCGGCAGCACCTTCTTCCAAAGAATGAAAAACACGCCGACCAACGCCACTATGATCACCGTCTTGGTGAACGGCGTGCTGGTCCGCCAATTCACGTTCTTAAACGCCGGATACCGAACTTCGCTCACCATCATCACCGACAGAAAGACCAGGATCACCGGTATCAAAAACCGCCACCAACCCTGCGTGAAATCCTTCTCCTCCAGCCAAAGAATGAACAGCGTCAACGACGCCACTACCCCCGCCGCCGCAGGGATCGGGAATCCGACAAACTCCTTGCTGCCCCCCGACCCCGCATAGGTCGCGATCACATTGAACCGCGCCAAACGAAAGGCCCCGCACAGAAGATAAATCGACGCGATGAACCAGCCGAATTCCGGATGCAGCGCGAAGACATCCGCCAATACGATCCGGTGCACCAGGAACGCCGGCGCCACCCCAAACGACACCACGTCCGCCAACGAATCAAACTCCCGGCCAAACGGGCTCTCGAATCCTCCCATCCGCGCCACCCGCCCATCCAACAAATCGAAGATGCAGGCCAACAGAATGAAAAACAACGCCTCCCGGATCACTCCCTCGAATCCGGGAAGATTGAGATCGGCCTCCACAATCCTGGTGAGCGCCAGGAACCCGCAAAACAGGTTGCCTGCCGTCATGAGGTTGGGAAGCAGGTAGATCTTCAACCTGCTGTCGTCCTCCGCTGGACGTTCCGATGTCTCGTCGCGCGCCATCCACCAGACCTTCGTCGTTCCGCACGGTATCAGCTCGGCAAATGCGAAGTCACGCAGCATGCCGTGCAACCTCGCGACGCCAGTTTCCATTTGTCCCCCTCTTCCTCATCCTTCCACTATCGACCCCGCGTCCGTGAAGAACATCGTCTACTTCGATCTCGAAACCCAGAAATCAGCCGAAGAGGTCGGCGGCTGGCACCGCATCCGCGACATGCGCATGAGCGTCGGGGTCACCTTCAGCACCGGACGCAACGGCTACCGCATCTACGGCGAAGCCCAGGTCAACGACCTCATCGAGGAACTCCGCCGCGCCGACCTCGTCGTCGGCTTCAACCACCTCCGCTTCGATTACGAGGTCCTCAATGGCTACACCATTCTCGACCTCACCCAGGTCCCCAACCTGGATCTGCTCGTCGAACTTCAAAAGACGCTCAACCACCGCCTCACTCTCGATGCCGTCGCCTCCGCCACGCTCGGCGCCGAAAAGACCGCCGACGGACTTCAGGCCCTCCGCTGGTTCCGTGAAGGCAAGTTGATGGAGATCGCCGAGTACTGCTGCTACGACGTCAAAATCACCAAGCTCGTCCACGAGTTCGGACGCGACCGGAAGCAGTTGTTCTACACCAACCGCAATGGCCAGGTCCTCACGGTCCCGGTCAGTTGGTGTTGATCCGGTCCGCGACGATTCACGCCCGGCAGCGCTCGGAGGCTCCCCGGAACTGATTCCCACCCCCAACCCCGGCCTGATCTCTCCTCACGGGAGGGCGAAACTCCACCACCCATCCCCCGATCGGGTTCCAGGCTTCCCACCCCCGCCCGCCGCGATGACCACGTACTGACGACCGTCGACCTCATACGTCGCCGGGGTCGCGTATCCACCCGCGTCCAACACCTGCTCCCACAGCACACGACCCGTCCGCGCGTCCACCGCCCGAAAGCGTTCGTCCATCGCCGCCCCGATAAAGACCAGGCCACCCGCAGTCACCAGGGGTCCGCCGATATTGAACGTCCCCGTCGGTGGCAACCCCCGCTTCTCCAACTCGGGATAGGTCCCCAGGGGAATCTGCCAAACGATCTCGCCGCGGCGCAGATCCACCGCCGTCAAGGTGCCCCACGGCGGTGCATTCGCCGGAAATCCCTCTGCGTCCCGGAACTCAGGATGTCCGTTCGCCACCCAAGGAATCCGCCGCGCCCAGCCTTGATCCAGATCCGCGGCCGGCACCGGCGCTCCGCCTCGATCTCCGAAAAGAAAGGCCACCACCGCACGGCGTTCCACCACGCTCATCGAGGCAAACGACGGCATCTGCCCCCGCCCTGTTTCCAGCAACGTCAGGACCGCCTCGCGACTCAACCGCTGTGCCACATCCTTCAACGATTGCAGCGCCGCTGTTCGCGGAAGGTCGGGACGCCCCGCTCCATGGCACTGGGAACAGGTGGCCCGAAACAGATGCCCTCCCAGTTCATGAGCGGTCACACCTTCCGGCAGGCGCGCCGGCAACATCTGAATCCACTCCGGTTCGTTGCTCCCGTTGACGTACACCCAGCCCCGCTTGGGATCCACCGCCGGTCCACCCCACTCCCCACCCCCGTTGAATTGCGGCATCACCACCGTGGGAACGCGTGACGGCGGGGTGAACAAGCCCTCCGACCGCATGGTCTTCAACCGATCCTCGACGTCTTTCCGCGACGCTTCGCTCAAACGGGTCGCCTCGTCCTGGCGAAATCCCTGCCGGGCGAAAGGCGGCGGCTTTACGGGGAATGGCTGCGTCGGCCACACGGATTCACCCGGAATGTCAGACGCAGGCACCGGACGTTCCTCCACTGGAAACAGCGGTCGCCCCGTGCGCCGGTCCAACACAAACAAATGACCCATCTTGGTGCTTTGAACCAAGGCAGGCACCCGACGCCAACCTCGGCGCACATCCACCAACACGGGCGCACAGGGCAGATCGTAGTCCCACACATCATGGTGCACCGTCTGGAAATGCCATCGACGCACTCCCGTCAAGGCGTCCAGGGCCAGGATACAATTCGCGTAGAGGTTCGCCCCCGGTCGGTCACCGCCGTAGTGATCGTAGTTCGCCGAACCTGTCCCGCAATACACCACGCCTGTGCTGGGATCCAGCGTCACCCCACCCCAGGCATTCGCGCCCCCGTTGTGCTGCCAATTGTCCGGGCCCCAAGTTTCGTGCCCCGATTCGCCAGGATGCGGAATCGTGTGGAAGATCCACCGGCGCGCGCCAGTCCGTACATCGAAGGCGCGAATGTGCCCCGGCGCCGTCGGAGGCAGGGAGTCCGGAATCGACGACCCCATGATCAGCAAATCGCGGTACACCACACCCGGGGTCGGCGCACTCACCGAAAGATAGAAGGCGTCTTGGTCCAACCCTTCCCGCAAATCAATATATCCGCCGGTGCCAAACCCAGGGATGGGCCGGCCGGTACCCGCGTCGAGCGCGTACAGCTTCCAACCCGCGGCGAAAAACAATCGACGATCCCCCGCTTCCTCCCAATAGGCCAATCCGCGGTTCACCCCGCCGCCGCTTCTCCCATCCCAAGGATCAAACCGCCACCCTTCCTCCCCGGTTGCCGCGTCGACCTCCACCACCCGCAATCCCGGTGTGGTGAGATACATTCGACCTCCCAGTATCAACGGATTGCATTCAATGGTGGACCCGGAATTCGCCCGTGCGTCGCCACATCGATAAATCCACGCCGGCTGAAGTCGATGCACATTGCGACGGTGAATCTGACGAAGAGAGGAGTAATGGGTTCCCTCGGGGTCACCGTGATACACCGGCCAATCCGTGTCGGCCGCCGACGTCGCCAAATTCACCCCAAACACCAGCCCGCACACCATCCAAGCCCCCGAACGAAGGAACGGGATCCCCACTCGTTTCCACCACCATGGAGGTGCCGCCATGCGCCCTCACACGCCGCGCGCAAACAAACTCTCGATCGGCTTTCCGTGACCATCGCGGGTCACATAAAAGGGACGTTGCTCGATCTCGTAAGCCAGGTCCGCCGGAATCCCCATCGCACGATACAGTGTGGCATGCAGATCCTCGATGACCACGCGGTCCTTGATCGTGCGACACGGACGCTCCTCGGCGGTCACGCCATGGAGATGTCCTTTCTTGATCCCCCCGCCGAACATCAGCACACAGCCGGCATCGGTGAAATGCCGGTGCATCCCGTAATGCGTCAGGCTCTCGAGCTTGTCCGGCACCGGCACTTGGTCTTTCACCGGTCGGTCCGGCTTGCCCTCCTGCATCATGTCGCGGCTGAACTCGCTCGCCAGGACGATCAGTGTTCGATCCAGCAACCCACGCGCCTCAAGATCGAGAACCAGCTGCGCGATCGCGCCATCGATCGCCTTCTTCATGTTCACCACCTTCTCGTGGCCGTGCTCATGCGTGTCCCAGTTGAGGAACGGAATGTACTCCGTTGTCACCTCGATGAAGCGCGCTCCAGCCTCCACCAGCCGTCGCGCCAACAGACAACCCAGCCCAAAACGCTGGATATTCTTCTCCTCGTAACTGCCGTCCCGCACAAAATCCCCGCCCAGCCGACGGGAAAAATCCCAGCCGCCTGGCACATACTTCGCCACGGTCTCCGGTGATTCCTGAGTCAGATCAAACGCCTTGGCCGCCGGCGAACTCAACAACCGATGCGCGTTGTCGAGCGAGCGCACCAACGATTCCTTCTGATAATCGCTGCCCAATTGACCCACCGGCGAAGCCGCCAGAAGCTTTCGATAAAATCGGTCCCGGTTCTCGAATCGCCCCGGACTCATCCCCGCCGGCGGCGTCACCACGTCCTTGGCGGCATCGGGAAACGGCACATTGAACGGTCCATATTCACTCCCCAGGAATCCTGCCGTTGTGAAGGCCTTGAGTTCCTCGCCTTCACCCACCTCAAAACGCTGTCCGATATTGATGAACGCCGGCATCGCCGGGTTCCGCGGACCCAAGGTGCGCGACACGACCGCTCCGATGTGCGGGCACGCCACGGTCTGCGGCGGCGCATATCCGGTATGCCAATGGAATTGATGGCGGGAATGCAGGATGAATCCCAGATCACCCGCTGTATACGTCCGGATCAGGGTTCCGCGATCCATCACCCCGGCCAACCGCTCCAATCCTTCGGTAAATTGAATCCCGTCCACCCGCGTCGGAATGGCCGGGAAGGTCGACAATACCCGCGCCGGATCCAGCCCCTTTTCGAATGGAGTGTACCGCTTGGGATCGAACATTTCGGTGGCTGCCATCCCGCCTCCCATCCAAAGCACCACCAGACAGTCGGCCGTCGCTTCCAATCGCCGCGGCGCACCGTCCTCCGCACCCCAAGCACTCGGAAATCCAGCGGACAAAGCCCCCAGCGTGCCCGCGGAGAGGGTCTTCAGAAACTCGCGGCGTGTGAAATCGGGCAAAGCCATGGGTGCGATATTAGCACCAACGATCTCGCTGCAAAGCCTTACTGCTGCCCAACCGCACCTTCCACCGCCTGCCGCCGGTAGACCGCCTCCAATGCCTCCCATCGAGATGTCATCTCCGAGACCCGGGCCGGATGTTCGGCCGCAACGTCGCGCGTCTCCGATCGATCGGTTCCCAGATGGTACAGGCACCAGGCATTCGTCTCCGGTCGGCCCGAAACCAGCTTCCAGTCGCCCACACGAAGAGCACGGTTCCCGTCATGATGAAAATACAGGAAGTCCCGCTCCACCGCGCCATCCTGCGCCAGGGTCGGCACCAGACTCCGCCCCGGAAAGGCCGGGGCCCGTGAATCCATCGGCGGCGATCCCGGACCACCCGATGCCAACTCATGCAAGGTGGGCACCAAATCTATGACGTGCCCGACGTTCGACCGAAGCCCGCCCCGTCGCCCGATACCGCGAGGCCAATGCAGAATCAGCGGAGTCGCCACCCCGCCCTCATGCACCCAACTCTTGTGGCGTCGAAAGGGTGTGTTCGACGCCATGGACCATCCCGGACCCAGACAAAGGTACGAACCGGCGCTTCCCGGCACCGCCCGTGCCTCATGCCCGTCGCCTCGCACGATCTGCTCCGCGCTGGCTCCATTGTCCGACATAAACAGAATCACGGTATCCTCCCATTCGCCCATGGCGCGAACTTGGTCCAGGACCCGGCCGATCTCACGGTCCATTCGATCCACCATCGCCGCGTGGATCGCCATCTTGGTGGCCTGGAACTGCCGTTGTTCCTCGTTCAACAAATTCCAGGCGACAGCGTGCCCCACCTCCCCGGCTCCCAACTGTCGGAGCAGGTTCGAAGTCTCCAGATTCCAGTACGGCACCACCGATTCTTCCCTCGGACCCAACTCGCACGCCACCAGTCCTTCCCTGGTCAACCGACGCCAGCGCTGTTCCCGAATGTTATCCCACCCGATTCGATACCGATGACGATACCGAGCCACGTCCCGTGACGGAGCCTGCAGGGGAAAATGGGGCACCGTGAATGCCAGGTACAAAAAGAACGGCTGATCCGCATGCTCCCGCGCGTGATCCCCCAGATACCGAATCGCGACGTCGGCGAAGTCCGTCGAAGTGTAAAAGTCCGTCCCAGGAGGAATCGCCGGCAGCGCACGATCGTTCTCGATCCGGCGTGTCGGATGGAAATTCCGGTCGTGGTCCTCAAGTCGATAGCTGCGGTCAAAACCTCCGTCCGCCACCGATCGGGGCGCGCCAGGGATATGCCACTTCCCCACGTGATAACTCCGATAGCCAAAGGGCCTCAGGTAATGCGGGAGGAGCCGGGTCCACGCGGGAAGCCGTTGAGTGGGCGGATCCATCCCAATCTGTTGGGGATAATAGCCCGTCAACAACGCCGATCGCGTGGGCCAGCACCGGGCGGTGTTGTAAAACTGTGTGAATCGCAGCCCTCGGCGGGCCAGGCGGTCGAGGTTCGGAGTATGAATCTCACCCCCATAACAGCCCAAATCCGAGAACCCCAGGTCGTCCGCCAGGATCACCAGGAAATTTGGCCGTCGAACTCCCGTCGAAGCCCTCGATTCAGCCGCCCATCCCTCCAACCCCAAAACCAGCAGGACCAGCAACCCCGCCACCCGCAGACTTCTGGTGAATCTCAACGCGACCATCGCTCCAGGAGATTGCGCGTGATCCGTTCCACCACCGGGTCGCGCCCACGCAGGCCATGGGCCCAGTCCGTCGAGCCAGCCGTGAACACCGAACCCCCGCGAGTGTAAACCCCCAGGCAGGCCTGTCCTTTGCGCCCTCGCTCCCAGCGGTCATACCATTCGCAATCGTCGGGATGCCACTGCGCCGGCGCCGTGGCCAGGACAACAAAGTTGGTGGGAGTGCCGTCGGCGCCTGTTGGAAAGGGCAAACCTTCCCGCCACGCCAATTGGCAACCGTCGCATTCATAGCCCACGATCGTGTCGGCACCGCCGAACGATGCGCCACGCTTCAATGACGTTCCCTCGAAGAGCCAATGCTCCGGACGATGCACCTCGTAGGCGCCGCTGCCATCCATCAACTGGCCGTGGCTGCGGTGGTAGCCGCCCCACAGAAATCCCACGCCGGTCAATTGATTCTCCGGTCGGCCCACCTGGTGATGACTCCACAAAGTGGATAACAACTTTCGATCACCAGCCGGGAACAACGGATCCTGCCCGAAGTTCTGTTTCCAGCAGACCAAGGCCTTCCCGTCCTCCTCGCTTCGCACCTGCCAACAACACGTGTTGCCACTGAAAAAAGCGACGTTGCCCCCGCCACCTATAAACGCTTCGAGATGATCGCGCATCGGCGCCGACCAATACTCGTCGTGCCCAACACTGAGAACCAACCGATAGGCGCGCAATAATTCGGGTCGAAACTCCAAGTCCGCATTCACCGCGTAGTCGAGGCGAATCCCCTGGCGTTCCGCCCATTCCGCGAACGGCTGTTCCCAGTTCGAATACTGGCTCGCCGGCGGACGTTCGAACGACACGCGGTGCCCCTGATTCCCACCGCGTCCGTTGTAGGCGTACAGACTGAAACCGCCCCAGTTGTTGTAGGCGTTGTAGGTGTTGGCCGAGAGTTGCAGCAGGATCTTTGAATCCCGCCCCGGATCTGCCGATCGCACCACAAAGAAGCACGTGGATTCCGCGGTCCGTCGCCCGCGCCCGGTGTACTTTCCGCCTCCATCCTCCGCTCTCAGAATCACGTGGTAATACCCGCTCTTCCAATCCGGCGGTATCCGGACCCGAAAAGCCTCCGGCCATCGGCAGCCGTGGGACGATGCCTCCTCTGGCACGGGATACTCCCGGCCTGGAATCGGCGCCGAATTGGTCCAAACCCAATCCATCGACGCCCCCCAGCGCGCGATGCGCGCCGAGAAAGAGGCAACCGTCGTCGATACGTGGATCGTCACTTCCTCACCCGGCGCATAACTTTGTCGACCCGCATAGCCTTCGATCGTGATCGCCCCAGCCGCGTCGCCTGCATGGGTGGCCAGCGCGCGGAATACCCCCAACCACAGGAGAAGACACCATCCCCACCTCACCATTCGCGGACGAACATCCGAAGGCGCCCGCCCATGCTGAATCAGGGGGCGAAGGTCAGCCACACCGTTGGCCCCTCCATGCTGTTCGACGGCACCCATCGGTACCCTCTCCTTCCGTGATTCCATCACAGGCCAAAAGCGCGTTGCATTTGTTCGCGAACCACCGTGAGGCGTTGGACACCACCACCGCCCACCTCCGCCGTAGCCCAGCCTGCGTACCCGATCTCATCCAACGCCTTTCGCACATCCGCCCAGGGCAGATCATCGTCGGGACTCGTGATGTCGGTGAATTTGTTCTTGGCGCGACTGAATCCCTTGACGTCGAGTTTGACACACCGATGGCCAAAGGCCCGGATCCAATCCCCCGGCTGACCGTATTTCCAATGGTTGCCGATGTCGTAATACATCCCGACCCATGGACTCTTGAAACCATCGACGAAGCGGATGAACTGCTCCGGTCCTTGTTCCGGCGGCGCGTCGTGGCGGTAGAACATCTGGTTCCAAACGTTCTCAATGAGAATCGGCTGACCGAGGGATGCCGCGAGGGGGATCAACTTCAGGATCTCTTTACGGCAACGCTCCTCGATCTCGGCACTCGGACCGTCATCGCCCTTGCCGATCACGATCAGCACACCGCTGCCGCCGGCGGCGTGGGAGACACGAAGACAATGCTCGATGTTCGATCGTCCTTTGTCGCGTTCTTCGGCTTTGGCACTGGTGAGACGCTGGCCCCAATGGGCGTGATTAATCGCGTTATGGACGAATACCCCCGATTCCCGAACCGCATCCCGGGCTTGTTCGGGCGTGTACTCTCCCGCTTGATCGAAATCCACCCCATCAAATCCCGCCTCCCGGGCCATCGACAAACGATCTGACACAGAGAGTTTCTTGCCATCCTTCTCCTGGTCGATCATCCCGAGTTTGCAGGAAAGCAGGAGTCGGCGGCCGGGTGGTGGCGTCACGACCTTGGACGCCGGGGACGGCCCATCGGCGGCTTTTGGATGGGCTGTACCCACGGCTGACGCGGTCAGACCAACGACACCGGTGGAGATGAAAGTGCGACGATCCAGTCCGGGCGAATGATGCGATTGCATAGAATGGGTGCCCAGCGCCAAAGGGAGTCCAATGGTCAAGGGCATGAATGGCTGCCGGTGAACCTGCCCGGTCCCGCTCGGTCGCGCAAACCCTGAACCGTGGCCCGGTCCCTCCTTGCCATCCAGGCCCGACACCCTGACAGCCTGGCACTCAGTCCCTGGAACCCGACTGCGATCCCCATCCTCCGGATCCCGGCTCAGCTCTTCAGGCCCCTTCCCCCATCGTGACGCGCACCCGCCCCGACTGCCTGGCACGCAGTGCATGGTCAACCGCCGCCGGCAAACCATCAGGTACCAGGACCGCCAAGCTTCCCGTATCCAACCAGCCTGGCACCCAGTACCTCTTGGCCGGTCTTCCGCTCGGTCGCTCATACCCTGAACGGTGGCCCGGTCCCTCCTTGCCATCCGGGCCCGACTCCCCGACAGCCTGGCACTCAGTCCCTGGAACCCGACTGTGATCCCCATCCTCCGGATCCCGGCTCAGCTCTTCAGGCCCCTTCCCCCATCGTGACGCGCACCCGCCCCGACAGCCTGGCACGCAGTGCGGGCGCGGGATTGCACCGGCGGCGCGGGTGTGGAGCATGGCGGGATGATGGCGAACCCACCGCAGCCAAACCGACTCCCCCACGCCACGACCGCAGCAGACCGGCGGTCCTGGATCCAAAACTGCGCCTTCGGTTCCATTGCTCTAGCCTCGACGATAAGGACTGCAGCCGCCGATTCCGCAAGGTCCTCCGACCCTCGGCTTGGTCCCGAGCTCGTCGAACCCACTTTTCGGGTCAGCCAGCGACGCATCCGACAATCCATCATGGGTTGGACGTACAGCCCTATGCCCGTCCCCGAACTCGCCCGCCTATGCCGCGACATCGGCCTCGTCGCCATGGAGGGGATCGATCCGAAGTTCTATCCGGAAATCCAGGAACTCGGCCTGGAGATCTCCCTCGTCGGCAGCCATGGATTCGCCAAAGGTCCCTGTAACCCGGCTCACCACGATCATGTCGTGGAGAAACTTCGTGAAGGCATCGATCTCGCCGCCCAGATCGGATGTCGGCGGGTGATCACCTTTACCGGGATGCGCGAGCCGGGGATGGATAACGCGTCCGGAGCGCGCCATTGCGTCGAGGCGTGGAAGCGTGTGATGGGCCAGGCGGAGAAGAAGAACGTCCTGCTGTGCCTCGAACACCTCAATAGCCGGGACAACTCCCATCCCATGAAAGGGCACCCAGGTTACTTCGGCGATGACGTCGATTTCTGCGCGGAACTGATCCGGCAGGTGGGATCCCCCAACATGAAACTGCTCTTCGACATTTACCACGTCCAGATCATGAACGGCGACGTGATCCGCCGGCTCCGCCAATACAAGGACATCATCGGTCACATCCACACCGCCGGCGTTCCCGGTCGAGGTGAGCTCGATGATCGCCAAGAAATCAATTACCCGGCCGTCATGCGCGCCATCCTCGACATCGGATACACGGGCTATGTGGCTCAGGAGTTCCTGCCGACCTGGCCGGACCGTGCTCTGGCTCTTCGTCACGCCGCCAAAGTCTGCGACGTGTAGCCTCCCTCTCTCATCGGGAGGCAACCACTCCGAGAACGCCGTGATTTTGTGTCGGCTCGGGTGTGCATCGTGTGAACTTCTGTGGGAGCGGCCTCCGCTCCGACAACAAGCCGGCGATGACTCGAAGTGTCGCCAGACGCGGAGCGACATGCCACGCTCTCCTCATGCCCCCTTTCGCTGTTGCCCAGCTCGACCAACTACCCGGCATTCCGTGCCCTTGCGGCACCGCAAGGCGAGCCTTCGGCGACCAGCCTCACTCCCCGGCCTCCCTCCATCTCGTGGAAATCAAGGCGGACGCCGAACGCCACTTCCACCGTCGAACGACGGAGATCTATCTGGTCTTGGAAGGCACGGGTTTTCTGGAGATCGATCAAGACCGCGTTCCGGTTCGTCCTTTGACGGCGGTCATGATCCCCGCCGGATGCCGCCATCGGGCGGTTGGCAACCTGCGCCTCGTGAACATCGTGATTCCACGGTTCGATGCCAGTGATGAGTTCATCGACTAACCCTCCAAAGTCTCCCGCTTATGGAATACGCCCATGGCCGCCGCCAATTCCTTAAATCCACCGCTCTGGCAGCGCCACTCATCGCTTCGGTGGCCCGCGAAGCCCTGGCCCAAGTGCCCGGCGATCGCCCCGTTCGACCAAAATCCGCCGAAGTGCTTAATCCCCGGGAACGCGTGCCGGTGTCGTTCATCATTGATGACTCCACCTGCTTGGTGAACCTCAACAAGTTCGCGATGCCCCAATTTGATGCCGCGTTCGAGGGCGCCAATGCGACTTACCACCGAAACTGGCGCGAGTGGTCCGATGAGATCCCCGATGATTTCGTCCGCAAGTTCGGCTCCTGGTGCGGCGAACATGGGGTCAAAGGGAAATACAGCATCGTCCCCTATCCAGCCTGTGTCGGTCGTCTCGACCGAGAGCTGCCGGGTTGGAGCCCACGCGATCTCCAATCCAGTCTTGAACTGGTTCGCACTCTGATGACTCCCAACTGGGATATTCATCCGGAGATGGTCACTCACACCCGGGTCATTGACCTCCGAACGGGTCACCCTTTCCCTGATCGAAGTCTCAAATTCATGGAGAACTGGGAATGGACCACCGGCCGATCGACCGATGAAATCGCGGATTACCTTCGCTACGCATTGACCATCCTAAAAAACGTCGGCCTGAACTGCGAAGGCATCACGACCCCAGGCGGCTTTGGTACCCGCGCACTTCCCCAACTTGCCCAGGCCTCCCTAGTCGCCCTGCGCGACATTTTTGGCACCGAGATCCCTCATTACTTCCGGCACCTTTACGATGAAGGAACGGAAAGCGTGGCTCCGCGAGTCGAATACGCATCGGGTCTCGACGGCGCCGATCCCCGATGTGTGGTCAGTATCATCGCTTGCACCGGCGATTGGACCGGCGGTTGGGACAACTCCCCGCCGGAGGGCGTCGATAGGTTCATCACTGCGGACGGCAGCAGGGGGCGATTGGTCGACGTCATTCGGCGCGGAGAACCCGCCTGTTTGCTCGCCCATTGGACGGGAATTTGGTTCAATGGAGAGGAGACTGGGTTTCGCGTCTTCCAGGAGGTCGTCCACCGACTCCACCAACGCTTCGATCACCTGGAGTGGATGAAGCTTGCCGAGATCGCGCGTTATTGGGCAGCCCGCGAACTCACCCGGATCGAAAGCACTGACAAGCCCAATGTCATGCGCCTGACGGCCCCCTTTTCGTGCCCTGGATTCACCGTGCGTTTCGACAGACGGACCGAGGAAGCCCCCCGCCTTTTGAATTCGGCGTCGCCCCAAGGCCTGGCCCTCAGTGAGGTTGCCTCGTCGCGGTCCCTGCGCAGCGGAACCTGGAGACGTGAAGGAAACGGTGCGGTCCTTTGCTGGGACCTGGCGAAAGGGATTAACACCGTGCTGTTGTGACCGGTATTCGAACACGTGCCGGCGGTCGAGGGGCTGCGGTCCTGATCAGCTTTGCTCTTTGGCTGGCCCCCTATCTCCCAGCCTCAGCTGTTCCGTGGCCAACCGCTGCACCCGCCGATGTCGGACTCGATGCCGAGCTCCTCACTGTGTTTAGCAATCACATCGGCGGACACGGTTGTGTCGTCCGCCATGGACGGCTCGTCCACAGCTGGGGGGATCCCATCACCCCCCGGGATGTGGCGTCGGCCTGCAAGCCCATCTTCACCCATTTCCTCCTCACCGCACTGGCTGAGGGTCTCTTGCCGTCACTCGACCAGCCCTTGGCCGATTGGGAGCCCCTCCTGCGCGACCTGAATCCCGAATTTCAATTCAAGGACCGAGGCATCCAATGGCGGCACCTGATTCAACAGACCTCCTGCTACGGACTCGCCGAAATTCCAGGAACAGCCTTCGCCTACAACGATTGGCAAATGGCCCTGTTCGTCGACACCTTGTTTGGCAAGGTGTATGGGGCGTCCTGGGCCGAAGTGGATCGTCTCGTGCTTCACCCTCGGCTCACGGAGCCTCTCGGCTGCGAGGATCACCCCACCCTGATCGGCTTCGGACCTGGCGACCGTCCCGGACGCCTGAAGATTTCGCCCCGCGACTTCGCGCGGTTTGGTCTGCTCTACCTCCGACAGGGCCAATGGGGTCAGGAACGACTCCTCGGAAGCGATCTCGTGCGATTCGCGACGCGAACGCCCTTACCAGCCACCTTGCCTCGCGCCAGCACCAATGCCTCGTCGATGATTCCAGCGCAACGAACCCTGGGATCCACCCGAATCCCGGACAACCAAACCGAGCATTTTGGCAGTTATAGTCATCTGTGGTGGATTAATGGACTGGATTCCAATCACCGTCGGCATTGGTCCAATGCGCCGGCCGATACCTTCGCCGCTCTCGGACACGGCGGGATTCGGGCGCTCGCGGTCATCCCCACCCTCGACCTGGTGGTCTCGTGGAACGACGCCAATGTCCGAACACCCATCGAGGAGAATCGGGCCCTGCAATTGCTTTGCGCTGCCGTTCGCGCTCGGTCGCCCGACCAGGGCACGTCCACCCCGCGGCACGAAGCGGCCCTGCATGCTGCGGTGCCAACCCCCTCATGGCCGCCGCGAGTCGCCCCGGCAAAGCGCCGAGTCATCATCGAAACCGATGCCGGCGGTGACCCGGATGATGAGCAATCCCTGGTCCGATTCCTCCTCTATGCCAATGCGTGGGACATCTCAGGGATCATTGCCAATCGACCCCATGCCAGGAATGGAGAGAACCTGAATCCTGCTCGAACCGGCCTCGACATCGTCCTACGGCTGCTCGAAGCCTACGAGAGTTGTTGGACCAACCTGGTAACCCACGATCCAGCCTATCCCGATGCCAAGTCGTTACGAAGCAAGGTGGTTGCAGGCTATGATGACACGAACGACGGGGTCCAACTCCTGATCGCCGCGGCCGATGACTCGGATCCGCGACCGATCTGGTATTCCGATTGGGGAAGCGACCGCGGCTCGGCCACCAACAACTTCCGTCGAGCGCTCGACCGAGTTCTGCGCACCCGAGGTCACGCAGCCTACAAGGCATTCAAAACGAGATTCCGGCTCGTCACAGGCGACCAATTCGGCCCGCATACGTATGAAATTGCACCGGCGTTTTCGCTTTGGGTCGACACCTGGCGACCAGAAGTGGACGGCCGACGCTGGTACCATCGATTCTCCGCTCTCACCGCCCAAGCAGGGGGCTTCAATCTGGCCCGCGACGTCCTGACCGGTCACGGACCGCTCGGTGCACTCTATCCCACCAACACCACCCTTCCGCAGAAGGAAGGGGATTCCCTGAGCTTCCTGTACCTCGTACCCACGGGGATGGACGTTCCGGAAGCACCAGGCTGGGGGGGCTGGGGTGGCCGACTTGGTCCGCGCGCCATCCCGGCCAATGGCGGAAACCGCTCATCCTCCATTCCATCGGCGCCAGATGCCCCATCGCATCAACGCGATCGAGACGATCGCTTTACCGAACGCTACTTCTGGGCGAACCAAGCGGACCGTTGGCGCAACACCGTTCATCGAGACCACACCCTGGCCCGCTGGGCCGAGGACCTGCAGAATGACTTTCGAGCGCGACTCGACTGGTGCGTTCAACCCAGGTCCAAGGCCAATCACCATCCACAAGCCCTCGAACTCTGCCCAACCCGCGTTTCATTGGTACCCGGCGAATCACGAAGGCTCTCGACGTCTTGGGAGGACCCCGACGGTGATGCTCTCGAATTTGAGTGGATTTACTACCCCGAAGCCGGATCCCAGCAGGGGACGCTCCAATGGTCGGCCAAAGGTCCCGACCTGACGATTTCTGCCGCGGATGGACTCGGTCCGGGGGCCTTTCATTTCATCCTCCGGGTCATCGACCACGGATCACCGCAATTGGCGCGCTACCACCGCGTGGTGGTTGGCGTTGATCCCAGCATTGCGGATTGGTCAGAACCCCCGCCGAACCTGGCTGGGATGACCGAGGGTTATGATTCATTGCTGAGAATGAAGGGTGGAGGGTCCGTCGATAGCGCCGACCGCTGGCCGATTCGAAGAAAAGAAATCCTCGAAGATTGGAACCGGGCCCTCGGACCTTGGCCACCCGTGCTGGAACGAGCCGAGATCGAGATACTGGAAGCAAAACCGCGGGAAAACTTCACACAGATCCTGTTGCGATTTCCGATCGCTCCTCAACAAACCGCCGACGGTTACCTCCTGATACCGACGGGCGACGGTCCATTTCCGGCGGTACTGGTCGTGTTCTATGATCCCGAAACGAGTGTTGGGTTGAGGAAAGACCGTCCGAACCGAGACTTTGCACTTCAACTTTCGAGGCGCGGTTTCGTAACCCTTTCCTTGGGAACCCCAGGAGGCGATGCGCGAAGGCCCGATCTCGCCGGGGCGCAGTGTCAGCCCCTGGCTTACCACGCCTACGTCGCCGCCAATGCGTGGAGGGTTCTGGCCCAACGCCCCGAGGTGGATGCCAAGCGAATCGGCGTTCTTGGGCACTCCTACGGAGGCAAATGGGCTCTGTTCGCCGGCGCCTTCTGGGAACCGTTTGCCGCAATCTGCGTGAGTGATCCGGGGATTGTCTTCGATGAGAGCCGGCCCAACGTCAATTATTGGGAACCCTGGTATTTGGGATTCGATCCATCTCACGAGCGCAAGGCCGGAGTGCCGACGCCACAGAATCCTCGAACAGGCGCCTATGCCGCGTTGATCGCCGAGGGCCGAAACCTCCATGAGGTGCAGGCACTGATCGCCCCTCGTCCTTTCTTGGTGTCCGGGGGAGCCGAAGACCCCCCAGAGCGATGGAAAGCGCTCAACCGGGTTGCCGAAGTCTACCGTTTGCTCGGGTTCCGTCAGCACCTTGGCTTCACGTCGCGCCCCGGTCACGATCCGACCGAGGCCAGCAATTCCCAGATCCTTTCCTTCTTCGACTTTCACCTCCGACCGCCACCGGTTGTTCCGCCCTTGAAAGACTGAACCGCGACTCTCAGGCACCCGCCTGATTCGTCCAAAAGCAGGCTTCGACCATCGTTGCGGCGCTACCAGCCTGTCACTCAGTCATCATTTCGAAGGCAGAATCCAATGAGCCTGGCACGCAGTGCCTCGCGCCCCGTCCAATTCCAACTCGACTGGTTCCAGGTTCGTTTTCCATGGACTTCGCCATGGTGGCGCAGTCCGTTCTTCAACCATCCGATGCAGAAGACAGTCCTTGACCAGACGCCAATCCGGGACAAAACCAAGGAGGGATTTCGCTTGCCGGATTACGGGCCAAACCGGCGAGATCCCCGGTCGGAGATTAAGCATGATGACCATCCAAGCCGGGGAGGCACCCTCGCCGTCCGTCCACGCACGGGCCCACTGGCACTGGGTTACCGTCGCGATGTTGATTCTCGGTCTTTGGACCTGGGCCATCGCCGGTTGCGCCGACGAGTGGTACGACAACCCAATGTATTCCTATGGGTGGTTCGTGCCTCCACTGATGGTCTTCTTCGCCTGGCGGCGACTTGATGAACCGTTCGCAGGCATTGTTCCTTTCGAGGCACCCAGAGTTCCCCGCTTTTCCCTGGCTCTCGCGATCGCGGCCACGGTCCTCGCCTTCCTAACGCTCCCTGTCGAACTGCTGCGCAACGAACTCCCTGATGACCGGCTGAATAACTGGGGGATAGCCATTTGTGCCGTCGTGGCCACTCTCTGGGTTGCCTACTGCGCTGGAGGTCCACGCCTCTTGCTGACCCTGGCATTCCCCATCGCTTTCTTCCTGACGGCGGTCGCCTGGCCGAAACGATACGAAACACCCGTCACTGTCGGACTTCAGAAGATGGTGGCCGTTGTCATCGTGGAGATCATGCACATCCTGGGAATCCATGCGGAACCGCATGGAACCACGATTTATTTGCGGAATGGACCCGTCGGCATCGCCGAGGCCTGCAGTGGTATTCGATCCCTTCAAGCGAGTCTCATGATCAGCCTGGCGGTCGGAGAGCTCTTCTTTCTAAGACTCTTTAGACGTCTCGGCATCATCGTTCTGTGTGCGCTGGTCGCTACCGTGTTGAACCTGGGCAGGACGCTCGCCCTGTGCTTGATCACGGAATACCAGGGTGCGGACGCCATGCACAAGGCGCACGACCTGATCGGCGACGCCGTCCTGGTGGTGCTCCCCCTTATTGCCTGGGGCGTCGGCAAACTTCTCACCTTCGGCGACGGCTCGGTGCCCACCGCCCCGCTCCCGCGACGCGCTGCCGAGGATGGCACACCGCCCCCAACGCCCTACTGGAAGCGCCTCTGGCTGCAAGTTCGCGAATTGGAGTGGCGCCGAATGCCCAACTTCGCTCCCGCGATCGCCATCGGCCTGGCAGGAGTCGCCACCTACCACGCGTGGCTGATGGTTCTGGATCGAAGGGATCCCCCTCAGGATGCCCCCTACTTCACCGTTCGCACCGGTGAAGGCTCGAAGACCACTCAGGAAGAGATGAGTCCTGACATTTGGGCCGCCCTCTCGCCTTCCTCGGGCGGAACCTACATCCATCGCCAACCTTCCGTGCCCGGCGGTCGAATCAGTCTCTACCATTTCTTCTGGAAGCCCGCCGCCGCCAACCGCTGGGTGACTGGCCACCGACCTGACGTCTGCATGCCGGCCGGCGGCTGGAAGAAGGATGGCGAAGTCCAACCGATCGACATCAGCTTCGACGGCCAGGTTCTGCGCCTCCACGTCTTCCGTTTTGCCGGTGTCGGCCAAAGGGCACTTCAGGTCTGGGGTATCTGGCGAAATGGCGAGGCCATTCAAATGGATTTCTTCAACAATCCCACCCTTGAATGGTCACTCCTGACTGGAAAGAGCCGTTCCGCGGTCGAGGTGGTCTCGTGCGTCGTGCCCTACCTCGATGAGCAGCCGCCGCTGGACCTTGCCCAACAGATTATGACGTCGGTGTTTGAGTATCGTCGCCCACAAAAGGTGCCAACAGAAGCAGCTTCCGCACGCGCCCCGATCAAGATGGCGACGCAATCCCTCGACGCATCGAACGCCATCCTGCCGCCTAACTCGAATTCAAGCCCGTCGCCCCGCGCGCCAACGCTACCTTAGGGCGCCAACCTTGCCGGCGCGTGACCAATCCCGAAGAACTTCGCAAGGAATTCGAACGCTCCCATCGGCGCGTCCGATGGATTGCCATCGTCGTGCTCGTCGTCGGAGCGTCCATTGTCATCCCAACGGCTCGTCCCGCCTGGCAGACCATCAAAAACTGGCGGGCATCGCAGTTCCTCAGGGAAGCTGAAACCCTCCTCGCCGATCAACAGGTCGCCCTCGCTTTCGAACGAGCCCGCGCGGCCATCCAACTTGTCCCCCAACGACCGGATGCGATGCGGCTGAACGCCCGAATTCTCGCGTCCATCGGCAGTGAATCGAGCCTCCTTATTTGGAAACGACTGGTAGAGGCCGGGCAAGCATCGGTGGAGGACCTGGAAACATTTCTGGAAACCGCCCTCATCTTCGATCGCACCGACCTTGCGGAATCCCTCATCCAGCCACTGACGGCACAACCAACACCGAGCGATCGCAATTGTCGGCTGATCGCTCTTTACCAGCTTCAAACCGGAAAACCGTCCCTCGCCCTGCCCCGGGCTCGAGCCGCCTATCAACGGGCGCCTTCCAATCCCACCAACGCGCTCCTCTTCGCCTCAATTCTCTCCACCGACCCGTCGCCGGATGCCCGCCAAGAAGCACGCCGGATCCTTTGGACCCTGGCCACCTCCGGCTCTTCCCAGGATATCGAAGCCCTCTTCCGTCTGACCCAACCTTCGCTGGGTGAACGCGCAGATCGGGAGCGGGTCGTGGAAATTCTTTCACAACGTTCCAATCGCAAGGCGGCTGAGGAAGTCCTGCTCACCGAGGCTCGAATACTCCTCAGTCCAGCCGATGCCTCCACCCTCGCCGCAGAGGCTCTCACGCGTATGCCACGCGAGGATTGGGAACACCTAACCCTCCTCTCCGAAGCCTTTGCCCGCCTCGGACGCTACGAAGAGGTCCTGCGCCTGACCGCTTCAGGCAAGAGCTTCGTGAATCGGCGACTCTTCCTGGCCCGGTACGAGGCCCTGCTCGCACTCGGCAAACCCGACGAAGCCTACCGCCACCTTCTCCACACCGAAGCGCCGCTCCCCGCCTTCGAGCTCGAGTTGGCCAGGATCCGCGGCGCCCAGGAAGCCGGTGACATGAAGGGTCGAGACGCCCATCTCCAAAGCCTCCTCGATATCGCCGCCGACCATCCCGTCCGCATTCGAAAGGTCGCCGCTCTCGCCGAATCCAGCACGACCCCTGGCGCTACCCGCGTCGCCACGGAGGCGTGGTCGCGACTCGCCGCCCGATCGGAAGCCGGCGCCCGCGACGCTTATCGCCGACTTCAACGTCTTGCCGACAGGCAGGGCGACACCTGGACCGCCCGGGATTTCGCCAAGAAGGCGGCTCGCATCCAGACCAACGATGCCAATCTGCGGCTCGAAATCGCCCGCTACGATCTCCTGCTCGGCGACGACCTGGAGCGGGCCCTTCGCGTCGCTGAGGAAGTCGCGAAGTCCCGGACCAACGATCTTTCCGCCCGTGCGATCGCGGCCCTGGGGCAGTTGCGTCTTGGACACCCCGAGAATGCTCGCCACCTTCTCGACCGCCTGGTTCTGCCCGATGCACCGCCCGCCGATACCCTGGCTATCGTGGTTGCAACGCTGGGCTCCAATGGTTTGGAATCGCGGGCACGTGACTTGGCCCGGCAGATTCCCATGAACAGCCTCCGCCCGGAAGAGCGTGAATTGATCCGGCCCTGGGTGGTCCCCGCCCCCCTTGGGGCCGAACTCCCACAAAGCCCTGCTCCCTAACGACCACCCGAGGCCGTGTGGAACTCGGGCGATCGCACCGACAAACCCAACGCTCCTTATCTCACTTCGGAACCCATTTTTTCGTGTTTCTTACGCCTTGAGTTCCCGCAGACTGACCTTGTCTTCCGCCCAGCATCATGAACTCCGATCGACCCTCGTCCCCGGTTCCCGGTCCCGGCTCGCGCAGCGGAAATCCCACCAACCCGCGCCGGCCCAGTACTCGCCGCCGCCGCCCTTGGCTTTGGATTGTCCTCGGAATCATCGTGACCCTCGGCGTCATCGGCGCCTTCACCGCCCGACCGGCTTGGCGTGCCTTCAAGGCCATGCGCGCCAACAGTTTCATCCAGGAGGCGGAAGAATTTGCGCGTAAGGAAGAATGGTCCTCGGTGTTCCAACGCCTGCGATCCGCGCTGCAACTCGCCCCCACCAATCCAAACGTGCTTCGGTATGCCGCCCAGATGCACGGCCGCGTTGGCGCGGAAACCTCCCTCCGCTACTTCGAACAGTTGCTGGCCTCGAAACATGCCACCACCCTGGACAGGGAAGAATACGCGGCTGTCGCGCTACGCCTCGGCTACTCTGACCTCGCTTGGAACCAGATCGAAAGCCTGCTCGAAGCCACGAATGCGTCGCCCAACGCGCTCATTCTCGGAGCGCAATATTACGCCATCAAGCGCCAGGTGCCCAAAGCCCTCACCCTTGCCCGCCAATCCATCCAAGCGGATCCCAGCAATCCCACCAACACTCTCACCCTTGCGAATCTTCTCTCGGTGAGCCCCGCTGCCGGCGACCTTGACCAAGCCCTGCAAATGCTCTGGCCCTTTGCCCAGACGAACGGCCAGTTCCAACTGAAAGCCCTGTCCGCGATCCTTTTCGCACCGAATTCCCCAAGAACGGATCGCGAAAAAGTCGAGAAGGTCCTGTCTGAAATGGAGAACCGGCCTCCCGAGGCCGAGCTGCTTTATGCCGACGCCCAAATCTCCCTCGACCCCACTCAGTTGAACCGGGTTGCCGATGACGTAATCGCCAAGTACGGACACGGTTCCCCGGCCCAAGTGATCGGTGCCGCCAGCTGGCTCAATCGCCACCGACTCTTCGCCCGCTCGATCGAAATCCTGCTCCCCGACATTTCGTTCAAGAATGAGGCACTGTTCAGACTCCGCTATGATGCCCTCGTCGGGCTCGGCCGCATCCGCGATGCCTATGATTTTGTCATGGTCGATCGCGCTCCCGGCGATCCCCTGCAACTGGAGTTTCTGCGCTGCAACACCGCCATTCGACTCAAAGACGACGCCGCCGTTGAATCCCATCTTCGATCCATGATCGATATCGCCCGCAAACAACCCCGGCTGTTGCGCAGCGTCGCCGAGTTCGCGGTTCGCCATAAGAAGCGAACCATTGCCGACGAAGCCAATCAGATCCTCAGCCGAAACAAGCGGGAGGCCGTGCCCGCATTCCAGGCACTTCTCAAAAGCGCCGATGCCCAAGGAGAAACCTGGGTCGCCCGGGATTACGCACGCAAACTCGAGGCCCTGAAGAAGGACGACGCCACGGTCAAACTTCAGATCGCCTACTACGACCTCCTTCTCAACGAAAACCTCGAATCCGCCACCGCCTCCGCTTTGGCTCTCCACAAGGCGAAACCCGAGGACTTCAATCGCCGGGCGGTCCTTGCCCTCGCGCATTTGCGCAAAGACTCCCCCAAGGAAGCGGCCGCCGCCATCGAAGGGCAAGTCGTCCGTTGGAGTCGCCTGACTCCGGGAATCCGGGCCGTTGTCGTCGCTGCGGTCGGTGGATCCGGCAAGACGGACGTTGCCGCAAAACTTCTCCTCCGCGTTCCGATCGGCAGCTTAAAGCCCGAGGAACGCGACCTAATCCGGCCCTACCTCATCGGCGGGAAGACCTCCGAGTCCGAGGAGGTGCCTGGCGATGACAAACCCGAGAAACTCTAACTGCGTTTGTCGCCGGGTCGGGCGATGGGGCGAAAAGTCAGCACCGGGACAACGGCGGAATAAATCCAACCCGCCGATTCAATAGACGCACGCGTCTAGAATTTTTCCCGATTCGGGTTCCATACCACGTCGGGGTTGAACTTTTCCTCACGGCTCGGCCCGCCGTTGGTGACGTAGCTGCGCTTGTAGAAACTTGCGTGGCCATCCACGAAAACCAGATTGGCCCCGCGGTTGCCGTGACGCTGAGCGAAATGACTGCTTCGGCCAGCCGGGAAGATCCCGTTGCGATCGGGCGTCGCCGTGTAAGGCTCCAACGTCGGGCTGAACGCAATGTCGGTCAGTAACACCGTGGAGGAGGGGCTCGGAATATTTCCCAGCCGCGGCATGTCCGGGTATTCAAAACTATTCCCTTGAACGTTGTTTCGAATGCTCGTCAAAAGCTTGAGATCGAGGTTCATCACCATGCTGAAGAATCCAAATGACCCGCCTCGAAGAAATCGGTCCTGCGCCGTTACCTTGGCCGACGGACAATGCCAAAACGTGGCCTTGCCACCGGGAAACGGAAGTTCCTCGCGCGGCTTGGTCGCGGTCACCCAGTAGTTTGAAAGCGGTTTCTCCCCGGCACTGGGCGGCAGCACGTTGAACCAGGCATAGGGATCCGTCGGACTTCCGGGGCCCGATGTGGACCCCGTGTCCACGCCATATTGCCCGTTGTCATCCGTGCCATCCCGCGGCATGCGGTCGTCGTTCTCGGTGGCATAAACGTTCAACGCCAACCCCCACTGCCTCATATTGCTCAGGCACTTGATGGATTGTGCCTTGGACTTCGCATTCGCCAGAGCTGGCAACAGCATGCTCGCCAGAATGGCAATGATTGCGATCACCACCAAAAGCTCAATGAGCGTGAACGCCGTCGTGCACCGTCCCAACCGCTCCTTACCTCCTAGGTCGATTAGTTTCTTCACAGCAAGATCGTCTATCGCCGCCCCTTTCGGCCCTGGCGCCGTTCACCGTAGGCTGCTTGGGCCAGTCTAGCAAGAGACCACCTCGGACCCCTGGGAGTGGTCCCCGAACGGACCACAGGTGCCCCGTTGGATTGTGTCTCCCTTCACCAGGCACGGTGGATCATGCCAGGGTTCGCCAAGGGCCACTCCGCTGCGATTCGCAGCCAGGCGCGCACCAGCGAGTCTCCGGCTCAAAACCGCAGGCCACGGCCCACCCGCATCTATTCCACCACCACACCGCAGGCCTTCAATAGGGTCTCCTGCACATCCCGTTCCAGATCCAGGGAAACCGGAAGCGGCCGTCCTTCTCGCAACGCCCGCGAAAGCTCGGCGAACTCCCCTTCATACCGACGATAAGGTGGCATCGCCAACGTCTGCGGTCCGCGCCGGTACGGACCCATCGCCTCTGCCAAATCCAATGCTACCGATGGTGGCTCCATCGGGCGCACCACGGCCGTTCCCAGCGTTCCGAAAACCTCGAAGGCTCGGTGTGCCCCTGCGTTCGGCTGTAGCGTCGAACTCGTGATCACCGCCGTGGTCTTCGGATACTCGAAGACAGCCACGTTGTTGTCGGCCAGGGTATCGGTCGAACTTCCATGCGTCTTGAGCACAGGGATCACGCGATTTGGCTTACCCAACAGACGAACAACCGCATCCACCATGTGGCTGCCGAGTTCGAACAACACCCCTCCCTTGAACACGGACCAATCGGAACGTCGGGCATTCTCAAGGGTGTTGTTGATGGTTGCCCGCACCAAGAAGACCTCTCCCAACCAACCTGAACGCACCGCTTCCATGACCGCATTCAGGCCGGGATGATGCCGCCACATGTATCCGACCTGGAGCAACCGACCCCGGGCCCTCGCCGCGGCAACCACCCGGTCAAACTCTGCCATGCTCTCTGCCGGCGGTTTCTCCAAGTGCACGTGGCATCCAGCTTCCAACGCCTCCATGGCCAGCGAAGCGTGGGTCGGCACCGCCGATTCGACCACGACCACTTCACTTTCCTTCAGCACCTCCTCCCGACTGCAAATCCGCGCGCCTTGAGACCGGTACTTGGCGGCAAGCGCCTCCGTCTCCGCCCACACTCCGATGAACTCGAACTCTGAAGACTCCCTCAAAATCCGAATCTTCTCTGCCGCGTGGGAATAGGCGACCCCGAGAAACCCAACCTTGGGGCGGTGCGCACCGGCCTCTGCTGCAGGGACACCCCTCATCCCCATGCTGGATAAGGCAAGAGCCGTCGTCGATACGAGGCTTCGACAAAGGAAGGAGCGGCGTTGCATAAGGATCATCAAAAAGAAGGTGGTCCGCCAAAGTCGATCCGGAATGCGCACCCTGCGACCTTAGGCAACAATCGATGAACCACGCCCTCGCCGATCAGGCATCATGCGGCGACAAGCCATGACCAACCAGACTGCAGGCTTGGATCACATTGAGACCGAGGCGCTCCGCCAGGGCCAAGACTTCGGGAGAATCCGCTCCCGGGTTCAGCCATAATTCATCGCACCCAACCTCAGCAACAGCAGGAAGCACCTGAATGGCGACGGTGGGCGGCAAATAAACGCTCACCAAATTCGGACGCGTCGGCACGTCTTTGATCGATGCGAATGTCCGGAGCCCTTCGATCACGGGGGTTTTGGGATTGATGGGAAAAACCGTCCAACCCTTTTGTCGGAAACCGCGGACGGCTTTGTTTCCGAACTTTGTGGGATCCTGGGATGCGCCCAGGATGGCGATCGACTTCATGGCACCAGATTGGACTGAAAGACTCTCGTCGCAAGTCAGTGCGTGATGAAGACGACGGGCTGGGGCCATTCAAACCTCTTCCAACGACCCCCGACCGTTGGACCCACCCGTTTGCACACTGGGTGCCAGGCTTTGCGAACTCCCCGCTACCGTCGGGTTCGAGCTTGAACCCTCGTCCCACACCCGGTGCCAGGCTACTTGGATTTCTCGAGACTGGGTCCCCACCACCTGTCGGCCTCCCGGATCCT
>JAEUHG010000300.1 GCA_016795425.1 Verrucomicrobiales bacterium
TGTCGCTGCCGTTTGCGTTTGTCTGGCGAAAAGACAACACGGCGCCATTGCTGGAACGATTTATCGAGGATGTCGGGAGGATCTCCGGTCACCCGTAGCGGCCAGCAGGCCAGAAACCAATCGAAACGATTGAATGATACCAACATTGCCGGCCGCATCCGGACTTCTTGCGGCAAGTTCACACGGAACCGAGAGTTGATGGACCTTTGGAACGACTCCCCTGGCCGGTGATCTTTGAGGGTCTCTGGACAAAGGGGTTCAATCCGGCCTACTTCGAAGGCGGAGGTCCATGAACGACTGATGGTGCCGAACTGCCGGCGGGGATCAGAAGTTGACGTACCGGATCGGGTTCTGGCCGTCGAGTGCCACGCGGTAGGTCATTTTGCTGGCCATCCGCTTGAGGAACCGTTCGACCACCTTTTCGTTTTCCTTGCGGACATTCTGACCAATGACGACCAAGGCCCTTCCCGCGTATTCTCGGTGGATTTCCTCGATATGCGGAATGGCCGCAACGCATGGCCCACACCAGGTCGCCCAGAACTCGACAAGATAGGTCTTTCCCTTTTCAAAATCTCGAATTGGGTCACACCTTGTAGCCATCGCCCAACCTACAAGCCGGGCGCTGGATCTCCTATTTTCAAGGAAGGTTCGGCTGCGGCGACAACTTCCATGGCAAAGCCCATGGCCAAAACGATTGCGAGGGAATTCATCGTCATGGAATCCAACAAAAGTTCACTTCACTGAGCCTTCTCGGGCTTGAGATACTTCTCAAACCATGCGAGGTCCCAAGTCATCTTCCCTTTTCGGCTGGAATACCTGGTAAGGCTGTGTGGCTCGCCGTCATAGACCACCAACTCGGTTGGCACCTTCACGTAGTCGCGGAGGGCCCGGAACAGCATCCGACTATGCTGAGGTGGGCAACGCTCGTCGCTGCCACCCACGTGAATCAATGCGGGCACCGTCACTCTCCCGATGCCATAGATCGGAGACGTCCGGCGAAAGACATCGGGATTCTCCCAAGGAACTCCGCCTTTGAGGACCACCAAGAAGGCCGGTTCGTCATTAATGCCCCACTCCATGGTCGTATCCAGAATCCCTGCGCCGCTGCTCACGGCCCGCAATTTGAACGGCAAATCGTTACGCGTCATCAGGCAGTTGGACAGGTAGCCTCCGTTGCTCCAACCCAACAGCCCGATCCGATCCGGATCCGCAATTCCCTCCCGAACCAAGTGCTCGATACCGGACACGATATCGCTGACGTCAATGTCGTTCTCGTTCCCAATCAATTGGGTCATGAACCGATCCCCGTAGCCCACCGAGCCGCGGTAATTCGGGCAAAGCAGGGCGTAACCCTTTGCCGCCAACCACAACCGCCCGTCGTACATGTCATAGCGCAGGGCCGTTTTGACGGCATCCGTGGGGCCGCCATGTATACCAACGACCAATGGCAACCTCTTTCCCGCCTCGCCACCTGGGGGTAACTCCAAGATTCCTCCCACGTCGACCCCGTCACGCGCCTTCCAGAAGACGTGTCGAATCTCGGGCAGCTTCCATGTATCCGTTTGCTCATTGATCGTCGTCAACCGTCGACCGGTGGTGCGTGTTTGAAGGTCGACCAAGTAGAGGTCGGGAAACGACTTCGACGTTCCCAGCAAACAGATCGCGCTGCGCCCGCTGGAATCCACATCGAAGGCATCGACACTTTGAACTGTCTGCTCATGCTCCGACAATACCTTCAACTCCGCATCATCGGTCATCGCCAAGAATGAGCGCCCTTCGCGCTCCGCAATGAACATGACCTTGCCCGACGGGTGCCATCGCAGGGGAGATCCGTAGCCCAAAACATGAAGACTGGCGGGGCGGGGCATCAACGTCGTCTGCCAACCCCCATTCGAGCGCCGTCCAATGAAAATTTCGGCAGGATAGGCGTCGAAAATTGCGCAAAAGGCAAACTCTTGGCCGTCCCTGGACCAAATCAACGATTCCAACCAGGCGTGCGGCGAAGCCGCCCTGGCACGATAAACCTCCGTCGGCGGTGTGGTGAGAGACCCATCTTCCCAAATATCGACGCGTGATTCGCCTTCGGACCTCAACACCGAGTCGTCCAACGCCGACACCACAGCCACTCGTCTCCCCTCGGATGTGACCGCCATTGATCGCACGTACCGCTGGTCCGCTATCAATTTCTCTGACCGCCAGGTCTTCAGGTCGAGGCGCCACACCTCGGAGACCTTTCTCTGCCCGTTGGCGTACTTCAGCGTCGCCAACTCGGCGCGCAGCTTCGTGAAATCATCGTGGTCTGTGGCTTTCGCATCGATCGTGTAGAAGACTTGGTTGGCGGTCGGAGCGAGATCATAGGCGGCGACCCCACCTTCGACCTGGGTGACGGGCTCGGGCTCCCCGCCTTCCGCCCCGACGCGCCAGACCTGGGCCTTTCCGTCAAAGGGCGGTCGCTTCTCCGCTTCGCGTCGACGATCCGCCAGGAAATAGATCGTCTTGCCGTCGGCCGACCACTTCGGACTGCGAGAGTTCCCTCGATCCAAGGTCAATCGCCTGGGCGAGGAATCCCCGGTTGTCGCGACCACCCAGAGGTCGGACTTTCGATCATCGGACTCTTCAAGCCACCGAGCCTCGCAATAGGCGACTTGGCGTCCATCCGGGCTCAGTTCTACGGCGACGATATCCGACAGCGAAAAATAGTCCTCGATCGTCACCAAGTGATCTCGCTCGACGGCGATACAGGCATACCCGAGAGCAAAGACCCCTACGAATGGCAGCCAGCTAATCCTCATGCGGATAGGATTCGACCGATCTTGGTGACCGATGCATTCACGATTCCACCAACAAGCCGGCCCAACGAAGGACCTCTGCCCATCTAAAAGTCTGTTCGAGCTCCATCAAGTCATTAATTGATGAGAGAATCTTTAGTGTGCGTTACGGTCTCATGTTCACATTCTCCAACGTCCCAACCAAAGTCCGTTCAGGAATTCGCTGCAAGCCGCCGACGAATTCGACTGCTCAAAATCACAAATCCAAGAGCGCCGATCGAAACCAAGGTCGACGATTCCGGTACAGGCTTCACGGGAGGTGGGTCATCGCGTGTGGTGAAACCGGAGTAAACGACGTCACCTTGAGAATAATTGTAGAATCCGAACTTGCCGCCGAGAAAGGCGCTATCATCAACGACCCAATTCTCGAGCTCCGTTGCCCCTTCGCGTACCGTGATGGAAAAACTGCCTGATCCATCGAAGTTCAAGGTGAACTCATACTCGGTGAACTCGTTCCACGGAATGGTATTGTGTCGGAGAACTGTTACATCCGAACTCCCAGCGGATCGCCAAAGATCCACTCCCGTGGGGTCGGTTCCTCCGGTCTTAACGACCTTCAGACTCATGCCCTGCTCGGCGAAGCCCAACGGGTCGTTCTGATTGCCCTGCTTCCAATCAAATAAATAGAAATCTCCCCGGTCCTGATAACCGAAGACAAAGCCCATGAAATCATCATCGCTGGTCGTGTCGACGCGCCATTTCCCGTTGATGAGCAATCCGCTCACGCTGAAATCGCTGAGCAGTATCGACGCATCCGCATTCACCGATTGCGTCGCGACGGTGTTTCCAGCGCTCAAAGACCATCGGGCGTCGGGTTGATCAAAGAGTTCATATTGAACGACGCTCCAAGAGCTCAGATCTACCGGAACCGTGCTTCCGACCGCTCCTAGACTTGGAACCGAGATCAAGACCGAGCCGATAAGCCGGACAATTTTTGATTCATTCATTGGGTGCCTAGTTTTGGTTTCAGAGTCCATCGCAAAGCAATTTTCTTGAGGCATCGCAGCGCCAGTTACCTGCCAGTCCTGGTCGCTTTGCCGGTATACCACAGCTTCCAAGTTACGCCGTCTTCGGAGTAGGAGGTCTCGTAGGTGGCGCTCTTTCGATCCGGGCTCCAACGATAGACCGACTTGGTCTTGTAGGTACGGTCGCCCAACTTCCTCTCCCCAAACCCAATCATGCTGTCCCCATCGATGGAAAAGGTACCCGCCACGACGCGGCCACCGCTCTCAAAGTTCGTTGATCGAAACACTCCGGACTCCTGGTCATACCAACCAAACCAAGTCCAACTGACCGGACCGCTGGGAGAATGACCCGTTGCGCGTTCCTCGACAAAATAGTCATCATGCACAAACCGGTCTGTGGCGCGGTAGGTGCTCTTTCCGCCAGGTCCAAACGGCGTGGCCACTTCCGTCTCCTCGTATTTCCACTTGCCGATAAACATCTCCAGCTTCCGCATTTCCGGTGACGGCTGCTTGGGGGCGTCGGCAGCATGCAAGGTGCTGCCGACCACGGCGAGTACAATGGAGAAGATGGCTACAATGGGTTTCATTTTGGATGCTGGGTTCATTCGCGGCATTCTGTCGCACCGACTTTGAATCATCAAGATGCTTGGATGAGAATACTTAGCCACAGAATCCCTTTCCACTCGACGATTGGTCAGCAGTTTTTGCCAGCTCCGTGCGGCTAGAATGAATGAGTGGGCCTCGCATTGAGCTGCAACGACGCCTTTGCCCAAGGCATAATGTCTCAGGCTGCGGCTTCCCCCGCCTAGTCCCCCGGTCGGGTGACAGTGCGACCGATGGATTCACAGGGGTCGATGGGGGCCTTCCCGAATTTCGTTCATTTGATCCATGAATCAGAATGGTCCGGTAGGGCGTGATCTTTTCGTTCCATCCGGCCCGGCCGGACGACTGCGGACAAGCCGAATCCGCCGATGCAGAAGTGCGGCGCACTTCGCTTACCATCCGAAACTCCGCGATATAGAGAGCGGTCGCCGCACCGAGAAATGCCGACGGTTCATGTTGCGATGATTCGTCTCCTCTCCGAGCCTCAGTGCCTCTGTGGTGAAACCACCTTCTCGTGGGAACTTACCGCTGGGAGACACGTCTCTCGGCATCTGCCTTCGATCCTAATCAATTATTATTGTATAGGAACCACCAGACGAACCACCGATCCTCCACCCGTCAGGTTTTCGATCTCCAGGATGGCACCCACCGAAGTCGCCCGTGCCTTCATGTTGTCGAGACCATGGCCACCCCGACCGAGGTTCACTTTGGGAATGCCGACGCCGTTGTCCGCGATTTCAAGGCATAACCTCCCGGAGGCATACGACGCTGTGAATCGAATTTCAGTTGCCCGGGAGTGACGGACGGCATTGTTCAATGCCTCTTTGACGATGAGGAAAATGTCTTTCCTACGATTCCCATCCAACACCGCATCCGAGAATTCCGGCGCCAATTTGCAGCGGTAGGCGATTCCGGTGTCGGCCAGAAAGTGATTGGTGTAGCGCCCCAAAAACACCACCAGGTCCTCAACCGAATCGCGATCAGGTTCGAGAGCCCAGATGTTCTGTTCCAGCGAGAGAGCCAGTTCCCGCGCGATGTCCCCTACTACGTCATCTGCAGCGTCAGCCTCGCCCACCTCGATCGAAACCTTGCGGCGCTGGCTGATTCGGGAGAGTCGGGCGATACGCGATCCCATGTCATCGTGCAGGTCGCGCGCGATGCGGGACCGTTCAAATTGGAGCGCCTCAATGCGCCGGCGGCCCAGATACTCTTGGGCTTTTCGCCCAACCAGAAACGCAACCACAACGGCAGCACTTAACAGGCCCGCGACGATGGACCACCGCTGGTTGGGCCGAAGGGAATCCATGCGTTCAATCGCGGCGAACAACAGCCGCTTTCGCGGACGCCAATCCGCTGAATGCCAAAGCCCGCCCTCGCCGCCGTAAACCACCACGACGCGTAGCCGCGGGTCCAACGGAAGGTTCAGGTCGACGCCGCCAAGGACCACGTCCGGGCTGCCGTCGCCGTTGAAGTCGCCACCGGCTCCGACAAACTCGCCCAGCTGCCCGAAGTTTCGGTCGCCTTCAAAACACCACGCCGGGTCACGCTGCAGCCCTTGCGCGGAACCGTGGTAGGCGAGCACCGCGCCTTCATCCTTCTGTCCGTTGGTCGCGAAAGGAACGCCTACCAACAGGTCCAGGTAGCCGTCGCCGTTGAGATCACTCGCGGTTCCGACGCCATGACCCAAATGGACATGAGGATGGTTGCCTTCCGCAGTCCATCGGGGCTCATGAGCCAATCCCTGTCGATTCCCATGAAAAACAAACACCAAGCCTTCGGCCGCGTCCCCGTTGGATCCGCACCAGGCACCGATTGCCACATCACTGAAACCGTCGCCATCGACGTCGCCTGCCGGCCCCATCCCGGTGCTGAAGAAAGCCGTCACGCCTGACCCGTCCATCCCGGCTCGTTGCGGCAGCGGGTACTCCGACGTCCAGGCCGGGTCCAAATGCAGCCCTTGTTTGGATCCAAGAAACAGGTACGCCTTGCCCCCTTTTTCGAACCGACCCGAAAACGCCTGGGCGCCGACCATAAAATCCCCGAATCCATCGCCGTTGACGTCCCTGACCGTGCCGAACGTGGTGCCAAACGATGAGCCGGCCTGTTCGCTTTGGCGTTTCCAGCGGACTTCCGGAATCAGCCCGGACTTCGCCCCATGAAGGATCGCCAAGACGTTCAGCTCGCGCGGGGAATTGAGATCATAGCCGCTGATCGCGACGTCGTGGTAGCCATCGCCGTCGACATCGCCGGCATCGGCGATGGGAAAATCCATTCGAAAATCACCCAAGCGATCCTCGACCGTTTGGCTGGCTATTGCCGGCAACCCTTCTCGATATCCCAGGAAGACCTCAATCCTGGCCACATTGTTGGTCGCCCCCAAGGGGCCAATCGAGGAAGAGGCCAACAAATCGGTGATCCCGTCCCCATTGACATCAGCGAAGGCTACTGAAGACCCGAAGTGCTGGTCCGGCACACCTCCCACCACGGACCAACCGGGATCCTCACCAAGACCCGATCGACTGCCGAAATATACGACCACCCGACCGCGACCCGCCGACTCGATCGGGCCACCGATCGCCAAATCGGCGAAGCCGTCTCCGTTCAGGTCACCGTCGCTCGCGATCGGCGCTTTGAAGTTGGGAAGGCCGGCGAACCGCAGGTTGTCCCAGACGGGGAGTGGATTTCCTGGTTCCATCCGCGGCGCACCCCTTTCGCGCGAGGGTTCCCTCGAAACAGCCTCCCCGAGCGCGCCAAAATAGAGAACCATCCAACCCGCCAAGAAATGAACCGCAAACAGCCGCACCCTCTTATCAATGCCAAGTGCAGCCATGCGGACCCTCATCGACCGGAGAATCATGGCTTCGTTGTCCATATTGCAGGACTGCCGAAATCGTGGCCCGTCATTTTGGGGCCGTCGACTCAATGGATTCCCGGCTGACCCCGTTGAACCTTGGGCTTTGTCTGATAAAACTTGGCGATGGCTGCGGCCCCAGTTGGGACCTGCAACTTGCGATAGACGCGTCTCAGGTGGGTCTTGACGGTTTCAGGGCTGATTCCCAGACGATCGCCGCATTCCTTGTAGGAGTAGCCCTCGGCAACCAAATCGAGCAACTCCTGCTCTCTCGGACTCAACTGGTTTTCACCGAGCGGATGGCGAACCGTGGAATCGCGCTTTGGATTCATGAAGTGCCGAACCACCCGGCGGGCGATGGAGGGCGTCATTGGGGCACCGCCATTTACCGCCGTCCAAATGGCGTCGACGATCGCTCCCTCAGACTCGCGTTTCAGAATGAACCCCGTGGCGCCGGCGGCGAGGGATTGGAACAACCTTTCGTCGTCCTCGCAGACGGTCAACATGAGCACCAGCAACTTGGGATCGTGCGCGCAGAGATGCCGGGCGCACTCGATCCCACTCATCTTCGGCAGTTGAATGTCCACCAGAGCCACTTTCACCTGCCCAAATGGGAACTGCTCCAAGGCCTCCTCGGCGTTTGGAAACTCTCTGAGCAACCGAATTCCCGGGGTCCGACTAAGCAAGGCCTTCAAATCCGTCACGGTGGATGCATCATCTTCAACCACTGCAACATCCACCTTCCCCGCCGCGGCGCTTACATCCTTCACGCGAGCATCCAAGGAACGCGCCAGAATCCTGTCAAAGGGGAAGAGGCAGAGAATTCACGGCCCGAGCTGACGCGATTCCATGCCTAGATCCCGAAGATTCAAGCTCTTCAGTGGCTCCCGCGTGCCGCTTGACGATTGCGGTGTACACGGCGGAACCAGTGTTCGTCAGTATGTTCGACGAGGTCGAGAACCGTGAACGCCCTGTCAACCGAGCAGTAGGCGAGCAGCGCCGAGGAGTGCCCGAGCACTGAAGGAATGGATTGAGCCCGCCTTCGCCCTCCGGGCCATGGCGGACCGGCTGCCAGCCGTAGCTCGCGGGAGCGAGCGAAGGCTGGAGGCGAGCGTCGGAATCGGCCGCTTAAGCCGCTAAATTCAAGCCATTTAGGCCCAGCTTGGCCAGCAGTTCAAGCATGCTCTCCCACTGCTCGAAACTGCTCATTCACTCCTCGTTGGTGTCCGCTTTGGTGTCCACCATTCCTGCCCGGATTCAGCGCCACGTTGACGCACCTGATCCCA
>JAEUHG010000003.1 GCA_016795425.1 Verrucomicrobiales bacterium
TGGGTGTGGTGGTACCTGACGGGAGGCGCCCATGCCGCCGTGGTGCGACGGGAAGCCCTCGCATTGGAAGGCCAACCCGCCCCTGGTGGACTTCCGGGAGAAACCTTCGGACCGCTGGCGGATGTCCGCGCCCGCCTCAACACCCACGGCGACGTCGCCTTCATTGCTCCCGTTCGTGGAGTCCGGGCCGATGGCACGCCCGTCGATGGATTGTTCGTTCGCACGGCCCAAGGCCTTTTTCGATTAGCGCAGGAAGATACCCCCATTCCAGGTCTTCCCCCCAAGACATTTGGGCGCCTGAGTCGGGTCGCCATCAACGACGCTGGAAACGTGCTGGTCTTCAGTCAGCGCGCCGACAGCGAAGCTTACCTCTCCAACGCATCGGGCTCCTGGCGAGTCGTCGCCCAAAGCGCCGATCCGGAGCCGGCAATGCGACGCTTCCACCGGTTTAGCCTGTTGGACGATCAACACCAATGGCAGCCCTTGCTGCGTTCCTCGACGGAACCGGATGTGCTGTTCGCGGCGTTGCCGGTTCCCGCTTTGAACGAAAGCGGATTTCCCGGCACTTGGACAGCCGGAGCGGACGGCTGGAATCCGCAGGCGGTCTTCACCGACGGTCAACCGGCACCCGACCTTTACAACCGCACCCTTCTCCAGGCATTGAGCTTGCGCACATTGGGATCATCGCCGGCGCATCGCAGCGTCTTTCAAGGTGAACTCTTCCTTTCCGAGCCCAACGTTTCGGCGACCAACGCCCATGTCATTTGGACTCGGGGGGGACGCGGCGAACCGCAGATCCTGGCCCGCACCGGACACCCGGCGCGCGTGCCCGCAGCGGGCGTCTTTTATCGAGAGCTGATGGGTGCCTCGGTGAATGGCTCGGGCACCACCGCCTTTATCGCCGGTATGGTCCCGGAGAGCAGCGGCTACACCCGGGCTCTGTTCCTCGCCAAACCGGCCATCCCCCAAATCGTGGTGCGTGAAGGGGATTTGGTCAGCTCGCCGGACGGCACTCCCCTCGGACCGATCCTTCTCGAGAGCACACCCATTCTGAACCAAGGCGGCCAGGTGCTATTCTTTGCAGTCGTAGGCAACCGTCGAATCCTCGCCCGTTGGTCGCCGGACCTTCGATTGGAAGCGCTCCTGATGGAGGGCCAGGGTTGGGCCGACCTACCGGTGGGGTGGCGCATGGCGAACATCACAGGCGCCCACTTCAACGCTTCCGGACGCGTCGCCGTCTTCGCCAGCTTGGAGATGCCCGACGCCCAGACACAGACCTGGGGTCTCTGGGTCACCGACGCGACCTCCTCGCCGGTGCTCGTCGCCATGTCCGCCTTGGAACCAAATCTCGTCAAACCTCCCGAGGGCGTCCCCCTGCTGACCGAGGGCTTGTACTTTCCCCCGAATGAAAGTTTCGCAGGGGACAGCGACGGACGTCCCCGGTTCTTCAGCGACACCCAACAGGCGGTCTATAGCGGCCGCCCCACCGACGGCCCTTCCGGGGTGTTTTTGGTAAGCGTGGACCAGGGAGTACCAGCACCCCCCGACGACACCTTCCGGTGGGCGCCCGGCGATTTCGGCCAATGGTCGGGGATGGCAGCGTCGGACGCTGCCGCGTGGGACTTGAATGATCCCGCTCGACTGTTTCCGAATGCAGGGCTCTTTGCCCGACCTGACAAGGTTTGGGCCGGAGCCCGGCTGCGGCTCGAAGTCGTGGAGAACGGCGATTCCGCGAATGACCTGGTGGGAATCGATGGCCTGGGATTGGAACGGCAAAGATTGGGATGGACGGAAGCCACCGGTGAAATGATTTACGCGAATCGGCCGCTCGGTCGCCTCACTCGGCCGCAACCCGCGATTCTGGAAGTCACATTGGCGCCCGAGGCGACGACCGATGGCATTCGCGCCTTGGCGCGCGTGCTGGTGCTGGGTTCGCGTCGCGATCTGGGCCAGGTGTTGCTGACGGATGCACGGTACGTCGAACCGCGCCGTCGTCTCCAACTCCGACTGACCGACGCCGCCGGGCGCACCGCCGACCTTTTCCAGACGGTGGACACTCCAAAAACAACGGATCTGGCTTTCGAAGGAATCTCCCCGAACCACAACACCACCTGGGCCAGTGGCTACGCCGATTTCACGACCATCACGTTGCAACCTGAACTCTTGCTGAACAGCGGCGCTCGGTTGCGAATCGGATGCTCGCCCATAGCGGCGGATTTGGAGTGGTTTCCCAATTCGACGGCGCAAGACGTGACCCGTGAATCATCGAACAACCGACCGTGCGCGGGCCTGACGATGACCTTCGACGGACAGGCCGGCTACTTGTCGCTGGTCCAACTCTATTCCTGGACAGCCCAGCACACCCTCTATCGTCAACGAGGATTCGAGGATGTGTTCAACAATGGATTTGAGATCTGTGTCACCCGCGTCTTCGCACTCTGGCTCGAGTCCCTGAGGTCTCCTGCGCCGGGACCATCCTTGGCCTCCGTGAGAACGGCCGCGGATGCGCCATCCATTCCGGGCTCAACGACGGACATTCTGGCTGGTCCCTACGCATTTCGTGAATGGATGCGTCAGACCGAGGACGGGCGGCGGTTGATTCGATTGTATGAGCAACACACCGCCGAGGTGGTCACTCTCATGCTCGCCGACATGACTCTCTTCAACGACCTTTTCTCTCTGCTCAACGAATTTTCCCCTGGCCTGCGCGAGTTCCTATCGGGACGCGGCCATCAGGTCCTCCTGCGTCCGGACATGGTAGCCCACGTCAACCGGGTTTTTGATCAGTTGGAGGCGAAGGGCAGCCCGACCCTGCGCGCCACGATTCAAACGGAACGCGCCCGCTATCACGGGCTCCAGGATTTCGTGGGCCGAACCTTCGCAGAGTGGGGCAATCGGATGGGAATCAACGCGCCAGAAACCCCTTTCGTCACGGCGTCCAGTCCGCGCCTCACCGCCGATGGCTTCCACGTTCAGGCCAACCGGGTGGAAGGCCTGGACTACTCGCTGTGGCGGCGATCTCCGAGTTCCGGCGGGCTCTGGGAGAAGGTCGCCGACGCCGGCCTCCGGTGGCTGGAAGCCACCGTTCAATTGTTCGATCCGAAGCCGGACAGCAACGAGCGCCTCTACCAGGTGCGCGTGGAGTAAGTCGGCAAGGCCCTATCTCCGCCAACTCATCGGCAGACCGCTCTCGCCAGGGTTTGTTGCCATGTGAACACGCGGCACCCTCGGAGAAGCCACCCTGCCGGCTGGGAAAGACCCGATAGAGTGCCGAGAGCCTGGGTTCCCCAATGACATTGGCGCATTGCGTTAGTTCTACTGCCTTGAAAGAGTCGATCTTATGCCCCTGGTTAGCCCCGGCGCGATCGATGGCTTCGATCGCTTTCTCGCTCCGTTGAATCAACCGTATCCTCGAAGAAGGGCGTCCCCTGATCTCGCCCGAATCACTGTTCTGATTTGGACCGGTTTGTCTCTCATCACCGGATGGATGGTGCCTTTGGCACAGGGAGCAGCCCCCACCATTGAGCCCGTTGCCGACGTCACCCTCGACGAAGACACTCCCAGCGGGCCTATCATCCTCCACGCTTCCGACCCGGACACCGCCGGCGGGCTGCTGCAGATCCGAGTCACCCCAGTCAGCAATGGCGCACTCGTCGAAGGCGGTCTCTCCCTAACCGGCATCGGCGCGGAACGCACGCTGATCATCATTCCGACCCGCAACCAAAGCGGCACCGCCACTCTTCGCGTCCAAGTCTCCGATCCAACTGGCGCTTCGGCGACAGATGAATTCGACGTCCACGTAAATCCCGTCAACGACTCCCCTGTCCTCGATCTGGTGTCGGGGACATCCTTCCAAAGCGTTGCCGGCGAGAACACCCGGCTCACCGTCCGAGTTGCCGACGTGGATGATGCAGTGACTGATCTTATCGTCCGCCTGATCCCCGAGAACCCGGCGTTGATTGCCAACTCCGCGGTGACTGGAACTTCGTTTGGACGAACCATCGACCTCCAGGCGGCCTATGAATTGGGCACCACCAGGATTCAGGTGCGGGTGACCGATGGCGCCGGATCGATTGAGGAGAAATCCGTCGACTACCGCGTGTTGCTACCCGAAGCCGTGGATTTCGGGGACGCCCCCGGGATCTATCCGGTCCTGCTCGCCGACCACGGCGCCTGGCATGTCGCGCGGCCTGCGTTCCGGTTGGGCGCGGCCGTGGATGCGGAGTCCAATGGCCAGCCCACCCCGGCATCGGACGGCGATGACCTCTCGACTGTCGGCGACGAGGATGGGGTGCAATGGCCCGCGACCTTGGAAGCTGGACGCACAAATGTCGTCCGCGTGACCGCCTCGGCGGTCGGTCGATTGGACGGTTGGATCGACCTGGATCGAGACGGGCGCTGGGACAACGCGACCGAGAAGGTTTTCGATGCAACCCTGCTGAACGCCGGTTTGAACCTCCTGCCGCTCACGCTGTCGAGTCCGCTGCCCAACGGACTCACTTTCGCGCGAGTCCGCTTCAGTGCTGCAGGGCACCTGCCACCGGATGGCGGGGCCGGGATCGGCGAGGTGGAGGATGCCCGCGTGCTCATCGCGTCGGACATCGAGGCTTCGGACTTCGGCGACGCGCCTGGATCATTTCCGACCACCCTCGCGCAAGATGGCGCACGCCATCGCGCGTCGCCGTTGATTCTGGGTCCACGCCGGGATCTCGAAACGGACAGTTCGTCGGATGACAACACGGTCGGTGTGGCCGACGACGACGGCGTCTTTCCGGTGCAACCGCTGGTTCCGGGTCAAACCACGACGTTTCGCATCCAGGCCTCGCGGGCCGGTCGATTGGACGCCTGGATCGATTTCAACGGCAACGCCGCCTGGGACGAACCCGAAGAACGCATCGCCCATTCAATCCTACTCACCGAAGGAATTACCGGGATCCCGGTGCTCATTCCCGCCACCGCCGTTCCGGGCACGGCCTACGCCCGCTTTCGCCTTAGCCTCGCTGGCGGACTCGCCCCAACCGGTCCGGCGGACGACGGGGAAGTGGAAGACTACGCGTTGACGATCGAGGGCGCTCCCATTCCCTGCCCCACTCCGCCGGCCAGCAGCCGCGCCCGACCCAACGTCATTGTCATCATGGCGGATGACCTCGGATTCGGGGATCTGGGGTGTTACGGGTCGCGGGATATACCCACACCGCACATCGATTCGCTGGCGACGAACGGTGTTCGATTCACCAGTGCCTACGTCACCGCCCCCGTCTGCAGTCCGTCGCGAGCCGGGTTCATGACCGCGCGATACCAACAACGCTTCGGACACGAAACCAACCCGGGCATCAGCCTGGAACGGGATCCGCATTTCGGATTGCCAGTGACCGAGTCCACCTTGGGCGATCGCTTCAAACTTCTGAATTATGCCACGGGATGGGTCGGCAAATCGCACCTGGGCGGAATGCCTGAGTTCCACCCCCAACAGCGCGGCTTCGATGACTACTTCGGATTCATCGAGAGTCATCACGACTACTTCGACTCGGGCGAGCCGTTGGCTGAGCAGCATGATCCCATCCTGCGCGGCACGGTTCCGCTGGTGGAAACCAATTACCTCACCACCGCCTTCGCCCGTGAGTGCGTCCGCTTTATCCGACAACACACCAACCAACCCTTCCTCCTTTACGCTCCCTTCAACGCCATTCACTTCCCGCTCCAAGCCACCCCCCAACTGCTTGACCGGGCGGCGGCGTTGAACCTGCCCGACCCGCGTCGACGGGACATTGCTCCGGTGTTGATGGGATTGGATGATGCCGTGGGCGCTCTCCTGGCCACTCTGCGGCAGTACCACCTGGAGACCAACACGCTCATCTTCTTCACCAGCGACAACGGGGGCACGGTGCAACTCGGCTCCGTGAACCGTCCACTGCGCGGCGGCAAAACCGAAGTCTACGAAGGCGGGATCCGCGTTCCCTTCATCATGCAATGGCTCGGACACCTCCCCACCAACCGTGTCCTCGACTTCCCGGTGAGCACCTTGGACATCCTGCCGACCGCCTACGGTGCGGTTCAGGCCCCGATTCCGGACGCGTGGCATCTGGACGGAGTCGATCTATTGCCCTACATCTGCAACACGGCCCTCGGCACACCCCATCCCATCCTGTTCTGGCGAATCGAAACCGACGGCCTCAGCCAGGGTGGCGATGTGCTCGACGGCATTCGAGCGGTGCGTGAAGGCCCATGGAAGCTGGTCAAGGCCGGCATCCAACTGAACTGGGAACTCTACGATCTTTCGACCGATATCGGCGAAACGACGGACCTTGCCAGCGCTCGACCGGAGGTGGTGCAGCGGTTGGTGGCCGCGTACCACGCATGGAGCGCCGAGACCGAACGCCCGCGCTGGGCCGTGGATGACCTCGAATTCGAGACCCCGGAGTATGTCCGCGAAGACCTTCGCATCGGAGCGACAGGATTCTCCTATCTTGATCCGCAGTTCAGCCCCGAGGGCGACCAGGTCGCCTTTTTGGACCAGGACGCGCGCCTCTGGCGAGGGTCGCTGGATCCCGTGACCGGCTGGTTCGCCCTGGCGGACGGCCGCGATCACGAAGTCGATACCGGATTGGCTCCGGGACTTCCCGATGCCCCCGCGCTTCGTTGGGGCGAATCCACCAGCGGATTGTCCCTCTATTACACCAAGGCGGAATCCCCCAACCCGGTTCAGATCTGGCGCGCCGGTCCTTTGGATCCCGTCAACTCCACCACGCCTCTCACCGCTCTTACGCAAGACCCCGCGGCGTCGCGCGTCGGGGTGACGCCCACGATTGCCTCGGATCAGAATGTGGTCCGGCTCGCTTTCGGCGTCGGCACCTCGCCGAACTTCACTGCCGGGTGGGCCGACGAAACCTCGGCGTTGGCCTTCTCCCCCCTGCCCGAACGCGTGGGCGGTTTCGCAGACACACATTGGTTGCCGAACGGCACCGACCTCGTGTACCCGGCGAATCCACACGGGGAGGTGGTCGTTCCGAATCAGATCGCCCGGCTCAATACCCTGACCGGCGCGCTCCAGTACCTGACGGACGATGAAGGAAATAAATCCGAGCCCTGGGGTTTTCTGGCACCGGAATATGACGGCGAACTTTGCCTGGCGACGATCGTGGACGGCCTCGCGCTGGCGATCTATCGCGACCGTCACGACCGTCCAGGAGGGCTGCTGACGCGCGAGACGATATTCCGACAACCCACCGACAGGCCGCCCCGCCGTTTGCACACACTGGAACCTCTTCCCGGACCTCACGGATTCAACGGTTCCAGCTACTTTGTCTGCGTCGCCGACGATTCCAACTACCCCGGCCCGATTCGGGATTCGGAGATCTGGCTGTTGGCCCTGGGAACTGATCAGAACTTCCACATCCTTCGTCGCTTGGACGAAGGCGGCGGTTCCGGGCTGCCGGCGATCCGCACTGATCCCCACCTCATGGTCGGTCGCGACGAACTGCGCTGCTACTACACTCGTGAAGCCGGCACCAATGCCGTGCAACTCCACCTCGCAGCCACAGGCATCCAGGGTCCAGAATTGCGTGGCGAACCCTCCGGTTTCGCCCAACTCCAATTCGAACCGTCCTTCGTCTCAGGCACGAATGACGCCAACGGTCAGCTCATCCACACCACCGAAACCCTGGCGCTGGTCGCACATCAGGGACGCCTCTATGCGGCACAGGGCAGCCGCGGCAATGCGCCTGTTCCGCGCACACCTCCCGAACTTGCCAATGCGCGCCCTGAATGGACGGGAGCCCAGATCCTGATCAAAGAGTCCGCCAACAGCACCTGGCGTGTTGATCCAGCGAGTCCCGCGATCTTCCGCGACCATCTGCGGGTTGAAACGCTCACCGAACTCACCTTCGAAACGCGCGTCGGCGGCGACCCGATCCGCGAGGGCCCGGTTACCCTGCTGGTCGCAGGACTCAGCGATGTCGGCCTCGTGGGTTCGCGCCAGGCCACCGCACGCATTCGTCGCGATGAGCCCCCGGCTCTCTGGGAGGATTCACACATCGCCACTACCGACACGCCGGCGGACGCGCTCGCCTTTGGCAGCCACCGCGACGGCGGCGATGGCACGCACTACGCCTATGCCGGATTGTCGAACGGCGAAATCTATCGGGGCGGCTACGATCCGCAGATGACCAGCCGGCTGCGCTGGTTTTCCGATCGGGCAGAACTCACCAACGCCGGTCCCGTGGTCGGATTCGCCGAATGCAACGGCCGACTCTACGCCGCAACCGGACTCCGGCAAACCGTGGCGGGCGGTCCAGTGGACGGCGGCCTCTACGTGCGCATCGACACCAACGGAACCTGGAGTCTGGTCCATCAGTGGCCTCATCCGGCTGATCTCGCGGGTCCTCCCGAAGACCGCTGGCTCTTGCGAGGCCTCACCGCCGTGCCCGAACCCCACGGCGACAGCCGGCAGGTCCTGCTGGCGGCGCGCGCCTGGCCGGGGGTCATCGAACGCATCGACCGTCACCCGGATCCGAGCCGGGGCCACCAAGTCACCGTGGAACTCGATGTGCGCGATTTTCTGGCGCGGCACTGGAACGACGACCGCCTGCGCGGCGCCAGCGTCACCCTGGCCTATCACAATTTTGCGCCCGCCGTGGATCCCGTCACCGGCGAAGAGGTTCATCTGGTGGGACTGTGGATCGACGCCCCGGCTCTGAGTCTTCCCCTGGAAGGATCCGTCTGCCTCATTCGTCACCGCGACGCAACTTACGAGATCCTGGAAACCACGCTCTCGGCAACTCCGGCCTCAACCCTGGGAACCCGCGGTATTCGCACCATCGTGGCTTCGCCATTCCCGGAAGAGTACGGCACGGCCTGGTATTTCGGCGGGTACGACACCTCCAGCCTCGAGGCGCATGACTCGGCCTGGATCGTGCGCGGGATCTGGACCGCCTGGCCTCGCCTCGCAATCTCGGCCGCCGAGACCGGCGGCTGGCGTATCGAATGGCCCGCCGCCAACAACGATTGGGTTCTCGAGCAATCGTCCGATGCCGAAGGAGCCGACGGTTGGCGGCGTGTTGAGGGTCGCCCAACCTTTCAGCGTTCGCGTCGCGCCCAAGTCGCGCGAGATCCCGGAGCCAACGGGTTCTTCCGATTGCATCACCCCTGATCGATGGCATCCGACCCAAGCCCGCCAGGAAATGAGCCAAGGGGCCGTCTTCCCTCAACCCAGACCGCAAGGCCTGGGTCCGGAGATGGTCAATTCTGACACGCCAACGGCGTGCCGATAGCCCAGCCCAGGGCAACGACCTGGGACTCGGGTCAAATGAGGGATACTGGCCACGCTGAAGGTGTGGCGGTTCGACGCGACTCCGTTTCCGCTCGGTTCCGGTCTCCAGTCGCGACATCAAGTTCGCCCTTTCCTCCCACGACTCTTGGCCTTTCCTCGGGCTCGAAGCAGTGTCACGTCATGCTCAAGGTTGGGATGGCAACGCTTGCACGACAGTGCCGGTGGACGCTGCTGACAGGGCTGCTGGTGGGTCTCTCTTCCGCGCCAGCCCAGAACCTCATCCCCAATCCGAACCTCGATCCGCAGGACAACGGGCCGGGCCATTGGACGGTTCGCGAGGGCGATCCTGAACGCGCGGGTTGGGGAGTGCCCGCCGAACGCTCGGGCTTTTGGATACACGGCGACGGCGAAAACGCCGGTGCCTGGCGGACTTCGCCCTTGCCCCTTCAACCCGCAGGCCTCTACCGATTGCACGTTCGCGGTCGCCGTGCCGAGACGGCTACCGGAGGGACCGCGGTGGCAGGCACCTCCCGGGTGAACCGCGACTTTCCTCTCGGGCTCCAACCCCGCGAGGAGTCCTTCGCTTTTGTCCATCCCGCGGACGCTGGACCCGACTTTGTGCGCCTCGGCCAATGGCACGTGCGCGGGGCGCTGAAATTTGAGCAGGCACGGCTGTTTCCCGCGGTCGCGCTCCATGTCGCAGCGAAGGACAGGCACATTGAGTTGGGTGAAGCGGAAAGCATTCGCGACAGTGTCTATCGTTTCGAACCCGACTTCGGCTGGGAAGGTGCCAACGCGCACCGAACTCTGGCCACCAACCGCGCCGGGTTTAATTCCAACCGCTGGCTCTTTCAACCGGGAGCCGAAGTCGTCTACCAATTGGGCCCCGGCTCCGCGGTTCAAACGAAGGCGACTGTCCGCCTCGCCATCAACCATCACACCGGCGGCACGCTCGCCATCGAAACAGCGCGCGCTCCGGTCACGGAATGGATCGAGCTCGGCCGCCTCGATGGCCGAAACCGGACTGCCCGGTTCCAGCTGCCGGCCAGTCTTTTTCCGACTGAGACGATCCTGCTCCGGTTGCGACAAGCGGACCAGGGATCCGGATTCCAAGTGGACACCCTCGCCTACGAAGCGTCGCTGTCCGGCAAAGCACCCGACCTCGAAGGCGCGACCCGGTTCGTGGAAATCCACGGAGCCCATACGCAACTCGGACTGGAAGTCGCCGCGTTCGGCATCGACGAGGTCGCCGGCCGCGTGAACGCCCGCATTCGTTTGGACAATCGATCCGGTGAATCGCGCCCTGTCACGGTCTTCATCACCCGTGAAGAAACCGGCAATGACAAAGGTCCACCCATCGAACGTCGATTGCCTCCCGGAAGATCCGACTGGCTCGGGATCCCCGGTCCCGAACTGCCTGGTCCGGGGGATCATCGGCTGCAACTCACCGTGGCAACCACCGACAGTCAGCCGCTGGCGGTGGCGGCGACCCAGGTTCGCAGTGGAATCCTCGATGACTCCCATTACGGTGAGATCATCGCGAGGACGAACGACCTTGCCGCATGGTGGTGCGACAGCATGCATAAAGTCGGCCGCCGTCGACCGGTACCCGCGCTGGATGCCGGCGGGAACCGCAATCCCGCGGCCATCCGTATCGAATTGGCCCGCGGCGAAGACGAAGCGGCGCAGGTAGTTCTCAACCCCGACAGGGCAACTCAACTGCTCAGCGCACATGTGGGTCCGTTTCATGACGACCAAGGACGGACTGTCGAAGGACTGGAAGCGCGCCTCGAAGAAGTCGGGTACGTCCATGTCACACGCCCGACCGATAGCTCCTGCGTTCGCGGTTGGTATCCGGATCCACTTCCGCCGTTGCGCACCCCGCTGCCTCTGGGTGCACGGGAGAATCAGCCGCTTTGGTTAACGATCCGTTGCGGGCGCAAGGCACCCGCGGGCGTGGCCCGGCTCGAAGTCACGCTGCAGACCGGCCTGGCGACAGTTCGCGTTCCCGTGGAGGTGACCGTCTTTGATTTCGAACTCCCCAAAGTCACGCACCTGCGATCCGCCTTTGGGCTGGGTAAAGAGTCGATCGAACAGTTTCACCGGTTGTCCCGGCAAGAGGATCGCATCGCCGTGTACGAGAAATACCTGCAGAACTTCGCGGAGCACCGGATCAGTCCGTATTCCTTCTACGACTACGCCCCGATCTCGGTGCGGTTCGAAACGCCGCCGGGCGCAACCGACAAAGTGGCCCGCGTTGATTTCGCCGCCTTCGACGCGGCCGCCAAGCGTTGGTTGGGTGACGGCCAATTCAACACATTCCAATTGCCCCTGCGCGGCATGGGCGGGGGCACCTTCCACTCCCGTCATCTCGGCAACCTGGAAGGGCACGAAGAAGGCACGCCGGAGCACGCCCGCTTGTTCCGCGATTATCTCGGTCAGATAGAACGCCACCTGGACCAGTACGGATGGCTGTCAAAGGCGTTCACCTACTGGTTCGACGAACCGGATCCCAAGGACTACGAGTTCGTGGTTGCGGGTATGAAGCGATTGAAGGACGCGGCGCCGCGCATCCGACGAATGCTGACCGAACAACCTGAGCCCGCCCTCATCGGTCATGTCGACATCTGGTGCGGATTGACGCCGGAATGGACTCCCGAGGCGGTCAAAGCGCGGCGGGAGGCGGGCGAGGAGGTCTGGTGGTACATCTGCACCGCGCCCAAGGCCCCGTATGTCACGGAATTCATCGATCATCCGGGAACCGAACTGCGGCTTTGGCCCTGGCAATCCTGGCAATACGGTGTCACCGGGCTGCTCGTCTGGGCCACCATCTACTGGAACAGTCCCTTGGTGTATCCTGAACCCAATCGCCAAGACCCTTGGCAGGACCCGATGAGCTGGGTGAGCGGGTACGGTTACCCGGTCGGACACCAGGCACCTTGGGGCAACGGGGATGGACGCTTCCTTTATCCACCCCGGCCGAATCCGCTGCCATCCACCTCCACCGATGATCCGATCCGTGATGCGCCGATCAACTCGATCCGTTGGGAGAACCTTCGAGACGGGATGGAAGACTACGAATACCTCTGGCTGCTCCAACAGGAAGTGGAACGAACCGGTGCACACGCCGATTTCAAAGAAGCCGCCTCCTTGAAACAGGCGCGCGAGTTGCTCCTCGTTCCAGTGTCCATCTCCCGCGATCTGACGGACTTCACCACCACGCCCGATCCGATTCGTCGCCACCGTCGCGCGGTGGCCGAAGCCATCACCCGCTTACAACGAGTGCGTCCAGGAAACTGAACCGATTCACCGCCGCACTGACCGTCGGCGGCGTCTTGTTTCCACCCGCTTTGGCCCGCCGAGGCGGTACGCAATTCCCAAACTGCACCTCAACCGCATTGCCGGTTTGAAGGTCTCCACAACCGCAGACAGGATGTCCTGCGCACCGGCCTTCGTTCGTCATAGAAGACACGAAAATAAAGATCCCCATGACCACAACCGCCACCAACACCGTCCGGCTTCACCGAGTTCTTCGTGCCAAACCCGAACGCGTCTATCGCGCGTTCATCGATTCGGATGCCATGGTCAAGTGGTTGCCGCCCCACGGGTTCACGGGGAAGGTCCACCAGATGGACGCGCGGGTCGGAGGAAGCTACCGCATGTCGTTCACCAACTTCTCCACCGGAAAGAGCCATTCCTTCGGTGGCACTTACCTGGAGCTCACGCCGAACGAGTGCCTCCGATATACGGATCGATTCGAAGATGCCAATCTGCCCGGGGAGATGTTGACGACCGTGCGGCTTCGTCCGGTCTTTTGCGGCACCGAACTGCACATTACCCAGGAAGGCATTCCGGCCATGATCCCGGTGGAAGCCTGCTACCTGGGGTGGCAGGAATCGCTCGCCATGCTGGCCCAGTTGGTCGAACCCGAGATTCCAGACGGAGCTTGACCCGGTCGTTGGTCGCCACCGGGCTAAGAGGTTGCGCCCTATCCCCCTGACCACCCCGGCCGGTTGAACGACCGGTCCATCCGACTCCTCGGATTCGGCCGGCCTTTGCGCGACGACTAGGGCGCCTTTACCGAATTGGACTTGGTCCGAATCCGACGAACGACGGCGAAGCAGGCCAAACCAGCGCCCACCCATGCGGCATAGGTCTCGGGTTCGGGAACGGGCGAATAGCTCCAACTGATGGTCTCATTCACCGAATTGCCGGAGAGCAAGGCGGAATTCTGAGAAAATGGGCTCAGCGAATAGCCGTCATCATTCGATCCACCCGGATTGAAATCGCTGATGACGCCACCGCTACGCACCATCACGAACAACTCGGGGCCAACCGTAGTGAGATCAAAGACCGTCGTTGACGGAGCGCCATTCGCCACTTGGAGGGTCACATTGAAGCTCAGGAAATCCCCGGAGGCACTGGGATCCGAGTAGTCCGCATCGATGACCCCATCATCGAAGGAAAAACTCCCTGTGCCCGTGGTTCCTTGGTCACCCGTCGCGGTGAGGTTGTAATACAGAACCGCTGCCGACACCGGAGAGTGAACGAGAACGACGGCCGCAAGAATGGTCAATAGGCGCTTCATGAAGATGCATTGGCCGCCGGTGAGATGCAGGCAAGCCAACTCGTACAACGGTTGCCTTAGCCCCGGCTTAAGCCCAAACCTCAATATTCGTTCGGTCGTAGTACCTTCGATGCCACGAACGTCTCACCTAACCCTGGCCGCGTGACCCTCTGCCGACACCCCAACGTCGGCCTTCCCCTCGCGTCGTTGTTCGGGTTACACCCTCGGAGCGCCAGCAGGTAGGGGCGCCGCTCTAAGAAAACGGCGCCCCGGCACTGCGGCAATCGCTGTTCTTCGGTCGTTCCATCGAGCAACCGGCCCTTGGTGGTCAGAGTTCTGCGCCACCAATGATCACGGTGCTCAGGTTCTTGGCCTTGATGTCCCTTCCGATCGACACATCACTCTTGAAGGTCACGTTGCCCCCTACCCGGGTCCCGTTCATCCGCAATGAACCAACGTTCACGTAACTGCCGTTCTCCCCGACAATCGACCCCC